>JBPOHN010000023.1:0-226190 GCA_052035525.1 Armatimonadota bacterium
CATCAGTCGCAACTCCGATGCCCGTAGCAGAGGAGCCAAGGCTCTTGCCTGTCATAATCAGCGGCTCAACGCCCGGATCCGCAGTCTCGCCTTCCACCACCGCATCAGCAGCGGCAATCGGCGTCAGGATCTTCTCGCCGCCGTCATTCTTGCTCGCCATTGCCTTAATGGTGACGAACTTACCGACGGCCGGGAGAGCTCCCTGGTAAGCCACGAACGCGCCAGTCGTTCGGCTCTGGTTCTCCACCCAGAAGCCCTGGCTCGGCGCGTGCGCCGTCACGACAGCCTTCGTGTAGACCGGATAACCCTGCTTCCAGTTCATCGGGTCACCGAGATCAGTGACGCCGCCAGAGAACGGGGTGAGATCCCAGAAGTTCACGACGTTCTGCACAGACATCCACATATACTTGGCGTTGCCGTCAGGTCCAGGCTTCAGGCTGAGGCCAATAATGTTCGGACCGCCGAGGTCACCGACCTGGAAGTTGTTGAATGACTGAATTGTCCAGACGCCGTCAATCAGCTTCCAGGTGATAAGGGACTGGTTCCAAGTGCCCAGCACCAGGGTGTCTCCACAGCGAGCAACCTGACCCATGTACCAGATATCGGTAGTCGCCTGGCTGGGAATCAGGTTGGCGCCCGAAAGCAGAGGAGTGATAGCGCCGGTGGCGCAATCTATCTCGAAGATATTCCTCCCGAAGAACGCCTCAGCAGCGTAGAGCTTGCCATTGTAGTAGCCAAGGCTGCTGCACCAGGAGTTGGGCCGAGGGATGGTCACAGGCCATCCCGGAACGATGGTGAGCGAGCCATTGCCGCCGTTGGCAGCAGGATCGACCGCCCACTTGTAGATCTTGGTGACACCATCGTTCCAAGCACCGGTGTTCTCAGAACCGTAGAGGTAGGTCCCGTCCGTGACGAGGCCGTTGCAGTCGGCGTCCGTATAGTCTCTACCCGAGACCATCGCGGTGCCCCAAGGATTCGACCAAGGCGTCGTCTGATAGATGTTGTAGAACATATCCTGTGAATACAGGTAGCCGTTCATCATCGTACCGGCCTTGCTTGTATAGTTGTTCGGCCAGTTCAGTCCCCAGAACGGAGTGGACTGCAGGAAAGCAGTCCCGTCCTTCTGCTCGTCGCCGTACATGAGCACGCCGGCTTCGCCCTCTGCGATGATCGTCTTATCACCGTCGACCAGCACCTGGCCATGGCCGATCGGGTTACCGGCGCCATTAGCCGGATGACCGTTCTCAGGTCGCTGCCACCAGACTGTCTCCGCCCAAAGCCTCATCATAGGGCCGGGAGGAGGAAGTGGGTAGGTGCTCTCAACGAGGGATATGTCGTCCCAATAGCTAACGCCACCGGTGTTCCTAAGGAAGATCGTGATCTTGGGCGTTTTGGCGACCGTAGTCAAGGTCACCGACTGCCAGTCCGGTGCGGCCTCAAGGGTCTTCCACCCCGTCATGTTCTCCGGAGTCTCTTCCGCGGTAGGCGAAACCGCGATAGAAGCGGTACCAGAGGTGACTTTGTACCACACGGTGATCGTGTAGATGCTGTGCTGTGTAGCAGTAAACAGCGCCTTCACGCCGCCATCGGCATCGGTCGCGTCCACCTTCTGAGCGCTTGCGCCCTTATGGACGGACCCAGTCTCCTCTGAGCTGACTGGAGCCGCATCTCCGAGCTTGAAGTTGTACCAGCCCGGAGCTGCGCCTGGTTCGTCCCCCGTCTGATAAGTGCCCTCGAAGTCATAGTTAGTGGTGCTGCTCATACTCCAGGCGGCCGCCGGCAGCAGCCCTAGAACTAATGCGAGAGCGAATAGTAGCTTTTTCATTTTGTCGCTTCTCCTTTTTCGACTCATGCTGGTCTGCCCCAAAGCACAAGTCTGCTTCAACCGTTTGGTGAGCGAGCCCTTAGGGCCCGCATGCAGACGCATGGTCTGCGCCATGCTTTCCAACCACTAGATGATCGCCCTGTCAAATAAACTTGGCGATCACTCTTGTTCTGCTTGGCACGGTCTGCGCCATGTCCACCGGCTACTACCTGGTTGGTTGCGTCAGCCGAGGCTTCCGCAATAAAGGATACTGATTCTGGCATGGTCTGCGCCATGTCCATCGGCCACTAGAAAGCCAGATCGCCTGGTATGCTCCAGACTGATCTGCGTTTTCGGCACGGTCTGCGCCGTGCTGCGTGCGCCGGGTTTTCCCGGCCTGCCACACAAGTGGGAAACGCCACTATCTCCGTCCACGATAGGAACACCCTGGCAGGGGGATTGCCAATTGTCCTTACCGTGAACCACTCGAGGCCCGAAGCGCGCCACAGACACAGTCACCAAACAGCGCAACCCAGACCTCCAAGATGTGTTGTCGGCAAGTCCGCACCAGCACGCAGGCTGGGCGGCAGCACCACCTCCTGGCAATGTCAGTGGAAATAGACTCACACCGGGCTGTGTGTCCTCCTGTTAGGGAGGACAGCTTACTTCCATCTGATACTGAGAAACATTCAAAGACGCGGCCAAGTGCGACGACTCCTGAACCGTCGTAGCGCAACCATTATGACACGCCCATCCCAAGGCCCTCTATCAGGGCCCCTATGCCACGAGAGGAAAACCCCTCGCCGATCAAAGCTCAATCCGAAACAACCGGCGCTGCTTCTTCGCCATCGGCCTCAGAACCCGCGCGCCACGGCGCGATGAGTGTATCGTCGATGTCACGGTTCAGGCTCCGGAATCCATCCAGCAATACCAGACCGTAGGCTCCCCTGAGACCGAAGTCAGTCCATCCGACCAGCGGTTGTATATCGACGCCAGTGAGCAACGGGGCTACACTTGAAAGCGCCTCCCGGCGTATGATATCCACCATCAGCTTTGGGAAGCAGTCGATCAGTGTGCCCGTGATCCGAATCTTATGAGGATCCAGCATACTTAGTGCAACTGTTATGCCAAAGCCCATGTATTTTGCAATTTGTTTTACAGCACCGACAGCGCGCGCATCTCCGCGGGTTGCCAGATCGATGCCGCGCCGCACCATTTCCCGAAATTGCTCAGGAGCCAACGTCCTTGCCCCGAGATCAGGCCACAAGGCATCTACAAAGGCATAGTCCGAGGTGCACTTCTCCAGGGAGATCCCGTCGAGAATCGGCGCATACCCCAAAAGCGGCGCGGCTCCGTGCGCTCCGCCAAACAACTCTCCCGATATCACAAAGGCAGCACCAACCGCCTCTCCGAACTGCACATACAACACTCGTTCGCTCTCGCGGCTGTAGCAGCGGTCGGCTACGGCAGCCGCTCGAATGTCCGTATCAGCCACCACCGGAACACCCAGCTTCTCCTGGAGCACCTTAGCGATAGGCACCCCTACAAAGCCGTAGTGCTTGTGTGTCGCTGCACAGATCAATCCCAAAGCGGGATTCACCAGACCAGCGACGACAACCCCTACGCCACGGACGCGTTTCGTGCAGACACGTGCTTGCGCGGCGCACGCGGCAAAAGCCGAGGCAATTGAATCCACGTCATTCGCGGAGTCTCCGCTGTATTGCAGAGTCTGTCTCGCAAGCGTCCTGCCGGTCGCTCCGGCAATGGCAACCTCTATGTGATCTTCAGCGAGCCACACCGCACCCACATAGGTGCTGTTGACGTTCACCTCCAGAAGAGTCTTCGGACGTCCGCGGCCTGCACTGACCGAACCGGTTTCAATGAGTTCCCCCTGAGCAATCAGTTCATCTACTACGGCGTAGACATGAGCGCGGCTGAGCCCCGTCTCTCTTACGATGTCGGAGCGCGACACTCCAGAGGTCCTTCCGACGCACATCATTATCAAGGATCTACTGCTGCGCTTCATCAGTTCCGATCTGCTGTTGGGCTTCCTCACAATCCTCTCCTCGGCCAGATATATGCCCTGCTTTGATCTCTAGACGGATCCTGTCCGGAATACTAACAGACTTATTATTCCATCCGCTGGACATAATACATGTGGATGTTACCCCCAACATGTTTGCCTGTCAAGGCCGTTTTTTTGCAGGACAGAATCTTTTTTGTGCAGGTAGAGCGGTAGCTGGGCGTTTTGTCCACGGGCTGGAAAAAGTGTTGACACGGCGCTGGGTGCATGCTAGTCTCCTAGCAGTTGAATGATTCAACGTTTCGCGAATCGCCAGGCTTGTGCGGAAAACAGAGCAAACCGGTCGGCTGACAGATGGCGGTCGACCGACGTGAGGGGGCGCGACATATATGCGGAGACATGGTTTTACTCTCATTGAGCTGTTGGTGGTTATTGCCATTATCGCGATCCTGGCCGCCATACTCTTTCCTCTTCTTGCGTCCGCTAAGGAGAACGCGCGTACCTCCTCGTGTTCAAGCAACTTGAGGCAGATCTACGCCGGACTGATGGGGTACTGCGAAGCCTATCAAGGAAGGATGCCTGATTGCCCTCAGATAGGCGCTTACATGAGAGCGAACCTGCAAGAGGAACCCGATTACCGACAGATTCATTCCAAGCTCTACAAATATGTGGGCAACAAGCGTGAGATATTCAAGTGTCCGGGCGACAACCTCATACCGAGGATGGTCGGTGATTCCTTTGACTTGACGGACCCTCGATTGACCATCTGCGACTACGCGCTGTACGGTTCCAGTTACCAGTGGAGGCTCATTCCCCTCTCGCTTCAGAAGCAGTACCGGGACACAAACAGACCTCTGCCGTTCGACTACCCCATAAATGGCCAGACCGTCAGCTTCTGCCCCAAAGCAACCACCCTTCGAATCGCTCGGGACGCGGTGCCTTTCCACCGAAGCCGGAAAATACAGACCAGCCTGAACTGGCGTGACAGTGACTCAGCAAGTAACGTGCTGTTCCTCGACGGGCACGTCAGGCTCATCCGTGGCGACGCATATCTCGGGTTCTAGCGCAGACCGGCCGAAAATAAGGGTAGCAAAACAGCGAGGCTGACCTACTGCAATTGCCGGGCTGCGGACCGCGCCTTTTTGGAATTTGGTCTTGACAGGCAATCGATTCTGGGGTAGTATCCTTTTGTCTAATCGCTGGACAAATTGATCGAGCAGAGAGGTGTCAATATGCGCGCCTACGGTAGAAATGGCTTCACGTTGATCGAACTTCTGGTCGTGATCGCCATCATCGCGATCCTTGCGGCTATCCTTTTTCCTGTGTTCACAAGTGCCAAGCAGAAGGCCCACGCGACGTCATGTTTGAGCAACATGCGGCAGCTTGCTATGGCCCATCGGTCCTACATGGATGACAACCACGAGGTACTGGTACCTTACGGCAACCGGGATACGTACAAGCTCTGGTGGCAGATGTTGGCCAAGTACACTAAGGGCGGCAGAATCGTCAACTGCCCTGCCAGAAAGACCTGGAGCATCGGTATGAACCACCCCCAGGTCGGAAGGCTGATCCACGAAGGAGCCCCGTACGGATGGCGCGGAAACATTAACGGCCCGTGCCGGCTGAGCGATATTTCCTGGCCCGTGAGAACCGTCGTGTTTGCTGACACCGGCCTGGTTTCCAATCCCGACGCCAGTGATCCCAACGACTGGAAGGAAGTGGTGAATGCGGCGGCGGTCGATTACTTCCGCACGCCGGACAACGTCAACTGGTATGAAGTATCAGAGTGGGCCTATCGCATTGTGAACCGTCACGCGGGAACAGCCAACTGCTGCTTCCTCGATGGGCACGTGAAACCCATGCGGGCCGGAGACATCGGCTTCCAGTATCCGTTGAGGGATCCGAGAGCGCTCTGGGACATATACTAGACTGCAGTATGCGAGTCGCGCATAAACGGGGTTCTGCGGCGGCGTAATGCAAGGGCTATAAGCCGCTCATTCTCTCTCCCTGAACCTCACGCCGAATTCAAGAGGGCAGCCCAACCAAGGGCTGCCCTTTATGCTACCTGCGCCCGGTCCACCGCATCGCTGAACGCGCACCTCTGACTACGCCCGAGGCTGCTGCGTCCGAGGCTCTATCTCCGAACAATGTCGCTCTGCTCTCGAACACGGAGCACGCGATGCAGTTCCTCGCCCACCATCTCGCACGATGATATGCCCGTTACAGTAACGTTAGTCCACTCCGGAGGACGACATATCTGCACGCCCTCCGGCACCACGCACTTCACAGCCGCATCTGTGCCATCGTCCAGCTTGAACCACGTAGGAAGCGCTGGCGGATCTACCGGCTCCACTTCCACGACGCGACCTGACAGCCGGACGAGCAGCCCGATGTTGTTGAGGCCGTTAGCCTGTCCCCGCACGCGGCGCACTGCCCCGCCTGGCGATTCTGTGATCGTCTGCCAACCCCACACACCGGCCTGAATACCTGACGTGCCACCACCCAGCGCGCGACTGCTCATCGCCAGCGGGGCGACGTCGCCGACGCCGGTGACGAGAACCGAGGACGCCTCGATGCAGCACTCTCCATTAGCGTCGATGGCGAGACGACCGTGAACCCAGACCTCTTCACCGATGCTCCGGCCGCTCTCGGTCATGTTCACCCGTATTCCCGAGGAACGGTTTCTAGACTCGATGTAGAAACCGGACTCGTCCGTGGATGTCACTATGGCAGACACGACGGTCACGACAGAGCCGACCGGCCTGGTCTTGGCTTTACTTACGGTCGTGTTCTCAAGGGGATCGATGACGTCGAACCGCCCGCTAATGCCAATGACTCCGGACCCGGCGTCAGCCAGAATCAGAACGCCGTCCGCCGTCTCCATCGGCGTGATCTGGCCGCTCCAGACACCGTTCACAAAGCTGCACGTGTTTGGGGTTATCGGCATCTGCTCCCGGGGGCCAAACGGGATGATCAGCCCCGTATTCGGCTGGCCATAGCTGTGCTTCCGAATCCATGCGAAGTCGTCCGCGAGGTTACGGTCGAGATATCCCTGGCGCTGAATCGTCTGAGCGCCTGCGGTGGCGATTCCTGGCCCGGACCACTCCGGCCCGATGGTGATCGTACGACCTTTGACAACCGGGTGCATAGCGGCGATATCCGATGCGCTCCATCCCCAGGCAGCGAAGTCTACGATCTCGCCCGCGCCGTTCAGGATCATGGCCCACCCGTTCCAGCTCTTCTTGTAGTTGAGAGGACCGCCCCAGTAGATCGGGTCACCGGGTATGCCGTTCTTGCATAGCGTCTCCCCTGCCCCAACCGAGGGCGGAAGCGCCCAGGTGATGCTATTGACGAAGTTGATGTCCGTGTGGGAGTCTCCCACCGCGACTACCCAACCCGTAGTATCCACGGCTTGATCGGCAACGTTCTGGATTTCGATATAGCTATCGGTGAACAGGCCAAAGTCGACAACGCCATAGAGGCCGATCTCACTAAGGACGATACTGGACGCACACGTACCTGTATCCGGATGGGTGGCGGTGAGCGTAACGTTGCCATTGAATGCGGGACAGACCCTGCCCTTCACGTCTGTTGCTCTGATGGTGGTCTCGAATGGAACGTCTCTGCTCTGCAGACAGGACACTGCATCCCACACAAGCTGCGCAACCGGATACACATCAAGGCTAACCGAGTTCTGATATGTCTTGAGAGTATCGACGTTCGTGAGAGAGAGCACGGACACGTAGGTACCTGGATCGAGGAACTCGGCTTTCTCGTTCGGGACCACCCGTACATCCACCGTCGCCCCTGGCGCCAACGTACCGCCGGCCGGAGTAACGGTCAGCCAATCGACGAGGCAGGAAACCGTCCAGTTGACCGACTTCCATGTGCTGTCATTACTTACCGCATACAACTGATCGCTGTAATCTGAAACGAAAGGCCCTCCCCACGGGCCGCCGTGGCCGGCCGCCCTAAGTGTCACTGTCAGCGGCTCCCTGACGACGACTTGCCCGCTCTTCCCCGTGTGGCCGGCACCATCATCAGCGTTCAGCCGGACAGAAGTGGCGGTCGACACGGCGATATCTCCTGTCCAGACTCCTTGCACAAAGCTGCCCGTAACCGTAGGGGTGATTGGCACCGCCGATCCGGTCGTGTTTGTTCCACTGAGAACGGCCGTGCCGGTGAAGCCTCTTACAACTGCTCCGGTTGAGTCCAGGGCTGTAAGGCTTACCGCAAATGGCACGTTCGGCATCTGCACCAACGGAATCGCGCCCCACGCGAAGGAATCAACGCCGCGCACAGTAAGCGAGACAGGTATCGGCACCACGCTGCCCATAGCGGCACTCGATATGTTAACCGTTCCCGTGTACACTCCCGGCGTCCTGGCGTACGCAGCGTCGCCGAAGCTGACAGCTACCTGAACTGCCTGCCCCGACACCAAGCTGCCACTCTTTGGCGAGATGTCGATCCAATCCTGGTCCGCCGCAGCCGTCCAATCCGCCGTATCAGATCCGCAATTCATAAGAGTATAGACAGAGGTGGAGGGTGAGAACGGACCACCCCATGGGCCGCTTGCCACAACCCCCGTGGTCGGCGATATGGCAATCACATCCTGGACGTCGAACGAGTTGGGGTATCACGACGTTGCCCGTCCATCTGCCGTTCTCGAATGGGCCCGCACTCGTCGGCGTCACCGGAATCGGGGCTCCAGTGCCGTCTCTCGCGCTAAGCGACACGGTGTCGGAATATTTGGTCACTACCATCCCTAGCTCATCCAGGGCAGTTATGGTCACCTGGAATGGATAGCAGGCGACCGTGGGCCCTGGCGCGGGACGGACCTCAAGCCTATCCGGTCCCCGCACCGTCAGCTGTGCAAAACGATTGGCGACCACGTTATGCGTCGTCTGGTTGGTGAAGCATATCACGCCCGAGTAGATCCCGGGCTCTAAGGAACAGGCAGTGACATGGGCGTTATAGACATATATCTCAGTGGTTGCCCCGGGCGCGAGCGTGCCGCTGGTTTCCCACATTGAGATCCAACTGGCACTTGGCACGGCACTCCAGTCCAGGGGGCGTCGCTGTGGTTTGTAAGGATGTAAGTAGCAAAACCGTTGTCAAACGGCCCGCCCCACGGGCCTGCCGGCTCAAAACTCGTGTCTGAGACAACCAGCGGGTCCACGACATCGAACGGATCGCTGGGGCCTCTGGTGCCCATTCCGGCATCGGCACTCAGCACGACGTTTGTCCCCGGCGACGCGACGGTGACCTGACTTGTCCATACGCCGTTGACGAAGGCTCCAGTGGTGGTCGGGCTTATGGCTATCGGATGAAGTGGATGCTCTTGGATGGCGCTCAGTGCCGCAGTGCCCGTAAATGTTGTTACGGTACGGCCCATAATATCCTCAGCCGTGATTGTAACCTGGAAGGGCACGCCCGAATACTTGGGCGATCCAATGGCGCTCCACCTGAAGTGGTGTACGCCCTCCTCCTGCGACACACTCGGCCCAGTCTGGCTGGTAGACAAATGCCCTCCGATATCGCCCGAACTGGGATTGGTGAGCGTAACAACCAGAGGATCATCCGCGTCAGCGCCTTGTACGCTCGAAAGGCAGCAGAAGCAGGCGAAAATGGCCGTCAGCAGCAAGAGTTCGATCGATCGCTTCAAAGTCCCCTCCGTCGAACACAGTCGCCTCGACCGCTCCAAACAGGCCTACCCGCGTCTGTATGAGGTCTTGTGGAGGCCAGCCACACTATTTGGGGTATAGCTCCACCCGAGCTTAAAGTCAAAAAGCGATTCATTGGCATCTGATTAGCTCATCTGATGCTGTGGTATAATGAAATCAATGAGAACAGCCTGGGCTTTGAGAATTGTAGCCATCTTGCTTCTGGGGCTCTCTTGCGGCTGCCTAGCCGCCGACTGCCACGGCAGTGGATGTATGGACGAGTGCGACTGCAGCGGGAACTGCACCCACGTCTGCCGCTGTGCCCTGATCAACGACTGTTCTCCGGAGATCACTGTCACGGTCGCCTCAATCGCTGGCGACGACGGCATCCGAATTCCCCAAGCTTCCTGCAATGGCATCTTCCGCCCTCCAGTCAGCAACGCATCAATCCTCAACTCCTAATCAAACCCTGTCAGTTTGCTTTTCCATGAGGAGATAGATATGCGTGCGTATTTTCGTGCGTGCAAGGTCATTGCATGTCTTGCAGCAGCACTTCTCCCATCACACCTTGCCGCGGAGGAACTGACACTCCAGCAGGCGGTGGAGATAGCGCTCAAGAACAACCCAGCGGCAGCAGCCGCGCGTCTTTCGGCAGAGGCGGCCAGCGAGTCCGCCCGTGGCGCGAGGGCTCTTTCGAACCCGGAAATCATAGTTGCACCATCGGTGGTCGGCGATGCCGGGTCAGATTCAGCGGTGTTGTTCTCGCAGCCGCTGGAGATCAACGGCGCGAGGCGAGTGCGCGGCAGAATCGCGTCTTACCAGGCCGATGCCGCGCGAGCCAATGCCGAAGTCGTAAGAAGGGACCTTGTTCTTAGGGTCAGTCAGGGCTATTGGGACATAGCTGCCGCTCAGGAAGTCGTGAGTCTCAACGAGGAGAACATTACCTATCTGGAAACAGTGAGGGCGGCGGTGCAGAAGCAGTACGACGTCGGCGCGGTACCAGGAGCCCAACTGCTGAAGATGGACGTGGAACTCGCTCGCGCCCGCCAGGACCTCGCGCAGGCACAGCTTCGCCTCGCGCAATCGAAGGCCCAGATGAACAACCTGCTGGCCCGTCCGGCAACTACCGACTTCAGTGTCCCGCGTTCGCTGGATCCTCACCAGGCGGTAGCCCTTGATCGCGGCGCTCTTGCGGCCTCCGCGCTTGCGCACCGGCCCGAAATTGCCGCAGCTCAGGCTCAGCTTGCCGCCGCGCAGAACGAGATAGGAGCCGCGGCCCTTCGCACACTCCCGGACGTTGCTATCCAGGCACGGAAGGAATCTTTCGATTCGGAGGTCAAAGACGGCGGCATAGCTGTGGCGATTTCCCTTCCCGTGCTCGACTGGGGATCGGCCCGTGCTGAGAAGCGGCGCGCTCAGGCAGCGTCCAGAAGTCAGGAGAGACAACTGGAGTCCGTGCGAGACTCGGCAGCGCTCGACGTAGAACAGGCGATGCAGCGCGTGGCTTTCGCCTCCCAGGTAGTGGCGGAGTATCAGGGCGGCGTGCTTGAGAGGTCCGAGGAACTTGCCGCCATGGCACGCAAAGGGTATGAGAAGGGCGCCAACAACTACCTGGAATTGCTCGAAGCCCAAAGAACCCTGAGAAGCGTGCGCTCGGACTACTACTCTGCTCTGGCCGAGTATGCGAAGGCGTTAGCACAACTGGAGTGGGCCGCGGCCTGCACGATCGAGAGCCCTGCTAACGCAGAGGTAAAGATATGAGATCACGATTGGTAATACTGCTCGTCGCCGTCACGCTGGCTGCGGCAGGCATCACATACACACTGGTTCGAGGTGCGGAGCACCCTCATTCTGAAGCCGTTGGCCACGAAGGACACGACCATGAGGCCCATGGGCATGATGAGCACGCGCAGCAGGTGAAGATCGCGGGAATCAGGATCGAACCTGCTCAGTTGGGGGATGCTCGCGAGGCAGTCAATGTCACCGGCAAAGTCACCGTACCGCCGGACCGGCTCGTACAGGTAAGCCCAAGGATAGCGGGCAAGGTGATGATGGCCCGTGGCACGGTAGGCGACCGGGTCAGCAGAGGCCAGGCGCTCGCGGTCATATCCAGCGTGGAGTTGGCTGAAGCAAGGGCCGCATATCGCCAGGCGGCGGCAAGGCTGTCGGCTGCGAAACAGAACTACGAAAGAGAAACGAGCATTGTCAAGCTGGGCGTGACGAGCGTAAGACCGGTCGAGGAAGCGCGCGCCGAGACTCTTGCGTCTCAGGGCGATATTTCCGACGCGAAGAGCGAGCTTGCGCAGGCTCAGAGCGAGGTCGTCCGGCAGGAGAGCGAGTTGGTGCAGTGCAAGGCACGGCTCGAGCGCGCGAAGGAGCTTTACGCGGACAAGATCGTCTCCAGACAGGACCTGGAATCCGCAGAGGCCGAGTACAGGCGGGACCTGGCGTCACTTGAAGCCGCCCGGTCGAAGGTGACGCAGGCACAGGCACGAGTGCAGAAGGCAGAGTCCAAGTACGAGATTTCGAAGCAGCATCTCGCGCGAGAGGAGAAGGTCCGCGGCAGTCGCGTTCTGGATATGCGAGCGCTGCAGACTGCTCGCGCAGACGTGGCGTCCGCTGAGGTCGAACTGAAGGCCGCCTCCGACAGAATCCGGGTACTGGGCGCTTCGCCCGGTGGCTCGGGAGATACCATAGTCGTACGCTCGCCTATCAGCGGCCGGATCATCACGCGGGCGGCTAACGTCGGCGAGATGGCCGATCCGTCGCGGCCAATGTTCGTGATCGCCGACCTGTCCCGCGTGATCGTGGAGGCCGACGTGTATGAAAAGGACCTAGCGAAAATCCGTAAAGGACAGTCCGCGGAGATCCGGGTGGATGCCTACCCCGAAACGGCATTCTACGGGAAGGTAGTCTCGATCAGCGACGTGCTCAGCCCGGACTCGAGAACAGCCAAGGTAAGGTGCGCCGTCACGAACAACGATAGGCTGCTGCGGGGAGAGATGTTCGCAAAGGTGTCGCTCATCGTAGCCAAGGGTGGGCAGACGGTGCTCATTCCAAGGGAGGCCGTTCTGGACGATGCTGGTACGAAGATCGTCTTTACGCCTTGCCTGGATTGCCCCGAGGACAAGAAAGCCGGCACCAACGCATGCGGCGCCTACGATAAGCTCACCGTCAAGACGGGGCAACTGCGCGGAGACAAGATCGAGGTACTCAGCGGAGTTGAGCCGGGGACACCGATAGTGACGACAGGCGCCTACCAGATCAAGACCGCGATGGGTTCCGGCAAGCTCGAAGCCGGCTGCACGGACCATTAGGAGGGGATGATGGACGGAAGTCACGGCAGTATCATCGACAGAATCATCCACATCTCCTTCAAACAGAAGGCACTGGTGATAATGCTGGTTGCGCTTGCGCTCGTCTTCGGCGTGATCGCTTACCAGCAGATGCCCAGAAACGTGTACCCGGACATCACCATTCCCGTGTTCACCATTGTGACCGAGAACGAGGCAATGGCGCCGGAAGAGATAGAGATGATGATCACCCGGCCGATGGAATCGGCCATGAATGGCCTGCCGGGAGTGCGCAGGATTCGCTCCCAGACTACGCAGGGACTGTCCTCGGTGGTTGTGGAGTTCGACATCGAAACGGAGTTCTGGCGCGCCAGGCAATTCGTCACGGAGCGAATGAGCCAGGTGGCATCCCAGCTTCCGCCGGACACCGAGGCGCCGAACCTGAGCAGCGCGACCACCCGCCTCGCCGAGGTGTATGAGCTCGCCATTGAAGGCGATCTGCCGCTGATCGAGCTCCGCGAGATCGCCGAATGGCAGGTCCGCTACAACCTGCTTACGGTGCCCGGGGTGGCCGAGGTCCTGAACATGGGCGGGTACCTGCGGCAGTATCGCGTCACCATCGACCCCGCGAAGTTGAGGTCGTACAACATCACACTGGCCGAAGTAGAGGACGCGGTCAAGAGCGGTAACGAGAACGCTGCCGGCGGGTTCGTCAGCACCGGTCCTACTGAGTATATCGTGCGTGGAATCGGCCGATTCGATTCCGTGGAGGACATCCAGAACACGGTCGTCTCTGAGAGGGGCGGCACCCCGCTGTTCCTGCGCGATGTCGCAACCGTCGAGGACGGTACCGCGATCCGGAGGGGCATTGCCACCAAAGACGGCAAGGAAGCCGTTGTGGCGCTCGTCATCAAGCAGCCGAATGCCGACACGGTCAAGGTAGTCGAAGGCGTCGAAAGAGCCATCGAGGAGATGAAGACTTCTCTGCCCAAGGGCGTTCGGCTCACTCCGTACTACGATCAGACGCACCTGATCGAGCACTCCCTCACAAGCGTGACCAGGGCGATTCTGGTCGGTGCGGTGCTGGTGATCATCGTCCTGCTGCTCTTCCTAGGGCATCTGAAGAGCACGCTGATAGTGGCGATCTCTCTGCCACTGTCGGTGGCGATAGCGGGCATACTGATGCGCCAGATGGGGATCGGGCTCAACACGATGTCTCTGGGCGGGCTTGCTATAGCGGTGGGCATCATGGTGGATGCTTCCATCATCATGGTCGAAAACATCTACCACAGGTTTCACAAGAACAGAAGCAGTCTGGGTGATCCTCACGCGAGAGAGCAAGTCGCTTACAAAGCAGCGGTAGAGGTAGGACGTCCGATCGCTTTCGCTACGTTCATCATAGTCGCCGTATTCCTGCCGCTGTTCCTGATGGGAGGTATGGAGGGTCTGCTGTTCAGGCCACTGGCTGTGACAGTGTCGGCGGCGATGCTCGTGGCACTGGCACTGTCTCTCACGGTCACCCCTATACTGGCGAGCAGGTTCCTCGATCCTGACGGGGAGAACGACGGCGAGGTCCCGTTCATACGTTGGATCAAGAAGGGATACGTGCCCGCGCTGGACTGGGCGTTCAGGAACGCATGGCTGACTCGTGGCATTGCGATAGCTATAACGGTCCCTGCTCTTATCGGCTTTGTGTATGTCGGCAAGAACTTCATGCCGAAGCTCGACGAAGGATCCTGGTTCATATCGACGATGACGCCACCCGAGACTTCCCTTGAGGAGAACCACAGGATCACCCAACAGGTCGAACAGGTGCTGCTCCGCAACCCTAACATCGCCGAGGTGGTGAAGCGGAACGGGCGATCGGAACGAGCCATCGGCTGCGTGCTGCCGGTCAATGTCGGCGAGTTCTTCGTGAACCTCAAGCCGCGAAACAAGCTGACGAAGCCTGCGGACGATGTGCTTGCAGAGGTGCGGGACGAGATAGAGCACATCCCCGGCCTCGCAGCGGCATTCACCCAGCCGCTTCAGAACAAGATAGACGAAAGCATGGAGGGCACACCCGCTCCGCTGCAGGTGAAGCTCTTTGGGCCGGACATCCAAACGCTTGGCGCAATTGGCCGAGAGATAGAGCAGGTAGTACGCGCGACTCGGGGAGTCGCTGACGTCAAGATGGGTGAGGCTTCCGGCATACCCCAGCTCCAGATAGAGATCGACCGCCAGGCGGCTGCCAGGCACGGCGTCTCAGTCGGCAGAATCTCAGAGATCGTGCGGTTGGCCATCGGTGGCGAGGAACTTACGCAGGTCTGGAGGAACCAGCGGAGCTACGGCGTGTTCGTGCGCTTCCCGGACGAGATGCGGAGCGATCCGGCCTCCATTGAGAACATACAGGTCGACACACCATCGGGCGCGTCCATACCCCTGTCACAGCTCGCAAGGATCACCCTCACACAGGGCCCGAACGTCATCTGGCGAGAGGCCATGAACCGCAGGGTGAGCGTCGATGCCAGCATTCAGGGAAGGGACCTTACGGGTGTGGTAGCCGACATCAGAAAAGGACTCGAAAAGATCGATCTCCCCAAGGACTACTTCGTCGTCTTCGGCGGCCAGTACCAAAACCAGCAGAGGGCGATGCGATCACTAGTGCTTGCCACCCTGATCGCACTGTTCGTGGTCTATATGCTGTTGTTTGCAGCGCTGAGGAGTGCCTCGGATGCATTCGTCATCCTGGCCACACTGCCTGATGCGTTCGTGGGCGGTATCCTTGCGCTGCTCATAACCGGAGAGAGTCTCAATGTATCATCGGGCGTTGGGTTTGTCGCGCTGTTCGGCATCGCGGTCCAGAACGGGCTTGTGCTGCTGACGCAGACGCGCGATCTGGAGTCTCAGGGAGTGCCCAAAGAAGAAGCGGTCCGGCAGGCAAGTATAGCCCGGCTTCGGCCAAAGCTGATGACCGCCCTCTGCGCGGCGCTCGGCGTGGTACCGATACTTGCAAGCTCGGGAGTAGGCGCCGAGATCGAGAAGCCGCTCGCCATCGTGCTTGTTGGAGGCCTTGTCACATCAACCCTGTTCACCTTGCTCGTGCTTCCCACGGTCTACGTGCTGGTTGAACGCATCCGAGAGAGCCTGCCTGCCACAGGATTCCTCGGAGGCAACCGACCCAAGATCGAGACAACTGGCTAGACGCACTATCGCGCAGGCACCAGTCCGGGCCGGTCTCAAGGGACCCGGCCTGTTCTTTGACTGCTTGTTCGTACGGTGATATACTCCGAATGTAGCCAGCCAGCAGATCGGCTGGCAGAGGACAAGCCCGTGTTCAGGAAGTTCGTTTCGTCCCTGCTTCTGTGCGTCGTTCTCGCATCGCTTGCCGGTGCCGCGTCGCATGCGCGGCCAAGAACCACGCGCGCCGTATCCCTCAACGCCCTGGCAAATGCCCTCAAGTCAGGCAGGGGCACCAAGGAAGCCAGAAGTCTCTGTGGAATCACGCGCCTTTGCGGCTATATTCCCGATCCGGAGACGAAGGACATCATCCTGCTGGGCGTCGTGGAACCGGAAGCGCCGCCGCTGCACCTCGAGGACTTCGTGGTCGCGCTGCGCAGCGCGTGGGGTGAATACGCCCGCACTGTCGGAAACGTCAGATACTATACGGACCCTGGATGCTCCATCGACCCTAACCCCGCCGTGTTCCAGCAGCTCAAGGACTTCGATCAGTCACACCCGGATTTGACAACTCCCGAAGCCATGCGGGCTCGCGCTGAAGCTTGGAAGGCGATAGGCAGCCAGCCCCAGAAGGTGCGCGTTCTCGGGGTGCCGTTCGATTGCCGCTTTGCCAAGGTGATGGTGGACGCGGACTACTATATGAAACGCATCGCCAACGGAACGGTCAAGCTAGACATCGACGGCCTCAAGAGCATTTCCGATCTGGATCTGGACGCGCAGCGGCAGGCGCTGATCTCGGGCAACACATCCATGTTGGCCGGCGGCTCGATGAGCCGCTTCTGGTTCAGCCCGGCTGAGACTACCTACGAAGTCCGCGACGGCGCCACGATCCTGCGAAGCTGCCAAGTCGAACTCCTCACGGAGGCCGAGTATCTGAACGAGCACGGCGCAATCACTCGAGCCGGCAAGGCTGACCCTTACGGCGCGCAGTTCGCTCGCAGCTTCTCCAAGATGTACGACGAGATCGCTGCACAAAGGCCGATCTACAGGGAGCTCAAGGCGCTGTTCTCATTCGTGGCGATTGCCCGCCTGATGAAGGATGATCACGTTGAGCGCACGGCTGGCGCCTCGCTGCGTTACTTCCTGCGAAGCTACAAGGTCCCGTGTGTGCCAATCAGTCGTGCCGTCAAGGGCCTCGCCCACGTAAAGCTGACCACCGAGACCATCGAGACCCCGAGCGGGCCACGGCAATATCATCTAATCCAGTCGTCCTGCGGCGGCGTCTCCATGAGCGTGCGACCGAAACGTGTGACGAGCGCTGTCCCGCACTCCACCAAGGCATCCCCGGCGGCCGCGAGACCCGCTGCCGCGTCTGCCAGTCCAAGCCGCTCGCCTCAGGCATCCTCCCGCACTTCAGCCCCGAAACCAGCGGCAGCCGCTTCGTCTGCCAAGAACATCAGGCGTGAGGTTCTGGGCGCACGCAAATCACCCACTGCCATGTCCTGGGATGTTCCCGTGGAACTGGATTAGCGCAGGAGTAATCACCGGTTGCGCGGAACCTGCTTGTATGAACATTTCAGAGCTTCAGATATCCGCGCAACCTGCATTAGACCTTGAGGCCCCGTTCCGCCGCACGAGCGGGTGGATCGGCGCCGACGGCAACTATTCGGTCCCGCTCGGAGATGGCAGAATCGCCTGGCTCTTCAGCGACACCTTCGTCGGCACAGTGAAAGACGGCAAACGCATCGACACCGTGATGATCAACAACTCCGTCGGCATCCAAAACGCCGGTTCCTCGGAGCCAGTCCAGTTCTACTACGGCTCCACGCCGGACGGAGGCCACAGCTCGTTCGTCATACCCGATGAGGGAGAGGGCTACTTCTGGCTATTCGACGGAGTGCACACCAACAATGGGCTCTACTTCTTCCTGCTCCGCGTCAAGACCATCGAGGTAACCAGCGGCTTCCCGTTCGAGACAATCGGATTGAGCCTGGCGCACGTGCCGAACCCCGAGGACACGCCCGACAAGTGGAAGATCGAGCAGCGCCGTGTCCCGTTCTGCCGCTTCGGCAAGGAGGGTACGATCAGCTACGCCTCGGCTACTATGAAGGACGGCGGCTATGTCTATATGTATGGCATAGACTCAGCCGCGAGAGAAGGTGTTCGAGTGAACAACATGATCGTTGCGCGCGTGCCCGAGGATCAGTACGGCGATTTCGGCGCGTGGCGGTTTCTCTCGGGCGGTGAGTGGGGCACGGACTGGGAGCACGCTGACGGGCTTTTCCCCGGAGTTGCGACTGAGTACTCCGTTTCATGGCTCCCGGCCGTCGAGCAGTATGCGGCCATCTACACCGTCGGTATAACGGGGATAATCGAGTTACGTTTGTCTCCAACGCCTGTAGGGCCGTGGACAGAGCCCGTGAGGGTGTTCGAGTGCCCGGACAAGCACTGGCACAAGGAGGCGATATCATACGCCGGCAAGGCGCATCCAGAGCTGGCTACCGCGCCGAACGAACTGATCCTGACCTACGCCGCTAACTCGATGTGCTTCGATGACCTTATGAACGATGCCCGCATGTACTGGCCGAGGTTTGTTCGAGTACGCGTGGACCGAGGATAGCGCCAATGCTCCCGAAAGAGCGCGTTGCCGCTGCGTTTGAGCACAAGCCGTTCGACAAGCCGCCCATCTACCAGGGCGGATTCTCCTCCCGCGTGGCTTCGGCCATACTGGGCTGGGAAGCATACGTCGGAGGCGAAATCCAGCAATATCGAGAATCCTGCGCTCTGTGGGATGGGCCGGACGCGCATGCGGAATTCCTGGAGCGCTCGCGCCGAGATGCATTTGAGCTGTCCGAAGTCCTGGATTTGGACATGGTCCGGCCTGCCTACTGGCGGCTGACGACTCGACCGACACGGAAAATCGACGAGTTCACCTTCTTCTACGGCAGCCGGGATGGCAACTGGCACATAAGGCGCTTCGATCCGGAGCACGAGTTATTCCCGGTGGTTGACCGGAGCACCGTGCCCGAGCTGTCACCGGACGATCTGGAGGACACAGTCGCTGCACGCGAGGCACAAGCTGACGCGTACCAACCCCTACCCGAGCACTTTGCCGAGCATCTGGCAGCGCTTAAGTTCTTTGGTGACAGAAGGGCCGTGCCCGGAGCTGGGGTTGGAGTGGCCGTGCCAAGAGACACGGTATGGCTGGAGGCTATAGCGCTCCGTCCGGACCTCGTGAAACGACTCACACAGGCAGCCGCGCGAAACGCCGCAAAAGTGGCGGAGATGATGGCCCGAATCGGCCTGCGTTACCTAATGGGCGGCGGCGACTTCGCATCAAAGAACGGGCCGTTCTACTCGCCCAGGGCGTTCCACGAGATCATGCTGCCCGCACTGAAGCAGGTCTCGGATGCTTGCCACGCGGCTGGGGCTTATCACATGTTCGCTAGCGACGGCGATCTATGGCCCGTGGCGGATGATCTTTTCGGCGAGTCCGGAGTCGATTGCTTCTATGAGATCGATCGCAGGTGCGGAATGGATCTGCGGTTGCTGCGCGAGAGGTTCCCCCGACTGACCCTGATGGGCGGGATTGCGAGCGAGACGCTGCACCTGGGGACACCTGAGCAGGTGAAGGAGGAGACCAGAAGCGCGCTGCAGGTTGCGAGCGAGCTGGGCGGGATCATAGTAGGCTGCTCAAATCAGATCGTGCCGCCAACGCCGATGGAGAACTTCTGGGCGATGATGGATGTGCTTACCAACGAGCGCTAGCAGCCTCGGAATCGTTCTCTCCTCGTTACGAAGGAGGGGGCAGGGAAGGTCCGTCTTTCCGAACGCAGTGAGGAGTCCGCTTTCCTAGCCTCGACAAGAGCAGGCGATTTCCGCTGCCTGTAGCTCAAGCCAGCCAGCTTGAATCACCAGAGGAGTCTGTAAGCCGCGTACCAGAGTACGCTGCTCACCAGCAGCGTAGGAAACAGATATCCCAGGTCACGCTTGGCGGCGCGCTTATCGTCCTTGCTGCCGAAAAACAGGAACAGCTCGCTTATGATAAGAAGGAACGTTCCCAGCATCACAAGGCCGGGCGCCATTGGAACGATGCACGTGAGCACCTTGGGCAGTCCCGCGACGGTAAACCACAGCGCCGCCATAACCAGGATCAATATCACGCCTGCTATCAAAACGAATCCAGCAACCATTATCCGTCTGTCTCCACGTCAAACATCAGCCAGGCCTGCCGGCTGCCATCACGTTACCCTGCGCATCCAGAAGCTCTTGTGCCCCTGGATCGGCCTGCGCGGATCATCCGGTCGCCTTAGGGCTGCATAGGAAGCAAATGCCCGCTCCAGCAGCTCCGGATGATGAACGTGCATGTAGTTTCCCGCCCACATTACCTCAAAACTGCCGTTGAACGCAAGAAAAGCCTGCAACAGGAACTGCTCATCCCAGAACATCTTCATCCTTGCCCAGTGCTCCACATACAGCCTGGGCAACAGGATATCGTGGACGTGAACAATCACGCCCTTCTTGAGCCGCGGCAGCACCTCCAGATACTCGAACCACACGTCATTGCCGAGCGTTATCACGTGGCTCGAATCGATGAACAGGATATCTCCTTCATCCAGCACCGTGTAGAAGTCTACCGGCAGGTCCTGCGCCCTCGATTCCACCAGCCTGACCTGTCCGTTCAGGCCCTGCTGGATTTCAGGCCTTGGATTCGGCTCAACGCACGTCAGCTCGCAATGATATCCCGAGTCAAGCTCCCGGTTCTTCCGAATCGCGGTAGCAGTGACACGCGTGGAAAACCCTGAACCTATCTCGATGATCCTGCGCGGTCTGAACTGTCTCACCACGCAGTAGAGCACTTCCGCGTCCACTGTCTCGAACAGCATATTGCCGTGGTAGAACTCATCTTTGCTGCCGGTTGGCTCAGACGGAAACGAGTCGTACTCCTCTTTGTATGCCGACGCGAACTCATCGAGCAGGCGGATTTGCCCCTCGACATTCATATCGACGCCGCACAACTCAGAGTTCCACGAGAAGATGTCCTCTCTGAACTGGCTCGTGTCGGGGATCGGTTCGTAGAAGTGCACCGGCGTGACGTGGTAGCCTCGCTTCTCCCACAGCGTGAAGAAGCGCTTGTCCCGCATAATCGACCGCGGTAAGATGCGGGCAAGCAGTGCTGCCGCGAAGCTCCACCTCATCAATAGTCCCTTGCGCTATTCGTGCAACTCGACAATGTCCCCGTCCTCGAGCACGTGATCCCTGCCGATCTGTGCGCCGTCCAGATGGTGTTTCCCCCAAGCCCGCGCGAACCGGAGCCGCCTCACGAAGTCCTTGTGCACAACGGCAGCGAAGTCCATCAGGGTGCTTCCTCTCCGTATAGTAAACGGTTTGGTCAGGTCTGGAGGTTTACCTAGAACCTTCGTATAGACCCGGATGATCCCCAGCAGATCGAACATCGCACGTCGCAAAGCCTCCAAGCCCTCGCCTGTCAGGGCCGAAACCGCGCAGATATCGAACTCCGCCGCGTAGAACTCCCGCAGCACATCCAGATTGTCCTCTGCGCCCGGAAGGTCGATCTTGCTAGCTATGACCAGGGCCGGCCTTGTGACTGTGCCGATGGGTAGTTCTTCGTCCTTCGATCTGGCCCCCATCAGAATCGTTCTCGACTTCGCCGTTTCCTGCCGGGTTTCCTCGATCTGATCCAGAAGCTCGTTCTCGGACGCATCCACGACGACTGCGACGGCGTCGGAGTTCCGCGCCAGGCTGATGACTCCGCCTTCGGTGTGCTCGCCGAACATCGGCGGCGTGTCCACGAGTTGGATCGAGATGTCTTCAAACTCCATCATCCCCGGCATCGGCGAACGAGTGGTATGTGGATAGTCCGCGATCTCGGGTTCGGCCGAGGTGAGCCGGCTTAGCAGAGTTGAGCGTCCGGAATTAGGTGGGCCAAGCAGGACTATCTGGCCCGCGCCCTGCTTCTCCACGTGGAACTCGTCGAACCGCCTGCCCTTCTTGCCCTGTTTGTCCTTTTCGCGCAGCTTGGAAATGCGACGCTTGATATCCGCGCGAAGCTTTTCTGTGCCCTTGTGCTTGGGGATAGTGGCATACATCTCGTTGAGGGCCGCAAGCTTCTCTTCAGTTGTGACCGCCTCGCGAAATCGAGCCTCAGCAGCGAGGTAGTCCGGCGTCAGATTCGCCGGCATCAGAATGCCCCTTCCGTTTCCTCTCCCTTGATACTACGCAGCGTAGCGGTCGTGGAATAGCCCTGCGAGTCGGTGGCCGAGAACGGAATGACCTCGATTCTTCCTCCGATCGACTTCATAACCTCGGCCTCGGGCATGTCCTCTGCTGCGTAATCGCCGCCCTTGACCTGGATATCGGGCTGGACGGCCAGGATCAACTCAATGGGCGTATCCTCAGCGAACAACGTCACGTAGTCAACGCACTCCAGCGCCGCAAGCACCTCGGCTCTGTCGCACTCGGGGTTGATCGGCCTATCGGTCCCTTTGAGCCTGCGAACGGAGTCATCTGTGTTGACACCGACTATCAGCAGATCACCCAGCGCGCGTGCCTGCTGCAGATAGCGAACGTGGCCCACGTGTAAGATATCGAAGCAGCCGTTGGTCAGCACAACAGTCTTGCCGGCGTCCTTTGCCTCACCGGCTAACCGTGCCAGCTCTATGCGACCGACGATCTTGCTACTCCTCAACCTCGCCCAACACCTTTCTGATGTCTTCCACGCTTATTGATCCGCGCCGCAGCACTCTCGCAGGACTCACGGTAACGTCAACTACTGTCGATGCCTGTCCGTAGCGGCTGTCGCCTCCGTCCAACACGACCTCAGCGGACTCCCCTACCCCTCGAACAGCGTCCAGCGCGTTCGTGGGCGGCGGTTCTCCGGTGAGGTTCGCGCTTGTGGCAACGATCGGAGACCCAACCGCTTTCACGAGAGCAAGAGCGACGGGATGATCGGGCACTCGAACGCCGATTGTCTCCTTGCCTGCAGTAACGATTGACGGCACAGAAGCATTCCGGGTAAGCACCAGCGTCAACGGCCCCGGCCAATACAGCTCCGCAAGCGGCCTCGCATTTGCCGGAACGAACTCCGCAACCTGCGAAACCGCGTTCAGGCTTGCTACTTGCACTGGAAGAGGCTCCTTCTCATTCCGGCCTTTCGCGGCGATGACCTTCTTTACGGCATCCTCATTCAGCGCATCTGCCGCGAGGCCGTACACCGTCTCGGTCGGAAAAATCACCAACAGCCCGTCCCGGATGGCATCGGCGGCGGCCCGAATGGCCTTCATATCAGGGTTGTTCGGATCGACTTTGAGTGTAATCATTTGCTCGCTGCAGCTACCCTCTCGATTCCTGCAAGATCAGGCACGATCTCCACATTCACGAAACCGGCAGCCCTGGCAGTCTCAGCTACCGCAGCGCCCTGCCCCGCTCCGAACTCGACAACAGCCAGTCCGGTAACCGAAGCCGCCTGCGGAAACAGCCGCCGGTAAGCATCGAGCCCATCAGTTCCTCCGTCCAATGCTTCGACGGGCTCAAATCGCACTTCGGGATCGAGAGTGGGTATGACCTCCCTCGGAATGTAAGGCGGGTTGGATACGACCGCGTCGAATCGCAGACCGCGTTCGACAAGCGGTTCCAGCAAATCGCCTTGAAGCGTACATACCCTCTCCGACACCCCATGCTTCTCCGCATTTGCTCGCGCAACCTTCAATGCCTGCTCGCTGGAGTCCACAGCCCAGATGCGAGCATCAGGCAGATTGACCGCCAGCGCAACGGCTATCGCCCCGGTACCTGTTCCGACGTCCGCTACAGCAGCATTTCTGTCTACTCGTCTGAGCACCTGCTCCACGAGGACCTCAGTCTCAGGTCTCGGGATCAATACTGACGGGGAAACGATGAAACCAAGGCCGAAGAACTCCTTCTCGCCCAGGATATAAGCAAGAGGATAGCGGGAGGCGCGCTTGTCGATCATCTCTTCAAGGGCTGTTGCTTCATTGTCAGCCAGGACACGTTCAGGGTGAGCAAGCACGTCGAGACGGGAGGTGCCAACGGCACGAGCCATCAGCAACTGAGCATCCAACTGGGGGGTTTGTACGCCTGCTTCACGTAACGAAGCAACTGCGCGAACAAGTTCGTCGCCGACAGTGGCGCTCACGACGCTCTCAGCCTTCCACCCCGGACGCCTGAAGCCTCTCCGCCTGGTCTGCCGCATTCAGCCGGTCGATCATGTCGTCCAGTTCGCCATCCATAAACGCGGGGAGGTTGTAGATGGTGTAATCTATCCTGTGGTCCGTGATCCGGTTCTGCGGAAAGTTGTAGGTGCGGCTCTTTTCGCTCCGGTCGCCCGAACCTACCATCGAACGCCGCTGCGCAACCACGTCCGCCTGCTGCGCCTGCATTTCTCTCTCATAGAGTTGAGTCCGAAGCATGCGCATAGCGCGCAGTTTGTTCTGCAACTGGGACCGTTCGTCCTGGCAGGTAACGACTATTCCAGTGGGCTTGTGCGTGATTCGGATGGCAGTCTCGTTCTTCTGCACGTTCTGCCCACCCGCGCTGGACGAGCGATAGGTATCGATCTCCAGGTCGTCGTTGTTGATCTGAACATCTATCTCATCCGCTTCCGGCAGCACACTCACCGTAGCGGCTGACGTGTGAATTCGCCCGCTGGACTCGGTCTGAGGAACTCGCTGTACCCGGTGCACGCCGCCCTCGAACTTGAGCCTGCTGTAGGCCCCTTTGCCCTTGATCGCCAGCACCGCCTTGCTGAACCCGCCGATGCCGGACTCGACCGAGCTGATCAGCTCCGCCTGCCAACGTTTACGCTCGGCGTAGCGAGTGTACATCCGAAGCAAATCGCCAGCAAACAGCGCCGCTTCCTCGCCGCCGGTTCCGGCACGGATCTCCACAATGACGTCTTTCTCGTCATTCGGGTCTTTCGGAATCAGCATCACCCGCAGTTCGCCTTCAATGCGCTCTATCTTATCCTTGAGGTCCTCTAACTCGAGCTGAGCAAGCTCCCGCAGTTCTTCATCGAGGTGCTCGGAGAGCAATTGCTCCGTTTCGGCAAGTTGCTGCTTGGCTTGCTTATACTGCCGCCACTTGCCGACGAGTTCTGCCAGGTCGGAATGTGCCTTCGCAACCTGTTGATAGGCGTTCATATCCTGCATTACGTCAGGATCTGCCAGCCTCTCCTCAAGTGACTCGTATCTCTCTTCTACTTCAGCAAGCTTCTCGAACATAACTAGCCCCTAGCCATCAACTACCAGCATTAACCCTCAGCACCAGCCGAATCCGTATTCTCCGCTCCACATTCCGCACTCGAGGCGGCCTCTTTCTCAAGCACGCCCTGCAACGACTTTATCGCTACCTCGATCATCTGCGGCTCCGGCTCCCGGGTTGTGATCTTCTGCATCAGCAGCCCCGGCAGCAGCACGAGCTTCGTGAGTATGGAGTCCTTGCAGTTGCCGGCCTTTCGAATGACTTCGTAGGCGATCCCGGCGATAAGCGGAAGCAGGGCAAGCTTATACAGCCACCGCGCCAGGATGTTACCTTGGGAACCGAGGCTTCCGCCGGGAAGCTGCGAAACCACCAGGAAGTTGACGATCATCCCGACCAGCAGAACAACCAGGATGAAGCTCGTTCCGCAGCGCACGTGGACCTTGGTATACTTGGAAACGTTCTCGACCGTTAGTTCCTCGCCGGCCTCATAAGCGTTAATCGTCTTGTGCTCCGCCCCGTGGTACTGGAACACTCTGCGGATGTCCTTGAGGAAGGATATCAGCCACACGTAGCCGATGAACATGCCCATCTTGATGGCCAGTTCCACGGCGTTGCGTGCCAGTTCACCCCCGATATGCGGCCTCAACTGCCTCGTAAACACGATGGGCAGCAGGAAGAAGATGGCCAATCCGCCAAGCAGACCCAGCACCATCGCAGCGCCCACCGTGATGTCGTTCACACTCTTCTTAGGCGGCGTTTCCGCTGGCGCTTCCGGGCTACCCGTGTCGCTGCGTTTGCTTGCTTCGGCCGCCTCGATGTCCTGCATCGCAATGTCGGTCGAGAACTTCAGCGCCTTGATCCCGAGCGCCATTGCGTCGATAAGGGCGAGCGTGCCGCGGAGAAATGGTCTTTTCAGCCATCTCAGCTTCGCGAACTTGCTCTCCACGTTCTCTGTCGTGGTGACTATCTCGCCATTGGCGCGTCTTACGGCAACCGAGAAATCCTCCTTGCCGCGCATCATCACGCCCTCGATCACAGCCTGCCCACCGTAGTGGAATTCCTGCTTGTTATCTGCCACAGTTCACCTGATCCATCAGAATGCCCCACTTCCTGGCAGGGACAACGGGGAGGATAAACGCAAAGGAAGCGACCACCGATGCAAGCTCGCATCCGGATCGCTTCCTGATCTACGCCAGAACGGACAGCTACTGCTCGCCTTGTTTTTCCTTCATGCCGTACTTGGCGAGGAACTTCTCGACGCGGCCTTCAGTGTCCATGATCTTCTGCTTGCCCGTGTAGAACGGGTGGCACGCAGAGCAGATTTCCACGCGGATATCGCCGGTCGTGGAACGTGTTTCAAACGAGTTCCCGCACGCGCACGTCACGGTCGCCTTCTCGTATTTCGGATGAATGCCTGCTTTCATCGGTTCACCTTTCGCGATAGCATCTCTAACGAGAGATTATATCACAGAGCCGCCACCCGTGACAACCACGCTGCCGGCCGCGGTCTCAGGCCCCAACGACATGAACAATGCGCTCCCGATAGGCGATATAGACCTCACCTCGAAAGCCCGCCTTCAACTTGGTCGCCCAGGCCTCCTTGATCGCTTCCTCCACCCTGTATCTATCCGATAGATGGCACACGATCAACACCTTCACATCGTTGCTGGCCGCCCAGCCGATAGCCCCCTCCATGGTGGAATGCCTTGCCGTTTCCCAGGCGCCTGCCTTGACGGCATCTCTGGCAAGGAACGTGGCTTCATGCACTGCGATATCGGCCCGTCCGAAGGGCCTGTGTTCGACGTCGCAGCCGTCCCCGGTGTATAAGAACACCGGATGATACCTCTGCAGTGTTTGACCAGTCGATGGGTCCACCAGCTTTCGCTCCTCCTCGACCTCATACCCCAGCGCCAACTGACCGACCATGTGCTTCATCGAGAACGCTGTTACCCTCGTTGGCCGGTGCGCGCCCTCCAGGACCACCTCGTCTCCGGGCTCCAGCGGCTGCGCGAAAAGCGGAAACCGGATCAGCCCCGACTGCTTCCTCTCTATGTACGCGATTAGCTCATTGATCCACTTGTCGTGTCGAGGATAGTATAGGTTCAGTGGCTTATCCCTGTCACCAGGAGCGATGTTTCTGACGTTCACGAGGTTCGCTATGCCCGCGATGTGGTCTTCATGCCCGTGAGAGAGGAAGACGTTCTGAATGGCAAAAACCTTCTTTTCAAGAGCCGTCGCCACGCCCTCTCCCGCGTCAAAAAGACACCGCGAGGGCTTGTGGTAGAACCACTGGCTGTAGAGCGCCAGCGAGAATGAGATCAGGAGGTCAGATGGGTTCATCGGGAATCCGGTCCTTCAGCGATGCCGCGAGCGCATCGCCATTCGGCACGAAAATCTGCCAGGCCACAAGCTCCCTCAAGAGACAGCAGCCGACAGCCCCCGTACGCGCAAAAGGCCCTGCTAGGGGCCTTTCCGGTTGTCTCTTCGCAGCAAATCTAACTGCCCAGCAGCTTCTTGATCCGCTCTTCTGGCTTGGCAAACTTGCAGCCCAGGATGAACTCATCCTCCGAAGCCGCCCGTCGCTTGGCCCGCATCACTTGCGCCACCAGGGATAGAGTATCCTTCGTTGACTTCGGCCGAATCTCCACACGCAGCATCTCGCCCGGCAGCACTTCCTCCGGCACCACGATGCACGCGCCGCCCAGACTCAGATCCTGTGTGCGACCGGAGCGGTAGACCTGCTCTTCGTCCGAGATTCGAGCATACTTCACTGGAATCGATAGCTCGGTGCGAGGATGCTCTCTCCGCTGAGCTCGGTAGATCACGCGAGGCTTGTCCAGAACAAGTACCTGTTCCACATCGCCCAGTGAATCGACGACATGGCTGAGGAAGCTGTAGTGTGCGTCGCGGCCGGCCAGTGCCACTCTAACCGAGGTATGCGGAGGCACGCACAGCACTCCACCCTCTTCGCGAGGCGCTTCCACCGATAGGGTCCTATCGCTCTTGGCGCGGATGCAGCTATTGTAAACTCTCGCGCCGTGGCTGTTCTGAATCTCCACCGTCACAGGCTGGCCCTGGCCGAAGAGAACCGTTGACTCGGGAAGCTTCCGATCTATCCCGGCGATTCTCGCCTGGCAAGTGCAGGCCACCAGGTTGACGAGGCTATCGAGGTCGAAAGGCTTGTTGACGTAGGCCGAAACCCCGTGAGCCCTCGCCTGCTCCAGAGCATCCGCGCTCTCACAAGCTGTCATGACTATCACGGGTAGTGCGCTGCGCATACTGCGGATCTTCCCAAGCGCGGTGAGGCCGTCCATTTTCGGGAGAATGAGGTCGAGCAGTAATACGTCGAAATCGGATTCGCTGACCTTCTCAACCGCCTGCACGCCGTCATGCACGGCAACGACATCGTAACCACTCTTGGCAAGTTTCGCACCCAGGATGCGGCACAGATTGATCTCGTCGTCAACGACAAGGACGCTGCCCTTCGTGACCATGTCGTGGAGCCTCCAGCCTTCACTCGAAAGGTCGGCATTTGTCAGGCGGAACCGACCTTTCTAGTCTCTCTATTGCAAAAAGTATGCCATTGGCAGCTAGCTCAGCAAAAACGTGCAAGCTTATCAATAAGAGCGTTCGCAAGCAGGTTCTGGAGGAATGGACACCTGGTCTCCGTGGAAAGGTGGTCCGCGCCTCCCTGCGCAGCAACAACCTTTGTAGAGAAGTAATCCCACCTACTACGCCCGCCCGCCATGTTCCTTCATGATTTGCGGGCGTTTTCCACTATGCGCTAGTTATGCACAGGCTGTGCATAAAATGTTGAACACTCCCGTTTCCTCTGTCCAAAATCAAGGGGGTATACTTATGCTCGCCAGGCCGCTGAAGGTTACGGCACGCGCAAAGTCGAAGAGGAGTGATACACGAATCGCTTCTCCGGGAGGTGCAGTATGGACGATAGAGTCAGGTGGGGTATCCTCGGCACGGCAAGCATCACTCGACGCAGGTTCCTGCCCGCTCTTCACAAGTCGAACAAGTCGATTCCACTGGCGATTGCAAGCAGGGACGCTGCCAGAGCGAAGGAATTCGCGGCGGAGTTTGACATACCTCGGCCGTACGGATCATACGAGGAACTGCTTGCTGATCCGGATGTGGAAGCCGTCTATGTCCCCCTCCTGAACGACCTCCATGCAGAGTGGACCATGAAGGCTGCCGATGCGGGAAAGCACGTCCTTTGCGAGAAGCCTATGGCGGTGAGCGGCGAGGTAGCATCGCTCATGGTGCGGCATTGCACGGAAAGGAACGTGCTGCTGATGGAAGGATTCATGTATCGCCTCAACCCGAGAACCAAGCTGATCGGCAAGATGATCAGCGAGGGCGCTGTGGGCGAGGTGCAGACCATTGTCGCGCAGTTCGGCTTCACTATCGATCCTCTCAACACCCGCCTCAACTCATCTCCCGGAGCGGGAAGCCCGATGGACGTCGGCTGTTACTGCGTCAACATTTCGCGCACGGTATTCGCCGAGGAGCCGCTGTGGGCGATGGCCAGCCAGCAATTACACCCTGAGTTTGGATGCGATATGAGCACGACCGCGATCCTGGGCTTCTCCCGCAACCGCACCGCCCTCATAAGCTGCGGTTTCGAGAACTCGTTCAGAAGCAGCCTCGACGTAATCGGCACAAGGGGAGTCCTGCGAGCTGAGCCATTCTTCACGCCGCCGAATGAGGGAGTCTCCAGCTTCAGTATCAGAGCGGACAATCAGACGCAGGTGTTCGAGACGCCGGCGGTGGATCAATTCCTGGTAGAAACCGACCACTTCGCCGACTGCGTGAGGGGCAGGAGTTCGATCGCCTTGGATCCTCTGAGAGATGCAGTTCCCAACGCTCTGGCTATCGATTCGATACGTCTGGCAGCAGCATCGGGATGTCGCGTGGAGATATCGCAGCCGGGCTAGCAGATGCGGCTCTTATCACGACGCCGGGCTCGGCCTTGACCTCTGCGGGTCTGGCACTTGCAGTCCTGGCCGCCTGCTTGTCCAGAAGCGCTGGAGGCACGAGTTGGTCTCGCGCGTAAGCATAGTCGGAAAAGGATTTGTAAACCACGAGAAGGTTCGTCATTTGCCTGCTCGGGGAAGCAATGAACCGCCCGTTAGCGTAGAACCCTGTTGATGATCCACCGTCCAGAGACAGAGCATCCACCGCTCCGAGGCTCTTCATCAGCCTTGCAACTGCGTGCAGCGAGGTCTTTCGGTTCACCGCAACCAAGAGCAGCTTGCCCGCCCTGGTAATACCGACCGCCGTACGAGTAGCAGGCGCAGTCAGCGAGGAGCCGAAGCCTTCTTTGCTCAACGCCACCGATATGGCCCCGTTGGTTACAAGCGAAGGCCCGCAGCCAAGCACTGTCTCGTAGGCGCCCCAGCCCTCCGCCCTGCCCTTGCGCAGCGGAACCACAACTGCCTTGTTCTGTGAATCGATGCAAAGCGCGGAACCCACGCAGCCGGTGTGCACGACGGTGCCGAACACTGCAATATCGCCCGTCGGGATCATGGTCTTCGTATCGTAGAACGTGCCGGTTATGGCAGCAACCGGGCGGGAACGCTTGACGATGGACTTGAACGACTCCCCTTTGCCGACACCGCCGCGCGCAAGCGCAACGGTCACGCGTGTCTCCGGGTCCGCCAGACTGACCGTCACCACGTGTGCCGCTATACGTCCGGATTTCACGACTTCATACGACACGCTCGAAGCCTGGGCCGCTGAAGACACTAGGTACCCGAGAAGAATCGCTATGAGCATTCGTTTGATCATCGCAACACCCTCGGGACTGCAGGTACCTATACTGCCTGCATAAGCCGTGCCGCTCAGCCCGGCAACTATACGGGTTTCGCGCACGCGTCCTTACTTGCTCGAATGTCCGGAGTGCCTGGCTGACCAGGGCCCGCCTGAGTTAACCACAGCTTCACTTTGTTTGCGAGGCCGGAGCCAGGCTATCGACCGAATTGTGTGAATGCATGCTTGCTTCACAGCATGGTCGGTTGCCAGATTGTGACGAAGGCGACATGCTTGTATGGTAGACGTGTTTATGTTCGCCAGTCTGGGTAACAGATAGCCGTCCAGAAACCACCCCTAAAGGAGGCAGCAATTTTGACCAGAACAGTGTTTGTGCTACTTGTCCTTTGCATCGTGTTAGCGGCCGCCCCCGCGATGGCGGCCAGAGTCGCCAGCACTCCCGTGGTCCACAATATGGACGTATACCAGGCGTACCCGGGCTGTTCGCTTGTTCGCGACACAGACCAAGCCGCAAACAGGTGCTGGCAGGGGTATCACGGCAACAGTGAAGGCAGCGAGACTATAAACGCAGTGCCGGGGATACTCTGCATCGACCCTGGAGACAACGCCTGGTGCAACTACGTCGCGGCCGCGCAGGCCAGCACGCCGGTACCTTACACCATCAAGACAACCACTCTGACAAAGGCCGCACCCTCATTTGTCCAGTGTGGCGTCGATGCCAACGGCATTCCGATCTTCCCGGCCCACGTGATCAACCAGCAGGGCACTCCGAACATCCGAACCTGGTGGCCGCTCATGTATGAGGTTCCAGGAACGACATTCACGCTGACCATTCTCTACGGCACGCCATCCCTCTTCGATGATGACGATATGGGGCCCAATCCCCCTTCCTGGGCGCATGTGGAGCAGTGGATCTGGACCGTAGTGACGGACTTCGAGAGTCTTTCCCACCTGCTGCAGCTCTTCCACGAGCTGCCGTTCGGAAAGGATGAGGTGCCGCTGATCTCGGACGAAACGCTCTACGTTATCCTGCAGGCGAAGTTGGCAGCGGCTGCCGAAGCGTTCGAGCAATGCAAATTAGCCGAGGCCGCGTTCTACCTGGCGGATTTCGAGCTTGAGGTCATGGACGCTTGCTTGTATGCCTCACCGGCGTACCCCAATCCCACCGGCATAGGAACAGGCATCGCCAATACGCCCGAGAACCCGGCCTGCTGCAAGCTGCTCGTGGATGCGGAGTACATTTTGCAGACTACCGGCATCGGTCAGCCTAAGAAGTGAAGGGAATTCGTCAATAGGTAGCAGCGCCTGGCCGCGCTGCTGACCATGAATCCTGGCTTCGGCCAGGGCAAACAAAGGGGCGCTTCGTGTGTTGCGGGCGCCCCTTTTTCCGCGTCTCATTCCGGGGTATCCTCACAGAAAACCTGCGGAGGGAGACGATGGCAAGCGAGTTGGAAAACGTGAGAGTAGCGGCAATCGTTACTGACGGTTTCGAGCAGATCGAGTACACGAGCCCGAGAGATGCACTCATAGAGCAGGGCGCTGAGGTGGACCTCCTAGCCCCTCACGAAGGACAGGTCCAGGCATACAACCACTACGAAAAGGGCGACACGTTTGAGGTCGATTTCACTATCGATCAGGCCGATCCGGCGGACTACGATGCGGTGCTGCTGCCCGGCGGAGTCATCAACTCGGACTCACTGAGGCTCAACCAGGCCGCCCAGCTGTTCGTGAAGCAGATGAACGACGATGACAAGCCGATATTCGTCATCTGCCACGGGGGCTGGCTGCTGATATCGGCGGGCCTGGTTCAGGGGCGGAAGATCACAACCTGGCCCACGCTTCGAGACGATATGAGAAACGCCGGAGCACGCTGGGTGGATGAGCCCGTGGTGGTGGACGAGAATGTCGTCTCAAGCCGCAAGCCGGACGACCTGGAGCACTTCAACCGCGAAATCCTGAAGGCCCTGGGAGCAGCGCAAGTCGGGGCAGAGACAGCGTAGATTGCCTGGCGTCGTGGTGGAGCGCCTTCGGGCGCTTCACCGCCCAGAATGCTTGGCGATCTCGACTTCAAGGGCCTCGAAATAGCTGGGAAACGTGCCGATATCACGGCGCACTTCACCCGGGCCCAGCGCGACACACCACACGCTCTTTGCGTCGTTCAGCATGATGCCAATGGAGTCCGTGATCTGATACTCACCATTGGCCCCGGGCTTGGTGCGGCGAATGCAGTCGTATATCGAGGCGTCGAAGGCGTATCTGCCGGCGATGGCATACTCGCTGGGCGCCTGCTCCGGCTTCGGCTTTTCCACAAGCCCATCGATCTCGAAACTTGGCGCCGTGCCGTGTTTCGGGCTCACGATCCCGTAGCGCGACACCTCCGCCAGCGGGGTCTTCTGCACTACAATGACTCCCGAGGCGTCAGTATCACGATGAGTGTTCAACACCCTCTCGAACGGGGTTGTCCGCTGGTCCGTCTCGATCACCGAGTCTCCGAGCACCACCGCAAAAGGATCGTCGCCGGTGAAATCTCTGCCGCACATCACTGCGTCGGCCAGACCCTTCTGCTCCGCCTGAAAGGCGTATTCGAAACGCACGCCGCCTATGCCATCGCCAAAATGCGAGCGGATCGCCGTCTTCTCCTCGGATATCACGAAAAGCACCTCGCTGATGCCTGCGCCGATCACTTCCTCAACGATGTGCTCCAGCACGGGCTTCTTGCCGAGGGGAATCAGCTCTTTGGGGACAGCTTTAGTAAGGGGGAGAAGTCGCGTGCCCTTCCCGGCGGCAGGAATGACGGCTTTGGTGATAGTCCTGAGCTTGTTCTGAGATGACATGACGTTAGGCGCTCAGCGGGTGGACTGGAGAAGAGAAATGGAGCCGATGAGGGGACTCGAACCCTTGACCTGAGCTTTACGAAAGCCCTGCTCTACCAACTGAGCTACATCGGCTCGCTCTGGATAGTAGAGGCTAGATGCCAGGGCAGGCATACTTGCCGCTAACCTCTAGCCTCTAGACCTGGTGCCGAGAGTCAGAGTTGAACTGACGACACGTGGATTTTCAGTCCACTGCTCTACCAACTGAGCTACCTCGGCACGTCTACGTTTTTGTTACCCGGTCTACCGGTATTTCGGATCACCGGTGCTTCGGAACTTGAGCATACCGGAAACCCCGAAACAACCGCGTCTAAACTGGCGGGGATGACGAGACTCGAACTCGCGACCTCCTACGTGACAGGCAGGCGCTCTAACCGACTGAGCTACACCCCCGTTTTCGGTGTTAGATATTAGAGGCCAGAATTAGGCGCATCTTGCTACGCCAGGCACGAAACGACAGACGTCTCTAACCTCTTACTCCTTGCCTCTAACGTCTAGACTGGTGGGCGAAGAGGGACTTGAACCCCCGACATCTTCCTTGTAAGGGAAGCGCTCTCCCAACTGAGCTATTCGCCCAGAGATTGCTACGGAAGTCCCGTCGCCCGACACCCCCGGCGCAGGGAAGAGTATACCAAAACCCCGCTTTGCCTGTCAACTTGAGCAACAAAAAACGGGCGCCGTCTATGCACCCGTCTGCCAGGAATGCCAAAGTCAGTATACCATCACCAACCCCTGCATGTCAACGAAAATACAGCGCAAACAGCACATTCCGCGTGCTCCCGCCGGGCGAGTAAGCTTTCGCCTGCGGCAGGTAGCCTTCAGCGGACGCCGCAAGCACGTACGGACGCTGATCGAGTCCCGCTATTCGGAACTTCCCGAGCGAATCGGTGAAGACGCAAACCGCCTCGCTCCGGGCGTCGATCTCCACTCTCGCACCAACTATTGGCGTGCCCTCCAGGGCGTCCAACACGCTGCCGGTGATCGTGATCCCCGAATTCCCGGCCTCTCGCCTCATCGTCGGTTCATCACCCGGCGTCAGGCGTGCCGCGCAGACGGCGCAGAACCGCCATCCTGGCTTGACAGTCGCCTGGCAGTGCGGGCACATCAGCTCAGCCTCCGAGCCGCAGAACGGGCAATACTTGTGTCCGGTCGGAACACTTGCTCCGCAGTCGGCGCATACTCTCGGATCTGGATGCCTTATGACCAGATACGTAACCAACCCCACCACGTTCGTAGCCAGCGTAAGTGCCGCCCACGGCACACCGTCCATCTTGCGCCAAGCCGAGTCAAGATACACCCACCAGGCAATGATCACCCAATACGCCGCCGCCGAAATCACCCAGATGACGTAGATGAGGCTACGCAGCGACTCGTGCGGCATATATGAATTCAACAGCAGCAGCCCCACGACCACGGCAGCCGCCAGCGCGAACGAAATGTTCTTGGCAGTCTCCTTGGCCTGCTCGGCAGGCGCCCGGACAAGTGAATTGCCCAGCGCCTCATACAGCCGGCCAATAGCTACATAGGCTCGGACGGCTAGCGCCGCATGCCCACAGACCGGACAGGGATGCGGATCATTGGGCTTGGCCGCCCCGCAGTGGGAGCAGACCACCGGGGCAGGCTGCCGGGACAGATAGTACAGCAGAAACCCCAAAGGCCCCGTAACCAATGTCAGCAGTGTCCAACCGAGCCGGTTCATATCCCTCAGGCCGGCATCCACCCCGACCCATATCGCCGTCAGCACCCAGGCAAGAGCGTACAAGAGAAAAACCTCCACGTTGCTGAAAGCCGTGATTACCACCGCAAGTGCCCAGGCAACCCATACGAGCGTGCTGGCCAGTTCCTTGCGCCGAAGCGTCTCGAGTCTACTGGATGGCATCTGCGGTCTCCTCCTGATCGGTCGCTTCTGCGGCATCCAACGTGAAACTGACCGTCGCGTGTTGCCCAGCTTCCACCTCGGCAAGCCTGGTCTGCCGAACGTATCCTTCTACCTCTGCACAAACCGTGTACGGGCCCGGCGGGATGTCAGCAAGCAGGTAGGCGCCGTCGGCATCTGCTGCCACAGCCCGCTCCACTCTCGCGGAATCCAGGAACACCCTTGCGTCACCAATAGGCTGCGATGATGATCGGTCAACGACGCGTCCGCTGATCGCGCCTGGCCGTGGGCTAAGCCCAAGTCGAACGGAATCGCTTCCCTCCTGCCCGACTTCGACCTCCACCCTCGCCTGGTCATACGCCTGTGCAGATGCCGACACGCTGTAGGTCCCGCTCAGCAATGTTCTCGCTTCGAAGTAACCCTTTTCGCTCGTCTTCCCTTCTACGTTGGAGGCGCCCACTATCGAGACTGCTGCGCCCGCGATTGGCGCCCCGGTAAGCGAGTCCACCACGTAGACACCCAGGGCAAAGCACGATGCTTTCGGTAATGCCTCCTCGGGCTCAGCTTCGATCTTCTGGGCCGGCTCGCCCTCCGGTTCAGGCTGCGGTTCCGGCTCGTCGGGCAGTTCACCGCTGCAGCGCGGACAGTACTGCCAACCCGGCCCCAACTTCCGCCCACACTGCGGACACTTCACCATCAGCGTCACACCGCAGGCAGGACAGCGTTTGTAGCCGGAGTAGATCATCTCGCCGCAGTTCGGGCACGCTCTTGGCGGCGCGAGCCGCGCGATCAGATAAGCAGCGAGTCCAATCGCCCCCGTCACCACCACGAGCACCGCCCAGGCTCCACCGCGCATCCCGCGCCAGTCCGCATCCATGGCGACCCAGAACGGCAGAAGAATCGCACCCAACAGGAAGCCGCACGCGGACAGGATCAGAGTTGTGGTCATCGAGAGATCGCTATCAACAGCGGCCCTGGGCGGAATCACGGCGATCGTCTCGTATGACCTTCGCGCGATCGCTAAGCTCCCCAGCAAGACGCTGGGATTTCCGGGCTTGTGGATCTCGATGACTTCAATACGGCTGGGCGGGCGCTTGTACGCTTTGAGGGCGCCATACCACGCGGCTGAGGTAGGAGTCCGCACGCTGCTCGTTTCATCGAACAGACCGTCCGGAAATGACGCAACAACCTTGCCCTTCGCGTCCGCCACAGCAGCCCACTCTATGTTGGTGGTTCCCGAGACGGGTGTCTTATAGGTGTCCCAAGTCTCCACCAACTGCGGCAGAGCGTCCCAGGCCCGCTGCACAATGTACGGCCGCGTGCCTTTGACTGCCCCCTGCAGCAAGGGCTCCGCCGATCGGTTCAGTCCGCTCACGGCTACCTGCTCTGCAATAGCAGTAGGGTTCAACCCTACCGGACCTTCCTCGCTATTATAGTAATTCCCGCAGAACTTCCTGACTTCCGCCCCCCTGAAGAAGGGAGCCATCACTACATGCGCATACCATCCGGCAAAACTCAATCCGGCAAGAAACGAGAGCAAACACAACACACCAACGGCTCTTCTCACGGCAACACCTTCACCCTTCTCATCTTCTGAACGTCATCCCATTCAGTGGCCTGCGCTTTGCGGCGACCGCAATCGGCAGGAACGAGGTAACAAACACGGTGATTACGACCGCCAACGCGATTGGCGCGGGGCCGACACTGCGAGCTATGCCGACAAGGTCAAGGCTGCCCCACAGCTGCATCGCCAGCACGGACACCACAAAGAAGAAAGCGGCAATGGAACCCCAGATAAGCGCCGGCACGCCTGGCGGCAGAGGCACACTGGCGCGCCGTGATGCCGGGCGGGCGCGGTCCAGCGCTTGCGCCAGAGCGACAGACTCGGACGGGGTCGGCGCGACAAGTGGCTGCTGATCTATCTCCGAGACAAGACGCAGGTAACCATTGTATAGGGCGCGGCACTGCGCGCAGCCCTCGACATGGCTTCGGCATCGCGCCGAGTCACTCGCAGGAAGATCGCCCAGTACATAGGCCACTATGATCGATCGACATTCCCCACAATTCATAGCTGGTCCTCACCGCCCAGAGACTTCTTGAGCTTCCGTAGAGCATGATGCACCCACGACTTCGCGGTTCCGGACGGCGCCCTCATTACCTCACCGATCTCCTCGTACGACAAGTCCAGCCGGAACCTGAGTATGATCGCATTCCGATGCCGCTCCGGCAGACGCTCCACCGCTTGCCACAAAGCGGCGGATTCCATCCTGCTTACTGCTGCTTCCTCGGCCGAATCCTCAGCGGTCTCCAGCTCGGGTTCCAGAGCCTCATAAGCCGTCTCAGAACTCAGCGCTTCCCTTCGCCGCTGACGTCGTCTGCACTCCTCGCGGATCAGATTGAGCGCAATAGCGTAGAGCCACGTGCGAAAACTGGACTTGCCGCCAAACGAACCTGAGGACTGATACACCCTGACAAGACACGTCTGTGCAACGTCGGCCGCCGCCTCCCTGTCCCGCAGATGCCTCATCGCAAGCTCCAAAACACTCGGATGGTATCGACAGACCAGCACGTCCATCGCAGCCCTGTCACCGTTGGCGCACAACGCGATGAGTTCCTCGTCCGTAAGTTGCTCCACACTCCCGCCGCTCCTCTTCCCATTGGTTAGATGCTCGGGATGGGCAGATCGTTGAAGTGGCGCGGAAAAAGCTTCGGAAGAGTAACGAGTATCGGGAGGTAATGACGAAACAGCCCACCGGCCAGATTCCACCGATGGGCTGGGTTCAATGCAATGCATAAGGTGATACTACACCCAGCGTTCGTAGATCTCGTTCAGACCGTCTCTGCCGTCCTCTCGAACCGGAGAGAACGAAATGATGGTCACGGTATCCAGAGGTGTGACGACGTGATCGTAGATGCGCGACAGCAGCGTCATTACGTCCTCGGGCGTGCGGAACTCCAGGTTCTCCTTCTCAACCTCGCGCTGGTCGAGATCGCCGACCTTCTTGACTATCACATCATCTATGACGGCGGCAAAAAGCTTCTGCCGCACTTGATATTTCCTGCCGACTGTGATCCACACAACCTCGCCAGACTTGTACTTGTCCGTCTTGTCACCGAGCCGAATGGTAGCGCTCTTGCGGCCTCGCATCAACAGATCAGCATATAGCTCCGGGTAGAAATTGAGCGCGAAAAGCATACCATAACCTCATTGTCGATGCAGCATTATAGAACCGACTCAGCCAGCCTGTCAAGCTCAACTAAGTGCAACTAAGTGCAACCGAGCATCGTCAGCGTGGCAACATTCCACATCTTGACAAGAACCGAAGCAACAACCTGCTTCCCCGTTACAAACAACCTATTCCCCCCTTACAAAGGGGGGCTAAGGGGGGTAATAGTGTAACCGCCGCCCCTCAAGCACGGCTCCAGATCTCGCGTTGAAGTGAAGCTTCCAGTGTGCTAGACTACACAACGAGATGAGCTACTACCTACAACCATCCGATTACGACGAGCACAACGCGCGCGTGAAGCAAGTGTGGGACGCCTACCACAGCGGCAAGCCGACTCGCGTTCCGGTCATTCTGGGCGTGAATCCGCGCACAATCCTGCTGAATTCGGCCCTAAACACCGAAGGCATCACTTTTCAGCAGTATTCCGAAGACGCGGACACGATGGCGCACGTGCAGATGCGAAGCCAGCACTACATCAGGCACAACCTGATGCAGGACGCGGAGATGGGGCTGCCCGAGCGCGGATGGGCGATCTCAGTCGATCTGCAGAACTACTACGAAGCCGCCTGGTTTGGAGCGCCCGTTGAGTACCGTCCTGGTCAGGTGCCCGACACGTCCCCTATCCTTTCGGACGACCGCAAACGCATGCTCTTCGACCAGGGAATGCCGGACCCGTTCACGGGCGGGGTAATGGCTCGCGCATGGCCGCTCTACGAGCAGTTGAAGGCCAACATGGCCAACTACACCTACGCGGGACTCCCGGTCGTTCACGTAGGGCCGCCGTCCGGGTTCAGCACTGACGGCCCCATGACCGTAGCTTGCTCACTGCGAGGCGCGACCGAGTTTTGCCTGGACTTCTACGAGGACCCCGACTACGTTCGGGAACTCCTGGGCTACATCACTGAGGCCACCGTCCAGCGGATTCGTGCCTACCGCAAAGCGCTCGGGCATGACCCGAGGCCGCAAAACTGGGGCTTCGCGGACGACAGTATCGAGCTTCTGAGCGTAGACATGTACGTTGAGTTTGTCTTGCCGTTTCACAAGCGGCTGCTGCAGGAACTGGCGGGCGCGGGCCCGCACTCGATCCACCTGTGCGGAAACGTCGGCAGGCTGATCCCCACGGTCGCGCGTGAGCTGAACCTTAACGCCTGGGATGCCGGATTCCCGCTGGATTACGGCGCGGTGCGGGAGGCGCTTGGGCCGAACGTTCAGATCAACACCGGGCCGAAGGTCAGCACGCTGCTGCACGGCACGCCTGAGTCAGTCCAGTGGGAATGCAGGATGATCTTGGAATCGGGGATCACTAATGGAGGCAGGTTCCTGCTGCGAGATGCCAACAACCTCTCGCCCTGCACACCGGTTGAGAACGTGGCGGCGATGTATGAGTCGGCACGCAAATACGGATCATACACTTCCTGAAACCCGGGCCGGGACTGAGCGTCTATACCTGTGAGAGCGTGAACGGGAGTCGGTATTGGAGAGGACCGAAGCTTACGATTTCTCGGTAAGTAACGAGGAACTCCTGGAGCTGTGCAAGCAACAGGATCAGGAAGCTCTGCGCCTGCTGCTGAGAAGACACGAGCGCCCGGTCTACAGCCTTCTATACAGAATGCTAAGCAATCACGAAGACACCGAGGAGGCGCTGGCTGAGGTCTTCGTGAAGGTCTGGCGCGGCGCCGCGTTCTTCAAGGGCGACGCGAAGTTCACGACCTGGCTCTATCGCATCGCCTCCAACACGGCGAGGGATTTCCTGCGGTCGCGCAGGTCGCGGCACGAAGTCTCGATGGAAGGCACCGCGATTAACGAAATCGAGCTTCGAGAGCAGTCCGGCGCGGACACGGGCGATCCGGAGAAGCGGGCAATAGAGGCCGAAGGGCGGGCCCGTATCCTGAGGGCGATGAACGAGCTCTCGGACGATGACCGGCTGCTCATCAGTCTGTATCACTTTCGGGAATTCGACTACGAGAGCATATCCAAAATCACAGGCACTTCGCCGAATAACCTAAAGGTCAAGCTTTTCAGGGCGCGGCAAAGACTACGGAAAGTGTGCGCCGCACTGGAAGAGGGTGACAAGTATGAACTGCGAACACATACAACCGAGTCTGCTGGACTACAGCAGGAAGCTGCTGAAGGGTCCTGAGGCCGAGGAAATCCGGCGGCACCTGGACAACTGCCCTGAATGCGCGGCCGTGCTGAAGGACGAGAGCGAGCTCTCTGAGCTTCTAAGCTCGGTTCCGGACGAGCAGCCGCGCAACGATGTCTGGGCGCTGGTGAGATCCCGCACTAGGCCGCGGACCATCCGCCCGCTTGTATGGCTGCACTCCCTGGTCTCGACTAGCGCGCGCAGAGCGGCAACGGCAGGGATCGCCGCCGCGGCTGTCGCGTTCGCGTTCTATGCCACCAGCAACCTGAAACCTCCGGCCCCTCAGCCGATGGTCCAGAACCCGCCGGTGGTCGCGGTATACTCGGATGACCCTCTCGGCGGACACACAGACGCGGTTATTGATTCGATCGACGATATGTAGGCACTCAAGATGAAGACAACGGCTCGCTGGGTTACGATATGGACGACAGTGGCTTTGGTGTTGGGCGCACACGCAGCACTCGCCGCCGAGCTCAACCTCGACATATCCGAAAGCCAGAAAGATCAGCTCAAGGCCCTGGCATCCAACACAAGAGACCGCACCAGCCGCGAACGGGAAGCCCTAAGGCAGGCGAGAATCGAGCTGATGAAGACCTACTCGACTGACAAGCTCGATTGGCGCAGACTGCGCGCCACGTGGGAGAAGATCAGCAGCGCGCAGCTATCTCTGCTGAACATCCATCTCGACAACGAAGTGGCAATCCGCAATATCCTGAAAGAAGAGCAGTTCAAGGCGCTCAGGAGCATGATGAAGAAGCGCATGCGCGATCGAGAGGTGCACTTCGTTGCTCCACCGGAGACCGACATCCTCGATCGCCTGCCGGACGAGCGCATGCTTGAGGCGCTGGGAGTGCCTGAGGACAAAAGGAAACAACTGCGGCCAGACCCTGCCCACAAGAAGACCATAGAGGCGCTCAAGGAGCACACGAAAGACCTGCTGAAGCTCTACTCAAACTACCAATTGGACTCCGGCGACGCCCGGAAGCTGATAGCCTCCATTCATCAGAAGCAAGCAATGCTCCTTCAGCAGCAGCACCGGAGACAGCGCCTGATAAGAAGCATTCTCACGGAAGAGCAGTTCGAGAAGCTCCAGCAGCAGATCAGACAGCGTGCAGCTGAGCGCTACACCAAGTCTTCGCCGAAACGCAAAGCACCTCGCTAGGCGGCAACTGGTTTCCGACCCACCGGGTTCCCGCTTTCTACGGATGCAGCGGCTCCGATGGAGGAGGCCCCGGATGTATGTCAACTCCGGGTGGCCCCGGTGGTGGCACGGGACCCTCATGGATCCCGACGCCCGGAGGTCCCTGTGGCTGCGGATATGGCCCGGGCATGTCCTCCTCGGCGGCAGGCGGAGGCGGGGATTCGGGTTCATCCGGATTATGTGGCTGGCCGGCCGGCTCACCGTAACCCGATTCGTTGGCGGGTTGCTCAGGAGCAGGAGCGGTGCCCTGCTGCGAATCAGCGGGCTGCGCCGGAGCCGGCTGAGGCTGCTGCTGCACCACGACGCGGTTAGTCTCCAGCGCCTTCGCCTTTTCCAGTTCCTTCTTCGCTTGCGCTACGAAGGTCTCGGCGCTGAGCTTGGACTCCTTGCTGTTCGATTCCAGGTAGTCCTGCAGGCTCGTTACGCCCTGGAAAAGAAGCCCGCAGGCAAGGCTTCTGTGCAATGCGGCGTTCTTCTTGTCTTCGGGCACGGGAAGAGCATCCACGAACTTCGCCATCGACTCCAGGCGCAGGCCCAGAGCCTTGATGCTGGAGTAGTAGCTCTCCCGCGAGATGACCTGCTTGGCGAAATCGGCGGAGTCTTGATCATATTGCTTGAACAGCGTTGCGAACCACTGCTCGAAGATAGTACTGAAGAGCGAGTAACGCCTTTGAAGAACGGCGTCGCTCGGGTTCGGTTGGACCTTCGCAAGCTGTTCTATGGCCATCCGGCTTTCCGTGAACATCGAAATCGAGGCGTCAACCAGAGCAAGCCGCTCGTAGGCTCGCCAATCGTTTGGGTTGAGCTTGATTGCTTCTCTGTATGCCTCCGCGGCTTCGTCCGGTTTGTTCGCTTTCCAGAGCCTATCTCCCAGCAGCATCTGTGCTACCGCCGACTTGGGAGTTGCGGTATCGGCGGACGCCTCGGTGCCAGTTGAAGCCGGAGCATCAGGCGGCGCCGGAGGCTTAGGCGCCGCCGGGTGCGGGTCCAATCGGCTGGCGCCGCGGCCCGACTGCAGCCCGTCGATCATCTTTCTTTTCGCCGCCACCTGTTGCGCCGATGCGCCCATCAGTTCCGCCCTGCCCAGCTCAGCATGCGCCTCGTTATACATCTTCTTCCGGGCGTAGGCGTCGACCAGCAGCATTCTGAGCGTGGCATTAGTCGGGTCGGCATTGACGGCAAGTTGGTACTGCTGAATAGCGACCGCGAGGTCACCTGCCGCCAGGCTGGCTTCGGCCTTGGCCGCATAGTCAGCCGCGCTCGGGCCGGCTGGTGCGGCGAGGTCGGTGTTGATGGCGGTAGTATCAGCCTCTGTTGTCTGACCGTGCTCGGTGACGACCGGCAGCGCCACAAATGCCGACCGCGAGACGGCTATCACCGACGCGCTGGCCGCGCTCTGCATCGCGTTGTCGTAATTGTTGGTTCCTGTCGTGCCAATGGCAGCCTGCGAGGCGGTCTCCCATCTGTCTTTCTTGCCGCCGTTAGCTTTGGCTACCCAAAGCTTCACTTGAACGAAGCCGTCCTTGGCCGACACCTCGGCTCCGGCCGCATAATCATAGGCGAGAGCCTTGGCGACGGCAATTCGCTGCTCCTGGCTCGAATAGCTGGCCACCTGATCCGCCGTGAGCTGCTTCTCCATTATGGCCCTGAGCACGGTGGGGGACTCGCGGTTGAAAATCACCGCCTCGACTCGCTGCGTGTCGCGCAGGTAGGAGCAAACGGCGCGAGTTGTGGACGCAGCCAGGGCCTTGTCAGCGCCCAGGCCTACTTCAGTATCGAAGACCACGACTATGGGCCGAGAGGCCGGCTTGGCGGAGTCGTTCTGAGGCGCGGCGACCAGCGCACCGCTCGCAGAAACGGCTAATATCGCTATGCACACGGATAAGGCTCTTGCCATTACATTCCTGTGTCGGCTGACTCCTGCCAGATGGAGATCAGCTTCTGAGCGTTCTTGATGCCCCTGCTGGCAGCTTCGACGTTCCTACCGGCATTAACATCAGCCTGATACAGAACCACCGCCTGGTTAGCGAGCCCGATCGCTTCGGACACTTTGCCCTGGTCGTGAAGCCTTATGGCCTGGGCGAGCAAGGTCGCACCCGTCGGCGCGCTTTCCTTCTCGACCGCAGGCTTCTCGGCAGGCTTAGCAGGTTCCGCGGCCGGCTTTTTCGGCGCCTCCTGCTTGGGTTCTGCAACAAGTTCAAGCTCCTGGTCTATCTTCGGCACCTTCACCGGCCTAACTTCCGGAGCCGGGTTCGGCTTCGTCAGGTTTGCGCTAGGAACCGGCGTCCTCGGCGCGGTTGGGGCCGGAGCGGCGGGCGAGGCGGTAAAGGTATATACCTTGAGCTGCGGCTGCGGCGGCGCTGACGGAGTAGTCGCGGCGGCAGACTTCGGGATTTCGTGTCTGGGCCTGGCCGTAGGCTGCGGCTTGGACTCGGGCGGCGTGGTCAGAAACACGCTAAGGAACAGCACCACGACGAACGCCGCGAAGCCGCCCCAGACCGGTTTGGGAACGGACCAAAGCACCCGCCGGAAATCAAACGGCTCCGGAGGTAACGGGCCCGCGCCCCCGGTGAGCTTGAGCCTGAGCGACGCGAGCTTCTCCCTATCCGCCGCGCTGTCCGGATTGAGATCGATGAGGTCTTCGTAATGCTCCACCGCGAGCCGCAGGAAATGGCGATAGCTTTCCTGATCGCCTTTGGCAAGTTCCTGCTCGGCCTTGCGCTCATAGACGAGCGCCACGATGGAATGCGCGGACGTGCTCTCGGGATTGGCCTCGGCGAGCTTCGCGCCCTTCTCCAACGCAGCATCGAGGTCGCCCGATTCAGAAAGCTCGATGACCTTGAACAACTCCTGGCCCAGGCCGACTTCGTCATTCTGAGTGTCCGGGGCGTCGTGCGGGGACGCCAGTACATCCAGACGAGTCCCGCACTCCCTGCAGTACTTATTCGTCTTGCCGTTGGATACTCCGCAGTTCGGGCACTTCATTGCGCTCTCCGTCAGAATCAGCCTACACTGTTTTGTCGATTTTCGTGGCAGGTTAGTTCCATCAGCCACTCTCTATCGCTTCCGGCAGCGAACCAATCTAGAGCAGTCCGGGCTGCATGCCCGGTTTCGGTGCTATCCCAAGATGCTCGTAGGCGAGTCTGGTGGCGATGCGGCCTCGTGGGCTTCTGTTCAGGAACCCGCTCTGTATCAGGAACGGCTCGTGGACATCCTCAATAGTGTCCCGTTCCTCGCTGATGGCGGCCGCGATTGTCTCAACACCCACGGGACCACCGTCGAATTTTTCGATAATAGTCAGCAGCAGCCTCCTGTCGGCATCGTCCAGGCCCTTTCGGTCGATCTCCAGCATATCCAGGCCGTCGCGAGCCACGTCACGACTGATCTCGCCATCCGCGCGCACCTGCGCGTAGTCTCTTACGCGCCGCAGCACTCTATTAGCTATTCTCGGCGTACCGCGTGACCGACTGGCGATCTCACACGCGCCTTCTTCGGTGATCTTCACTTCCAGAATCTTCGCCGAGCGACACACTATTGTCTTGAGGCTATCCACATCGTAGAACTCGAAGTTGTGTACTATGCCGAACCGGCCCCGCAGGGGGGAGGTGATCAGACCAGCGCGCGTGGTCGCCCCTACGAGCGTGAACTTGGGCAGGTCGAGCTTCAGCGTGCGAGCGCTCGGGCCCTTGCCGATGATCAGATCGAGCTGGTAATCCTCCATCGCGGGATAGAGGATCTCCTCAACAGCCCGGTTCAGCCTGTGTATTTCGTCGATGAAAAGAACGCTGTTGGGCTCGAGGTTGGTCAGAATCGCCGCAAGATCGCCCGGACGCTCGATAGCGGGCCCGGAGGTGGAGCGGATCGGGACATCCATCTCGTTGGCTACGATCAGCGCGAGAGTGGTCTTGCCTAGCCCGGGAGGGCCATAGAGAAGCACGTGGTCGAGCGGCTCTCCGCGCATCCGTGCAGCCTCGATGAAAACGCTCAGGCTGTCCTTGATCTTGTCCCGACCGATGAATTCGTTCAGACGCCGCGGGCGCAGAGTGTAGTCCAGTGCCCGGTCATCCTCTGTCGATTCCGGAGAGACAAATCGGTCATCCTTGTCCACTTGAGTCCCCTAACCCTTGGATAGCGATTTGAGCGCGCTTGTGACGATCGCCGCCGTGTCCTTCTTGTCCCTAGCCGATTTCAGGGCAGCCTCGGCGGCAGAGCGAGCGTCGTTCCGGTTGTAGCCTAACGCGACAAGACCTTCTATCGCGTCCACCAGTACCTGCTGCTCGGGCGCCGCTGTCTTCCGAGCGGCCTGTGCCCATACAAGCGAGGTGATCTTTTCTCTCAACTCCAATACGATCCGCTGAGCTGTCTTTGTGCCGACGCCGGGAACGCTGTTGAGTTCCACGAAGCTCTCGCTGGAGATCGCGTTGACGATAGTCTCGACCTGCAGCGACGAGAGTATACTGAGCGCCACCTTCGGCCCTACCCCACTCACCGTAAGCAGCAGCTCGAACATGCTCTGCTGCGAATCATCAAGAAAACCGTAGAGGGTGATGGAGTCTTCCTTGACGACGGTAGAGATCAGCAGCTTGACCTCGTCGCCGATCTGGGGCATCTGCATAATAGCGGCGAGTGGCGGGTGCACTTTGTAGCCGACGCCGTTTACATCGACGACGACATAATCAGACTCGACCCTCGCCAACTCGCCATGCAGGTGTGCTATCAACTAGTAGATCACCTTGTTAAGGGGGTATTCCACTATTCCCGACGCTCCGGCCCGTTTCAGCCTCGGGATCAACTCTCGCACCAGGTTCTCTTCGACGATTATCTCAGCAGCGACCCAGTTGTCGTCGCTCAGAGGAGAGAGCGTCGGGTTCTTGAGCGACGGAAGCTCCGCAACCACCTGGTCCAGCACTTCGCGCGGAACGTTCATCTTGAGTCCCACCAGGCCCTCCGCGGTCAGCGCCGCTTGCAGGAGCATCGCTATGTTCTCGATCTTCTGCCGCTTCCACGTATCCTTCCACGCCTCTTTATTGGCGATCAGGCGGGTTGTGGACTCCAGAAGGGTGTCGATTATCTCCAGTCCGTGGGCCTTAAGTGTGCTGCCGGTCTCGGTCCCCTCCACAATGGCATCCACCAGTTCGGGAACCTTCACCTCGGTAGCGCCCCAACTGAACTCCACATGAACGTTCACGCCCTGCTGCTCGAAGTAGCGCTTCGTGACATTCACCAGTTCCGTTGCGACACGCTTGCCTTCCAGGTCCCTGGCCGACCTGATCTTGGAATCCTTGGGTACCGCGAGAACCCATTTGTAAGGCCGGGTGGTGGCCTTGGAGTAGACCAGTTCGCAGACCTCGTGCACGTCGGCTTCGCATTCGCGGACGTTGTCATAGCCCGTGATGCCTACGTCCAGAACACCCGCCTCAACGTAGCGGGCGATTTCCTGGGCGCGCAGCAGCGTAGCTTCGATTTCCTCATCGTTGACACTAGGTGTGTATGAGCGCGAATCGACTCGGAAATCCCAGCCCGCCTTCTTGAACAGCCCGAAAGTGGCCTCCTGAAGACTGCCTTTCGGGACCGCTATCCTAAGCTTCAAATCAGAATACTCCTTCTCATCCGAACCTCGACATTATACCTTGAGCGTGAACCGGGGGTCAAATCAGTCCCGGCAGAGCAGCATCAGCACAGCGCACGTCCAGCCCAGGGCCGCGGCGCCCAGGGGCTTACCCGTGGAGGAGCTGTACAGCTCGCTCAGGTCCTGATGCTGGGTCATCATGTCGAGCAGCCTGCGGACGGCCTCCTGACGCTCGCGCTCATAGCCGTGTATGCGCAGGATTTCGGTCATCGCCCAGGCTATGTTCGGCCACACGGGGCCGCGCCACCACTGCTCCGGGTCGTATCGCCTATCGGAGTATGCAACACAAGGGAATGGCCGGGCTCCGAAGAAGTGCTTGGGATTGATCAGGTATCTGGCGATCATATCGTTTGCCAATCCCTTTGGCAGCTTGATGTCGCACCACAGAGGCATGAATGATGCCGGGGTGAGCACCCTATGGGGCTTGTCCTCTGCCACAAGGCGGTCATAGAACAGGCGGTCCTCGTGATCGTAGAGGCGGCTGTAGATCAGCTTTTCGTGCTCCCGGGCCCTCCGTTCCCATACGGGCTCCTCGACCAACCTGCCGAGCACCGGCGCCATTCGGGCGAGCATTCGCATCTCGCGGTTGAGATAGCAGTTCAGGTCCACCGCCGTGACGGAGCCGTTATCGAACCTAGGCGAGTCGTCCCAGCCCGACTCCAGCCCATCCGAATACTCAGCCAATCCGTCCTTGTCCCGGTCACGGTTCTGGAACCACCACTCGACAAACCGGCCCGCCGGCTCGTAGACGCCGCGGATCAGTTCCTTGTTTCCAAAGCGCTCATACAGGTTCCAGGCGGCCCAGGCGATAAGCGGCGGCTGGGTGACTCCCGGCCGATGCCACGTCGCACAGACGAACTGAGGGATCTTGCCATCGTCTTCCTGGTTCTCGCACAGCGCAAGAAGCGCGTCCGACGCTAGACGCTCGTTGAACTGCGCCAGGCCCTGGCTGACAAAGCAGGAATCCCAGAGGAAGTGGGAGCAGTAGGTGCCGCGGCTGGGGAATGCGGCGTGTCGGCTGATCAGCCCGCGCGGCGTCTTGGTGTTGCTGAGAAGCTGGTAGACAGCCTTCGAGTAGTGCGCCTGCCTGCGCTTGCTCACGCCCCTGAGTGCGAGAGTGTCCAGCGCCTTGTCCAGCCAGACTGCGGACGCGAGCAGCGCGGTGTCTATTGTTGGGGCATGCACGCGCTCCATCCTGCCTGCAATCCTGTCTGCAGCCGGCCCTTCGCCTATACCGACGATGAACAAGTGCTCGTCTGCACCGAGCGATTCCCGATCAGCCGAGAACGTGATTACGAGGGGGCCCATTCCGACAACATCGACGCCGTGCGGTAGATCAGGACATTCCATACCGTCGGCTATGGCGCGAATATCCCCGAAAGCCTGGGGCAATCTCAAGCAGAGCGTCAGTGGATGGCTTTCGTCAGGGTCGCGTGGGTCCGACCGCGGCATTCGCATCTGGATCAGAAACTCGTGCTTGTCGGAGTCGTAGCTAGCAAACCGCTCCAGCGGAGGTTGGGTCGCCGGAAGCAGCAGTGTGCCTTTGATCCGGGTCGCTTTGGACTTCTCGGAGAGGCTGACGGAATAGCACAGGACGTCGGAGTCGAGGAACGCCATCTTGCCCACGAACCCCTGACCGTCCTCCTCGGTAACCGACAGCGGGCGGTTCGAGCGTCTCCTCTGCCACTCGCTTCCGCCCTCGGGGCCATCTATGTGGAGAGTGAGCAAATTAGGCGATAGAAGGGCGGGCTCGCGGTTGTAGAACAAATGGACCTGCTCTATGCCGAGCCGTTCCTTCTTGACCACACCGAACCAGGAGTAGTGGGTGCAAAAAGCAAGCTGCCGGAGATCGAAATGCAGCTTGCCTTCCAGGGCGTGGAGAAAATCTTCGCGTGGCTGGTGCGTCACCATACTGCTAGATCGCCTGCTTACCTCGGAAAACGCAGACTATTACTTATTATCGGTAGCTTAGCGGCATTGTCAGAGGTGTTCCGGGCGCCTCCGTGCCACCGTGTGCTGTCACATGCATCCCATGCAGAACGAAGAACCCTTCGACAAGCTCAGGATGCTTCGTTCTGGGGTTGGGAACGGAAGAGCCCATTGATAAGCTCAGGTGCTTCGTTCTGCTGCTCGGATAATGCTCGGATGCACGTAAAGAGCACCCTGGGTCAGCTAGTGATGCGAGAAAATGCGCTCGCCGGTGAACACCATGGAAATCCCGTGCTCGTTGCAGGCCTTTATGTTGTCCCAGTCTCTTACGGACCCGCCGGGCTGGGCAATGGCCTTTATGCCGGCTTCAGCAGCGGCATCCACGCTATCCCTGAACGGGAAGAACGCGTCGGAGCTCATCACCGCGCCTTCGAGCGTCTCTTCACCCTTGAACTTCTCCCGGGCTTTCTCTATGGCCTGCCGAACGGCAGTGACCCTATCCTGCTGACCGGTGCCGACGGCAAGCGTAACGCCGTTCTTTGCAATGACAACGCCATTGGACCTCACACTCAGGTTGACGTACCAGCTGAACAGGAGGTCCTCCAACTGGGCCGGAGTCGGCATCTTTTCGATCTCGAACTTCCCGTGAGTGGGGTGCTCGGTGGTAGCGCGCACAAAATCGTCCGGGCTCTTGATAGCCGTCAGCAGCGGATCCGCCACAACAATGGTGCCATCCATCAGCGTCTTGATTGTCGGCATCGCGGGATCGCCGACCCATTTCGGAAGGCTCATCACGTTGGGCAGCTTGATCACGCGGATTTCCTTGTTCATCTTGTAGGTCGTGTAGTCGCTAAATATGTCCACGGCTTCCGGCTCGAAATCCGGCGCCGCTACTACCTCGATGACGGTGGCCATGATCTCTTTAGCCGTAGCCGCGTCCACTTTGGTGTTGAAAACGGCCACGCCGCCAAAAGCGGCCACGGGGTCGGCGTCACGTGCATGTACGTAGACGGTCCTCAGGTCCTGCCCGCCCGTCTGAACTGCCGCTCCGCTGGGGTTGAGGTGCTTCATAACCGCGCAGGCCGGACGGTCGAAATACTTGACTATGTTAGCGCCGTGGTTTAGATCGCCATAGTTGGTTTCCGATAGCCCTGATTTGCCGGACTTGATCTGCTCCATATCGCCGAATGGCAGTCCCGCGGAATCCTTGGGCCTGTAGAAACTTGCGCCCTGGTGCGGATTCGTGCCGTAACGCAAGTCCTCGACTTTCACGTAGGTGGTTCCCAGGACTTCTACCTCGTCAGGATAACCGCTTGCCGTTCGTGTGGAATACTTTGCCTTGAAATCCGTGCCCAAACCTCTTCTCCTCCTCCCGAATGAGCGGTGCAGCGCAAGAAAGCGCTGGAGGGACGCCGCGTCCCGTCGATAATACAGAGTGGTATGGTATTTAGTTCGGACTGCAGATGAGACTTCCTTCTTTGCAGTACGAAGGCGATGAGCGGTACCACCGCCGTCTAGTACAATTGATAGAGTGCAGAAGCAACCTCCACCACCCCCTCCTTAGTAAGGAGGGGAGCAACCGTAGCTTCTCCTCTTGCGAGGGAGCAACTGAGGTTTCCCCTCGTGCGAAGGGGAGAGCAATCGCGGCTTCCCCCTTACAGAGGGGGGACTGAGGGGGTGACTCGCAGCAAACGATGCAGCTTATGAGGAGTAGGAAGCTTTGACTTCTTCGCGATCCGATGCTATCGTTTTAGCGGCAGTAGGCGAGGCGACAAAATGAAGACCATAGCGTTCCTTACAGCTCTTGTGATACTGATGGCGGCCGGCGCGGCGGCGGCTGACTGGCAGTGGCCGGCGCAGATGAACCTGGGCGGCTTTCAGATCAGCTCTATCTCGGGCACGGTGAGTGCGAACGGATCCGGCAATGCCACCGGCACCCTTGCGATCCCAGGTATGGGCAACTCGAGCATAAACCTGAGTAGATCGGCTCAGGGCAGTATCACGGGCAGCCTTTCGCTCGATGCTCGCGTCTCCGGTGGAAGCCTGAGAGGCAACTTCACCCTCACGAGCAGCGGCCTGAGAGGGCGCGGAACGCTGCAGTGCGGCTCGCATTCGATAGATTCGCCAAACGTCGAGATCAACAGCCGCGGCGAAGCCACTGGCAGCGGCAGGCTCGCTCTGGGGCGGCTCGCGGCGAATGTAGATTTCTCCGCTTCCTCGTCCTCCTGCAATTTCAGCGGAGAAGCTCCCGCGAATGCACAGGTCGATACGCCCATGGCCTCCTACAAGCTGGACGGTCGGGTCGATGTTCGTGGCAGCGGCGGATCGGTGACCGCGACTCTCACCGGCCAGGTTCAGCGAACAGGGAAAGTCTCCAATCAAGTGACCACGACCAATGTCCCCAGCACGCGCCTGGACCTTGCAAGTGGGCAGCTCACGATCAGCGTTGGCGGGGTCAGCGTGACGTTCTCGGTCCTGTAGGTCCCGCAAAGGAACCTCCACTCCCTTGCAGGAGTCTAACCCACTGAAGACAGGTCTCAGTCTGACAGCCGACTCACGCTCAGGCGCGCCTCGGCTTCTTCGAGCAGCCATTGACGCTGTCTCAGCTCGGCAGTATAATTTGCGTGAATAGGGCGTGTGCCCTTGGTCTTGGAGGAACGTCGATGATCTTGCGTCGCTCCGTGATGCTTTTGAGCCTGCTCCTGGTGATAACAAGCGCTGGATTCTGCGATAATGCCATAATGGGCAGATATAACGCCCAGCAGAACAGCTTCACCACGGAGAAGCTCGAACCCCCGCTGATTCTGAGTTGGGAGTTCACCAGTTCCCGCTACCGTGGCAATCCCGCGGCGCCGGTTGTGGCGGATGGTTCGTGCTACTTCGCGTGCGGAGACCGCGTATACGGGCTGGATGTTGAGACAGGCAGTGTGAAATGGAAATACCCGCAGGATCAATCGCTCACGAGCGTTGTGAAGGCCACACCCCAGATCATTGACGGCAAGCTCTACTTCGGCACGGTTGACGGCAAGCTCTATTGCCTGGACGCGCAGACCGGCGCCTTCCAGTGGTTTTTCGAAACCCGCGGCGCGCTGCGGTGCCCGCCCATCACGCTCGATGGCATCACCTATCTCGGCTGCGACGATAACTCCATCTACACGCTGGACCCCGCGACAGGCGATATGGCCTGGTCGAAGCCATTCACCTCGCGTGACGACTTTGCTAACGGCATCGCTGTAGGCTCGGGGATGGTTGTAGGATCGAGCATGGACGGCAACGTCTATGGCATCAACGCCAGCTCGGGCAAGCTCCGATGGGTGTTCCACCTGCCTAGCGCGCCGGTGAAGACCTCGCCGGTGATGACGGAGAACATCACCATTGTGGCAGTAGGCAGCACGATGTACGGGCTTGCTACTCGAAGCGGTCAGAGGAAGTGGTTTATCCAGTTGCCATCAGAAGCCGCCTCCACGCCCGCGACGGACGGCTCGAACATCTACGTCGCCTGCCACGACAAGAAGCTCTATTGCTACAACGTGGCGGGGCGAATCCCGGCGCTCAAGTGGACCGAACCCGCCGATATCGGAGGTGCGCCGCTGTCCAGCCCTACCGTTGCGGACCAAATGGTCTACGTAACCGGCTCTCGCGGGGTGGTATCGGCATTTTCGACGATCGACGGGTCGCTCAAGTGGCGCTACGTGTTCATGCCATCGGCAGTCAACGTTTCCGCTACGGCGGGAATGGACGCTGCCAGTTCGCCCGTGGTTTCCAACGGCGCGCTCTTCGTGCTGACGGATGACGGCGTGCTCCACTGCTTCACAAAGATGGCTCCGGATAGTACCCCGCCGGATGTCTACTCGATGACCCCGACCAACGGCACGCAGATTTCGGGCGCTCCTCCTATCAAGTTCTCCGCCGTCATTTACGATCAGGGCAGCGGAGTCGACTTCGGCAGCGCCCAGATGACGCTTGATGGCAACAGCGTAGACTTGACGACCGACTTCGCCACCGGGACAGTGTCCTACGTCTTCGATGCCGTGGATGCACAGACCGCGGTCAAACCGCTCGCTGATGGCGTTCATACCGTGACGCTGTCCGTGAGGGATTACGCCGGGAACGAGAACAGGACCACCTGGACGTTCACGGCAAATCACATGCTGCCGCCTCCAAGGCGCTCCTCCGTGACTACTCCTATCGGCAAGAACACGACTGCTCCGAAGACAGCGCCGTCGAACCGTCCCACCTGGGGCAGCAGGCCAAGTCAGCAGGACCGGCAGGACAATCAGGGGCGTTACGAGAATTCGCCCGTCCCGCCACCGCCGCCGCCACCCGGACCGGGGATGTCGCCTGATTCCGGACGCAGCGACAGATACCGGGATTGGCGCAACCGCCGAGGTGATTACCGCCGAGGCGGTGACGACGGTCCACCACCACCAAACTGAGATTGCCTGGCATATGAATGAGAAGGAACTAAGGTCCTGGCTGCGACTTAGCAGACTCGAGATCTCACCCAGGGTCGCTGCTGCTCTGATCGAGCGGTTTGGCGGCCCTGAGGCCGTTTTTCAAGCATCGGAGTCCGAACTTACGAAGATTGAGCGCGTAACCGACAAAGCGCTTGCTAAGCTGTTGGGCCCGGTGCCTGCCGCGGTCGATCGGGACTTGCGCACGATCGAGGAGAAAGGCATCACGGTAATCCCCCTAAGCAGTCCCGACTATCCGGCGTGCCTCAAGAACATCTACGATCCGCCAATCGTGCTCTATGTCAGCGGGACTCTGCTGGAGTCCGACAAGCACTCGATAGCGATTGTAGGTTCTCGAAGGGCCACGGTCTACGGACGGAGCGTCGCCGAGCGCATCGCGGGCGATCTGGCAGCCCGCGGGCTCACGATTATCAGCGGAGGAGCGCGCGGGATCGACACGGCGGCTCACAAAGGCGCGCTCGCTTCGGGAGGCCGCACCATAGCCTTCCTCGGCTGCGGAATCGACGTCTCCTACCCTGCGGAAAACAAGAAGCTCTTCGAGGCCATAGCTGACAGTGGGGCTGTGATATCCGAATTCCCGCTCGGGGCTGCCCCGGAGCCGTGGAGGTTCCCCCCGCGCAACAGGCTGATAAGCGGGATGAGCATCGGGGTGCTGGTCTGCCAGTCTCCAGAGGCATCGGGCGCGCTGATTACCGCTGGCTACGCGGCTGAACAGGGCAAGGATACTTACGCGGTACCCGGTAACGTTGACGACGAGCGCAACCGTGGCTGCCACAAGCTGATTCAAGACGGCGCTAAGCTCGTTCAAGATGCCAGGGATATCCTGCACGAACTGGGACTTGACGGCGAAGAAGAGGAGCCTCGCCAGATGGGGCTGCCGATCGAGACCCTGAACGAGCAGGAACGCGACATAGCGGCGCTGCTTTCGCCTGAGCCAATGCACCTGGACGAGATCATCGAGAAGACCGGTATGGCGCCGCCCATGGTCTCGGGAACACTCACGATCCTGGAGATGAAGAACGTGGTTCGCCGGGTACCCGGCAACGCTTACGTGCGAGTTCTGTAGACGAGCGGCCCTACGCCAGCGAGATCCCCCTGGCCTCAAATGCGTTGCGAATGCGCCTGTTCAGTTCCAGCCGCACTCTATCCTGAGCCGGAGGCGAGACCGCCCCTGTGACGCGAATCGCGGTCGAAGCCGCTGTCATCTGGACCATGCCTTCGCACTTGAACGCCCCCACGACATCCTTGGGGAAGTCCTTAGCAAGTGATGCTCCCACTTCGTTGATGGCTGAACAGACGGCGTCAATGTCCGAGGACGGAGCAAGAGCATACTCGACCGACATCGTGAGCGTGCCGCGGGAGTGATTGCAGACCTGGCTGATGTCCCCGTTGGAGAGAATATGGAGCTTGCCGCTGGCATCGCGGATACGGGTCGTGCGCATCTCGAGGCTATCGACCACACCCGTCACTCCGCCGATCGTCACGTAGTCCCCTACCCCGTACTGGTCCTCCATAAGGATGAAGAAGCCCGTGATCACATCTCGCACAAGCTTCTGCGCGCCGAAGCCGATTGCGAGCCCGGCGACACTCGCAGTAGTCAGTATGGGTACTGCGTTGATCCCGACAGACTGAAAGATCATCAAGATGGCGACGAGGCCAAGAACAAAGCTGATAGCGCTCATCAGCACGCTCTGCAGCGCGCGAAGGCGGGCCTGGCGCGCCTGCAGGATGTCTCCACTCAACCTGGCCAGCTTTGAGCTAAGCAGCGTCCTGGCGAGCCTGCTGAGCAGATAGCGGACCACCAGGTAAGCGATGATGATAACCGCGATCTTGATAATCGCCACCAGCGCGTTTTCCGCGTTATTGGCCCAGTATCGAGCGAAGCTTTCTCTGCTGAAGATGCTCATAGCAGTTCCTCGTCATCGGCTAACGATAAGGTCAAATCCAAAAAGAGCCGGAGCAAGGGCTGCTTGATCCGGCTCTGTCAATGTCGCTACAAACGAAGATAACCTGTCTATCTTCTCCGCAGGAACGCTGGGATGTCAAGCTCAGTCTCGACTGGCGGAGTCTCGACCGCCTCAACCGAAGCGGCAGGCTTGGGAGCAGGCTCCTCAGCCACAGCTGCGGCCGCCTTAGCCATAATCGGCTGGGGCGCGCGTTCCTGCGCGTCGAATCCCGTGGCCAAGACGGTTATTCGGACCTCGTTGGCGAGGTTATCGTCAATGACCGTACCGAAGATCACATTCACGTTTTCGCCATCGCACGCCTTGTAGATGATGTCGGCAGCGTCATAGACCTCGGAGAGAGTAAGGTCCGGGCCACCAGTGATGTTGATGAGAACGCCTCTCGCGCCATCAATGGTCGTCTCCAGAAGCGGGCTGGCGCACGCGATCTCCGCGGCGTGAACAGCCTTCTGCTCACCGGAAGCCTGGCCGATGCCCATCAGCGCAGTACCCTGGTTCTCCATAATGGTCTTCACGTCAGCGAAGTCCACGTTGATCATGCCGGGGATGGTGATAATGTCCGAGATGCCCTGCACACCCTGCCGGACCACATCATCAGCGACCTGGAACGCGTCCCGCAGCGAGGCTCTCTTCTCGACAACCGTCAGCAACCTATCGTTGGGAATGGTTATAAGGGTATCGACCCTGTCGCGCAGTTCCTTGACCCCGTGCTCCGCCACATTGCTGCGTCGCGGCCCCTCAAAAGTGAAGGGTTTCGTTACCACGGCGACGGTCAGCGCACCAAGTTCTTTGGATAGCTCAGCGATGACGGGAGCGGCCCCGGTACCGGTTCCGCCGCCCATACCTGCTGCGATGAACACCATATCAGCGTTTTCGAGCAGCCTGCGAATCTCCTGGCGACTCTCTTCGGCAGAGCCTCTACCGATCTCCGGGTTGCCTCCGGCGCCCAGTCCTCTTGTGAGAGACCCACCCAGTTGGAGCTTGCTCTTTGCGGCAGACAGTCCCAGTACCTGGGTGTCCGTGTTCATTGCGATGAAATCGACGCCCGTAACGCCGGCGTCTATCATACGGTTAACGGCGTTCATCCCTCCGCCGCCTACACCGATCACTTTTATCTTCGCGTAGTAGTCTGAACCATTCCCCATCTCTCGCAAGCTCCTCTCGCTTTCCAAATTGGCTGTGGAAATATGATTGCTGTCATGCCTCAGGGGCAGACTTGAGACCTCATGGACCCTCTCAACACAGAGAAGAGAAGCGGCAGTGCAGTCCTTGCATGCCTACTTCCGGAATAACCGAAGTATGTCCCTAAAACCCTGCTTTAGTGTAGCGGTTTTCTCTGCCTCATGCAAGCCTGCCTGTTGTTTTGCTGCAAACATTACAAGGCCCACCGCGGTGGTGTAAATGGGGCTTTGTACGGTGTCGCAGAGCCCGCCGACGTCGCGCGGCAGGCCGAGACGCATAGGCATGTTAAGGATCTTCTCGGAAAACTCTACAGTTCCCGGCAGCAAAGCGCCGCCGCCAGTGATCACGCCGCCCCCGGGAAGCATGCCGAGATAGCCAGACTTGATGAGCTCGTTTCTAACTTTTTCAAGAATTTCTTCCACGCGCGGTTCGATAATGCTGGCCAGGATCTTCCTCGGAAGCTCTCTAGGCTCATCCGCCCCCAGACTGGTGATCTCGAAGGTGTCGCCCTCTTCCAGCATATCCACCGTGGCGCAGCCGTATTCTATCTTCGCCCGCTCGGCTTCCTCCTGGGACGCGCGAAGCCCTACCGCAATGTCCTTGGTGACGTGAGTACCACCAATCGGCAGCACCGCCGTATAGAAGATCTCCCCGCTGGTGAAGACGGCCACATCGGTAGTGCCGCCGCCAATGTCTATCAGTGCGACTCCGAGGTCTTTTTCAGCATCCATGACAGCGGATGCGCTGGTCGCCAGAGGCTCCAGAACCGTGCACTCCACCGTCAGCCCCGCGCGTTGAACGCACTTGATCACGTTATCGATGAAGGTGCTGGAACCGGTAACGATGTGGGTTTCGACCTCAAGCCTGCTACCGGACATGCCCACGGGGTCCTTAATACCGTCTTGCCCGTCGACGGCGTAACCGCGCGGGATAGAGTGAATAATCTCCCTCTCCGGCGGCAGCACGATCACTTTGGAGGCCTCGACTACCCTGTTCACATCAGCGCTTGTGACTTCCTTGTCAGCGCTGGTTATGGCTATAACTCCGCGGCTGTTGAGCGAGGAAATGTGCTCGCCAGTGACTCCCACCACGACCGAACGTATCTGGATGTTTCCGGCCTGCCGCTGCCCCTTATCGACCGCGCTCCTGATGGCATCCGTCGTCGCGTCCAGGTCAACGACAACGCCTCTTCGCAGCCCATCGGAGGGCGCCAGCCCTACGCCGACTATATCCGCGGCGCCCGTCTCCAGGTCCGCCGCCGCCAATACGCAGCATGCCTTGGTGGTGCCAATGTCAAGACCAGCGATATACTCTTTTCGGTTCAAAGCTTAGCCCTCGCGCTTTCTGCTCATAGCCGTCTGAGTCAACCAGTAACGTCGGATGAGCGATAGATTGAGGAAAATCCTTCCACCCAGTACCACTACCGCCGCAAGAAACAGGTCCAGCCCGATAAAATCGCTGAGATATGCAAGAGACGCAGCCAGGATCGTGTTAAACACAAAGCCTGAGAAGAAGATGTCATCGTGAAACTTGCCTTCCACGCCAGCGCGGATGCCCCCGCATATCGAGTCAACGCCGGCGAGCGTCGCCAGTGACAGATAGCTGGACCATCCCATCGGCAACCGAATAGGCAGCAGCCAATACGTTACCGAGAACCCGAAAACCAACCCTAGAATGGGGAGCCAAAGCATCAATCTTCTCCAGTCATCGAACTATCAGCTGCGGGACGCGTCTCTCCGAACGGGACGGCCAGGTTCATGCGCGTGCTTCCCTTAAAGGCAGGCACGGTTATTTCCTTCTCCTTGGAAATCTGTATCATGTCTGTAATGAACAGGCCCGCAGCATCGGCAGGCCCTCCCGGCATCTTCAGTGCGCTCTCCAATGCGTCCGGATCACCGATCGCCTTGATTACGAACGGCACGGCAATGGGCGTCGAGTTCACGCGCACAACCGGGCCGACGCATCGTATCGAGGAGTTGCCAACCAGCCTTTGGCCGTTGACCGATACTGCTTCCGCGCCTGCGGCGAACAGCTCGTTTACTACCTCACGAACGTCGCGGTCGTGAACGATGTAATCGCTCAGGCGCTCCTGTGAGACGAGCGATGAGTTCACTTTGGGGCTGTCTTTCAGAATGACGATGACGCCGGGACCGCGGACAGGAAGGGTACCTGCAAAGGCCTTTGTCTCATCGAAAAGCCGCTGGAAATCCCTCGACCCGTAGATGCCTTGCGCCTGCCTCTTCGCCAGTTTCTCCAACTGCGCCTTATACTGCGCCAGGTCCTGTTTGAGTGTAGTGTTCTCTTTGCGGATAGTCCAGTATGCTTCACCCAGAGCAACCGGACGAGGAGGCGCCCCGTGGTTCATGGCGTCCCTGTGCGTCTTAAGCGAAAGCGCAAGCAGCATGCCGAGGAGGATGCATAGTGCGGTTACCTGACCAACCCATGATTTCATCCGAATGGACGGCGTCGACATTAGACCCTTTTCCAGCCGTGATTATCCCCGACTCAGCGGCTTGGGGGCATCACACACCCCCAGTCTCGAAGAAGCGTTTACTACGAAGCTGTCGGCGGGTTAGCTTTGGGCCGCCAGGCAGGCGCGGTGGGGCAACTGAGATCGATGTATGTCCCATCCCTGACCATTGAAGGCTTGCGGGCCAGCGCGTTTCGCAGCTTCGACATCTTCCGCGCAATCTCATCCGGATAGCCGAGAAACACGCGGAAGTCACTGCCCATATTTAAGCATATTCGCCCCTGAGGGTCAACCGATATTTTGGCCAATTCGATCTCGTCGCGGCGGGCGAGCTTGAGCACTTCCATGGCGCACTTAATGCCCTCGGAACCGGCGAATTTGCCGCACTTCAGGCGCTGATCACCGGACACATGGATAAGCGGCAGCCCGGCGGGCTTGCTGTCCACGCGATGGAAGACAAACCCGTCGGCCTGGACCAGGTAGTACTCGCCATTGGAGGCGAGCACCGCTGCAGGCTCCCTCTCCCAGACCCTTAACCACAGCTTGTTGGGGTACTTCCGGCCCATCTTTACGCACTCCACTTCGCTCAAGCGGCGGATGGACTCAATGGCCGGGCCGGTGCGGACCAGGATGATGTTCTCGCCAATCAGACGGGATGCCGACTTCTCTACGGTAGACTCATCAGCCAGACGGACACCCTTTATCTCTACAGCGGCCACATTCAGCCTCGGAGTGGTGAGTGCGTAGGTTATCGAACCGCTGATCGTGGTGACGAGAACGAAGATGCAGAAGAGAAGAAAGTAGTTCGGTCTACGGCGGTTACGGCGATGTCTTACAGCGTCGCTCCGGCGATAGGGCCGACGACTCCGCTGCCTGGCGGGTTTCCTCATCAGCTGTACCCTCTCCCCTTATCTCGGCCAGTCTAGCGTTGGTGATTCTAAAGCAAACCCGATAAGCATATCAAGAAGCTGTCCAAAACCTATGCCGGCGGCCTTTGCGGCTTCCGGCAGCAGACTCGTTGGCGTCATACCGGGGATGGTGTTGACTTCCAGAACATACATGCCTTCCGGGCTCAGCATGATGTCCACCCTGGCCATTCCCCTGCATCCCAGCGACCTGAACGCTCTGAGAGCGATCTCCTGCGCCGCTTGGGTCTGCTCTTCGGTTATGCGGGCCGGTATGTAGTGCTCTGATCCACCGGGGGCGTATTTCGCTTCGTAGTCGTAGAACCCGCCCATCGGCACGATCTCGATGACCGGCAGGGCCCGCGGATCATCGTTGCCAAGCACGCCTACCGTCAGTTCGGTGCCCGCGACAAAGCGCTCAACGATTATCTGTTCGTCATAGGCTGCAGCCTCTTTGATAGCATTGTTCAACGCATCAGCGGCATTCACCTTCGTCATTCCGATGGTTGACCCCTGCCGGCTGGGTTTGACCACGACCGGGTAGCCTATCGCCTCCACCGCCTCGGCTACACGCTGCTTGTCCCAGCCTCCCGCGACCACAGCGAAGTCGACCGATTCAGGTACGGGAATGCCGTCGCAAGCCAGCACCTTCTTGGTCATCGACTTGTCCATGCATAAGGCGCTCGCAAGCACGCCGGAGCCCGTATAGGGGACGCCGAGCAGTTCAAGCATGCCCTGCACCGTGCCATCTTCGCCATACTTGCCATGGAGCGCGATAAGCGCCACGTCAGGCCGCAGGGATGAGTCACGCCCGGCAATGGCGTCGACCGATACGAGCGCGTTGGAGTTGGTGAGCGCCCTGCCGGCCTCGGCCACGCTTGAGATGTCGCTTCCGGCGCCCTTGAGCGGCGATCTGCTGCTGCCGGGCATCAGCGCCGCGTCAACGCCTATCGCTTCGTATTTCTCGGGGTCCAGGGACTGCAGAATTTGCCTGCCTGTCGAGAGGGAGATGTCACGTTCAGAAGAGATGCCGCCCATAAGGACCGCAACTCGAAGCTTGCCTTCCTTTACCATTCGCCTACCAGCCTGACCTCGTATTCCAGTTCTATTCCGTGCTGTTCCCGCACCATCTGCCGCGCCCGCTCCGCGAGCCTGTAGAGGTCAGATGCCGTTGCGCCGTCCACGTTCATGATGAAATTGCCGTGCTTCGGCGATATCTCAGCCCCGCCTTCACGCAGGCCCTTTCCGCCCGACAACTCAATCAAATATCCGGCGTGGCTGCCCGGCGGGTTCTTGAAGAAACAGCCGGCGCTTCTGCCCTGGGGCTGGGTTTCCGCCCTGTATTTCCTGACCTTTGCAAGGTGCTCCTCTACCGCTTTGCCATCCCCTGGTTTGAGGCTGAGCACGACTCCCGTGATTATGAGCGACTTGTCCGTCTGAAATCGGCTGTTGCGGTATGTGAAGCCGCACTCCTCGTGAGGTAGTACGCGCTTTTCGCCGACACTTGAGACGACAGACACGGAATGAGTGACCGCATCGATGTAGCCATCATTCGTGCCCGCGTTCATAACGATAGCCCCGCCGACGCTTCCCGGTACTGTGCCAACTCCCTCCAGACCGCTGAGATCGTGCTTCGCGGAAATGTCGGCGACTTTCGAGATCGGGGCAGCGGAACCGGCAGTGATCGTGGTCCCATCCACCACTATTCGCTCGAATTGACCAACGAGCTTGATCACGATCCCTCGTATGCCCTTGTCGGAGACCAGCAGATTCGCGCCGTCGCCGAAGATCATCCAGGGTATGGCCTCGCCCCGCTGCTTTTCGCTGGCGATCAGCTTCATCAGGTGCGAGAGTTGGTCCTCAGTCTCGAGTTCGACGAACAGATCCGCGGGACCGCCGACTCCGAGAGTCGTGTGTGCGGCCATCGGCTCATTCTCTTTGACAATGCAGCCAAGGGTGCTTAGATCGATCAATTCGTCCTCCGTGAAAGCAGCCCGGCCAGCTTCTCGCTCACCTGACGGATATCGCCTGCGCCCAACACCAGGACCAAATCCCCATCGCTGATCCGGGCCGCTAGATCGGCTGCAATCTCGCCCTTTTCAGGCGCGTAGCGAACGTTGGTGAAACCGTTCTGCTTCATGAGCGTCACGAGGCTCTCCGCGCTAACACCCTCCACAGGCTGCTCGCGCGCGGCGTAGATCGGCGCGACGACCACTTCATCGGCAAGCGAAAGCGCTTCGGCGAAGTCATTGCAGAAAATCCTGGTTCGCGAATACAGGTGCGGCTGAAAGACGGCTATGATGCGCTTGTCGTAAGCCGCGCGCGCTGCCGAGAGCGTCGCTTTGACCTCAATCGGGTGGTGAGCGTAGTCATCCACGACCATTTTACTACCATCGTCATAGAGCACCTCAAACCGGCGGCCCGCTCCCCGGAAATCCGCCAGCGCATCGGCTACGGCATCGAAAGCAACCCCCAGTTCAAACGCGACAGCGGCGGCGGCGAGGGAATCGACCACGTTCTGAATCCCGGGCACCCCTACCCGCACTTTGCCTAGCGATCGCCCCCTATGGACCATCGTGTATGTCGGCTCTGGTACCGATACATCGACGTCGGCTGCAGACACATCCAAGCCGCTCGTAAGACCGAACGTAACAACCCTGCGCCCGCAGCCGTTCAGTACCTTGCGCACCCGGTGATCGTCCCAGCACGCAACTACGCAGCCGTCTCCATCAACCTGACCTACGAACTGGCGGAAACTGTCTTCTATGTTCTCGATGGTCTTGTAGAAGTCCAAGTGATCTGCGTCGATATTCGTGATGACTGCAATGGAGGGATGCAGGTGCAGGAAAGACTCAAACGCTTCACAGGCTTCCGTCAGGATGATGGACCCCGCCCCCAGGCGGGCGTTGCCCCCCAAGCTCTTCAGGTCGCCGCCGATGAGCGCGCTCGCGTCGAGCCCGCCGCGATCCAGCATCATGTTGATCATCGAGGTAGTAGTGGTCTTGCCGTGGGTGCCGGACACTGCGATACGATGCTGGTAAGGCTCCATCAGCCTGCCCAACATGGCGGGTCGCTCAAGGCATGGGATGCCGCGTGACCTCGCTTCCAGTATTTCGGCATTGTCCTTCGGAATGGCGGCGCTGTAGACCACCACATCGGCGCCGCTTACGTTGAAAGCGGAGTGACCAATAGATACCTTGATTCCTTCGGCGCGCAGGCGCAAGGTGGCCTCATTCTCCTGGCGATCGGAACCGGTGACAATGTCGCCCTTGCCGTGCAATATGTGTGCGATAGCGCTCATGCCGCTGCCGCCAATTCCTATCAGATGGTAATGCAATCTTTCGGTCAAAATGCCTTCCTCAAAAGCTATCGCGCGAACGCCGCAAGAAGCGGTGCATCAATTACCTTCCGCGACCGACAAAGCGACTCTGGCCACGTGTTCGGCTGCATCCGGTTTGCCCAGCGCGGCGCTCGCAGCGGCCATCTTCTTGAGCTTCGCGGGATCGGATCGCAGTTCTGATATTATACCCGCCAGCATTTCCGGGGTCGTTGTCTGATCCTCACAAAGCACAGCAGCGCCGTGATCGACGAGATGCTGAGCATTCAGCTTCTGGTGCTGGTCCTTATGGTAGGGATACGGAAACAGGACGCTGGGCACTCCCACCGCGGTGATCTCGGCAACAGTGCCTCCGCTCCGGCTGATCAGCAGATCGGCGGCGGCGAACGCCAGAGTAGTATCTATAAAAGCTTCTACGTGATACCTGGGATGCTCCTCCGGCGAGCCCAGCCTAGCCCGGATTTCCTCGACGTTACGGGCGCCGACCTGATGAAGCACCTGGGTGGCTCCATCGTCGAACAGTGGCCATGCGTCCGCCAGAATCTCGCTCGGGCGCCTGGCGCCCTGACTGCCACCGACGGCAACAACCGTAAAGGCATCCTCCGCAAGCCCCAACGCCCGGCGGGCTTCAGCCTGTCCCGGCAGTGCCTGGAACTCGGACCTGATCGGAAGCCCGGTCACCTCTACCTTGCCCTTAGGTAGAAACGCAGCAGAGCTCTCGAAGGTTACGCATATCCTGTCGGCGAATCTCGCGAGCACACGGTTCGTCTTGCCGGGATGCGCGTTCTGCTCGTGGATTACGATCTTCCCCCGGCGGCTCCACTGAGCAAGCAAGATAGCCGCGGAAACGTAGCCGCCCGTTCCGATGATGACATCCGGCTTGAACTTCCCGAGCACCTTTCGCGCGCGGAAGATGCCCAGAAACAGCTTGCCTAAAGAGGCTATGTTCCTGGGAGAGATCGTCTTCGTCAGTGGGCCGCTAGGGATAGCAACGAATTCGAGGCCGGCCTTGCGGGCGATTTCGCCCTCGGGGCCATGAGAACTGCCGACATAGAGCAGCGCGACATCCGGCACTGCTTTCTTGAGCGCCTGCGCGATGCTTATTGCCGGGTAGATATGTCCGCCGGTTCCTCCGCCGGTAAGTACAATCTTCATGAAGTCATAGGTCCAGAGTCAAAGGTCAAATCACCGAGGGCTCGTGGTTCATTCCTTCTCCGGGCTCTGCCGGGAGACGGCGAGAAGCACGCCTACGCCTGCGAGCGTCAGTATTAGGGAAGACCCTCCATAGCTGATGAACGCAAGCGGCACCCCGGTCGCCGGTATAGATGCAGTGACGACGGCAACGTTGATCAGCACCTGAAGGCCGATCATCGATGTCACGCCCACAGCCAGCAAATTCGAGTATACACTCTTCGCGCGCCTGGCGACATCCAGGCCTTTGCAGATGAAAAAGAGAAAGACCGACAAGAGAATGACGCCGCCGATCAGACCAGCCTCTTCACCTACCGTTGAGAAGATGAAATCCGTGGACGCGGCGGGAATGTAGAGCTTCTCGCGGCCCTCGCACAGGCCGACACCGCGCCACCCTCCCGTGCCCAGCGCCATCAGCGAGTGTACGATCTGGTAACTCTTGTCGTAACGGTATGTCCAGGGATCCAGCCATACCTGGACGCGTTCCATCCTGTATGGTGTGAGCTTCACAGCGGCCGCAATAAGCAGGGCGCCCGCAGCGAAGATGCCGCCTATATGCCACTTCCTCGCGCCTGCCGCAAAAAGCATGGCAATACAGGTGAAGACGACTACTATGGCGGTGCCGAGATCGGGCTCCTTATAGATCAGCGCGGTGATGGTGCCGACGATGAAAGCAGGCGGAAGCCAACGAGAGTCTATGGTCTGCACCACACGCTTGCCCTGAGACAGAAACCGAGCCAGGTACAGCACAAGCGCCACCTTCGCTATCTCAGAAGGCTGCAGTGTTATCCCGTGAAACCGGAACCATCTGTAGGCGCCGTTGGCTTTGTAGCCGATACCCGGCACAAGAACAGCGATAAGGAGGACGATCGACACCACGAGCAGAGGAATCGTCAACTTCGAGATGGTCGTGATGCGAATCCGTGAGACAATCCACATAGCCGCCAGGCCGATGAAGACGGAGAGAATCTGCTTCTTGGCGAGGTACCACGGGTCATGGCCGGTCCAGCGGGCATCGGCAGCCTTGGCGTAGCTGGCATCGAAGACGAGCCAGACGCCGATGATCACGAGTACCAGGACCGGGATGACGACCCACAGATCGACGAGTCCCAGCTTAGGTTTCGTCTTGGTCCGCCTCTTTCTCATGCGCGCAGCCCCCGCACGATCTCCTTGAAGACCTGCCCCCTGTGCTCGAATGACTTGAACATATCGAAACTGGCGCATCCGGGCGTGAGCACCACTACGTCACCCGGCTCTGCTTTGCTGCGAGCGATCTCGACCGCCTCCTGCATAGTCTCGGCTTCCGATATGGCCGTAAAGCCGTTGTTCTCCGCAGCTCTGCGGATGATCGCGCGATCCGCGCCTATCAGGACCAGGTGCTTCGCCTTGCGCTTCAGAGCCTCGCCAACGGGACCATAGTCTTCGTTCTTGTCCTTCGCCTTGCCGCCGGCGATCACGATCTGAGGTTCCTCAATAGCTTCTATCGAACGCACGGTCGAGTCGAGATTGGTGCACATCGAGTTGTTGATGTACTGGACGCCGTCTATCACGGCGACAGGCTCCAGCCGGTGCTCAACGGGAACGAATCGCTTCACTGCCGCGGATATGCTCTCGGAATCGGCGCCCACAGCAACGGCAGCGCAGGACGCGGCAAGCACGTTTTCCACATTGTGATCACCTCGGAGGGGAATGTCGGAAACGCTGCAGATGGTGTGCTCATCACCGCCGATGCGCACGATCAAATCGTTGCCGCGAACGAACCCTCCCTCGGCTACTTCGGTCATTCGTGAAAACCGCAGCACCCTGCCAGCCAGTTCAGGTGCAAGGGAAGAAGTGAACGGATTGTCAGCGTTGATAACGGCAATGTCGTCCGCAGTCTGGTTTTCGAATATCCGCGCCTTCAGCCGGCGGTATTCATCGACCGTGCCATGGCGGTCCATGTGGTCGCTGGTTACGTTGAGAAGCAGGGCGATTTTGGGTCGGAACGACTGAATCCATTCGAGCTGGAATGTGCTGATCTCGGCCACAATTATGCTATCGGCGCTCGCCCTGTGCGCGGCGAGCACGAGAGGCAGCTTGATGTCGCCGGTTGCAACGTTGCCGGCTATGTAGGCATTGCGGCCAGCAGCCTGAAGCATTCTCCCGGTAAGAATCGTGGTCGTTGTCTTGCCATTCGTGCCGGTGATGGCAATGATGAGCGCTTTGGAGAGCCTGTGAGCCAGCTCGATCTCGCTCAAAACCTCTACCCCTCGCGCGCGAGCTTCCGCGAACACAGGCAGAGTCGCGGGAACGCCTGGACTGGGGACGAGGAGATCGACTCCATCGAGTTCCACCGAGGCCGTGCCGGGACGGACTTCAGCGCCAAGCGATCGTGCTGCCGCGACGGCTTCCGCAAGCTCGGATTCCGGCTTGCTATCGTAGAGGATCACCCGCGCCCCAAGGTCTGTCATCACTTCAGCAACAGCGAGCCCGGTCCGGGCCATTCCAATGACAGCTATCGTCTTGCCCTTGTACTCCATCACCACCAGCCCAGCCCTGCCCCGGTGAACGCCAGCGTGGCGGCCAGGACAGCCAGGATCCAGAACCGAACCACTACGCTCTGCTCCGCCCAACCCGAGAGCTCGAAATGGTGATGAATCGGGCTCTTCTTGAACACCCGTCTGCCCGTGCCGGCGGTGATGCGCGTAGACTTGAACACTGCCCACTGGATCATCGTGGAGACCCCGTCCATGATGAACACCAGGCCGATGACCATCATCAAGACCTCGCGGTGTGTGACGATAGCCACGGCAGGCAGAGCGACCCCGATAGCCAGAGCACCGGTGTCTCCCATAAACACGCGAGCCGGGTTGGTGTTGAACCAGAGGAAAGCTACGCAAGCTCCGGCAACTGCCGCCAGGAGCGCGAGTAGAGTCGCCGAATCGGTACCCCGGTGAGGCGGAATCAGCAGGATGACCACCAGGAACGCGATAATCGCTATTGCAGTCAGCCCGGAAACGAGGCCGTCCAACCCGTCCGTGATATTGACGAAGTTGGCCATACCCGCGATGAAGACAACGGCGAAAACCCAGTAGAGCCATCCGCCGAAGAGAGCGATACCTCCGACCTCCAGGGTCGGAATGAAGCCTGCAGGTCGATTTCCACCCAGCCACATTACGAACGCGATCGCCAGCAGAATCTGCACGGCAGCCTTTGGCTTGCTCGATATTCCACGAACGCCACGGATGGGATGTATGGTGAGATAGTCGTCAATCATGCCCACAATAGCGTAACCGAGCGTGAGAAGCAGCACCGCGCCAAGATCCGCCATGCTCGCATCGTGCCTGTTGGTCAGATACGCGTATTCCGGCTTGCTGAAAAAGAAGACAATGGCGAGAGCACCGGCTAGTACGCCGGCAAGGATGATCAGACCTCCCATCGTCGGCGTTCCCGCCTTGGGCTTGTGGGAATCCGGGCCGTCTTCGCTTATCGTCTGGCCTACTCCGCGGCGCTTCAGGGCGGAGATCATCCCCGGCGCGAAAAGCATGGATACGACGAACGCCACCAGAAACGGCAGCGCGACAACAATGACACTAGGCGGCATTGAGACCCTCCATAATCCTCTCCATCTTCATGGCGCGCGAGCCCTTCACCAGCACCACATCACGCTCACGTACTTTCGTCGGCACTTCCTTCGCCGCCTGCGCGCTGTCCTCGAATTCCGTCACTGCGGCTATCGGCATCCCCGCGTCGATTGCGCCGCGAGCGATCACTCCCGCCAGTTCCCCGACAGTAAAGAGCGCATCGATCCCACATTCCCGAACCGCCTGTCCGATCTCCATGTGGACGTGGACCGCGTGGTCGCCCAGCTCAAGCATATCGCCAAGCACAGCTATCTTTCGCTCGCCTTCCATCATGGAAAGCGTCTTGAGCGCACTCCTGACCGAGGCCGGGCTGGCGTTGTAGGTATCGTCGATGATAACAAAGCCCCTCCGGCTGGGAATCACGTTCGAGCGCTTCTCCGGGGCCTTGAATGAGGCAAGCGCGGACTTGATGTCTGCGTGGGCGATTCCCAGTTCCTCGCCGACGGCTATCGCCGAAAGTGCGTCCTTGATGTTGTGCTCACCGGGAACAGGAACGTGCACGTCGAAAGAGCCGGTCGGCGTCACCACATCAAAGTGGCAGCAGCCTTTGGAGTCGATCCCTGACGAAACGGCGCGGACGTCGGACTGAGGGCTCTCGCCGAACGCGATCACGCGGCAGTTGGCGCGGCGGCGGAGATAGTCGAAATAGGCGTCATCAGCGTTCAGGATCGCGGTGCCGTCGTTGGGAAGATGATCGAGCAATTCGCCTTTGGCATCCGCGATTGCATCCAATGAGCCGAGAAGCTCGATGTGGGACATGTGGATGTTGGTTATCACGCCGATGGAAGGCCTGGCGATCTTTGCCAGGTAGTCGATCTGCCCTGCCCCACGCATTGCCATCTCCACGACCGCTGTCTTGTGCCTGGAAGCAAGGTTCAGCATTGTCAGGGGCAGACCGATCTCGTTGTTGAAATTCCCCTCGTTCTTGAGCACGGGACCTTTGGCGGCGGCAACGGCGGCTATCATCTCTTTAGTGGTGGTCTTTCCAACGCTGCCGGTAACGCCAACGATGATGGGCTTGAACTTCGACCGGTAGAACGCAGCGATATCGCCCAGCGCGAGGAGCGTATCAGGGACCCGTATCGCCAGACACTTCGCCTCCACTTTTCGGGAGACAACCACGCCCACAGCGCCCTTGCTGAGCGCATCAGCAAGAAACTTGTGTCCGTCCGAGTTCTCGCCGGTAAGCGCCACGAAAAGGCTGCCGGGCGTAATGGTTCGAGTGTCAGTGCTGACGCCCGCGATCCGTGTATCCAGATCGCCTGCCACCAGTTCTCCCTGGGTGGCGCTAACTACGTCTTTGGCTGTGATAGGCTGCATTCGGCCAGCACCTCCCTTGCCACTTCCCTGTCGTCAAAATGGATCGTGCGGTCCGCGAATATTTGGTAGTCCTCGTGACCCTTGCCGGCAATCACCACTACGTCGCCTGCCTGCGCCATGTTTATGGCCGCGCGGATCCCCTCGCGCCGGTCGGGCTGGACCGTGGCGCGGGTGCGCTCCGATTCGGGGATGCCTTCGAGGACCATTCCGATAATCGATTCCGGGTCCTCTGTGCGCGGGTTGTCTGATGTAACTACGACCAAATCGGCCAAATCCGAGCCGATCCTGCCCATAATCGGGCGCTTGCCGCGATCACGATCTCCTCCGCAGCCAAAAACCGCAATGAGGCGGTTCCTCGTCAGGCTCTTGGCGGTGCGGAGAACGTTCTCCAATTCATCGGGGGTGTGCGCGTAGTCTACGATCACACCAAAATCCTGGCCGCAGTCTACGGACTCGAACCGGCCCGGCACGCGATGCGCAGCGGCAAGCCCCTTGGCGACCGTATCCACATCGAGCCCAAGCCCGATCGCCGCTGCAACGGCAGCCAGAGCGTTGTAGACATTGAAGTAACCGCCGATCTCCAGTCTGATTGGCGTGAGGGTGCCCTTGTAAGCCATGCGGAAGCCGACCGAGCGATCAGTTACGTTCACGTCGGTAGCCCTAATGTCCGCGTCTGTATCAACAGCGAATGTGACCACCTTGCCCTTTGTGGCTTCCATAACACTCCCCGCCGACGGATCATCGGCGTTTATGGCAGCGACAAACGGCTTGCCCGACCTCCCGGGATACTCGCGGAAGAGGATCATCTTAGCGTCCAGATAAGCCTCGACGGTGCCGTGGAAATCGAGGTGGTCGCGGGCGATGTTGGTGAATACGCCGCAGTCGAACTCGCAGCCGAGCGTGCGGCCTTGATACAGACCGTGCGAACTCGCCTCGATGGCCGCAGCTTGAACGCCCTGGTCTACCATATACACGAGTGTGCGTTGAAGATCCACCGATTCCGGTGTGGTGTGCTTCGTCTCGATCAGTTCGTCGCCGATGCGGGCGCCCAGCGTGCCGATAAGCCCGGCGGGGCGGCCGGCGGCGGTAAAGATGGACTGAATCAGATGAGTGACGGTGGTCTTTCCGCTCGTGCCGGTGACGCCGATCAGCTTCATCTTGCGCGATGGATAGCCGAAGAACGGCGCGGCGATCTCGCCCATCGCGGTGCGACCATCGGGGACTACGACGCACGGCACGGAAACATCCTCCACGTCACGCTCGCAGAGGATGGCCGAGGCCCCGGCCTCGACAGCGCCGGATATGAACCTGTGGCCGTCAAAAGAGCCGCCCTGCATAGCGACGAACAGCCACCCAGGCTTCACCTCACGGCTATCGTAGGCAATGCCGGTGACCTCCGCATCGCCTGCCCTCACGACGCGCGCCTCGGAAAGATGAGTTATAAGCTCAGATAGAAGCATACCTCTTATTATAACGCCTCAGAGAGTGAAGAGTTATCAGTTATCGGCAGAACCGAGAACCAAAAAAGGGGGTTGTGCGCGCGCTACAAGATTCGCCCATACATCTTGCCCGCATCTCCAACACAACCCCAGGTTCAAAACGACCGGCCAATCGGCTGACCGACCGCCGGCTCCCTGCTCACCAGAGCAGGGAGCATGATTAGCTGGGACCGCGGAAAGAGAAACCAGTTCGCCCAAGTTCCAGTCACTCCCGATCTGCCCGCTGCCCCAAATCGAATCCAAGAGCCGCTGCACGGCACGCTATCCCCCGGGCGAAAGGAGGGAGAGGATCTTACACCCTCTCCCTCAGGTGGGGAGGAGAGATGCCCCGGCTGCATACAAATCGTCAGGCCACTCCTTTTGGATTGGCTACAGGTTTCGGCAATGGGTTGGGCTTGTCGGGCGCATCCGAAGGCACCTTCAGATACCACAGCGCCTTTTCGCCGATCTCCTTGAAGACGGGCGCCGCCACGGTAGCGCCCCAATGAGACCCCTGCGGCCGCCTTACAACCACTGCTATCACAAGTCGCGGTTTCGACGCGGGGACAAAACCCATGAACGACGCGATGAATGCTCCCGGCTCGTAGCCGCCCCTCGGCTTAGCTATCTGAGCGCTGCCGGTCTTACCCGCGACAGTCCGACCTTCTATCTGAGCGGGCTTGCCGGTGCCCTCCTCAGCACAGATCATCAACATCTTAGTCAGTTCCCGCGCTACGTCAGGAGACACTACTCGCCTGGAGGTCCGAGCCTGCCGCTTGCTTACCCTCCCATCTGCAGCGCGAGTCTCCTTGATGAACCACGGCTCGGTATAGACGCCGTCGTTTGCGATGACGCCATACACCGCAGCCATCTGCAGCGGCGTCACGGCTATCCCCTGTCCAAATGCAACGTTGGCGAGTCTGATCAGCCGCCAGTCCTCCGGCGGAAGCATCCGTCCGACCGCTTCGCAGCCGAAACCGGCATCTATCGGGTCCAGCAGTCCAAATGCTTTGTCGTAGGCATGCAGCTTCTTCGAACCCAGCCTGAAGCCGACGTGCGCCGCGCCGATGTTGCAGGAATGCTGGATAATCTTATACATATCTACTGCACCGTGTCCGCTGTAGAACGGATGATGCACGACGCAACTGATCCTGCTGCCCTTGATCTGCTCCTTCTTTGCACAGTTGCAGATGATCGCTCGCGGGGCGATCCCCTCGTTGAGTCCCGCCGCGACGGTCACAACCTTCAGGGTACTGCCGGGCTCATAAAGATCGGCTACCGCTCGGTTTCGCCACCGGATCGGTTTGAACTTCCCGGGAGCGTTGGGATCGACGCCGGGATCGGTGGCCAGGGCAAGCACCTCGCCCGTTCGCGCATCAAGCACGATGGCTGCCGCGCTCTCAGGATGATAGGTCTGGGCCATCTTTGCGAGCGCATCCTCAGCCATCTGCTGGATGTTGGTGTCCAGCGTCAGGACGATGTCTTCGCCGTTCACGGGTTTTCTCACTGTGCGGCGGGTCTCAGGAATCGCCCGCCGCTGCGCGTCAACTTCCGTGCTCATCTCCCCGTCAACGCCCATCAGCACCTTGTTCGCAAAGCACTCCAGCCCCGCGCCCTTGTTCTCGCTGTTAGTGAACCCGAGAATCTGAGCGGCGAGAGCCCGCGCGGGATAGACCCGCTTCGTATCCGCCTGCACACCTATGCCGGGCAATCGCTCTCGTTTTTCAATGTACGTTATCGTGTTTCCGACCTTTTGCCGGACTCTGACTTTGTAACCGCGGCTGATCTCCCGCCCGATACGCGGGTCAACTCGTCTTGCGATCCATATAGTGTTGCTTCTGCCGCCCCGGAGCTTCGCCTCAATGGCTTTCGGGTCCGCCTTCAGCATCTCCGCAAGCCGCCGCGCCGTCTGAGGGATATCCTTCAGTTCAGGCCTGTGAGCATAGATCGTCGCCGCTTCTATGCTGACCGCCAGAACGCGACCGTTGCGGTCGAGTATCCGTCCCCGTGTTGCCGGCAGAGTCTTTTTCCGGTTCCGGACGCTATCCGCCCACCGCGCAAACCGCTCTCCGTTGATAACTTGAACGTAGGCAAGCCGCGCACAGATGGCTAGATAAAGAAGTACGAAAAGCAGAAAGAGCACAAATGTCCGTTTTCTGACTAATCCTCTGTGCCCTGTAGCCACGTGGTCACCTTATCGCTTGTCGCTGATTATCTGCTGCTGGCAACAGTCTGCGTCTGGTCGAGATAGTCGTAGTCCTTTGCCGGGACCATCCCGAGCTTCGCCGCCTCGGCCTTGATGCGGCCCGGGCTTGAATACTGCACAACCTGCACCTGCAAGCGCTCGTTCTCGACTTTCTCCTGCCAGTACATCGACTGGTAGTCGCTGCACGAGTAGCTCGTGGTCTTCAGCACTGCATAGAGGTTGGTGTAGGCAAACGGCGCGATGAGTCCGAGCACGAACAGCACGACCACTGACAGCATCGAGACCTTAGCCTTGATGCGGCGCTTCGTGTGGACGCGCGGAGACTTCGCCCGCTGAGCAGCGGCCGTCTTCCTAACGGTCTTCTGAACGCGTGTGGCGACAGCAGTAGCCATTCCCTTACCCTCTCCTAGATCTCAGGTCGAAGCAGCAGTTGTCAGCAGACCTACTGCGAGACTCTCCGCGCCGCACGAAGCTTTGAACTCCTGCTTCGCGGGTTATCGGCGATCTCTTCAGCACTCGGAACAATCGGCTTCCGCGTCAGGATCTCCAGCATCTTCCTGGCTCCACACTGGCACTGCGGCATCCTCGGCGGACACTCACACTTGCCGGAAAGCCTGCGGAAGACCGTCTTGGCGATGCGGTCCTCCAGCGAATGAAAACTGATAACAACGATCACGCCCCCGATCTTCAGGGCGTCTATCGCAACCGGAAGCGCCTTCTCGATAGCATCCAGCTCACCGTTGGCCTCGATCCTGATCGCCTGGAATGTGCGAGTAGCAGGGTGGATGTCCTGCCATCGCCCTCCCCCGGGTATCGCCGAGACCACCGCATCAGCCAGTTCGGCCGTCGTCCGGTATGGCTTTTCGGCCCGCCGCCGGACTATGGCCTTTGCCACTCGCCTGGCGTATCGTTCCTCGCCGTATTCCCGGATGATCCGCTCGAGTTCGCTCTCCGAGTACTGATTGACAATGTCCGCCGCGCTCCGGGCATCCTTGCCCATCCGCATATCCAGCGGCTCATCGCGCTGGAAACTGAATCCTCTCGGTGCATCGAGTTGGTGGGAGGAGACTCCCAGATCAAACAGCGCTCCGTCCAACTCGGATACACCCACTTCGCTCAGGATCGACTCCAACTCGCCGAAGTTGCCCTCGATGAGTGTTGTTTGGCCATCCATGGCCCCGAGTCGCATCCTAGCAAACTCGATAGCTTCCGCATCCCTGTCGATCCCGATCAGCTTACCGCTGGGGCCGATCCGCTTCAAAATCTCCTCGGCGTGACCGCCGCCACCCAGGGTTGCGTCAAGAAAAACGCCGCCCTCCCTTGGGTCGAGCAGCGTGAGCACTTCGTTAACCAGGACCGGCCGATGATACTCCGGCATTGCCCTCCCCTGGCAGACGAGGCGCAATAGGTGGCAGCAAAGCCTCGCCCGAGTGAATCAAATCCTCCACCCGCCCGTTGTTCTTTTCGTATTCCTCAAGAGCTGCGGGTGACCAAAGCTCTACGTATTCCCCACAGCCGCAAACGACCACATCTTCATCGATTCCAGCATAGCGCCTGTGCTCGGGAGTGAGCTGCACCCTGTTCTGCTTGTCAACACTCGCCTCAGACATCCCGGAGAAGAAGTGCCGGTGCAGCCTGGCGACCTCCGGGTTTAGGAGTTGCGCGAGCGGACTGGCAATACCCGAAAGCTCTTCCTGAACCTTGTACATCCAGTCATGCGTGAAAACACACAGGCAACCCAGCCCCTTGGTTACATAGAACCTGGTGCCGAGCTGATTGCGAATCTCCTGCGGCATAACGAACCTGCCGGCTGAGTCCAGATTGTGCCTGTAAGTGCCTCCGAACATGTCCACCGCACCCGCTTTCTTGCCAGTAAGTCACTACTCTCTTACTATCGGAAGACTAATCAGTTTCCTCAGATGGCAATCTTTCAGGCCATCCTACCACTAAGTTACTAACGACTTACCAACCTGAGCGGCAACAAGAGTGTAGCAGCCCAACTGCCCCGTGTCAATGGGTCGGAGGAACTTTTTTACGAAATTTTGCTTTCGAGGTACAGATGCGTAGATTAGTGACGAACATGCGTTCGCTTGCCTGCCTTAAGGAGGCAACAATCGTGGTCAGCGCGTTTTCGCGTCTGGCGGCCGCAGGCGTGGCCGCACCGGTGGCAGTTTATTGGTGTGTCGGTGGGTAAAGATGGTGCATGGCTGTCGGCAGAACAAGATTGTCTGGTACTGGACTCGGGAGGCTCTTGCGCGGGGCCTTGCTGGTGGCGCTCGCGCTATCAGCTAACCAGGCGCCCAGCTATGCCGCTGAGGCCGGCACCGGGGCGTATTGGCCTGGGTTCCGCACCTATCTAACCGGGGTCGTGCCCTCGAAACCAGGACTGTATCTGCGAAATGACATCATAGGCTACTCAGGAAGCATTCCAAAGGTGCCGCTGAATGGCGTGCCGGTTGCGGACGCCAGCGTTGACGCCGTGATCGAGGTCGTAGAACCGGTATACGTGATGCCGCACAAACTCTGGGGAGCAAACCACGCCATTCTGGTTACGCAGGGCTTTGCCTACGTCGAGCTGACCGGGACCGTCCTCGGCCCGGACGTCACGGTCTCCGGCAATCGCTTCGCCCCCACCGGTACGGCGATCTCCCCGCTGTATCTGGGCTGGGAGCATGAGAACCTCCACTTCAACACGAACCTGGCCATCTTCATGCCCATCGGAGACTACAACATCAGGCGCGTCGTCAACCAGGACAGGAACTTCTGGACATTCGACCTCCAGTTCGGCGCGACTCACTTCGACCCCAAGACCGGATGGGATTTCTCGGCCGCACTGGGCTACTCGATCAACACGCAGAACCCCGCCACACGCTACCGGTCCGGGGATGTGCTGCACCTTGACTTTGCCGTAGGCAGATTGCTGGAGAATCAGCTCAAACCGGGCGTCTCCGGCTACGCCTGGCTGCAGATCCGTCCGGACAGCGGCGCCGGGGCTATACTGGGGTCGTTCGAATCAAGGGTTCTGGGGCTCGGCCCCATCATCGAGCTGCGCCTGAACCCGCGCTCCACCCTGGCACTGCGCTACTACAAGGAGTTCGGCGCTGTAAACCATCTCCAGGGCCATCAGGCGGCCCTATCGTTCAAGATGGCATTCTGATCGGCGGGTATGAGCAGGGCCGGGCGTTGTTCCCGGCCCTCACAACAATGCGAAGCGTCACTTGCCGCGGACTTTGCTGCGCAGTTCCCTCAGGCTCTTGTCCAGGGCAGTCATCCTGCGGCCGTATTCGGTCCAGTCGCCGTTGCGGAGCGCCTCCTGGGCTTTGGCATATTCATCATTGGCCTGATCGACCAAACGCGCGATGTCCGAGCCTGCTTGCCCGGTGACCGCCCGAGGCTGCACCGGCAAGGGGCTTGGCAAGCCCTGTACTGTGGCGGAAGCTCCGGTCTGCTGCGGGACAGTCACCGTCTCACCCAGGATGTCGGACAGCGAGTCCTGAAGCGTCGGCTGCATAGCCACGTGATCTCCTATTGAGACCACAACTCGCTTGATCTCGGGAATTTCGGTGCCGCTGGTCCTTGAGGAAAGATAGACAGGCACTACATACACGAACGATGACTCGACAGGCACGACCAGCAGACCACCCGTGCCGACCGAGGACCCCTCTTTGTTCCAGAGCGACAACTGCTGCGAAATCACAGGGTCCTGACTGACGAACGTCGCCACCTGCTGGGGTCCGTTGACGTTCTTCGTCGGAAGCTCGTAGAGGACCAACCGTCCGTAGTCGGGCGCATCGCATTTCGCGCAGATCCAGGCCACCATGTTCTTCCTGGCACCGGAATGGACGTAAGGAGTCATCAGTATGAACTCCTCGGCCGTGCCGTTCGGCAGCTTCATAATGACGTAGTACGGCTCCATCGGCTCTGTCTCGGCATCGGACACCTCGGTCAGGCTAGCCCGTTTGGGTATCTGCCAGAGGTCGCTGTTGCCGTAGAAGTCTTGTGGCCGGTCGGCCGCGTAGTGGTAGCGCGTGTAGACGCTTGTCTGAATCCTGAAGAGGTCCTCCGGGTAGCGTATGTGGGCCCTAAGCGCCTCCGGCATCTGCGAGATCGGCTTGAATACGCCCGGGAACATCTTCTGATAGGTGCGGATCATGGGATCCTTAAGCGGCTGCTCGATAACGTATGCATCCACCTTGCCCGTGTAGGCGTCTACTACCGTCTTGACCGAGTTGCGGATGTAGTTGTACTCATAGCCGATGCTGCCGGAGTACTTGGAGTACGGATAGGCGTTACTGATCGTGTAGCCGTCGCGCATAAAGTACAGCTTGCCATTCACGGTCACCAGATACGGATCGCTATCGAACTGAAGGAATGGAAGCAGCTTCTCGACGCGCTGGGTTACATTTCTATGGTACAGAATCCTGCTGTCATGCCGGATGTTCTCGTTGAGCAGAATGTTGATATCGGAAAAACGAAGCGCAAAGAGGGCTTTCCGCCAGAAGCTACCTATCCTCACGCCGCTGTCCGCCTTATACTTCGTTGGGGCGCTTCCGCTGCCTGTAGGATAGTCGTACTCATCCGTGTTGGTCTTCACGATGACGTGGTTATCGGTCAGCTCCCCGAAATAGACCCCCATCTCCTTTACCGGTATGTCCACGGTAGGCCTCGGCGGGATGTCCTTCACGAAGAACAAAGGCTTGCCCTGCGCATCGATCTCATTCACCGGGCTCATGCAGTAAGCATAGCCGTGCGTATACTTGAGATATTTGTTGATCCACGTCTGCGCGTTTTCGGGCAGTTGCGACTGCGGAAGCTCGCGCGCGCCGAGCCATACCTGCCTGTAGTGCCTCTCGCTAGTGTTCCTATCCGTGAGCCAGTAGCGGTCCACGTCCAGATCCGGGAAGTGGTAGTACTGGGCAACAGTCTGAAGCTGGTTATACTGCATCTGAAGCTGTTCTTTGCCCCACAGACGGATGTTCTCTATGGTGGCGCCGTTGGCCTGGACCTGCTCCGCGGTCAGCGCTGTCTCAGCGGGGAATGGCCTAGCTACGACCTCCGTTAGGCCATAGGCTTTCTGCGTGGCCTCGACTGCGCGTGATATGTACTCGGACTGATAGCCCAGTTCGTTGGGTTCAACACTATACCGCTGAACGAGAGCAGGGTACAGCCCACCGGCCACAACGGACAAGATGACGAGGCCCACCAGAGCGTGTACGGCCAGTCCAGTGCCGCGCCTTCTGATGCTCGCCAGAACTACAAACCCGCCGATGATCGCGGCCACCAGCAGCAGCCAGAGCGCGGGCAGTTTCGCGTGGACTTCGGTATAGCCGGCGCCGTCGAACAGGTTCCCCCGGGCGAACAGCAGGTTATACATCGCCAGCCGGTAGCCCCACGCTTTGAGGAAGAACATCAGCGCGACCAGCACAAAGATGTGAGCCTTCACCCTCGGCGCAAACTGCAGCCTGCTGCCGAAAAACTCAACGGCCTCATCGGCGTAGTGGAGCCCTATCGCGGCTATCGTAGCGGCAACGAGGGCGAAGAACAGCCAGTGGTAGAGGTAGCTCAGGAACGGCAGTTGGAAAACGTAGAAGCCGATGTCCTTGCCAAAGACTGGGTCCGGACTGCCCCCAAACGGAGTAGCATTCGCATACATCAGCCACTCCCGCCAGTGCGTCGCTGCCTCGAGACCTACCATCGCCGACACAACAATACTTCCGAGGAAAAGCAGTATCCCGATGCCACGCCTGGCCAGCCGTCCAAGACGTTGGAGCAACTGCTGTTCCATGCCCAGCGGCGGTGACGGCGGAGCAATACGCCGGGCATACCATAGATTGCTGTATATGATCCCGAAGAACAGAAGGCCGAACAGCACACCGATCTTGATCTGAGTGAGCAAGATCGTCGAAAACACCTTCTGATAGCCGAGGTCCAAGAACCACAGCCAATCAGTATACAGCGCGACCAACGCGCCGCCGAAGATGATCAACAGCGCCACTATGGCTATACTGACAGGTCCGATGTACCGGCTGATAGATCCCATGGTCTAAGCTCCTTACCGCCATACAGTGGCGGGATTATAGCATTTACCCGCCTCTTCGGCAAGCCTAAAGCTCGCACGCCTACGCTCCGATAATCATGCCACGAAAGGAGGGGGCGATTATGCAAGCAGTGATTCTGGCTGGCGGCAACAGCGCCCGCCTTCACGGCATGTCAACGGACCTCCCGAAACCGTTGGCCCCGTTCTTTGACCGTCCCCTCATCCACTACACAGTCAGACTGCTGGCTCAGCATGACATACGGGACATCACCGTAGCATTGTCACCCAGGGCCAGGGAAGTCATGGACTTCCTGGGCGACGGATCGCGCTATGGCGTGAGCATTAGCTACTCGATCGAGAACGCCCCCCCCGGGCCCGCGGGCGCCGTCAAGCTGCTGCAGCCAAAGCTCGCGGACACTTTCGTAGTCATATCCGGCGACCTCATCACCGACCTCGATCTGACCGCAGCGGTTCGCATGCATAAGTCTGTTCAATCCGCAGCGACAATACTTCTACACAAGACCTGTGACCCATCACAGTTCGGAATGGTCGAGTGCAGTGAGGACGGAAGAGTCACCCGCCTGATCGAGAAACCGAAGCTGACCGAGATATCCACGGACATCGTGAACACCGGCATCTATGTCCTGGAGCCCGAAGTGCTCAGCAGCATTGCGTATAACACTGTTCAGGATTTCGCAACCAACCTGTTCCCCAGGATGCTCGGCAATCAGGACAGAGTCTTCGGATTCGAGATCCCTGGCTACTGGTGCGACATTGGAGACCTCCTGCAATATCGCAACGCCCACTTTGATGCGCTGCAGGGGGAATTCTCTGTAGATCTGCCCGCGGTCTACGTCGGTGAGGGAATCTGGGCCGGTGGCGGAGTCGATATTCACCCGACCGCTCAGTTGTCCTCACCCATCTACGTAGGGGCCGGCGCTTCCATAGGCTGTGATGCCCGGATCGGACGGCACACGGTCATCGGCGCAGGTGCGGTCGTCGAGGAAGGCGCTTCTGTTGCTCGCAGTGTAATCGGCGCCGGCGCACAGATTGGACGAGAGACCGAAGTCACAGACTGCATAGTCAGAGGCGGCTATCTGATCACGGAGACAGAGCCCACCGCAGTGAAGCCGGAGGTGCGGGCTGCCAGGCAGTTCGCACCGGCCAATCCAATCAACAAGACAGCTTTCGCACAAGAAACACTAGCCTAGCAAGCACTAGACCATGCACCAAAGGTGCGAAAGGCCCCACAAACGTGGGGCCTCTTTTTCTGCCTTCGCTACTCTTCTTCCCGCCAGCACCCTATCTGCTGGTCGAAGCATTTCTGTATGTCTTCTTCACCCATTTCGGTCAGATCAACGCCGCGTTCGCATTCGTGGCGAAGGAAACGCTTCTCCGGAAACGGTGACCTGTGCGAAGCCTGGAGCTTGTAGCGCCCGCGCAGGTGCTGGCAAGCACCTAGTATTGGATGCACTTCAGACTGTGCCATATCGTGAACCTCCTGTCTGGTTTGGTGGCAAGCAGCTATAGAGTCCGGGCACGCAGAATCTCAGCATGTGACGTTGTAGTGGAGCCGCCACAAGATGGTAAATACGCGCCGGCCTAGAATTTCGCTCCCAGACTTGCTTCGGCCCTGACCTCGTCTTTGCCAGGCAGTTCCATCTTGTCCTTCAGATACTGGGTGTAGTACCCGGTAAACGAGAGGCTGAAGTCGGACCCGATAGAATGCTGATAGCCGAGCAGATAGGTCCGCGAGTTTTGGTCCACCTTGCCCAGAGTCCGCCCGAACGCGCAGCCAGTGGTCAGTTTTCCGCGTCCGAACACAGGTAAGGCCAGGCTCAGCTTCTTCTCGTCTGTGAGGATTTCGGCAGCACGATCATCCTTCTCAGTGTAGTTGGTCTCCACCCCTACGGAGCCGATCTTGGTCTTGATGCCAACGGACGTGGAATCGAAGTTCTGTATGACGCCCTCCTTATTCTCGGGGTTCGACTGGTACTCACCGACGAACGAGAACTGCTTCGGTCCGACGCGCAGGGACAGCATGCTCGTGTCCGGAGCAGGAGCCAGCTTTGTATCGCGCAGGCGATAGCTGCCCGAGAAGCTCAGGAAATCCAGCGGTTTGCTCTGAGCGGAGTAGTCATAGATCGTAAGCGCGTTAGGGCCGGTCTCGGCATAGCGATAGCCTGCCGTCAACTTGGTGTGCGACAGCGGCGTCAGTTCCAACTGCGCGCCCTGCGTCACGTCGTCGAGGCTGTTGACGCCCTTCTGCGAGTACATCGCCACAAACTTCGCAAACCTCAGGGGAGTGCTCGTAAGGCTGAAGTCTCGCTGGAATGTGTGGTCCCGATTGACGGTCGTATCCGCGGCGCTGGCCTTTATCTGCACGTTTGTCAGAGGCGTCGCCTGAATAGCAACGTTCGTCTTGGTCGTCTCGCCAGCAACCGTGGAGTCCACGCCCGAATACGACGCCTGAACATCTAGCTGCTTGATCGGCTTTGCCTTCACGCTGAGGGCGGTCGAGGTCTGCTGGCCCACCACGTTGTTCTCCAGCGTCCCGAACCCGGCGACTACGGACACATCCTTAACAGGCGCAGCCGATACCTTCATATCCGTGGATGTCTGCTGCCCCACAACCTGATTTTCAAGGGTGCCGTAACCCATCTCAAGCGTCAGTGAGTCAGTCGGCCTGGCGGTCATCCCAGCGCTGAAGGCCCGCTCTTCGCCCGTCTCGTCCGCGAACTTGGTGGTCATCGATGAACGCAGAGACACTCGCTTAATGGCCGTGCTCGTGAAGTTGTAGGCCGTTGAAGAAGAACGCGCCCGATTGCCCTGCGGGTTCGTAAGCTCACTGGTGGTGTGAGAGAACGACAGCTTGGTGGAATCGATGGGCTTATACGTCATGTTCTGCGTATTGGTTACGGTGCGGAATCCCTTCTTCTCGCCCACCGTATCCTCGGTGGATGTGTATGAAGCATCCGCCGCAAACGACTTCGAAGGCGCGAATGCCGTGGTGAAAGTCATCACATCCTTGCCAACGCCGGTGCCGTACTCGTTGCCGCCGGTGAATGACTGACCCGCGTGCAGGTACGAGCCCGTGAACTTCAGCGCACCAATGGAGTGGTCGCCCCCCAGCGTAAACGCGGAGCGCTCCCAAGTACCGCCTTTGAGGCTGTCATCGTTGCTCTGGCTCACCAGGAACTGCGACTTGAGCTTGCCCGTCCCCCACTTCCGATCGCCGCCGATCCCAAGGACAGAACGTCCGGCATCGGGGTTCTTCGGGTCGTACTGCGTGAAGGATCCCGTGATGCTCAGGCTGCCAAGCTCGTTGTTTCGAAGATTCAGCGTAACCGGAATGCTGCTGCCCGCAACGACTCGCTTGGACTTGCCAGGCACCGTCTGGTAGGACACGCGCACTATCGCGTCGTTTGCAACGACCGTGTTGAAGGTTACGATACCTTTGGAGGGGTCGATGTTATAGTCCTTCCCCCTCTGCAGCATCCTGCCGTTAACAACTACGGTGACAAGGTCGGTGCTGAAGTCGGTCCATGAAAGGTAGTAAGGGCCCTTATTGTTGTGGCCTACAAGCACGTCGGTAACGCCGCCGATACCGTCAACCATGCCCAGTTGCGTGGATGACGGTTCCGCGGCACAACAATGCACGGACGCCCCCACTATGAGAACGAACGTGCTCAGCCATACTAAGATGATGTGCGCAACCCTCGCCAACATCCCCAGGTTTCTCCTAACACCTCGTCCCATCATTAGGTATAGACGAATAAGGTATACCCATGTTGCAAGGCAAACGGGTAATAGCTGGCGTATAGTCATATTATAGGACATAATCAGGAGTTTGGGTATGCAAAGCGTCATTTCCGATAAGCTAAAATTGCGTTACAGGCCCGTTGCACTGCTTTTTGCCGACCAGAAGCCCGTTGGAGCCCTCGAGTTCAAGGATGGCAAGTGGGGCTGCGTGGTCGCCATGTTCACCGCCGCCGCTCGCGGACGAGTTGCCGCATTCAGCAGGGACACTTGCGGATGTCCCGGCGGAAGAATAGGTCTCGGCTTTACGGACGACTACAGCCACGTGCCCGGCGGCATAGAGCACTTTCTGTCCACGGGCCGCGGTGAAGGCTACCCGGAGGGCGAGGCCTACATCAAGACTCCCGAACTAGCAAAGGACTTCGTTGAGCAACTGCCGCGAACGTGTATTCCGACCGAGTACATCGTCGTCAAGCCGCTGGACGATGTGGACCCAGAAGTGGAGGAGCCGAAGCTCATCGTCTTCTTCGTCACGCCGGACCAACTCTCGGCTCTAGTCGTCCTCGCCAACTACGGCCGCAAGGGCGGGCAGAACGTCATCATTCCGTTCGGAGCCGGGTGCCATACCGTCTGCCTCATTCCATACGACGAATCGCAAAAAGAACAGCCTAAGGCGGTGGTGGGCGTGACGGACATCTCGGCGCGGCCATTCGTGGACGCGGATATGCTCACGTTCACAGTGCCGTTCAGCATGTTCCAGGAAATGGAGGCAAACGTGCCGGGCAGCTTCCTGGAAAAGGAATCGTGGAAAAAGGTCCGAGCCAGAATCCCGGATCCGCTCCAGTAGACACCGGAGCCAGTCCTGCTATATTACACCCGAGGGCAAGCACTTGATCCAGCATTGCCGCGAGCGTGGGCCGTCGAACTCACAGAAATAGATAGCTTGCCATGTTCCCAGGCAGAGGCGGCCCGATTCCACTATCACGGTAAGCGATGGAGCAACGAGGCTTGACTTCACGTGGCTATCCGAATTCCCCTCGGTGTGCCGGTAATCGCCGCGCTGGGGAATCAAATCGTCCAAGGTCTTCAGAACGTCGCGCGCCACGTCGGGGTCCGCGTTCTCGTTGAGTGTAACCCCAGCCGTCGTGTGCGGCACAAATACGCATACGAGCCCATCCTTCATTCCCGCAGCGTCAACGCTCTGCTGCACCGCACGGGTGATATCAACAAGCTGGTTCCTCTGAGTCGTCCTGACCGGAATTGCCTCCATGTCCCCTCCTATCCGCTTGATCGCCTGGCCGCCCGCCAACGTGTGACCATCACGTTTGCATTCGGCGTTTCCGCCCGAATTCCTGCGCAAGCACACAAGCACACTATTTGACGATATATCTATCAGGATGCCTTTCTGGTGTTTCGTCTCCACCAGTCAAGGGTATTGTCTTGGCAATTGAACACACATTCGCAACATATTGCCTACTTGCCATCGGAAAGGAGGGATGACTGCGGCGAGTTACCCACGTCCACCAAGCGGCGAGAGAGATTCTGCTTACTGTCTCCACGCCGCCCTGTCTTTGCTCATCCTTTGCAAGTGCGGCGTGATCCTCCGCTGCGCCACAGCGCGATTCACGCTGACATCAAGCAAGCGAACGTGTACGGCGTTTTCGAGGGAGGAAAAAGAATGAAACGCTACAGTCTTGGGTTAGTCTTGCTGGTTCTGACTCTGGCATTGGGCACGGCGGCCTTCGCCGTCTTCCCAGTACCAGACTCAACAGCAACGTTCACTGTTCAGCAGGGGTTCGGACCGAACGGGCAGATCGTGTGGTTTTTCTGCACGGACACCAATAGCATCGGCTATGCGAGCACGATGCAGTACCCATTCAAGACACCGACACTCGCCCCACCGCTGCTGAGCGCCTACAACGAAGGCCTACAGCCGACCAACGGCAGGAAGATGTACATCAACGTCTGCATGCAGCAGGGCCCGGTCTTCAACAGGCTTCCGGGCGACAACAACTACGGTGGGGTATGGTCGGTGATATTCATCAAGTTCCTGCCCGGCAAATGCAGAAGAGTCTGTAACCTGGATCCCTTCGATGCTGTTACCAATCCGTTCGGCTTCCCCATCACTGCCGGTCCTAACAAGCAGGCGGATTTGCTGTCGTCGTATGGAACCATTCAGACCGGCACCGTCCTGGATTGCCCTATCGTAGCCGTGGGGACTTTCCCGACGAGCGGACCGTGGTTCCACGGTCCCGGTTCCAACAGCAACCCCTCGGTGTTCTACCGGCTGGAGCAGGTGATTGCCTACAATGCCTACTATAAGACAGTCACCCTGCCCGCTTGGTATGTGTTCTGCCAGGACTTCATCACCAAGTACATCAATAGATGCACCCTGATCATCCCCGACGCTTCGACATTGAAGCTGGCGAATAGGCTGAAAGCAAACTATGCGCCGGGCCTGAATAACATCGACAGTGACAACTTCCAGAAGTTCTTCTTCATCGATGGAAGGGTGTTGGGAGATACGCCGCCTCCGGCATTCGTCGACGGAGGGCCGGTGGGCATTCTGAAGGCTGTGAACCAGCTCCCGATCATCGAGGAGTGCCCCACGGGTCCGGGTGCGCAGAACATCAACCGCTGTTACGTGCCGTTGATGAAGTTCCGCATATTGGAGTACACGTATCCGCCGGAGAATATATGCTTCGTCAGCAGCGCCGAACAGGCAAAATGCCTCTTGTACCACGATGTCTTCACGGACATTGACGGCGGGCGCATCAACGCACCGGTTCTCGATTGCGTCAGGATTGCACCGCCTACCGGGCAATGCTGTTTGCCGTGCCCGTAGAATCAGTATAGTCACAGAGCCCACATCCGTTGACCGGCCCGGCTGTTCCGGGCTGGTCCAGAACAGGGACAGCGTCCAGTACCTGCGAACGCTGTCCCTTGTTCATAGGAACTCACAGGACGACGGCATAGCACGTCCTCCTCCGAGCAATCACCCACTTTTCCGTAATGGCCCCAAATCAGGTATAATAACTGATGAGGCTGGGTATTCCAATTGCGCCTCTGCAGGAACCCCTGCCACAAGGATGTTCGTATCAAGGATCAGCCCGCGCCGACCGCGCAACGCGCGGCCCGCCGCTATGGGGCCTAGCGCGGGATAGGGGAACTCAATGGGAAAAGTGAACGTGGTGGTGGTCGATACCACCGGCAGCAAAGAGCAGGACGCTACTCTCCCGGATGATGTGCCGATCGCTAAAGTGGTAGACAAGCTCGTCGAGGTGCTCTACCTCCCGGCAGTCAACACCGCTGGCGTGCCAATCACCTACAAGTTTCTTCACAAGGCAACCGGACGGCATCTGCTGGACAACATGACGCTCGCGCAGTGCGATGTGCACGACGGCGATGTCCTGAGGCTTATCCCGGAGATCACAGCAGGCGGCAGTTAGCCATTAGCATGAACTCTACAACTCCCGGACAACCATCCCATCAGGGGCAGCAACTTAGCCTCGAGGAGGATCGCTACTCGCGCCTGCGAATGATCCCCTGGTGGGATCAGGACCGTCTGCGCCGGTCGAAGGTGCTAGTGATCGGCGCGGGCGCGCTGGGAAACGAGATTCTCAAGGATTTGGCCCTCCTCGGCGTCGGCAGTATCCTGATCATCGATTTCGACCAGGTCGAGACTTCCAACCTCTCGCGCAGCGTGCTCTACAGACTCGATGACGATGGCACATCCAAAGCGCACGCGGCCGCGGCGGCGCTGCGGGAACTGAACCCCGACTGCACCGTCTGTGCTCTAAACGCAGACGTCTGTACCGGTGTCGGCGCCGGAGTGTTCCGCTGGGCGGATGTCGTGATATGCGGCCTCGATAACAGGCAGGCCCGGATGGCCGTCAACGCGGCTTGCTGGAAGGTGAACAGGCCCTGGGTCGATGGGGCAACCGAGAGCTTCCAGGGCGTTGCCAGAGTCTTCCGCCCACCTGACGGCGTCTGTTACGAGTGCACTCTGAGCGAGCAGGACGTCAAGCTGCTCAACGTGCGTAACTCGTGCGGGTTTCTTGCCAAAGAAGCGATAAGAAGGGGCAGAACACCCACAACGCCCACAACATCAGCCGTGATTGCCGGCATCGAAGTGCAGGAAGCGATCAAGCTTCTCCACTCCCCCGACCTTCCCGGCCTCGTCAACAAGGGTTTCTTCTTCGACGGCGGCACCTACGATTGCTTTACCATCGAGTACGTGCGCAGGGACGACTGCCTGAGCCATGATACCTACGAGAAGATAATCGAGACTGACCTCCGAAGCGACTCCGCCAGCCTTGAGAATGTTCTGCGGGTCGCCCGGCAGCGCCTTAGCGGTGAGGTTACTCTGGATCTGCCCGGCGAGATGGTAACCGGGCTACGCTGCAGCTCTTGTGACACGCACGAGCCTTTCTTCCGGCTGCTGGACTCAGTGGACGAAGATGAAGCCGTATGCCCGGCGTGCGGCGAGCTGAGGGTGCCTGACGTAGTGGCGGAATGCGACGCCGATTCTCCTTTCGCATCGGTCAGTCTGCGAGAGCTTGGGTTCGGCTTGCTCGATATTATTGCGGCACGCTCCGGGTGTGAGACCATCGGGATCGAAATATCCGCAGACAGACTGGCCCTTTTCGGCGGTCAATGATATGCATGAATGTCCCTATTGCCTGAATCCCATATTGGAAACCGACGAGGTCGTTACCTGCCGCGTCTGCGGCACGCCCTATCATGCCGAGTGTCTTGAGGAAAACGGCGGGTGCGCGATCAAGGACTGCGAAAAGCTGATCCGACCGGCGCCGATCGAAATAGCCGTTGATGCTGAGCCGCATACACACCTTGTGCTATCGCGCGAAGCAGTGGAGAAAGCGCCTGAGGCTGCGCCGAGAAGGCTGTCCAACCCCTGCCTCACGTGCGGGGTTCAGGTGCCCTACGGAGAGATATACTGCGCGGAATGCATGCCTGTTGACGATGACAGGCTCGACCAGAAGAGGCTCTGGCCTACGGTGCTGATGATAGCAGCCGTAGCCATTGTTGTGGCGTGGCTGTCGCTGTGGCTGCTGGCGCCTCGCTATCCCGGCGCCGACCGGTCGAACGCGGGAACCCCGCCGCAGCACACGGTTCGTTAGCGAGTGGACTATCTATGGAAAAAACTAGAGAGAGCACGATCTGCCCGTTCTGCCTGAGTCCAATCAACGAGGAAGAGGAGTTCATCCTCTGTCCCGTATGTGGAGTGGCGCACCATGCTGAGTGCTGGCGAGTAAATGGCAAGTGCTCCGTATATGGCTGTGACGGCTGGCAGGCGTGGAGCAATGACATCGCAGCCAGGGTGGCCCCCAAGCTGACGGGTGATATCGACTTGGAAGCCGACAACCTTGAGCTTGCCCCCCGCCCGTATGATGGCCCGGTGTGCATCGAATGCGGTAAGCCGGTCAGACGAGGACAGCTAACCTGCTTAGGATGCCGGACGAAGAACCATCCATACTACAATAGCTGCTTTGGAACGAGCGTTATCCTGCTCGGCGGGATCACTTTCATCGTTTTTGTTGTGAAAGGACTGAGTTGACTATGCCCGAAGACGATATCCAGATAGAAGTCGGCGAAGCTGTACGAAGACATATCCTGCGTAAGTCCAGTCCGCTGAGCGATCCGACTAAGGCCGTAGTGCCCTACGATTCGCCGGACACCGATCAGATACCTGTGTTCATAAACGATCAAGTCCTGCAGAGGATGGAGCGCCAGGCGGCGGCCGACAAGGAGCACGAGATCGGCGGCGTGCTACTGGGCGGGTTCTACCGCAACGACGAAGGATCGTTTGTTGAGATAACCGACTACGTGGAAGCGACAAGCGCCAAGGGAACCGATGTCTCACTCACATTCACACATGAGACCTGGGAATCCATCCACGCGAAAATCGCGCAGCGTCACGATGACAATATCCAGATCGTGGGATGGTATCACACACATCCCGGTCTGGGCGTCTTCTTGTCGAAAGACGATGAGTTCATCCACTCCAGCTACTTCTCGGATCCCTGGCACGTCGCCATAGTCCACGATCCAATCTACACCAACTGGGCATGCTTCAAATGGACCGACGGCGAACTTGAACGCGCCGGCGGGTTTCATATCTATGCCGATAAGAGCCACGGCAAGCAACTCCGTGACTACGTCAAGAAGCAGTTGGCCGCGCGTCAGGCTCCGCCGAGGTCGGCAAGCCCCAGCGCGGACCGGCTGATACGCCCCTCCTTCGTGAAGGCACCGTCCGTGTGGTCGGCAATCGTCGTCATGCTGATCCTGCAGGCGCTGGCTGGCTGGTTGGTCCTGGCAAAGCTTAACCCCGGGCGGCAGGTCAACGATTACGGGACCGCTATGCAGATGCTGCAGCGGTCTAACCTGACTGGCGGGCACGAATACCTCCGGCGGGAGCTGACGGCACACCCGGACAACGCGCGGGCATATCGGGACCTGATGGCTCTAGAACGGGCGATGGCCGCCGTGTCCGCTGTCGGAGACCGGAACGAGGAATTCGACAGGCAGAATATGCTGCTCGCCGTCGGTGACAGATTGGCGCTCACCCAGGAACCGGCGCCGGAGAAGCCGGCGGCGACGGTCGAGCTGGATGATGGCACATTCCGGTGGCAGAAAGGCTTACCGCGAACCACGGATTTTGTCGCGGATGACCCCATCAAGATGGTTCTTGAGGCATACTCAAAGGCTGCGGCCACACGCGCCGAGCGCCTCAACAGAGCGAAAGCCGTGAGCGCCGCCGCCAAGACGTGGTGGGCCCGGGATGCCGTCGAATGGCTCGAACAGGAGGGCCTGAGGGAAATCGCGTACGGCAAGCAATCAGTTCCGCTGGAGTACCAGGGCCGGTATATGAAATTGAGTAAGCAAGAGAAGGCGATCGTCGACGCCGTGCTGGAGAGCAAGAAATGAACATCCGGATGCGCAGGCTGGCGAGAGACTACGAAAAAGTATGCGCCGAACTTGCAGGCAGCGAGTTCGTCAAGGTGGAGCCGGTATCGGGCGATCCACCCAACTCCTATCGCGTCACCTACTACGTCAACGGCCTGATGTGGGACGATCTGATCGCTGATGCAAGGCCGATCCGCGAGCATATCGTGGATATCTATCTGCCGTTCGGGTATCCGAAGAAGCAGCCCAACTGCACTATGCGCACATCTGTCTGGCACCCTAACATCGGCGATTACGTCTGCATCGGCGACTACTGGTCCGCGGGTGTGACCCTGGTTGACATCATCGCCCATATTGGTGATTTGCTGCAATACAAGAGCTACAACCTGCACAGCCCTGTTAACAAAGCCGCAGCAGTATGGGCCGCTACGCGCATCAAGTCCTTCCCGGTAGGCACGGACAGCGTGCTCCCATCCGCTCAGGGCGTGGAGGTCCACGAGGCTCGCATGACCGACCTGACCCGTATGAGCGACGATCTGGACATCATGCTCGGCCCTGCCAGAGAGCGGCGCTGATCCTCCGCTTCGAACATCCGCCGGCCCCTCCTTGGTAAGGAGGGGAGCTTCGTGGCTTCCCCCGTTGGCAAGGACGGGAGCAACCAGGGCTTCCTACTACAAGGTGAACCGCACTACCGACTTCCCCCCTTCAAAGGGGAACGTCTCTGCTAGCTTCCCCCCTTACGAAGGGGGATTGAGGGGGGTGCCACGGAACAGATTGACGTATGCTCGCGTCCCATGATATAGTTAGTCCGTCCTAACTTAGCCCTGCCTAACATACACATGGAGGCGATGCCTGTGGCCGGTAAAGATTCGCATCTATCGCGCTCGATGGAAGACTACCTGGAGGCAATCTACAACCTCAAGGTCAAGAGTCAGTTCGCTCGGGTCAATGAGATCGCGCGAGAGATGAACGTAAGAATGCCTTCCGTCACCGGCGCACTGAGATCGCTGGCGGCCAAGGGCCTGGTCAGACATCAACCCTACGAGGGCGTCGAACTTACGCAGACCGGACTGGACAAGGCCCGGAGCGTCGCCCATCGCCACAGCGCTGTCAGGGAGTTTCTCAGGAACATTCTGGGATTGGCCGAAGACGATGCCGAAGCCGAAGCTTGCGGGCTGGAGCACGCAATACGCGCCGATACCCTGGACAAGCTGCTGAAGTTCGTGGAGTTCGTGAGGGCGCACGGAGACGACCACTCGTTCCGATTGTCGGATTTCCACGACTATCTCGCCGATGGCGCGGACCCAGACGGCCATATTCCGACCAAAGGCTGCTATCTCTCCCCTACCATCAAAGCCACAAGGCTAAGCGAGTTGTGCCCGGGGATGAAGGGCAGGATCGCGTTTGTCTCCGGACGCGGAGCTGTGCGCAAGCGGCTTCTGGAAATGGGGCTCACTTCCGACACTCAGTTCGATGTAGTGCGTGTCGCGCCGTTAGGCGACCCGATCGAAATCAAGATCCGCGGTTATAACCTCTCCCTGCGCAAGAGCGAAGCGGAGCACGTCGAGGTAGAGGTCGAATAGAGAATTCACCGATGCACAGTAGCGCTTCAGAGATAGTTGTTGCGCTTGTTGGAAATCCAAACTCGGGAAAGACGACCGTCTTTAACGAGCTGACCGGTGCGCACCAGCACGTGGGCAACTGGCCGGGTGTTACGGTTGAGCGCAAGGAAGGCATCGCCCGAAAAAACAACCACACCTTCCGAGTTGTCGATCTACCCGGCATCTACAGCCTCTCCGCATACTCACAGGAGGAGGTCGTAGCGCGAAACTTCCTCCTGAACGAGCGCGTTGACGCGATTGTCAACATCGTCGACGCAAGCAATCTCGAACGCAATCTGTACCTCACCACGGAAGTCCTCGAACTCGGCATACCAACGGCCGTCGCCCTCAACATGATCGACGTTGCCGAAAGCATGGGCCAGAAGCTGGATATCAAGAACTTCGCCAGCCTGTTGGGTGCTCCCGTAATACCGGCGGTCGCGGCCAAGGGCGAGGGGATGGACGAGATCCTCGACAGCATCATTGAGATCATAAGTACCGGCAGTCAGGCACGGCGCAGCGCCCGACACACCCCTGAGGTAGAGATCGAGGTGTCGATGCTGATGCAGCGGCTGCAGATGGATGAGGGCAGCAGTGGGCCGATGAGATGGCTACTGATAAGGGCAATGGAGGGTGACAGCGACGCGCGATTGCGGCTCTCGCAATGCACCCCGGACCCTGAGCTTGCGCTGAAGCGAGTGGATGAAACGCGGCGGCATCTTGAGCAGGGCTTCGGCGGCGATATGGAGAGCGTCATAGCCAACGGCCGTTACGGCTTCATCGGCGGCTTGCTGAGGGAGATCGTAGTCCGGAAGGCAACCGAAGACAAGATCGCCGCTTCGGATAGAATCGATAACTTCCTGCTCCACCGATGGTTGGGCATTCCTATCTTTCTTGCGCTGATGTGGCTCACATTCGAGCTGACCTTCGTTGTAGGAGGCTTCTTTCAGAACTACATCGAGGCGGGCATATCCACCCTGGGCACGTGGACCTCGTCGGTGCTGCCTCCGGGGCCTCTGGCTTCGCTGATCGTGGACGGCGTAATCGCAGGAGTCGGCGGCGTGATCGTGTTCGTGCCTAACATCGCGATCATATTCCTCGTGATCTCCCTCCTGGAGGACTCGGGCTACATGGCGCGCGCGGCATTCCTGATGGACAGGTCGATGCACCTTGTGGGCCTGCACGGGAAATCGTTCATTCCGCTGCTGATGGGGTTCGGCTGCAACGTCCCGGCGGTGATGGCGACTCGAACGCTGGAATCGCGCGAGGACCGACTGCTTACGATCCTCATCAACCCGCTTATGTCCTGCACGGCGCGGCTGCCGATCTACATCCTTTTCACCGGGATTTTCTTCTCCAGCAACGGAGCGATGGTGATCTTCTCGATCTACGCCCTGGGAGTGCTTCTCGCCGTAGCATCGGGGAAGCTGTTCAGGCGCGTCTTCTTCAGAAAGGCGGCTTCGCCATTCGTAATGGAACTGCCTCCATACCGGATGCCTACGCTGAGAGGCACGCTCCTGCACGTATGGGAACGCACCGCGCTGTTCCTGTCGAAAGCGGGCACCGTGATCCTCGCTGCCTCGGTCGTGATCTGGACGCTAGGCTCCCTGCCGTGGGGAGTCGAGTTCGCCAGCGAGAACAGCATCGTGGGGCACATGGGCAAGGTGATGGAGCCGCTGGTCAGACCGCTGGGTCTCGACTGGAGGGCGGCGGTCTCACTGGTTTTCGGCATAGGCGCCAAGGAGATCGTCGTCAGCACGCTCGGTGTTCTATACGGTGGTGGGCATCCGGGCGGCCTGAACGGCGCGCTGATGGAGTCATTCACTCCTGTGACCGCGTATGCGTTCATGATCGTGAGCCTGATCTACATTCCCTGCATAGCTACGATAGCCGCGATCAGGCGTGAGACCAACTCGTTGAAGTGGACTTCCTTCGCAGTCACCTACTCCCTGGTGCTTGCCTACCTGATGGGACTGGGAGTCTACAGGCTTGGAATGGCGGTTGGACTAGGATGAGCGAAATCGTTCAATGGATCATAGTACTGGCGATAGCCGCTGTGGCAGTACTGTTTCTCGCCAAACGGTTCAGGCGTGCCGCGAAGGGATGCTGCACGGCATGTCCCTATGCGGACTCCTGCTCACGCGCCGACAAACGATTGAGCGTCTGTCCCGAGCCACCGAAGCAAGACAAGAGCCAGCAACGCTAGCATCCGTCATTCCGAACGCAGTGAGGAATCTGCTTGTGCCGACCTCGGCGAAAAGCAGATTTTTCGCGTTGCTCAGAATGACACAGACAATGCGAGCTGCAACACGGGCTAGAACGGCTTAACAATGCCGTTCGGCTTGAACCCTCGCGGACTGATGACGATCGCGTCTATCGCAAAGTAGTGCCTGTCATCCTGCGTGCGCCTGCCATCCACTCTCAACGTCAGGGTATGCGGGCCGGGGTTCAAGTTTGCAACGGCAATCTTATACCAGGCTAGACCCGGCGCGTACGGCTCCGGCTTCACATCCGCGGCACTTACCTGCGTCCATCCGGTGCCATCGACGGTATAGCTGATCGGAGACGCTTCGGTCAATGGCGAGCCCGCGATCCACATTTCGTAGCTTGCGCTGGTCAAGGCCTCGAAGGTATACGTGGCTGAATACGGGCTCATAGGCGCGTCCTCGTCCGTGTCGAGGACAAGCGCGAGCGCGGAGCTTGCTCCCGGCGCGGCGACAACCGAGCCGAAGTTGGCGGCGGGGGATTTTTCCCCCTCGATCCACACATCCGGCCCCATCGCCCTCTGCAGTTCCGTCAGCGCATCGTGCGCTATCCCGTAAGCGATGTAGGACTGCCCATTCTTGAGCACGTTATTGGCGTTCTCCAACGCCCCGCGAGCCCTCTTGACTTCCAGTCCAGCCTTGTCTGCGACAGGAATCAGAGCCGTCAGGCGACTGATCTCCATCTGGGCAGTATCGCGCGGGAATACCTGTCTGAAGTCGATCCCTCTGATAACCGTGGGGGATTCGTCAAGGGTGATCGTGAACATGCCCTTCTTGGCATTCAGACTAACTCCGGCGGGATACTCCACGGATGGGTTTCCCGAGCCCGCCGTGTTCATCACGACGGATTGCTTGCCTGCGCCGGACCATATGTAGGACTTGCCTTCACCCATGATTGTGTAGGCGAAAAGCGTGTCGCCGATGTAGCTGGTGCTTCCGCGCCGCAGAGTCGGCAGCCACCAGGTGTCGCGCGCCAAACGCTTCACATAAGCCCCGGTCGGAGGTTCGATCGGGAAGTACACCACCTGCGGCTTGAAATCGCTCCAGTCTTTGCCGATCTTGCCCTTGAAGCTCCGCAGCCACTCTATCTGCTCGGGGCTGTTCAGCAGGTCCTCGATGAAGAACCCCTTGCAGCCGACCTCTCGATAGGCATCCAGTGTCGCCAGCATCGAGTTCTCGCCGAGATAGCCGGTTTTTCCGTCCTCTGACGCCTGCGTACCTGCCACTATGAACCAGGTCGATTTTCCGGACTCCTCAGCAAGCGCGTAGAGCGGCCCGGCAACGCGGCTGATCGGCGCCTCGCCGCTGCCGTATGCCTGAGCGCCTACGCCGTCGAACCCGGAAGAAAACGGGTTCGCATAAATCCGGGAGTAGCCGTACCCTTTGAACACCACGGGGACGTTCGCTACCTGCTTGTGCAGCGCCTCCGCAATCGAGTTCATATACTCCTGAACGGAAGTATCACGATAGTCGGCAATATCACTCCAGACCTGCGCGGCGAGGGCCGGATTCACGGCAAAGAGGTCGGCGGTCGCGCGGTCGTAGAAATACCCCGCGCCCCTGCCCTGTCCCCACAGGGGCACGAGCCGCGCCGCCTGTTCGATGTTTTCGAGGTTCTGGTTCAGGCCCCAGCCGGCATTCAACCCGCCTTCGTGCCTGTATTTGCGGGTCAGGTAAGCCTCCAGGCCGAGACGGAACCCGGACGAGTCCGGCAGGAACCCGGCCATATCGTCGGCGGATATTATCTTCGAACTGAACGGCTCGACAAAGAACCTCAGGCCGCTCCCAAACTTGACGCCCCTGAAGAACGCCAGCAGCCGGTCGCGGTATTCGGCATAGCCGCTCCAGAGGTCTCCCTGCTCAGACGCATCGAACGTCTTGTGCGGATAGACCATCAGAATCTCGCCATCCCGGAGCGAACTTGAGAGGTTCACAACAGCCCTGCCGTCGCGGACAATCGCCCCTCCCGTAGACCGGATAGTGTTGTCCAGCTTGTTCATGACCGCGTACAAGGCGGAATCGACCCCGGGCCAGTCGAAAGTGAACGATGTCTGGTCCGACGGGCCCTCGATTCTATAGCGGCCTGGGGACACCAGATACCCCTGCAGCCCCACGCTGGGCCCGTCGTCAATCTCGATGCCGTATGTGAATCCGTTGGTGTCGAGGTGACTGATGATCCTCTGCAGCGCGTTCGGGGCCGCGGCAGTGATGGCGCCGGGAGCTCTGACTATGACATCCGCGATGCCTTTCGCCTTCAACGCATCTAGCCGCGCAGCGTCGGCCTTGTAAGCATCATCACTGGCATCGGGCGCCAGGCTGTCGGCAACGACTACCGCGCCGGCCGGAATGTAGGGGCTGGAATTCCAGATCAGCGTATGTCCGTCGTTGATGCTCCACGCGTGCTGCCCTCCCGCGGAGTCGACGAACACGCCTGAGGTCTTATACTTGATTCCGGCGGCAAACCCGGAAACGGACAGCGAAAGGACTACCAAGAGGATCAGAGGAAACAGAAATCGGTTGTATCTCATAGCCATCCTTAAAACCTGTAACGCTACAGCTACGACGACGCTCGCCTGCCTTGTGTTCCAGGGAGCAGCCGTGTCGAGGTGCTGCCAGGGGAATCCGCTGAGCCGGCGAACATGGATGATCTGATGTCCGAGCCACAACTAGAACAGCAGCCTCAGACCGAAGAGCTTCTCAAGCATGTATACGCACATGAGTATCGTGGTCATTCCCGCTGAGGCTTGCAGAAACCCCATGTTCCAGACCCGCCGGAACCCGATCGCCTGGTAGTTCGGCCGCTCGTGGAAACGCTCGAGGACTTCCCTGCCCGCCGCGATTCCGCTCTTGATCTGTCTCTCCGAGGGCGCTTTCGTCGTAAACAGCGCTTGTATGTAGTTGCCCACGCTCCTCCATCCGAAGACCAGCACAACCATGGCGACAAGAATCGCAATATCACCGGAGAATCGGGCGGTTATCAGCATGAAAATCATCGCCCCGGCGAGGATGTTGGTCCCGCACCTCGGGTGAACTCGCGGCATCGGCCTGACGGTGTCCGGCTTCAGGTCCTCTCCCGCCTCGATCGCATGCACCGTCATGTGCTCGGCTGCGTGGTAGCCCGCAAGCGGCGAGAGCCGGAGAAGGAGAACAAGCACTCCGATACTGATGAGAGCTGAGACTGTGTCGGCAAAGCCGGGATACGGCATTCGCGGACCTGTGAGATGCACGATGAACCGCATCGCGTGATCGCTGGCAAACTTGCTGACAACCATCATCAGCCCGAGCGTGATACCGGTAAGGTATAGCCCGAAGCTGCCGGCCCCGCCGCTGACCGAGCCAGTGGTCAGGTAGACACCCAGAGGAGTCGCCATTCCGCCAACAGATGCGGGCCTCAGACTCCTCGTCAGATAGCCGAGCACATCGCCGCGATACAGCACACCTCTGAGGGCGCCGAACTCCGTGACGACGGGAAGCATGTCCACGTTGTTCTCGGCAAACACCCGGGCTGCCTCGAGGGCGGGGATGGACGCGCTTACGTAAAGCGGGTACTGCTGCACCAACGGCTCTATCGGCTGACCAAGCGCGTCTTCCTCGTTCGGGGCCGAAGCAAGAAACGCGGCGATTGAGTTCTCGCTCACGCATCCCGCGATTCGTCCATCGCGCACGACGAGGGCGCATGATCCACCGGATGCACGGATGATTCCCGCCGCACGGCGAACGCTGTCACGCGCGTCAAGGACCCGCGGCTGCCGGATCAGTTCTGTTATCCCGCTGTCTATCATCTCGGCTACTTGCAAAGGGTCCCGGATCATGGTATTATGATCATCGCGTTTGCGATTTTCCAGGAGGTCCTTTTAGATATGTCCAACATTTGCGATGTCTGCGGCAAAGGCCCGCTCTTCGGCCAAAATATAAGACACGTCCACTCTGGCTCGTGGGCGCTGCGCGCTCCGAGAACGAAGCGAGCCTGGCTGCCGAATCTCCAAACGGTCCGAGCCAATGTGAACGGCTCCACCAAGAAGATGAAGGTCTGCGCCAAGTGCCTGAAGGCCGGCAAGGTCGCCCGCGCCGTATAGGTCTGCGCTTTCGGGAGCAGATACCGCTCCCCGCACCCGTTCGTATATTCTATCAGATGCAATGACAAAAAGGGAGAACCAAACCGGCTCTCCCTTTTTTGACGCCGGAGGTTGGGATGAAGGTCTACATATTGACGGACATGGAAGGCGTAGGCGGAGTAGTCAGCAGAAGCCAGACGTTTACCGGCGAGCCGGGCTACGAACAGGCGCGTGAATGGCTCACATTGGACGCCAACGCCGCAGTCCAGGGCGCTATCGACGGAGGAGCAACCGAGGTGCTTGTCCTCGATAGCCACGGGGCCAACGGCTTCAGGAACCTCCGCTACGATTTGCTGCACCCAGGCGCGCGCTACATCCAGGGCACGCACCGCAGGGACTATCTCCATCTGATCGATGACTCCTATGACGGCTTTTTCCAGATCGGCGCCCACGCAATGGCCGGCACTCAGGGCGCAGTGCTTGAGCACACCATGTCGAGCATGAACTGGGTCGAGATGCGCGTGAACGGCGAGGTGATGGGCGAGATCGGCACGTGCGCCGGCGCCGCGGGAGTGTTCGGTGTGCCGTTTGCGATGGTGAGCGGCGATGATAAGGCCTGCGCGGAAGCTCAGAAGGTGTGTCCGAACGTCGAATGCGCCGTCGTCAAGGAGGGCTTCAGCAGGCAAGGGGCGATCCTCAAGCCTCCGTCAGTCGTCCGAGAGCTAATACGCGAAAAAGCCAGAACCGCAATGGGCAAGCTCAAGACAATCGAACCGTTTACCGTCGCCTCCCCAACTGAGATATCCGTGCGGTACTTCCGCAACGATGCGTACGAAGAGATCCGCGAACGCGAAGGCGTCCGCAAGACCGATCCGCAGACGGTGATCTACTCGGGCAAGACCATCGTGGAGGCGTGGCGGCGAGTGTGGGGCGCCTAGCTCAAAGGCTACACGGAGTGCTGGTCCTTCGCCTCGCACACATTCTCGACCCCACGAGCGACTTCATCGACCGTGGCCGCGCTTTTCACGTTGAAGGACATCAACTCCTGCAGCAACGCTGTCGCCCTGCCGTCCGTGAAGTCGCGTGAGCCTATCAGCTCCGGCTTCAGCGCGATGATGGGCTTGCCTGCGCGGGCAGCCTCAAGCGCTACCTCCACGTTGGGGAGGTTGCCGTGGCCGACGGGAACATCGGTCAGAACAACCACATCGGCGGCACGCATGAGCTCGCGGTGCTTCTCCAGCGAATCAGGGGCTATCCCTGCGAAGACGGGCTGCGAGATGTGCGGAATATCCAGAGCCTCGGCGACTTCCTGATCCGCATCGCCTTCGTTCAGCACTCCGCACGTGAGCGAGTAGCCCCTTCGGATCAACTTCGCAAGCACCGGAGCAGCGGTACCGCCTCCGCCGATGACGTGAACAGTGGTGCTGGACAGCATATCCCGCTCACCTCCATCCGGGACAACATGTCTCGGACGATCAGTACTCTGCTTCGCTGATAGCGATGGGCCAGGTTTCACACCGGCAATGACGTAGGGCCGCGACGTGGCCGGATGCCGGCGCACCCACACTTCGGCGCCATAGACCCGGCGGATGTTGTCGGCTGTGATGACCGCGTCGGGCGAGCCATCGGCCTGGACTCTGCCCTGCCCGATCATGACCAGCCTGTCACAGTACTGGCTGGCCAGGTTCAGGTCGTGCAGGACAGCGAGAATCGTCATTCCGCGCTCGCGGTTCAGCGACTTCACGAGATCCATAATCTCGAACTGGAAGCTTATGTCCAGGTGCGAAGTGGGCTCATCGAGCAGCAGTACATCCGGCTCCTGCGCAAGTGCGCGCGCAACCAACACCCGCTGTCTCTCGCCTCCCGATAGCGCGTTGATCTGCCTGTCCTTGAGGTGCGCGGTCCCCGTCCGAGTGAGGGCTTCGAGCGCGATCTCCCTGTCCCGGTTGCCCTCGATTGCAAACCGACCCAGCCTGGGCGACCTGCCCATAAGCACGATCTCCATCACGCTGAAATCGAATGCAACAAGCGTATCCTGGGGAACAACCGCAACGCGTCTGGCGAACTCACGGGCTGGCACTGTGTGGATGTCCTTACCATCCAGCAGGATCCCGCCGCTGCAGGTCATCGGGATACGAGACATCGCACGCAGCAGCGTTGTCTTGCCGCTGCCGTTCGGGCCTATGATGGCCGCAAACTCAGAGGGTTGGAGTTCCAGCGAGACGTCGTGCAGCACGCGCGCGTCGCCGTATCCGGCGGACAGGTTGTGAATGGAGTACTTGGCGCTCATCGCAATACCGTTGTTCTTTCCATCAATGAGCGGAAGAATCCTGCGCGGGATATCACCGCTGAGGAGCGCAGCATCGCCTAGTGCGTGTATAATACCTATGGGAGGCTAACATGATAATCGAGAAGCTGCGAATGGACAACCTGCGCGACGGCGTCTACTGCGCGAAGGGGATGCAGTTCGGGGACGAGTGGTACAGGAATCTGGAAGTCTGGCTGGACGGCGGATTGCTGCGAGGCCAAATTGCTCGTGACGACACCGGCGAGCCAATAGGCTTCGTGCTCTACTATCCGATCGAACACGTCCCCATGGAGGTCGGAGGCGAGGGCCTCTACATGGTCCAATGCCTGCAGGTGAAGCCGCCGCATGACAAGACGGGCATTGCAAGGAAGCTCATCGAAAGCGCCATCGCCGACGCGCGTAACTGCGGGGCAGCAGGCATAGTGGCCGAGGGATTGGCGGAAGCGGAGCAAAGCGACATCCACGAGCACGTTACCGCGGAGTTCCTGGAGAGCCTGGGGCTTATCAAGGGGCAGTCCCGCCGGTTCGCCACCCTGTACTACATGACTTTTCGGCCCGATGCCCAGGAACCCTCCTACCTCCCAACCAGGTTCGCCGCTCCCGCGAGCAAGGCCACCATACGTGTGGACATATTGGACTGCAGCCTGTGCTACGTGGGCATACACAACCGGGAGACCGTGCTTCAGGCGGTCGAGCGCTCGGCACGGGAACGAGTTGAAGTCTTCGTCCACGACCAGAATAACCGCGGCGCAGTCGTGGACAAGGGACTCTCCAGCGGCGTATTCGTCGACGGGAAGCTCACGTTCTTCCGCGGCCCCATCAATGAAGCGGACGTGTTGGAAGCCATTGACGTCGCTGATTCCGCGCGCAGGCAGGCAATGGACAAATAGCAATCCCACCGCTTCCCCACTCAGCACGGAATCACAGAATAACAGGAATCGCTGAAGGGAATTCCTGTAGCTTTGAGAGATCATCACTTTGGGCTTCGCCTTTCCAGCAGGAAGACTTCGCCGTCGATTTCCGTGTTTCAGTGATTTCCGTGGCTCCGTGTTCGCTCTTGACCCGCTCGCCCCGAGAAGCGCGCTTGACGAGAGGGCGGGTTTTCCGATATACTGGCACGGTGACTTTTGGGAGGACTAGCGTTTAATGGAGACTCTGAAGATTGAAGCGAATTATCGCTCCGATATGAGCAAGAGCCGTATCAAGCGGCTGCGCAAAGAAGGTTACGTGACGGCAAGCGTGTTCGGGCGCGACGCTGAGCCGCTGCCGATCGAGCTCAAACTCGAGGATTTCGCAAAGCAAGCCAAGCAGGCCGAGGCCGGCATCAAGTCGCTGATCGAGCTGAAGATCAAAGGCGCCCCGAAGAAGTCCGACGGAATGGTGATACTCAAGGAGTTCTATAAGGACCCTCTCACTCGCAAGGTCCTCGATATGCAGTTCCAGAGGATCAACCTGAAGGAGAAGGTTACCGTCGATGTGCCTATCGTGCTGGTTGGCGAGCCTGCAGGCACCAAGGAAGGCGGAATCCTTGAGCAGCAGATGGATGAGCTCCATATAAGCTGCCTTCCCACCGACATCCCGCCGCACGTCGATGTCGATGTCAGCGCGTTGGAGATCGGCCAGCACATCAGGGTGGGTGACATCACGGTACCCGACACGATCGAAGTACTGGCGGACGCGGACGCACTCATCTGCAGTTGTGTCATGCCGCACGTCCATAGAGAAGTTGAGGAAGTGACCGCGGAAGGCGAGGAAGAGGCTGCTGCAGCGCCGGAAGCCGCACCGGAAGCTCCCGCGGAGAGCGAATAGCTCAGATATCATTGGCAGAAGACTTAGAGGAGAGCCGTATGGCTCTCCTTTTTGCTGCCTGCGCTACGCGACCTGTTGGACCTCTGCGCTGTCCCGGTGGACGGGCTGCCGCGCCAGAGCGAACTCGACCGCAGACGTGCCGGCCGCCGCGATCGTCGCAAGAAGCCTCAGCCTCGTGGCGCTCAGATCTGCGGCGTGCGAGAAGTAGACGTTTAGGACACCAAGGCACTTGTCCTGATCCACGAGCGGGATGGACGCCGCGCAACCATCGTCCTGCGCGATCACCCGCCACGGAACGAACTCCACGTCCACAAACACGTCATTGGCCACCTGAAGCTGCCTGGACGCGAACGCACGGGCCGTATGGCCGGAGTTGAACCCGGGGTATGGTCTGTCGCTAACAAGAGGATAGACAGTGCCCACCTTGGCAGCGTCCGAACCTTGAATAGCCGCGAGCTGCAGCCCACCTTCGTGGGCCAGATATACGGCGGCAATGCGGGCTCCGAGCTTGTTGACCAGCGTGGACACGAACAGATCCAGCAGTTCCGAAACCGTCCGAGCGCCTACGAGAGACCAGGAAACGTCGTGCAGCGTCTCCAGCTCCTCCAGCCTGTCACCTGCCTCTTTGTGCGCGAATGCATTCTCGATGCTGTTGCCCACCACAAGGGCTATTCACGCCCCCAGGAAGCACGCGAACGACATGCTGGAGAAGACACCGAATCGACCGGACGAGAATGCGGTGAAAAGGAGCCCTGCGCCGGAAGCCGTCAGGAAATGGCAAAGAAGTCCGGCCAGACCGTCGCCTCCGGACATGTAGCGCCTGTGGTTCACGCCGATCGCCGCAGCCATCGTCAAGGCCGCAATCAGCCCGAGCACGTTGTCCACGCGATATTGCGCCGCGGCGGCAAACACAGAGGCATTCAGGCTTCCCGGTAGACTCGTGTCCAGCACATAGGGCATCACTGCGATGGGAAACGCCGCAACCGCGGTTCCGGCCACCATCATCTGCCGTATGGACTGGAGTCGCGTTGATGCGCGCAGGACGCTCTGTGAGCAGCCGGCCCCGAGTAACAGAACGGCCGCGTTGAGCCATGCCGCACTGGCTATCCAGCCGCTGACGGCGTACTGCGCCCCCCGAAAATCAACTATCACCTGCAGGACGGATCCTGAACCCAGAGCCGAGAACGCCACGGCGGCAAAGAGCGTGTTGACCCTTCGTTCGAGCACGAAGAGCGCCAGACAATAAGCCGCCGCGCCGAAACCAGCACCACTGGCAAGGGCCGACATCGCCGAGAGCACTATCCTGCTGGGGATGAAGCGCGGGTGTGTAACGCCAAAGATGACCGCGACGACAACAACCACTGCGGTCCAGATGAGCAACCGCCGCCACTGCGTCTCACGAGACATCCTGATGCGTTCGATTAACGACCTAGAATAGGGATTCCGTCTCACGAACCCTGCTTCAACGGCCACAACTACACCTCAGTCGCAACTGCGAAATACCGCTACGTACAGAAGCAACTGGCCGACCCGGGACGACCGCGAGCATACCCGCTGTCGTTCGGGCCATGTAGATTGTCGGCAGACACTGCCCTTGAGGTTATGGCAGAGATGGATGCAACCACCATTTTATCTCGCCTGTCACAATAGCGGCGTGCTTGGTACAAAACGAAGCGCTCCGTGCCCAAACGCACGGAGCGCAACAAGTAGTTCACGTTATCTCCGCAGTTACGGTGAAGGCGCCTCCACCGGCAGCGCGCCCAGGTCCGCGGACTTGGTGAAGAAGATCTTGCCGTCCTCTACCTCCACGCGGATCGTATCTCCGGCGGTAAACCGGCCCAGCAGCACCTCTTCCGCAAGCGGGTCCTCGATCAGGCGCTGCACGGCTCTCCTCAGCGGCCTGGCGCCGAACTGCGGATCGAATCCCTCCGCAGCCAACTGCTCTCGCACGGCCTGCGTGACTTCGAGTTCCATTCCCTGGGCAACCACCTGCTGGCGGACCCTGCTTACCATCAGGTCCACGATCTGCAGGATCTCGTCCCTGGTAAGCTGGTGGAACACGATGGTCTCATCGACTCTGTTTATGAACTCCGGTCTGAATGTCCGCTTCATTTCGTCCATGATGCGGTTCTTCATCGACTCGTAGTTCTTATCCGCCTCGCCTTCCTCTCCGCTGCGGAAACCGATGCCGGTACCGCTCTGGATCGCCTGAGCACCGAGGTTGGACGTCATGATGATGACCGTGTTCTTGAAGTCCACGATACGCCCCTGAGAATCAGTAAGGCGCCCGTCCTCCATCACCTGGAGCAGAATGTTGAACACATCCTGATGCGCCTTCTCGATCTCGTCGAGCAGAATCACCGAGTATGGTCTTCGCCGGACGGCTTCAGTGAGCTGGCCGCCCTCATCGTATCCGACGTATCCTGGCGGCGCGCCGACCAGCCTGGACACCGCGAACCGCTCCATGTATTCGGACATATCGATCCGAATCAGAGCGTCCTCGGTCTCGAACAGGAATGCTGCCAGCGCCCTTGCAAGCTCCGTCTTACCGACGCCAGTGGGTCCGAGGAAAATGAAGCTTCCCATCGGCCTCTTGGGGTCCTTCATACCGGAGCGTGCTCGCCTGACGGCCTTGGAAACGGCGACAATGGCCTCATGCTGACCTATGATGCGGCCATGCAGAACGTCCTCCATCTTCAGCAGCTTCGAGGACTCGCCCTCAACGAGTCTGGATACCGGAATACCAGTCCAGGACTGCACGATGTGAGCGATCTCATCCTCACCCACTACGCGCGACTCGCTGTCGCGCTCTTCCTGCCACTTTCGCTCAAGCTCAGTGAGCTTCTCGGTCAACTCGTGCTCCTGAGCCCTAAGCTCCGCGGCAACCTCGTAGTTGGAACCACTGGGGATCGAGTTGAGTTCCGCCTGCACTCGTCCGAGCTCCTGTTTGGTAGTCCTGAGTTCAAGCGGCGGCATCGCCAGCTTCAGCCTCACCCGGCTGGATGCCTCATCTATCAGGTCAATTGCCTTGTCAGGAAGTGACCTGTCAGTGATGTATCTATCCGAGAGCTGCGCTGCCTGCACGAGAGCCTCGTCCTGGATCGTGACGCTGTGATGCTTCTCGTAGCGGTCCCGCAGCCCCTTGAGGATCTGGATCGTCTCGTCGATGCTCGGCTGGCGCACCTGGACCGGCTGGAATCTGCGCTCCAGGGCCGCGTCCCGCTCGATATACTTGCGGAACTCGTCCATGGTCGTCGCGCCGATGCACTGCAGCTCACCCCTGGCCAACGCGGGCTTGAGGATGTTGGAAGCGTCGATCGCGCCCTCGGCCGCTCCTGCTCCTACGAGAGTATGAAGCTCGTCGATGAACAGAATGACCTCGCCCGCGGCCTTGCGCACTTCGTCCATAACCCGCTTCATGCGCTCCTCGAACTCGCCCCGATACTTGGTGCCAGCCACAAGACCGGCCAGGTCAAGAGCAACAATCCTCTTGTCCTTGAGCATCTCGGGGGTGTCGCCGCTAACGATACGCTGCGCGAGGCCCTCGGCGATCGCCGTCTTTCCAACACCTGGCTCGCCGATCAAGCACGGGTTGTTCTTGGTCCTTCGTGAAAGGATCTGCATCACGCGCTCGATCTCATTGTCACGGCCGATGCACGGGTCCAGCTTATCCTGCCTGGCAAGCTCCGTGTAATCTCTGCCAAATTCGTCCAGGGTGGGCGTCTTGGAGCGAGCACGGGCAGCAGGCGCAGCGGTAGTCTCACCGTCCTGGAGGCTCATAACCTCCCGGCGGGTCCGCTCAAGATCGACACCAAGCTTCTGGAGCACGCGTCCGGCAAGACCTTCGCCTTCGCGGATCAGGCCCAGTAGCAAATGCTCGGTGCCTATGTAGTTGTTGTTGAGGTTTCTTGCCTCGTCATAGGCGAGGTCAATCACTCTCTTCGCTCTGGGCGTGAGCTGCATGTCCTGACCCAGCCGCCCGTCACCCTTGGTGACCTGGCGCTCGATCTCGGACCTGATCCTGCCAAGACTCACTCCCATACGATCGAGTATCCGCGCAGCCACGCTGTCGTTCTCTCGCACCAGTCCGAGCAGCAGGTGCTCGGTGGACACGTAGTTCTCACCCAGCCTGCCGGCCTCTTCCTGTGCGAAGAAGACTACTCGTCTCGCGCGCTCAGTGAACCTTTGCCACATGCTCATCTCCCCCCTTTGTTTGCAGGTTCGAACACTACTATGACGCCACTAACGGCCGCCAAGTTCATTATCGACATCAACTATCCTCGGCCGACGCTGACATCGGCCAGCTTCTTCCTAACCAATTCGGCACGGTCAATCCGCGCCTGTGGATCGTCAACCGCCCCTACCCTCATACCCGCCAACAGCTCGTTGAGCAGGCGAATAGGGCAGTCTTCGACCAAATCCAACGCTGCCGCCAGTCTCAGCGGCGACAACAACATTATTGCTTTTTCAGGAGCAATCGAGCGCACATGCTTAAGTGCGCTCAGCGCCTTCTCGGCGCTCTCCAACAATCGTTTCCTTTCCTCGCTCAATAGTTCCTTCCGCGCGAGGCGCTCGTCGTCCAAAAGATATTTGGCCACCGAGGTCACTCTTTGGACTATCTCACGCTCAGATAGCCCCATCGTAACCTCATTAGAAACCTGATAGAGATCGCCCACAGACCGGCTTCCCTCGCCATACATTCCGCGGATGGACACGCCAAGATCGTATGCCGCCCGCAGTTCAGGGGCCACTCGACCTTTCATTGCCAGCCCGGCCAGATGCATCATGGCGCTCAGCCGCAGTCCGGTCCCCACGTTGGACACACTTGCCGTCAGATACCCATATCTCTCCGAAAAACCATAGTCCAGCTTCTCGGCGAGGATGTCATCTACCTGATCGGCCAGTTCCCAGGCTTCCTCGGGCACCAGGCCCGACCTGAGAACCTGTATCCGGACGTGGTCTTCTTCATTGACCATTATGGAGAGCACCGCGCTCGGCTCCAGCAAGACCGCGGCTCCCGGTCGGCCTTCCGTCTGTTCAACACTGATCACACGGGCATCCAGCAGAAAGGCCTTCTCCGCTGCGCTCAGTTCGTCCATCGCAACATATACAAGAGCTGGATAGCGCCCAGTGAGCCCGGCACTTGCCGCTTCCACATGCGACGCCACCATGGTTAAATCTTCCCCGGAGGCGCGAGGCGGAAACGGATATGCTGATAAGCTTCGTGCCAGTCTGGCTCGCGTGGATATCACAACATCGGACTCAGGGCCAGTGCCCTTGATCCATTCGGGGGTACCGCTTGGGTAGGATGTCATCTCTCAGGCGCCTTGCCTATGTGGCGCTCGTGTTCCTGGGCGCTGGTTATGGCCTGCTCTATCTCTCCGGCGAACCGCCGGTAGCATTCGCAACAACCCGGCTTGCCATCGGCTATGATGTCGGCCAGCGTAGTGCCACAAAACTGGCAACTGTAGGCAGGCATGCGCTGCTTCGTCCGATCATCCGTGCGGGCGAGCACGCGCTCGAAATCGAAGTCCGTCCTGGCGTAGAGCCTTGCCCGCTCGCTCGCGCACTGAGGGCACACAAACGTTCGGCTAACATCCTCGTGCCGCCGGCGAAGAACAACTACCTTCGCCGGCCGGCTCGAGCAAAACTCACACAATGCATCTGTCATTGTGATTAGCAGTAACCTTGCAATCTGGCGAGCGCCTTACTGCTTCGCCACGTAGGCGCGGAACGCCTTGATCAGGTCCATCGTCATCCGACCGGGCTTACCGTCGCCGATAACCCTATCATCCAACTTCACCATCGGAATAACCTCCGCGGCGGTGCCCGTCAGGAACGCCTCGTCGGCAGTGTAGAGGTCGAACCGCGTGAAGACCTTCTCCTCGACCTTGATGCCCATTTCAGTCAGCAGTTCTATCACGGTCTGCCGGGTGATTCCCTCCAGGATGCCAAGGAACGCGGGCGGCGTATACACGACGCCATTGCGAATGTAGAAGATGTTGTCGCCCGTGCACTCTGCCACGTAGCCGTCTTCGGTCAGCATCAGGCCCTCGCCGGCCCCTACCTGGTTCGCCTCGATCTTAGCCTGTATGTTGCAAAGGTACTTGCCCAGAGACTTGATCCTTGGCTCAAGCACCTGAGGACTCGCCACTCGCGTCGCCACCGTAACGACCGAAAGGCCGTTCTCATACATCGACTGAGGGTACAGCGCCAGCTTATCGGTTGAGATCACAACGGTCGGATCACCCTTGATGTTCCTCGGGTCCAGACCGAGGGTAACCCCCCGGCTGACCGTAACCCGGATGTATCCGTCGGTAACCTCGTTCTTCTCTACCAGTTTTTCAATGTTCGCTACGAACTGCTCCTGGCCGTAAGGCATCTCGATCCAGAGCGCTTTCAGGGACCTATAGAGACGGTCCACGTGCGCCTGAAGCTTGAACGCCTTGCCGTGATAGGCGCGGATTCCCTCGAACGCGCCATCACCGTACAGGAAACCATGATCGTAGATAGAAACGTGCGCATTCTCGCTTGGAATGAACTCGCCGTTGAGGAAAACCCACCTATCCATTTAGCAGCTCCCGTTATCAAAGTATAACATTGTTGAAATATATGTTCAAAGTCAGCAGTTGCCAGTAACGCGGCGCTGACCAAACCGCTAACCCGCCACACCCTGATCCTAGACTCGCGCGTTGGCCGTCACGCCAGCGGGTGTTGACGAGGCGGCCTTCGCAATTGCGGCAACCATGTCCATCAAGTCGTCTTTGGACCTGTTGACGCTCGTGTTGATGTACTGCGTCCTGTCAAGGATGTCCTTGGTTTTCGGACACATATCGACTGAGTAGCTGTATTTCACATCCGTCTGCTTATACGCGTCGCGCTTAGGATGATATGATCCCGACTGATTCAGGACCGGCTCCCAGTTCCAATAGCAGTGAATTCCACTGTCGTAGGGAGACCAGCACGCTACTCCGGCTTCGGTAAGCCTCTGGGCGAACCCGCGCGATTGCTCCGCAGTCTCGAAGAGCAGGCCCAACACAACTCCGCAATCTCCGTCGATGCAGTTGATCGGGCTGAACGACAGCCCGCTGACATCCGCGAGTTCCTGCATCATCAGCCGCTTCTCAGCGCGCAGCTTGGAGAGGATATCATCCAGCCTCGTAAGCTGCACTCGAAGAATTGCGCTCAGAATCTCGTTCATCCGGAAGTTGGTGCCTGCGAAAATCCGCACCGTCACGTCCGCCGCATGATCCCTGAACGCGCAGCCACCATCGTGATGGACGAGCGCTCTGTAGTAGATCGTGTCGTCGCTAGTGGATATCGCTCCGCCCTCACCACAACTGATTATTTTGAAGTGGTTGAAGGAGAACGCTCCCGCATCTCCGATCGAACCCAGACGCTTCCCGTGATAGCTTCCGCCATCGGCCTGGCACACGTCCTCAAGGACCTTGATGCCGTGCTGTCTTGCCACCGCCATGACCGCGTCCATGTTCGCCGGCAGCCCGCACATATGCACCGGAATGATCGCCTTCGTACGAGGTGTGATCTTCTTCTCCACGTCGGCAGCGTCGATTCCGAGAGACTCATCGATCTCGGCGATGACCGGCACGGCGCCAACGGCAAGAACCGCATTCGCGGTAGCCATAAAGGTATAGCCAGGCACGATAACCTCATCACCGGGTCCGATGTTCATGCCCACCAGTCCGCAGATAAGGGCCGCCGTCCCGCTGGTCACGGCTATGGTGCGCTTGGTCCCTATCTTCGCGCTCCACTCTGCCTCGAACTGATCGGTCTCGCCACCCTCGCCGCCGCGATAGCGGAAAAGCTGACCGGACTCGATCACCCGGCGAACAGCCTCCAATTCCTGCTTGCCGATGACATACATAGCGTTCCCTCCCACACGATCGGAACCCTGACTGGCGTCAGAGATGCCTCTCCGGTAATGGTCGGTCTAGGCCCACCACATTTCGCCGGCCTTCTCCGATATGACTACGTCCTTCAGGAATGCTACTGCCTTCTGGAACCCTTCGTTCACGCTCATCAGGCTGTCCTCGTGCTCGATAGAGAGGACGAAGTCGTAACCGACGGTCTTGAGGGTGCTGACGATGTCCTTCCAGGTCTGGGCATCGTGACCATAGCCGACCGTTCGGAAGATCCAGCTTCTGTTCAGTTCATCACTGTAGGGCTTGGCATCATTGCAGCCGTTGACTGCGGTGTTGAGCGGATCAACGCGGCAGTCTTTGGCGTGCACGTGGAATACGGCGTCGCCCAGTTTCCTGATGGCCGCGCAGACGTCCACGCCGTTCCAGAACAGATGGCTCGGGTCGAAGTTGCAGCCAATGGTATCGCCGCATGCCTCGCGCACCTTGAGCATAGTGTCCACGTTATACACGCAGAAGCCAGGATGCATCTCGAAAGCTATCTTCACGCCGTGGTCTTTGGCGAATTTGGCCTCTTCTTTCCAGTACGGGATCACGCACTGGTTCCACTGGTAGTCCAGGATCTCCAGGTAGTCCGGCGGCCACGGACACGTGACCCAGTTGGGCTTGGTGGCGTTAGGGCCATCGCCGGGGCAACCGGAGAAGTTGATCACCGTGCCGATTCCCAGCTCTCTGGCAAGCTGAACGGTCTTTCGGTGGACTTCGTGGTTCGCCTTTGCGAACGCCTTGTCCGGATGCAGCGAGTTTCCGTGGCAGGACAGGGCGCTGATCTCCAGCCCTCTCGACTCAACCGCCTTCAGAAGCTCCTTCTGAGCCGCCGCATTTCCCAGAAGCTTGTCCGGGTCGCAATGCGGCGAACCAGGGTAGTTGCCCGTTCCAAGCTCGACCATCTCCACCCCGGCCTCGGCGATATAATCCAAAGCCTCCTCAAGCGACCTCTGACCAAAGAGAGCCGTAAACACACCGATCTTCATAGCTGAAACCTCCGTATCCCCGGTGACCGTACAGTAACTGTGATCAGTTGACAAAGCAGTGGGCGCAGCGGCTAGCTGACACCCTTCGACGCAATTATAGTCCGTTCGCCTGCGTAATTCAAGGCAGATGGCCCAACGCAAGCCGATCGTTGTTCGTCCGCCCTTAGTCCAGGGGGCGGGCCGTCCTGAGCCATTCCCAGGTCGCGGTCCACCCTGCAAGCAGAACGAAGGCGACGGATGAGGGTATATCTATGGAGGAATCCAAGCGGCCGGGCGTGAATACTTGGGCAAGTGACCCACAACGGCGGTAGACAATGAAGTATCTATTTGCAGCCATCGCGTTACTGATTCTCTTGCCGGTTGCCGCGCAGGCGGCGCCGGTTGCGCCTGTCTACGTGCTGCATATCGAGGGACAGATCGACCCAGCGGTCGCCGGCTACATCGCCGAAGGCATTCGGGACGCCGAGAACGATGCCGCACAAGCAGTGCTGATTACCATGGACACTCCGGGCGGCCTGATGACCTCCATGCAGGACATCATCAAAGCGTTCTTTGCCTCCAAGGTGCCGATCATAGTCTACGTCTCGCCGAACGGCGCTACTGCCGGCAGCGCGGGTATGTTCATCACGATGGCCGCCGATGTTGCGGCAATGGCGCCCGTAAGCAATATCGGCTCAGCCACCCCGATCAACATCAACCCTTCCGGTGAAGCCGAGAAACCGAACAAAACGCTAGAGCGCAAGCAGATGAACTACGCCATACAATACGCCAGATCGATCGCAGAGAAGCGCGGCAGGAACGTCGAATGGGCGGAAAAAGCGGTAAAAGAAGCGGCCAACCTGACTTCTACCGATGCGCTGAAGAAGAACGTCATCGACCTCATAGCAACAAGCAATCGTGACCTGATGAAAAAGATCGATGGCCGAACCGTGAAGCTGGCTTCGGGAGGCACAACGACGCTGCGCACCGCGAAGGCTCCTTTCGAGGATCGGCCGATGGGGACCTGGGACACGTTCCTGCACTACCTGAGCAATCCGCTGGTCGCGCTGCTTCTGCTGATGATGGCAACCTACGGCATCATCTTCGAGCTTTCCAATCCGGGAGCGATCCTCCCGGGTGTGATAGGAGGGATCTCAGCCATCTTGCTGCTCTATTCGTTCAGCGTGATACCGATCAACGCTGCAGGCTTCGCTTTCATCGCGCTTGCGATCATTCTCTTTATTGCCGACGTGTTCGCGCCGTCTCACGGCGTGCTGTCTGCCGGAGGGATTGCCAGTCTTTTCTTCGGCCTGATGATGCTCTTCAGGGCACCGACCGGGCCCATGATTTCGCCGTGGGTCCTGGCCGCCGTTGCGCTGCTGACGGGCGGGTTCTTCGTCTTTGTGGTTGCACTCGGCCTGAAGTCACTCAAGAGGCCCTACATAGTGGGCCGTGACGCAGTTGTCGGTCACATCGGCGAGGCAAGGACTGATCTGGATCCCAGCGGGCAGATATTCGTCGATGGCGCGCTGTGGTCGGCTACCAGCGAATCCGGGCGTATTGCAAAAGGCGAACAGGTGGAAGTCACGGCAATGTCCGGCCTGAAGCTGACAGTGCGGAAGCGCGAAGCGCCGGCGGATTCGGCGGATTCTGAGCATTCAACTCACTAGGAGGTTTCCATGGGTGGTGTATGGGCATTAGCAGGAATAGTCGCGTTTTTCGTTTTCATCGTACTTGCGAACTCGATCAGAATCGTTCGCGAGTGGGAACGAGGCGTCTTGCTGCGCTTCGGTCGATTCGACCACATTAAGATGCCGGGTATCCGGTTCGTGTGGCCGGTCATCGATCGGATTATCATCATTGACACGCGCGTGGTCACGATGGACGTGCCGAAGCAGGAGATCATCACGCGCGACAACGTATCGGCGATGGTGGACGCAGTCGTGTTCTTCCAGGTTGTGAACGCCGAGTTCGCCGTCACCAAGGTCGAGAACTGGGTCCGGGCGACATCGCTGCAGGCGCAGACCAGCCTGCGGAGCGTTATAGGTCAGTCCGAACTGGATCAACTCCTCGCCGAGCGCGATCAGATCAACCTGAAGTTGCAGACGATTATCGATGACGCCACGGAGCCCTGGGGTATCAAGGTCACGGCGGTGGAAGTGCGCGACGTCACGCTTCCCGACACCATGAAGCGCGCGATGGCTAACCAGGCGGAGACCGAGCGCGAACGCCGTGCGAAGATCATCAATGCCGAAGGCGAGTTCCAGGCAGCTCAGAAGCTGCGGGACGCCGCGGATGTGATTAGCCAGAACCCTCAGGCGCTGCAGCTCAGATACCTGCAGACACTGCGGGAGATCGGCACGCAGCAGGCGACAACAATCGTCTTCCCGATGCCCATAGATATGATTGGGCCGCTGCAGAAGATCCTGAAACAGATGGACGTGACCAGTCAGCAAGACACGCCCGGAGATCAGACTGAGCCGGGCGCCGAGGTGTAGTTGATACCTTGCTGGCCGAGGCCGGCAAAGATCCTACCCGCTCACGAACGCACGTCTGCCGCGGAGGCGGAACCGAGACTTATATCCTGGGCCGGATGGGCAGCTTCTTCGCTGCCGCGTCCGGCCTCTCTCTTTGGGGAACGTGCGCGAGGGAATCTCCTGCCGTGGGTGTTGATCCGCCAGTTACCCGGGCTTCCTCGTCGGACTGCAGAGGCAGTGTTTCGACATTCTGCCAGCCCGTCTTGTCAACAGTGACTTTCGCCACCTTCGTCTGCACTTGAAGAAAGATGTCGCGGTCAGACTGCAGCCTGGACAGCGGAACGGCAATCTCCAGCGTGTTGTTGCGCGCGCCCCACATCACGCCCTCCGGCAGCCCGCGTTTCTTTGTGCGAATCGCTATCGAACACCGGTTGCTGTCTCCACCGTCATCCAGACCCCGGAAGTTGATGCTGTATGTGACCCGGCTGGAAAGGCGCCTGACGCAATCGATCCTGACGTAGAGGTTCACGCCGTCGCTAGCCATATAGACCGTGCGAACATCCCCGCCCCTGTAGAGGCCTGCCACCACGTAATCACCCACCGGATCGACAATCGCGGGAGGCACGTTCGGCCAATCGGCGGTGTTGCCATCGATGGCTATGCTGCCTGGCTGCACCTTTCCGACGCGTCGAACGGGCACGTCACCGAATATTTCGTTGCGGCGGGCGAAGCTCAGCAGAAAACCGCGTTCCATAGCCGTCTGAGTCTTGTACTCCCTAATGGCGCTCCGCTTCAGGTAGGTCACCTCCGGCGAGAGGGCCAGGGATGACCAGCGCGTAACGCTCTTAGCAAGCGCATAGGGCGGCGCCAGTGGATCGTCCGGGTGGTTACCCTTGGGCGTCGGCCAATCGCCGCGATGCACCAGATAGGTGTGCAGCCGGACGGGTTTGGAGTAACCTTCCTCCCTGAGCTGCTCCACCGCCGCCGCCACGAAGCAGTAGGTTGCGTAGTGGTCCGGATGATTATCCCAGGGATGCGGCAGATAGATGTCCGTAGGCTCAGTTTCCCGGATGATCTTATCGACGTCCCGGAGCAGACTCTCACCGCAGTAAGGTGCCCGGGGAGTATACGAGTTGTGGTAAGGGGATCGGTCGGCCTTGGTAGCGCAAGACCTGTAAAGCCTGTCGGAAGTCCAGTAGCCATTCCACAGCGGCTCGATACCCCGGTCAGGGTAGCCCAGGAAAGTCACTGACTTCGGAGCCACTCCCAGCTTGCTGAGGGCGTGCAGAGTCTCGCGCTGCCGTCTGTAGGCGAACTCTATGCACTCCTTGGGCGTCACTTTGAGCCTCTTGTAGGCTCTGCTCACCGCCAGCCTGAAGCCATCGCCGTTCGTGACCAGCACAACGCGAACTTTGGCGCCGTTCGCTGCCGACGTAGCAAGCATTCCACCGCAGCCGAGGGTCTCGTCATCTGAATGAGGCGCGAACACCATCACATTGTCGCCCTTGCCGTGAACGACGGAGGGCGGAAGGGCAACGCGATGCTGCCATTTGTTTGCGAGGTTGATGCGGTACTGCATCGCAAGCGCGGCAATTGCAACCACGGCGACCATCATCACAATGATCAGCCTGGTAGCACGGATTGTGAGATGGAATAGCTTCTTCCTCAATGCGCGGATGCACCCGGTGTTCGCGATCTAACAGCATGCATGCAGTCGGCTAGAGCACCATCAAATCCGGAAGCATGTGCCGAAGGAATGGCGGAGTGGCAGGGATTCGAACCCTGGAGCGAGTTACCCCGCTACAGCATTTCCAGTGCTGCTCCTTCGACCAACTCGGACACCACTCCGTGAGGAACATAATAGCATGATCGCGCCTTCACGGTCAATCGTCTGCGAGGCAACCTCCCCCAGCCCCTCCTTCGTAAGGAGCGGAGCCACTACGGCTATCCCCCTTGGCAGGAAGGAGAACGACCAGGGCTTCCCCCTTGCAAAAGGGGGACTGAGGGGCGTGTTTCCAGCGCAGGGTTTCTCTGAAACCTAAGCCGCTAGCTAATACGCCGCCACTACTTCGACTCTGCCGGATAAGCCTGTGACATCCACATCGCCCTTCACGGCATCGAACCGATCGTGTGGCTTGCCGTTCACAGTCACGGAGCGAATTGGCAGCTTGTCCAGATGCCTGAATCGAACCAGTGTCCTCGCCGCCGACTTGCGATCGGGCATATCAACTTCCGCCGTGATCTTTCCCGATGCCGCTTCAGAACGATATCTGACCCCGACTCGCCCGAAGTGAGTCGCCACACCCTCAGCGCGAGGATTGTTGCCATCCCGCAGCCACTCCCTCGGGATTGCGCGCCCGAAATGCAGCAAATCGTCCTTAGCATAGATAAACATATACCGCAGCCACTTGATCGCGTTCGCCTGATCGCTCGTCTTGTAGATCGCCGAGTTCGAGAACCCGAGGATCGGCTGCGGATGCTCGACCATCGCGTTGACCTCTTCACGATAGCACGCCGCCCACGCGTTCATGAACATCCAGATGTAAATCTCCGGTTCGTCCCGGTCCAGATGCGGCATCAGCCCCGCCAGCAGGTTCGGCTGGTTTGAGAACCCCCCATAGTCAACCCACGATTGGTCGGGATTCCACACCGGGTAGCTGTATGCCGGGGCCATATACCGATTGTCCAGGTAGTCGTCGAGTATCCAGCCGGCCTCTCTTGAGTCGGCATCGTAAAGCCCTGAAATGAGCAGATACACCGACCCCTCGAGCACCTCTCTGATCCATCCTATGTCGCGCCCGCGCCTGTACAGCCGGCTGGGATAGTGCGGTATCCAGCGCCCGTCGTGCAACCGCACCAGCGGGCTCATCTTGCGCATCGTCTCGAATCCGCGGATCAGCGATTTCCTGTAATCATCAGCCTCCGCCCTCACGCTGGCAGCTTTCGGATGCTCGATCGCCTCCAGCGCCCGCGCCGCGTAATCGACACCTCTCCACGTGAGCGCATTGGTGGACAGCCAGTAGAAGTAATCCTCCACATCCTCCAGGGCGCCTGCAGCCAGGAAACCCCTTTCCCAACCGCGCGAATGCGGAAGATCTTTCTTCGTCTCGTTGCGCTGCCTCGCGACCCAGTCCACGCCCTTGACGAGTTGATCCGCAACGCTTCGCAGCCAGTCCGCGTCTGCTGTGATCTGGAAATGCCGGGCGATATACCACAGCACCCAGCCATGGTGCTGATCGTACGATTCGCCCATCTCAAAGCCACCCGCGCCGTAGAACACGCCGTCGTGGTCCGTGAAGAGGCCCTTGAGTCCCTTCGTGCCCTGATACTTGAGCCAGACGTCAATTCGCTGGCGTGCCTGCTCGTGCAGAGCGCGCTCGTCGAGTTCCTCTACGATCATCACGGACTCGTTCGTGAAGTTGCCGTAAGTCGAGCTGCCGACGGAAGTGTTGATGATGCTCGGATCATCGCACATGCGAGCATCAGTGACTTCAATGTGCGCGACGTGAGACTTGTACAGCGCATCCAGGTTCGGCTCACCCGTGTGCAGGCGCGCCCCTTTGGCACATTCCTCGCGCCAGTATCTGCGGACGTCCTGATAGCTCTTTTCATAGTCCAGCCGGGCCAGCGCCTCGATCTCGCCCTGCTGGTCCAGATCGATGTGAGGGATCTTCATCACCGCTTCGCAGGATTCTCCCGCGCCCAGAGTCCTGCGTAGAACAATGCCTCCGCCGCGCTCAACCGCATCCATTTCAGTGGCGACCACACACCGCAGCGGCGAGTGGTCGTGCCAGATGCCTCTGATCGCGCGCAAGGGCACGCCGGATACATCCGTGACCGCAAGGTCCTCAACGCTCAGCTTTTCGCGCGGCGAGGCCGGAATCAGATGATCGTCCATGATGTCCCGCGCTTCCGGCCTGTTCCACGACCGCGACGATTTGTCGGAGTAGTCAATCGGCAGTTCCACCACCGCCGGTTCGTCTCCCGTGTTGGTGAACCTGAAGCGGCTGAGGCAGATGATCGTGTCATCGCCAAGCACATCGTCGAAGATGGACTTCTCCAGCGGGACCGCGAACGTCTTCTGTTCGAGCGTCACCGCGTCCCGCATCAGGTTCGTGTTGTATGCGAGCACCGGCGCGGGGTCGAAATGTCGTCCCGCGAGTTGCCAGTTGTCGAGCCCAAATAGGAACCTCGCATCTCCGTCCGTCTTGCACCTGTCCGTATCGCGGCCTCTGACCCAGTGCAGGTTGCAGTGCATCGTCATAATGTCGCCATTGGGCTCCAGCCAGAACCTCTGCCTTGCGTGCTTGCATCCGACCGTACACGCACAAGGGTGCGCGCGCGGCAGACCGTGCATCGCGCCGCTATAGCTCTGCTCCCGCCTTGCCGTGACTCTCTGCCCAATCGTCTGCTTGCCGCTGTTTCGCGCTTTGTAGTCCTGCTGCGTGGTCGGGTCGCCGGCAAGGGTGATGAATACGCCCCACTCCTCGAACCAGATCGGCCCCTGCTTGGCCAGTGCATCAAGGGACACCGTGAAAGCGTCATCGTCTGACTCGAAGGTGAGCAGTCCTTCATCGTATGAGTACGCGTGCGCCGGAACCAGATGCTCGACCGTCAGGCTAAGCACGCCGGCCTCGCGTGCGTCCTCACTGACCATCGCGTTGAAGCCGGACAGCCTGACGGATTCAGCCGTCTTAGCCTCCTCAAATGTCACGCGGATCTTCGATGTCCTGCACTCGGACTCTGTGTAGACTTCCACCTTCTCGGGCATGCGTTCGTCAGGCGAAACGACCCTTATCCCGAGTGTCCGGCGAAACTTGACGTCATAGCCGTCTGCTTCCTCAAGCTCGGAGGCGAGCCCCTTGAACGTCAGGACGATGACCTTATCCCCTACCCGCTCCGCGTCTACCGCGGCTTGCTGCCACTGGGGAGTGAACCAGTCGTCAATGCCCAGCCATCCAGTCCCGTGGGAATGCGCGACCGGATCCATGGCCTCCGGCTTTGAGTGGGGCCAAGTCTTGCGTAGATACCACAGCGCCACCTCGTCCGGCACTGCATCGGCATAGGTAACCACCACTCGCGAAATATCGCGGGGATCCTCGAAGCGTATCTCATTGGCAGGCGTGTTGGGTAACGCAAACGGTCGGATATCAGAACTCGGCACTATAGTAAAACCTCCGGTGGTGCTGACAGACAATCGATCACACCGTTCGAGTATAAGAGCGCCAGGCGCTCGCGGTCAAGAAAAAGAGATGATCATGGGCCCTAAGAATGCTTTACTTCCGAATAGTTACTTGCTACAATGAATACCCGTTATGGAGTTCGCCAACGAGCCGTGCCACGACAGGCTTACCTACGTTTTCGACCTCGACGGGGTTATCTACCGCGGCGACCAACCTCAACCTCAGGCAAAGGAAGCTATCCTTGGTCTGCGACGCCAGGGCCACACGGTTCACTTCTATACCAACAACTCGTCGATGACGCGCAAGGCCTATTCCCGCAAGCTCGCTAGAATGGGCATACCGACATCTCCCGACGACATCATGACATCCGCCTACGCCACCGCGCTTTACTTCGTGGAGAATGACGCCGTGGGCAAGACCGTTTACAGGATCGGCGGCCCGGGTGTGACCAGAGAGCTGGAATCAGTCGGTATGAAGCTGGTCCGCAATGGGGACTGGACCGACGAGCCGATCGACTACGTCGTTGTCGGGATCGACAGAGCGTTCAGCTACAGGAAACTCGCACGGGCGCAATCCGCCATCCTCGCTGGAGCCACATTCATTGCCACCAACGAAGACTTGACCTACCCCACCGAAAACGGCGGGGTCGTGCCGGGGACTGGATGCCTGGTGGCCGCAGTCAGGGCCGCCACGGCGACCGAGCCGTTGGTGATAGGCAAGCCCGAGTGCTACGCGCTCGAGAAGATACTTGAGATGACTCAGACTCCGCGCGACCGCGCCTATATGATTGGTGACAACCTCACCACGGACATCGCCGTAGGCAATAAAGCGGGCGTTCACACAGTGTTGGTCCTCGGCGGCATCACTTCCAGGGATGAAGCGGAGAGAGCGACAGGCAATCAGAAACCAGAGCGGATCATCAACACTCTGGGGGAGTTGCTGTGATGAGAGTCGCGCTCACCATCGCGGCCTCGGATTCGAGCAGCGGGGCGGGCATCCAGCTCGATTTGGCGGTCTTCCGTGAGATAGGCGTCTACGGGGTCTGCGCTGTTACGAACGTCACTGCGCAGAACAGCCTGGGCGTTCACAAGGTGAACAAGGTACCACCGAGTATCGTTGCGGCCCAGGTCGATGCGGTGACGCGCGACTTCAACGTCTCGGCCTGCAAGATCGGCATGCTCTACTCGCCTCAGACGGTGAGTCTCGTAGCTGAACGCCTGTCCAGGCGCGAGGTACCCAATGTGGTCCTCGACCCGGTGATGAGAGCCAAGAACGGCGAGGTGCTGCTGACGGAACCCGCGATCAAAAGGATGAAGCGCTTGCTGATCCCGAATGTCGCGTTGGTCACACCGAACGCTGAGGAGGCTCGTGTGCTTACAGGCGTTGTGGTGGCGGATGTGGCAACTGCCTCGGAGGCGGCGAAAGCACTGGTAGAGATGGGCGCCGGGGCCGCTTTGGTCAAGGGCGGCCACATACAAGGTGAGGCTGTTGACGTCCTGTATGACGGCGCGGACGTATTCCAGTTTGCGGGCAGACGGCTGGACAAGACCATGCACGGCACAGGCTGTGCGCTTTCGGCAGCGATAGCCGCCAGGCTGTCGTTGGGTGACGACCTGCCTGCGGCAGTGAGCGCTGCAAAGGAGCACGTGACACAGGCAATAGAGAACTCCATCAGTTTGGGCAAGGGCAAAATGCAGTTCTACTGCGGCATGTCTGGCAATTCCTAATTCGTGATTCACAATTCGCAATTCGCACTGAGATCAGGGGGCACAGGATGAGCACAAAGTACATTTTCGTAACGGGCGGCGTCGTTTCTTCCGTGGGCAAGGGCATAACCACGGCAAGTCTGGGCAGGCTGCTCAAGAACCGCGGCTTCAAGGTCACGGTCCAGAAGCTTGATCCCTACATCAACGTCGATGCCGGCACGATGAACCCGTTCCAGCATGGCGAGGTGTTCGTGACAGACGACGGGGCCGAAACCGACCTCGACCTCGGCCACTACGAGCGATTCGTTGACGTGAACCTCACCCAACTCGCCAACGTCACCACCGGGCGCATCTACGACAGCGTGATCCGGAAGGAACGTCGGGGCGATTACCTCGGCGGGACCGTGCAGGTCATCCCTCATATCACGGATGAGATCAAGTATCGCATCAAGCAGAACGCCGACCAGAGCGGCGCTGACATCGCCATCGTCGAGATCGGCGGCACCGTGGGCGATATCGAGGGCCTGCCTTTCCTCGAGGCAATCCGCCAGTTCCGCAAGGACGCCGGTCCCGAGAACGTGATGTACGTCCACGTCACCCTGATCCCCTCCGTCGGCCCCTGGGAGGAACTCAAGACAAAGCCCACGCAGCACTCCGTCATCAAGCTACGCGAGATCGGTATTCAGCCAGACGTGCTCATCTGCCGCACCAAGCGCCCTATGTCCGCTGAAATGAAGGACAAGATATCGCTCTTCTGTGACGTCCCCAAGGCGGGCGTCATCGAGGCTCGCGATGCAGCATCCATCTACGAGATCCCCCTCAAGTTCGAGGATGTTGGCCTTTCCGACCTGGTGCTCAACCGCTTCGGTCTCAAGAACGGAGCCTCCGACCTTGCCGAGTGGCGCAAGATGGTCGATACGCTCAAGAAGCCGAAGCACAAAGCGGTTGTCGTGATCGTCGGCAAATACACCGGCAACGGCGACGCCTACATCAGCCTGGGTGAGGCGGTCAAACACGGCGGTATCGCAAATGACGCTGGAATCGAGATACGCTGGATCGACTCCGAGACCGTAGATGAGACCAATCTGCTGGAGAAGATCGGTGAGGCCGACGCCATCATCGTGCCCGGCGGGTTCGGTTCCAGAGGAGTCGAGGGCAAGGTCCTCGCCATCCAACATGCCAGAGAAAACAACATCCCGTTCTTGGGCATCTGCTATGGACTGCACTGGGCGGTTGTTGAGGTTGCGCGGCACCAGTGCAAGCTGAAGGATGCCAACACCGAGGAGGTCGATCCCGATAGCCCGCATCCCGTTATCCACATCCTGCCGGAGCAGGTGGGCATTGAGGACAAGGGCGCCACAATGCGTCTGGGAGTCTACCCCTGCCGATTGCTCGATGGCTCACTTGCGGCCAAGCTCTACGGCTCCGACCTCGTCTACGAGAGGCATCGCCATCGCTTTGAGGTTAACAACTCCTATCGCCCGAAGCTCGAACGAGGCGGGATGGTGTGCTCGGGGGTTTCCCCGGATTACCGGCTCGTTGAGATTGTGGAGATGAAGGACCACCCGTTCTTCATCGCAACTCAGTTCCATCCGGAGCTGAAGTCTCGCCCCAACCGGCCGCATCCGATCTTCGCGGGCCTCATCGAGGCGGCGCTTGACTACCAAAAGACCAGGAAGCCGAAATCGAGCACTGCCGCCCAAGCAGCAGCCAGAAGGTAGGATCATTCATGGACACGTCGGCAATGGCCAAGGTAGCTTCCATATTCGTGCTGCTGCTGGTCGGATACGGCACGAAGAAGCTGCGAATTCTGAGCGTCAAGGACACGGGAGTCATCAACTCCATCGTGATCAATATCGCCTTGCCGGCGTTCATCTTCCTGTCCATCAACGACAAGCCACTGACGTCTGCTATGCTGCGAGCACCCATGGTAGGCCTGATCGCTGAGTGCCTCGTACTGGGCCTGGCCTACGCAGCCGCCCGTGCGCTCAAGTTGGACCGAAAGACCACGGCCGGGCTGATGATCGCGGCGACCTTCGGCAACACGGGCTACCTGGGACTTCCGTTTGTCAGCGCGGTCTTCGGCGGCGACAAGGCCGCCATACAATCGGCTGTTATGATGGACTCGTTTGCCATGCGGATCCTGCTCTGCACGGCCGGGATAGCGGTCGCCACATCGTTTGCGGGCGAACGTTTCAGGTGGCAGGACACGCTGGAGTTCGTCAAGAGCCCGCTCTTCGTGGCCTTGGTAATAGGGTTGATATTCAGGAAGACACCCGTCACCGGTGTTCCATACGACGTGCTGTCCTATGCCGCCGCTATGACCGTTCCCCTCTCCATGATCTCGGTAGGGCTGAACCTGAGCCTGGGATCGGCGAAAAAATGGCCTCTGGCCGTCGCGGCGGCAGTCGCCCTCAAGCTGGCAATACTGCCGGCTCTGACCCACCTTGGCCTGCCGTTTCTACAGGTGGGCGACACAGTTGCAAAGGTGGCTGTGCTTGAGATGGCGATGCCCTCCGCGATCTTCGGAGGCGTCATTGCCGGGCGTTACGGGGCGAACAAGGAGTTCGTGGCAGGCGCTATATTCGTCTCCACTCTCTTGAGCGTAGTGGGAATACCCACCGTCCTTGCGCTGGTGAAGTAGGACTACTCGCCGGCCTTCTTGTTGTGCTGCGGTGTCAGATCTAAGGCCTGCGCCATAACCGCTTCACCGTTCTGATCTATCAGAACCGGTCTGCGGCAGATATCGCAGTCCAGGTTGGTCCGCGAGACGTACACGTCATTCTTGCTGGAGCAATACGGGCAGAAGATCTGACGAGTCTTCTCCTTGCCGAGGATCGACACGCCGACGATCGCCGCAAGCACCGCAAGAGCTGACAGGATAGCGAGGAAGATGCCGATAGGCGGAATGATGAATATGAGAACGAGCCCGACGAGGAACGCCCCGCCGCCATACATAAATACCTGAGCGCTCTTTCTTTCGAGCTCTCTTACTGTATTGAACTCCACTTTCAGAGAAGCCACTGCCATAGCCCTCCACGCAACAAAAATGGAGGCTCCGTCTGTACGTGCCCCCTGACCCGTTTCCATATTACAATAGACGCTAACCAGCGTCAAATGTTAGCTAGTCGTCTGGAATTTCGGTATTTGTATGCCAGCCAGGGCTCAATGGTTGCAGCCTGGCCATCTCGTGGACCTGCCCGTTCACTCGCTCGGCATGTCCATCGGCGAACAGCGTGTTGCGATAGGCCAGCCTGCCGGGCCACTCAGCCTCACTGGACCCATAAGTCGGGGCCTTATCGCCCATGTGCCAGTACCACATATCCCCCAACACAGCTTTTCTGGTGGGAACCAGGATCTTGCCCATAGGCGCACCCAGACGCTGATAGCCGTTGACGGTGCTCACTTCCGGGGAAAGCCCTGTCCACGCTCTGTAGATCTTCGCGCTGTGCTTGCCCTCATCGTCTGTCTCGATATCCGGCTGGTTCGAGGCGTAGTACTCGTAGCTGCATCCCGCATAGTGCCATATCGGCTCATTCGGATCACAGCCGTAGACCCACTGTCCGCAGGCTATGCCCGTGTCGCTCGGACAGACAAAGACGCTGGCTTTCTTATACTTGCGGCTCTCATCCGCATCCATGCCGTTCCTGACATACGGCTTGAGGAGTTCCTGGATGGTCATCTGAGCGCCGTATCTGGACTGGCGCCAGTAGTTGGGGTTGCCCCAGGGCGCTGCGGCGGGGAAGCGGGTGTTGTAGTTGTCAGTGTAGACGATAAGTGCGGATCCGAGTTGACGCAAGTTGGAGAGGCATTGGCTCGTCCTGGCCGTCTCCTTTGCCTTCGTAACGACAGGAAAGACGATCGCGGCAAGGACACCAACAATGGCCATCACCACAAGAAGCTCGATGATGGTGAATCCGGCACCCCCCGATGCCTTAGATTTTGTCCCCAAACTTCCCACTCGCATTGCTGCAGCTCCCGGCAAACTGCTACGGGTTCCTGTTTGCCAGTAACCTCATAATACATCAGGTTCGCCCGGTAGTCAACGCCATTTTTCGCGTTGAACACGGCCCCGTCCTCTCCAGCGCTAACGAATGACAGAAGATAAGTGCGAGTCCTCGGACTGGCCGCGCCGCAGACTTTTCGGCTGCTATTTACCCATCAAGCAGCTCATGCAAAACACCGGGCTTGCCTGCAGGCACATGCAAGCTAACAAGCGATATTATCGGTTCACATGTGCCAATTCCTTATGACGCAGGTCAGCTTGACACTACTCCAGCAATTTCCTATCATGACCTCGATATATTTGCATCTGGAGTCTGACCAGGCATCAGCCAACCAACTATGCCCATAGCGGTTTCCGATAGAGCCTCTTCCCAGCCTGTCATGAGTTGGTCCGTGCACCTCGCGCGCCGGCACCCCGTGAAGGCTATCGTATCCCTCGCGTTCGTAGCCGCCGCCACAGTGGCAGGCTCGATCCTCGCGGGGCCCTATGTAGCGCTGTTTGTTGCGGTCGCGCTTGTTTTTTCCCTGAGTGACTTCCTCTTCCCCGTCAAGTACTTCATCACGACCGAAGGTGTGTCCTGCAGAATGCTGCTCAAGAGCTGCGAGATCAAATGGCAGGACGTCAAGCGCTGCTACCTAGATGACTTCGGGATCAAGCTGACTCCGCTCGATCGCGTCTCCAGGGTGGAGGCGTTTCGCGGCGTCTACCTGCGCTTCGGCGACAATCAGGAGCAGGTGATCGAAACCGTTAAATCTCTTCGTCCCGCTTCGGCTGCGCCGGAGGGTGCGAACGGCGATAGCCAGATCACTGACCAGGAATCGGAAGTAGAGAATGTTTGACGTCGATATCTGCACTCCTCTAACAGAGGAGCAGAAAAACGAGGTGATCGAGAACCTTGCGAAGAAGGTAGCAGGCAAGCGCCTCGAGACGGCGGCGGTGCTGTTCCTCGATATGCACAAGCCGCTCTCATTCCTGGCGAGCCAGTCCCTGCTCGTTGCAATGCCGTTCCTGGCGCCTTTGTTCGGCGCGCAGGGGATAGCGGATTTGAGCAAACTTCTCGCTGATCGTGATAACGTTGAAGCACTCATCAGGCGTATTGAGGAAATGTCGGCGGATATGAACGGCGGGAATCCCGCTGCAAAGCCCGCCGCCGACGTCCTGGAGTAGTACAGGATGACCGAGTTTGCAAACCCGTCAACTTACATAATCGAAGGCATACTGGTCTTTTTCATTCTCTGGAAGATCTTCTCCGCAAGGCGAGGCAGAGAGCTGTTCATCCGCAAGATCCCCGGCTTGTCCGTGCTCAATGAGGCCATCGGACGCGCCACGGAGATGGGCCGCCCTATGCTGTATGTGCCGGGCATTACCGGCCTGGACATAGTTGGACTTCAGTCGATGTCCATCATGTCTCACGTCATCAAGAACGCGGCCAACTACTCGACCAGGGTGATAGTCACTCCCTGCGACCCGGTCCTTTACACCATCGCGGAGGAGGTCGCCAAGGACTCATACACTGCGGCGGGCTATCCAGAGCAATACTCCACCGATGACATCCGCTACCTGACAAACCAGCAGTTCGCCTGGGCTTCCGGCATAGTCGGTATCCAGCACCGCGAGAAGGTCGCAACGGTGTTCTACTTCGGATGGTTCGCCGCGGAGTCCCTCATTCTCGCGGAGAATGGCCAGATGGCGGGCGCGATTCAGGTCGCGGGCACGCCGGCTATCATCCAGATCCCGTTCTTTCTTGCGGCCTGCGACTACACGATTATCGGTGACGAGTATTACGCGGCAAGCGCATATTTGTCGAGAGAGCCGACGCTGCTCGGCAGTCTTGTCGGCCAGGACTACGGCAAGATCGTGATGGTCGGCATCGTGCTGCTGGGCGTGGTAGGCGTGACTATGCTCGCTCTGGAAGCGCATGCACCCTGGCTGCAGCCGGTGAACCAGTTCGTGAACGAATACTTCCTGAAGTACTTCCCGAGGGCCTCATAAGATGCATTTGTTTGGGGCGAGTTCTATGGCGCTGTTCGGCCTTCCGACACAGGTAGAGGGTCCTACCCGTTGGCTCTGGATCACAGGCGCTCTGATCGTCGGCATAGGGGCATTGCTCGCGCTGATGGCCGTGCCGCCGCGCGGCCGCAAGTTCGTCGTTGTGGGCATCACGTTCGTGGCGGGACTCTACCTGTCGCTGGAGTTCCTTCTGCCGCACGAAGGCGCGGGGCGGGTCTCCGGAGTGGCAGACTACCTGACTACCAGCAAGCCCAGTGTCGCCGACGCCGCCCTGATCATCGGAAGCTTCGCGCTGCTGCTGGGAACGTCGAACCTGTTTCAGCTGCACGGCAAGGCGATCAAGAAGAAAGCCGAGGGCTGGGGCAACAGCCTGGCGTTCTTCATTTCGTTCTTCCTGATAGTGATCATCGGGTTCTTCAAGGACGCCTACACCAGAAACGGAGTGCCGGAAGGACCAAGCGGCCTGGTCTTCACCGAGCTGTTCAGCGTGCTCTTCAACGGATTCGTGCAGAACCTGGACGCCGCGATGTTCTCCCTGGTGGCGTTCTACATCGTGTCGGCGGCATATCGCGCATTCAGAGTAAAGTCAGCGGAAGCGGGCTTTATGATGGTCACCGCGGCGATAGTTATGCTTGGGCTGGTCCCCGTAGGCGCTCTGCTAACTAGCTGGCTGCCGCAGGGCGGGCCGCTGGCATCGCTGCGCCTTGAGCGAATGACGCTGTGGATTCTTACCTGGCCGAACATGGCCGTCCAACGAGCCATCGATTTTGGCCTTTCCGTCGGACTACTCGCAATGAGCCTCAGGATTTGGCTCAGCCTTGAGCGAGGAAGCTTCTTTGACAGGCAGCTGTAAATGAACATTTGGACAAGTCTCCAAAACCTGGACAGGCGAATACTCTACGTGCTGATAGCGCTGGTGGTAACGGTTCCGCTCATCATCCGGCCCGCGAAGCATCCGGATGCTGATGCCGTGTTTCCGGAAGTCCGTGGCGCCTACGACACTATAGACAAGGTGCCGCCGGGCAAGATCGTGCTCGTCTCCAACACGTGGGGCGCGGGTACCAAAGCCGAAAGCGAGCCCCAGTTGCAGGCTCTGATGCGGCACATGCTCAATAAAGGCATCAAGTTCGCCATCCTGAGCTGGGAACCGGGCGCGTCGCAGATCTCCTGGGATAGCGCGATGGAAGTCCAGAAAGACGTGAACCTCCAGAGGAGAAAAGAAGGCTTGCCTCCGCTGGAGTACGGCAAGGACTGGGTGCATCTGGGCTACAAGACCGGTGTCCCCGTGATCATCGCAGCAGGCATTGGTGAGGACTTCCAGAGGATCTTCACGGTGGACAGGCGGAGGACGCCGCTGTCCGAACTCCCCGCCGTCAGCTACGTGAAGAACGCAAAGCAGATTGGCGCCGTGGTCGATGTCACGTCCACGGGTATGATGGGCGTCTGGATGCCGTATCTTACGATGCCGAAGAAGATTCCTCTGGTCTACTGCCCTACCGCGGTTATGGCAGTTACGTCATACCCGTATCTGGATTCGGGACAGCTAAGCGGGATGTTGAATGGCGTAATGGGCGCCGTGCAGTATGAGACCCTGATCGGACTCGGCGATAGGAAAACAGACGCTTCCGCGACTTCGTGGGCTCTCTCCTGCGCGCATATCTACATCCTGGCACTCATACTGATCGGCAACTTGGGTTATCTCGCGGCCAGGCGGGCTCGAGGTTCATCAGGAGGACGTCTTGGCTGATTTTGCTGGCTGGCTATCGCAATACTCGACGGCGCTTGTCGCATGGGCCGGCGCCCTGTGCATTTTCGGCATCTACACTGTTCTCTATAGGGAGAACAAGTGCTACCGATTCTTCGAGCACATCTTCATCGGCCTCTATGGCGGATACACCGTCTACGTCACCTGGGCGGAAATCCTCAAACCGAAGTGGTGGGACCCGATGACGGTGGAAGGCCAGTGGGTGCTCGCTCTCTACGCCGCCGTCGGCAGTATGTTCTACTTCATCTATTCCAAGAAGCATGCCTGGATCAGCCGCGTCATCTTCGGGCTGTTTATGGGCTTCTCGGCGGGAGGAATCTTCCGCGAGTACTACGAGACCTACTTCCCGCAGATGGCGTCATCGATGAAGCCCATGACGGGGGATCCCGCGCATATCGCAAGCGTGGTGGTCTTCTACGTGATCTTCCTGGCGGCAATGAGCTATTTCTTCTTCAGCTTCGAGCACAAGCACCCGGCCGTCAAGACCTCGGCGGCTGCAGGTAGATGGTTCCTGATGATCGGCTTCGGCGCGATGTTCGGCTCGACCGTCATGGGACGAATGACCCTCTTCATCGGACGCCTCAACTTCCTGGTCAACAGGTGGTGGCCGGTTGTGGTCGATGAGTCCCGGTCGCCGGTATTCTGGTTCGTCGTGCCCGGGCTGCTGCTGCTAGCCGCGGCCGGCATCGCCGCATACTACCTCTACGGCATCGGCGCTAAGAAGAAGAACCTCGGGTCCGGGTAACCCTCGGGCCCTACTCCCTCGAAGGACTTTCCACCTCTGGTCGCTAACCGAAAGACGTTAGCGCGCAAGCACTGCAATACGCCGCGCAGACGCGCCATAGCGGCAGACCGCAAGTTGAAATGCACCGGGCCCCACATCTGGACGGGCGGGCCGCCAGTGGCGCCAAGACCGGAGGACGTGCTTTGTCCAAGATAGCGATGGCCATAGCCGCGCATCCCGATGACATCGAGTTCATGATGGGCGGCACCCTCATCAAACTAGGTGAGGCCGGCTACGAACTGCACTATATGAGTATCGGCAACGGATCCTGCGGCTCGGCGACGATGGATGCGGAGGAGACTGTCAGGGTCCGCACACAGGAAGCGCGCAACGCGGCGGCGTCCATAGGCGCGACATTCCACGACCCGCTCGTGCCGGACATCGAAATCCTCTACGAGCAGCCGCTTATACGAAAGCTGTGCGCCATCATCCGCGGCGTAGCGCCCGACATACTCCTGCTGCCGTCCATTGAGGACTATATGGAGGACCATTCCACTTCCTCCCGGCTCGGCGTAACCGCTGCTTTCTGCAGGGGCATGCGCAACTATCAGACCGATCCGCCGACGCAGACGATCGACAAAGACATGTGCCTCTATCACGCCCTGCCCTACGGGCTTAGGGATCAGCTCAGAAACCCGGTCATCCCCGGCTTCTACGTAGATATTACCGATGTGATAGACCGCAAGCGGGAACTGCTCGCGTGCCACAAGAGCCAGCGGGGATGGCTGGACAGCAGCCAGGGCGTGGACAACTACCTAAAGACGATGGAGGACATGTCCGCGGAAGTGGGCCGAATGTCCGGCAAATTCGACTACGCGGAAGGTTGGAGAATCCACTCCCACCTCGGTTTCGGTCCGGAGGACTTCGATCCGCTCCGCCACGCGCTCAAAGATCACATAACACCATAGCGCGCACGTCATGCTGAATTTGTTTCAGCATCCATTTCGCGTTGAAGAAAGGGAGAGCCGATGCCAAGACAACTAAGCAAAGTCGCCCCTGATTGGTGGGACTATACGACGCTCGATCAGGCCATACTCGACGACGCCGCCAGACTTTCGCCCGAGGACATGCTCGGCCTGTCCCGACCCGGCTTTAAGGTCGTCTTCTATGACACCCTGGAGGATTTCTACTGCGCGGAAGCGCTCGAATACATCGAGGCCTGGCGGCAGTCCACGCCGGACAATCCCGTCGGCATCTGCGGACCGATAGGCCCGACCGAGCAGCTTCCACTTGTGGCGCGCATCGTGAACTCCATCGGGCTGAACCTCAAGGACTCGCACTTCTGGGGGATGGACGAATGGGTCATCGACGGCAAGGAAGTCCCCGAGGATCATCCTCTTTCATTCGCTAAGGCCGACCGCGAACTCTGCTTCAATCGCATCCGGCCCGAGCTGGCGATGCCAGACGCCAACCTGCACTTCCCGAAAGCGGACCCGGCCGACTATGTAAAGAGCTGGGAGGGCGTCCGCTGCGCTGTAATGCAGGGCGGCCAGGGAGACATCAAGCACTGGGCGTTCAACGATCCCCCGAAGCGCGAGGGGCAGTATAAGGACAACCCGCCCACACCGGAGGAGTACCTCCAGCTTTCTACGCGCGTGGTGGATCTGCACCCGGTCACGATCATGCAAAACGCCCGCACATCCGGCGGCGGAAAGGTAGACCTGGTCCCCAATCAGGCGGTGACCGTCGGCCCGCTGCAGACGTGGAAAGCAGAAAAGGTCTCGATATGGCAGGCCGGCACCCACGACAACCCGTTCGGCCAGCGGCTGACGACCCTGATGATCGCCAAGAAGATACCCGACAGCGCCGTGCCGATGTCCCTGCTAGCTCTGCATCCCAACGTCCAGTTCAACTTCTATCGCGGCGGAATCGGAAGCTGCGAAGTGGAGATGCACTAAGATTACAGCCCCTTCAGCGGCGGGAGCGTTCTCAGCTCAGCTAAGAAAGCTCCCGCCGTCACGCCACAATCCCCTAAGCCAGGCATCCGCTGCATCCGATAATGTCCCTGTTAGGCATGTTTGGGAGAAGTGATTGCATTACCGAAACACACGCCCGTCTGGCACTCCCTTGCGACTGCTGATGTGGGTCGGAGCGGTGCTCCTTGCCGTCTTCACGTCTTTCTGCATCGTCGCAGGTGTGAGGGGAAAGCTGTCCTATCAATTTACCGCCTACGTCGTAACGCCGCTGTTGGCCGCACTTATGGCTGCGGTGGCGGGTGCTCTCGCCTACGCTCACCAGACCAACCGCCGGCTGCTAGCCCTTGCGGAGAAGCTGCGCCTCGTCGCTGCCGGAGATTACTCAGCGCGCGTTGAGTCCAGCAGCATGGACGGGCTTGCCGCCATCAGCAGCGCATTCAACTACATGGTGGAGTCCCTGGATTGCGCCCGCGAGGAGTTGATAGAAAAGGCAAACACCGACGCCGTCACCAACCTTGCTAACCACGGGTCTTTCCAGGAACGCCTGGCGGCCGAATTTGGCAGAGCCGTCCGCTATGGCTCCAGGCTGTCGCTGATGATGATCGATATCGATCACTTCAAGCTCTTCAACGATATAAACGGGCATCCTGTGGGCGATAGTGCGCTGCGCGATATCGCGGAAGTGATCTCGCACCAGATCCGGGAGGTCGATTTCGCCGCCAGATACGGCGGAGAGGAGTTCGCGGTCGTACTTCCGGAAACAGGGCTGGTGCAGGCTGTGATTCTTGCCGAACGAATACGCAAGGCAGTGGAGGACCGCAGCTTCGAGCAAGCCAGGGCCCAGTCGAGCAAGCTGACCTTGAGCATAGGTGTAGCCGAGTTTCCTGCCCATTGCAGCGACAGAGCAAGCCTCCTCAGGGCGGCGGACGGCGCGCTCTATCAGGCCAAAATGCAGGGCCGCAACATGGTAGTTGCCTTCGACGGCGAGTGCGGCGACAATCCCAAGCCGGATCCTCACAAGCTCTACGTTCTGCTGCACGCTACCGACATAACCACCGTCGAGGCGCTCGCGGCCGCCATCGACGCGAAGCACTCATATCGTCCCGGCCACTCGGTCGCCATCGCACGGATGGCCAGCGAAGTCGGACGCATTATGGGAATGTCCGACGAGGACCGCACGAGCCTCTACATCGGTGCGCTGCTGCGCGATATCGGTCAGATCGCCATACCGGACAACGTCTTGGAGAAATCGGACAGGCTTTCTGAGCAGGAGATGGAGCAGGTGGAGAAGCATCCCATCCTGGGCCACGCCATCGTCCAGAAGTCGCCGCACATGTGCGCGATGCTCCCGGCCGTCCTCTATCACCACGAGCACTACGACGGCAGCGGATATCCCGAAGGCCTGGCCGGTCACGACATCCCGCTATCAGCGCGGATCATCGCCGCCGTAGACGCATACCAGTCCATGATGTCGACGCGCCCCTACCGCGATAGGCTTTCGGTAGAGGGCGCTCGACAGGAAATGCGCCGCCTCGCCGGCACCCAGTTCGACCCGGAAGTAGTCGAAGCTCTCCTTCAGGTCGATCAGGCCCAGATTCGGCGCGCCGCCTGAGCCCGCTCCAATCGTCACGCTGCACTCGTCTTGACCTCCGCAAGCTCTGCAGTATCCGTGACCAAATGATCGGCGCCTGATGACAGATGTTTGTTCTGAATGCTCGCTGGGTAAAGCTCCTTTGCTGGCAAGCAAGCGAAGAACTGGCTCATGTGAGGAGATTCTCCCTATATTCGTTACGGATGGGCCTGTTGGCACGAATTGTGCAGTGCCTTTTGCCGATGGTTCTGTCTGTCTCTGTAGGACTATCGCCTTTGGAGGGAGCGTGTACAACATGGTAAGGTGCTTCTGGTGTGGAGCGGAAAACAAACGACACCAGGATACGTGCTGTGTCTGCAAGCGCAAACTGCAGTGGACCACGTTCTTTAGGGGCGTGCTAAAACCATCTGTCGGATGCTTGCTGGGGAGTGATTCTCAAACAACAGACGCTGCCAGAAATGCGGCACGACTAAGACTGGCTTGACTTTGTGACACGCGAAAAAATGAGGCCGGATACCTCCGGCCTCATTTCCATGTACCCGGTCCCATCTACGCGTTCATCAACGCGATGAAACTCGAATCGTGCGTCTTTCGGATCTCCCGACTTGCATGCTCCGCGTCGGGCCGCAGGATCGTAACCGACTCATACGGCGGCTCCATCGCCCGCACCTTGAACTCGCCTCGCGCGAACCTCTCCACCGCCTTCGCCGCACCCTTCTGAATCAGTCCCCTCGCCCGCACCGGAGTCAGATGAACCGCCGCTGTATTACGCGCCCGGTACTGCTCCATCGTGCACTCATCGCCTCTGCCGTTGGTGACCCCGCGCTTCACGGCAACCGTCTCGATCCCCGGCATCAGCGCCTGCGCCTCATCGGCAAACGCCTGGTCACCGGAGCCGAATATCGCCGGAATCCCCAACTCAGCCGCGCAGAAGGCGAACTGACCGAACTCGCCTATCGAAATCCCGTTCACGGACAGGTCCAAATATCCGAAGTTCTGCGTGTGCGCAAGATGCGCCCGCTCCGTGCCGGCCTTCGCGTGCTGGCCGACCCATGCCACGGCATCGAAGCTCTTGTCCAACCCGAACGGCCACGTGTCCGGCCATCCGCGGGCATACTCCGCGTCAGGATCGAGCAGCCTGATCTCGATCGCCCCGCTCCCGTGCCCATCTATAACGTGAAACTCATCGAAACCGCCGGACCGGAACCCCCGGATCGCCGCGTTCACTTCCTCGGTCAGCAGTTCCTTGCACACCTCGTAGTACCGCCCCTCCGGCCTGCACCAGTTCGGCGAATCCAGCACCCCCGCAACTCCCTCGGCATCTGTCATTATCGCTATCTTCAACGCCCTCACCTCGCTACCTGATCTCGTACACGCCTACGGCATGCTCGGCATACGTCACAGGCTCGAACCTTCCCTGCTCGATTGCCTCGTAGACCCGCTTCGCGGTTCTCGTGGCGGATTCCTCACCCGGCAGGAATTTGAAGTTCACCATTGCGTGCGTAATCCCCTGGCTCTTCAGGAAGCGCACAAACTCATCCAGCGACGCGTACCGCCGGCTTAACCGCCTGTTGTGCCCCCAATCCGCCCACACATAGTCTCTGTCCAGGTAAAACGCGCGTGTGTCCCCGAACAGCGCAACCTTCGCGTCGCGAGGCGTATTCTCATTGATCCACTTCTGCGGCGCGTATATTGCGAGCGTTCTCAAGAGGTACTCGTCCTGCGTCTCACGGCCGAACACCACGGGCGCGCTGCTCGTCACCATCGGAAGCATAACAAGCATACCGAAAAGCGCCGTGACGGAGAATGTCACATACAGCGCCACCCGCGTAAGCCTGAACCTCTCCTCGGAATAGGCAATCGCGGCTGTGATCACAGCCACAATCGCAAGCGCCGGAATCAGGTATCTCGCCTGCTGTGTCAGCACAAAGGCTGTCACCATCTGCGCCAGGAAGAACAGCGCCAGTCCCTTCAGCTTCCGCGACCAGTTTCTGGCCGCAAACATCAGCGGCACCGCCACGAGCAGTATCGGCCCAACATACAGGCCCGGCGTATCGTAGAACTCCTCCGCGCGGAACGTCAGATCAACTGGCAGCAGTGCGAACGCCCCTGGACCATGCCCGACACCGAACCTCGCCTGCAGTGCTGTATAGTTTTGTGCAAGTTCTGCCGTCCAATCCTTGCCACCGAAGATCGAGTAGAAGAACGGATACACGGGATTGCCCGTATAGATCAGGGTCTTGATATACCAGGGCGAACACACCAGCAGCGCCACCCCCACAAGCGCCAGCGCGTGCCAGATGACCATCCCGTACTGGCCGCCCTCTGCCCCGGCCTTGCGGCGCCCTACCATCCGGTCCACCACCAACCACACCGCAAGCATCGGGGCCAGCGTCAACCCGGTCATCTTCGTCGATGCGGTAAATCCCGCCGCGACTCCGCACCAGATGAGCGTTTTCAGTTCAGGTTTGTCTAAGTAATCCAGCAGAAGATATACAGCTACCACCGTATACAGCGCCGTCGCCAGGTCGATATACGCAGTCGTCGCCTCCCACATCACAATCGGCATCCCCGCAACCGCCAGCGCCGCCAGAACCGGAGCACCCTGAGCCCGTTGAAGGGGCGAGGGGAAATGCTTCCTCACCAGCACAACAACCGCTAGCACCAGCAGCACCCCATACAGGTAGTGCACCATCTTCGCCCCGGCAGGCGAACCCACCGACAGCGCCGGCAGGTAGAGCATCTCTACGAGCATGGGGAAGTTGGAGTGGGACATGAAGTCGATGTATCGGAACCCGCCATGCTCGAGAAACGTCTTCGGCACGGAAAGATGATATGCCAGCGAATCCCAATCACTTCCCGAGGGCGGCGCCAGCGCGGGAATCAGCAGGTAGAATGCAAGGCAGAGGAATGCCGCAACCCAGAAGATCATCTTCCAGGAAGGCCATTGCTTCTTTGCGAACCATCGTCCGGCCGAGAAAGCCGCATTTGCAAGGAACAACGGAAGCGCAACGAGTATTGAAACCCCTACGAACAGAATCCCCGTCACAACGCCAGGCACAGCGCGTAAAGCACAACAAGCAAAGATCACGAGTGACAGCAGGCCCAGGCCCAGCGCCGAGTTCAGGACAAGCCGGTCCATCCACGGCTTGTCCTCGGTCCGCCAGTCCCGTCTTACCAGCCAGCCGAACACGGCGCCCGTAACTACAACGGAGATTCCCCACCAGATGGTACCAGAAGCGTAGGTATACACGCTAGTCGGCCTTTCCCAACGCAATCATCTCGCTCTGCACCTCAACGCCGTCCTCGCCGAACTCGACATCAAGCTTCCGCACATAATGACCATAGTACCCGGAATGGAAAACCAGCGTATCCCCCACCCTATCCTCGGCAACGGTATGCGTGTGCCCGCCGAGCAGCACATCTATCCCCTGGACATCCTTCGCAAGCTCGATGTCCTGCTTGATCCCGATATGTGTCAGCGCGATCACCAGGTCACACTCCGCCCTGAGCTTCGGCACTATCTCCCGCGCTGCCTCCAACGGCTGCACGAAGTAGTAGTCGGATACCTTCTTCACCATCATACGCTCGGTAACGCAAGGCACCGAGAGGCCCAACACACCCACGCTCTTCCCATCGCACTCGAACCGAACATACGGCTTGTTACCATTCTCCGGCACGGATCGCTTCGCCGCCCGTAGATTTGCGCTCAGGATGGGGAAGTCCGCACGAGAAGTCTTCGTCACAAGTCCCGCGGACAGAAAATGGAACTCCCGATTCCCCATGCACAGCGCATCGTAAGGAACCGAGTTCATCAGGTCTAGGACAGGTTCGCCGCCCGGCCGCCAGTAGATGTTGCCCGACCATATCGCGTCGCCGGTATCGAACATCAGGCTGCCGGGATGTGCTTCCTTGAGATCGTGCAGGCGCTGGGCCATCCCGGGCGTGAGTTTGTTGTGGAGGTCGGATGTGTGGAATATCGTCACCCGACCCATCAGGCGACCGCCTCCGGCCCCGCGTGGGTCTCCTGCTCGCGTTTGAGTTCGTCCAGGAAGCTCTGCACTGCCCTATCCCACTCACCGCGAGCCTTCAGTATCGCCTCTATCACCTCGCGGATCGCGCCGTGCCCGCCGCCGCGCTCCGTCACCAAATCGGCGCGAGCCTTCACCTCAGCGGTCGCGTTCGCCACGGCAATCGCAACCCCGGCAATCTCCAGCGCGGGCAAGTCATTGAGGTCATCGCCTACGTAAGCGACCTCGGACATGTCGAGGCCGTGCTTCTCCGCGGCATTCTTCAGCGCCTCGGTCTTGAACCTCGCGCCCTGGTAGACGTCGGTCACCTCCAGCGTGCGAGCGCGCTCTATCACGGCTTCTGAGGTATTCCCGGTAATCCAGGCAACCTTCAGCCCGTAGTTCATCGCCAGACGGATCCCGAGCCCGTCGTAGACATTGAAAAGCTTGACCTGCTGCCCGTCCAACAGGATCATCTCACCCTCGGTGAGCGTCCCATCCACATCCATCGCGAGCAGTCTGACCCTGGCGAGCTTCTCCTCGATCATACTATCCCCGCCGCGACCAGATCCTTCAGCATCAGCATACCAACCGGCTTGCCGTCTTCCAGCACCGGCATTTCGCCGATCTGCTTCGGAGACCCCTCCATCATGCGCAGCCCCTCCGTAGCAAGCCTATCCGGCGCGATCGTCCTCGGGTTCGCTACCATGACCTCTCGCGCGATCTTCGCGAGCGCCTTCTCGTCCGCGATCAGCGCCCTGCGCACGTCGCCGTCAGTGATAATCCCTATCAGCTTGCCCTCGGAGTCCACAACGCACGCGGCTCCGGCCCTCGCACGGGTAATCGCAAAAAGCGTATCCCTCAGCGTCACGTTCGCGTCCACGACAGCCATCTCGCTGCCGCTGCGCATGACGTCTCGCACCCGCAGGAGCAGCTTCCGCCCGAGCGCGCCTCCCGGATGAAACAGCGCGTAATCCTCGTGCGTGAACCGCCTCGCTTCCATCACCGCAAGCGCCAGCGCGTCACCGAACGCCAACTGCACGGTCGTGCTTGTGGTGGGAGCAAGTCCCAGCGGGCACGCCTCGCAATCCACGGATGTATCAAGTATCACATCCGCACAGCTGCCGAGTGTAGACTCCGGCCTGCCTACCATAGCGATCAACCGCGCGCCGATACGTCCAATCGCCGGCAGTATGTTCGCGATCTCATCCGACTCTCCGCTGTTCGATAGCGCCAGCACCACATCAGCGCCGGTCACCATTCCCAGGTCGCCGTGTATACCTTCGGCCGGATGCAGAAAAAGCGACGGCGTTCCGGTACTCGAAAAAGTGGCCGCAATCTTTCTTCCGATCGCCCCGGACTTCCCTATCCCGGTCACCACCAGCCGACCTTTGCAGGTCAAAACCAGCTCCACTGCCCGCGCAAACGACTCGTCCAGCCTGTTGCACAGCGCCAGCACGGCCTCGCCTTCGGCCTTGATCGTAGCAACGGCGCGAGCGAACGCCTTTTCTCTATCCAGTTCGGTGAAATCCTGAGGTGCCATCCCCCAGATTATAGCAGAGGGATGGGCAATAGTGAAGGCAGACAACTCTGCACACAAAAGTCATGCTGAGCTCGTTTCAGCATCCACGACAGCCGGACATATCCATAGCCTGCTCAGTTTTCGCCGCCTAACCACCGGGTATACAGTCACTGGATCCCTGAAAGAAAGGGCGTGACGTGATGGCTGTCGCTGACAAGCTCAACGAACTTAGAATCAAGGCCAACCTCATCGCGGACCAAACGGTCGGATTGATGGAAATCAACGTGGATGTCCATGACGGCGTGGCCGTGCTGCAGGGCGAGGTGGAAAGCGAAGAGCAGAAGCAGATGGCTGAGGACATCGCTTACGAGGTCGAGGGCATCGTTGAGGTTGTCAACGATCTCAAGGTAGCACCCCGAGATAACATGGAAGCCGCCACCGCCCATCTGGGCATGTCGATGACGGCTGGTGACGTCAGCGACACCGCTTTTGCGATCGGCGGCGAGCCGCTCGCGGGCCCTGGGCCGGCGATGGCCGCGAGCGAGCAGTTTCCGGGCGAATTCGATGACGAGGAAATCGAACGAGAGGTGCGCCTCAAGCTGGAGAACCAGGACCTGGTGGACGCCTCCAACCTCAAGGTGAAGTGCGTCAACCAGATCGTCCACCTACGAGGCTGCGTCAACACCCCGGAGGACCTCTACAACCTGCACGACCTGGTCCTCAACGTGCGCGGCGTGATGGGGATCAGCAGCGACGTCGAGACCAGAGAAGGCGAGATCGGGACGCAGAAGGAGTAGCCCTGGTGCCGGCTGGAAACCCGCGTCTTACCCCGCGCCCGGACGCGCATACTTTAGAGTGAACCTCCACCGCTCCCCGAACACCGCTCGCTCCTCTGCTTCGATCCTGATCTTCACATCAACCGGCCCCTCCGCTGCCAGCGGCGTTATGGCGAACGGCTCAAGCTCGATCGATTTCAGGCTGGGTATGTCGCGCGGCAGTGCGAGCTTACGTGATTCGGCTCCCGCTTCGACAACAACAACCACCGCGCCAGCTGCCGACCTCCGGGACAACCACCGCGCGCGCCCGAGGTTAGTGAGCTTGAGGGCAACCATGACCGGCTTGGAAGCATCAGCAGCGAAGCTCGCGCCCTTACCGACCTTCACCCACTCCACACCGTTCTGGCTCAGCTTGACCGAATCGATTGAGGCGTCGAGGTGTTTGGGCGGATTGCTGCCGTTGTATGAAGTGTTGCCCACGGCCACAAGCGGACAATCGGCCGAGGTTGTGCCTATGCCGTCAGAAGCTATCGTGGGCAGTTCGCCGCCTTCGATGGCGCGCCAGAAGGCATCTTTCGTCTGATGGTAGATGCTGCCCGCCATCGAACTGGATATGAACGCATCAGGATCGGCCGCAAGCGCGGGACCCTGCCGCAGCGGAGTTGGCAGCGAGAAGTTCCTCGCCTCCCGCCTGATGATTCTCGTCGAGGGCCTGTCGGAGCCATCCGGGTTGATGATGCCATAATCACTCGCCTCGCCGCAGCGGAACCCGCCCGGATACCACCACCAGAACACACCGTTCACCGATCCGGCGCGCATCATCTTGTAGAAGGATTCGAAGAACTCCTCCTGATGCTTGTCCGCGTTCGGCCGCGGCGTGAGCAGCCCTGGGTATTCGAGGAGGTTGTAACCTGTCTCAGCATAGACCACAGGCTTTTCAGGATCGGCCCACCGCCCATAGGCGCGCGTGAAGATGCCGCGCTTGATGGTTTCGTAGGTATGGCCGAGCGAATAGGCCTCGGGGCTGAAGAAGTCCACGGCGGCAGCCAGATAGGGCCAATCGTAGACCAGCAGACCATACCAACCGGACCCGCCGTCACCGGCGGCGTGCATCCTAAAGCTGACCAGATGGTTCGGATCGACCTCCCGGATCAAATCCCTCGCTTGCGCGTATCTCTTGTAGAGAACAGTGTTGAGAAATCTCAGGTAAGCGGCGGACATCCTGCGCCACTCGCCATCGGCCTGAATATGGTTCACCGGCGGGTTCGTGACTTTACCAGAGGCATCGCGCGGGATGGGGAACTGCCAGTCTCGCTCGGCGTTCTCGATGCTGCCGTAGCGCTCGATCACCCATTCGGCCCACTCCGCGTCCCATTGCTTGCGGTATTCGGGCGTATTCCAGATCGGCTCCCAGTCCACATCATAGGCGAAGATCGTGTCCACATCCTTGAGGTCGTAATCCGTCACGACCTTCTTGTATACCGCCCATCGCTCTTCGAGCTTGGTCATCGGAGTCATCGGTATGGCAAGGTTCACCTTGATGCCATGTTTCTCAGCCCTTCTGAGGAAATCCAGCAGGTTATCCGTCAGTGGAGGCTTGCTATACCACACCTGCACGCTTACCGCATCCATCCCCATTGCCCGGATGTTCGCAAGGTCGCGTTCGATGACCACAGGGTCATAGGAACGCTTACCGAACCACTCCAGGAACAGGCTGTAGTCCTGCGTGGCCACCGTGGATGATGGGTAGTAGTTGACGCCGTGAGGGCGCCACAGTCTGCCGTCCTGATAGAACTCGCCGTCCTTGCACGTCACGAACGATGGGTTGGGCTTCGTCTGCCACAGGCTGATGTCGTGCTCTACGGAGTCGATGCTCCTGCCGTTGTCCAGCAGTTCCGCGCGCACGGTAAAGCCGCCCTTCGGCCAGGCATCGGTGTTCAGGCTGGCGCTTTGAGACACCGTCGTGCCTGGCTGAATCTCCAAAGGCCATTCCTCACTGCGAACGACCTTGCGTGTGTCGGCATCGGTAAGCGTAACACGCGCGGTCAGACCCGAGCGCACCGACTTCCCGATATTCGCCGCCGAGAGGCCCAGCCTGATTTCCTGCCCCTTCGTGTATGTGTAGAAGTCCGCGCCGCCGTCCATTATGAAGACCCCGGACTTGATGCGCCGGGCCACATCACCGATGACCCGCAGGACCTCGGGACGTGAATACCACTTCGGGTCGTTGACTCCGAACGAAGCCCAGGCCGACCCCGCAAAGCCCCCTGTGCTGTAAACCGTCATTACAGCGGGTGCGCCGCACCACTTGCCATCCGCGGTATACGAGTTGATGATCGGAGCCCATCTCCATTCCCGCCCCTTGTCGAAGCCATGCGCCTGGGGCCTGGTGTGAGGCGAGTATACATCCGAGGCCAGCGGAATCGACCGTACGCCTTCGCCGGAAGCAAACGCGGCGTCCGTCCTGAACTCGGCGGCGTTGGTCACCGGGAACAGCTTGTACGTCGGGGATAGGGTGTCGAGATCGGGCAGACTGACACTTCCATGAAGCTCGGCATCCTCAGCCGCTTCTCTGGCCGTGCCGACATACCCGATGCTGTAGTTGTGCCGTCCCAGTATCTGTCCGGTATCGCCCCACGAAAGCCCCACCGATAACACCAAAGCCTTCGACGGGTTGAAACCCTCCTTCTTGTGGGCGTCAGTGCCACCGGCCCAGTGGAAGTCACCAGGCCGAAGGAGGTAGCGCTTCCAGCCGGGATCGAGGCGGATGATCGAGGTCCACAGCGCCCCATCGGTGTCGCGCCATCGTACGGCAAGCTGGGCGGTCCGCTCGCCGCCTTTCGCGGCCAGCACCGTCACGGTGTGACCGTCAGGAAACGGGCGGTTGATCTCAGGCAGCGAGAGGAACTCAAAGCCCTGAAGATCAGTTACGTTGACATTGAGCACCTCCGCGTTAGCGACCGGATCACGCGACCAACCCCAGGTGCACAAGTCGCCGCCCGCCGCGGATTCCCGCGAGAGAACCGCGCTCTTAGAGCGATGGTCCATCAGGATATTGTCCGGCTTGGAGAACGCCGTATCCGAGAGGTACTTCTCCCTATCGACCCACTTCCCGTCTCTCTTGAGGAGCACGCTGCGCCAGGCGGGGGTCCTGAGCGCGATGACGTCGCCGCCCGCCGCCGCGTGCTCAACGATGCTCTTGGTGAAGGCAAGCGGCAGCGAGGAGCTATCGCACAGGACAAGCAGGTCATGACCGGCGATCCGGGTCTTGCCTACTGGCTCGATCGAGTCATAGTCCGCGACCGTTACCTCATAGCCAGTCCCGGATAGCTGCGCGGCAAGTTTCCCGGCGAGCCCGGTATCATCCGCGCCAGGCCCACGTACAATAAGGGCTGTCTCAGCATCGGCTGCGATAGCCGGCACTGAGGCAGCACCAAACAACAACGCACACATCATCAGCACAATCACTATCACTTTCCGCGGGGGCGGCCTCCATTTACAACGTTCGCGGCATAGCATCAGGCTCGGCAGTCCGCTTGCTACCTGGCCTCCGCTAGCTTCTGCTCCATCAGCGCTATGTCGGAATGCCTATCGATCGAGACCAGTAGTTCGGGGAAACGGGTGACGAAGACCCTGCAGCTCAAGCTCAGCGTGCGGGAGAGGTGCGTCTCAAACTCGCTCAGGGCCAGCCTAGTAAGCATCATCTTCATTGCGAACCCTGTCCCGACCAGCGCCAGAAGCTCTTTCGGATTGCTGCGAGCGTTCAGCAGCCGGATCAGCATCTCCTGCCTCGCCATCACAGCCTTGGGACTGAACAGCAGGCAACTGGATCCGGTAAACTGCCCCTGCCGCGTGTTCACATAGAACGGACTCCTGCCGGGGAACACCGCGCTCACATCCGACTTCTCCACTATCGGATAGACCACATCGCACGGCGGCGCGCAGTTCAGCAGATCGGTCAACGCCTCCGGAGTCGCAAGCGGCATATCGCCGTTCATTATCAGGCAGCGTTCGCAGTCTCCGGCAGCCTCTATGCCCGCAAGCACGCACTCCGTCACGTCCGCGCCTGCCTCTATGCAGACATCCGCCGCCGCGGAACACTCCATATCTGGCTGGTCGGTTACCAGTATAACCCGTGAAACAGCCTCGCACTGCTTCAGGCTGTCCAGCAGGTAGGAAACCGCCGGGCGGCCGCTAATGGGGATCAGCGACTTCCGCCCGTGCGCCGCGAAGGGCGCCAGGTCGGCGGCAACATCTGTCTTAAGGGACATTACTATCGCATCAGTCTGCGTCAAATCTCTTCCTCACTTGGGGCCTTCGGCTACACATCCGTGCCAACGCTGGCCTCATCGCACCGGCTGCCCGGTGCTGTCGTCCTCTCACGCTCCCTCTTCGACGCAACCGCGAAGTAGATGGACGAAAGCAGGCCAATGGACGCGCCGATCAGAATGGTTCCCTGCACATCGAAGTGTACTGAAGTCCCCGCAATATGCAGGTACTTGATCTCGGAAAGCCTCGCCATCACGTAAGAGCCCACCGCCGCAAGCCCAAACATAGTCAAAGCCCTCAGGCTCATCACGCGCCCGCACAGATCAGGCGGGGCCTTCATCTGCATGATTGTGTTCGACGAGGCCATGAACGTCATCATGCCCATCCCTATCGCCACCAGGCAGACCAGCGATGCATGGTAGCTGCCGCAGAGCGAGAACGCAAGCAGCCCTACTGGGGCGAGTATCGCGCCGAAGTAGACAATACTCCTCTGCTCGAACCGGTGGCCTATTGAAGACATCGTGAGAGCCGCAGTCAGCGCGCCCACCCCCACCGACGCGCTCATCACACCCTGCCCTGTCGCCCCCACGTTGAACACGCGGGTCGCAAAGACGGGGAAGAATATGGCGTAGGGCATCAGCAGCATCTGCGAGATGGCGGTCATCAAGAGCATGTCCCGCGTAATCGCGCTGTGCCAAACGTGGGAAAAGCCCTCGCCAATCTGCTTCAGCATCGACTGGTCCCGCCGGGCCTGCCTTGCCGCCTTCACATTGCGCATCAGGAAAACAGCGATGATCGAGCCGAGATAGCTGATCGCATTCAGCAGGAAACACCAGGCCGGCCCCAGAGCCGCATATACCACACCGCCCACAAACGGCCCGCCAATGCGCGTCAGATTGAACATCGAGGAGTTCAGAGCAACCGCGTTGGGCAGGTCTTCTTTGCCGACCAGTTCCACGACCATCGCCTGTCGCGTGGGCATATCTACCGAGTTCACGAACCCGGAGAACGCCGCCAGAGCGACTATGTGCCAGGGCCGGATCAGCCCGGTCAAAGCCAGCACCGCCAGACTCATCGCCTGGAGCAGCAGCAGCGACTGTGTGATCATGACTATCTTGCGCTTGCTAAACCTGTCGGCAATCACACCCGAAGGCAGAGTCACGATCATCGAGGGAACCAGGCCCGCGGCCGCCACAATTCCCAGCAGCGACTTCGAGCCGGTCATGTCGAACACGAGGAACGGCAGCGAAAGGCCCTGCATCCAGGTGCCCGTAAGGGAGATCATCTGGCCGGACCAGAGTAGAGCGAAGTTGCGATGGCGGAACGCGCGCAGGGCGTAAGGCCCTCGCCATACCGGAGGCGCCTGTTCGCCGGCAGCCTCCTTCAGTTCCATGTCTAAGCCATCGCTCATTACATCAACCCCGCATCTCGGCAGGCAAAAAACAATTACGAGTTACAAGCACGAGTTACGAATCATCAGACCACAAGGGCTGACTCGTAACTCGTCATTCGTAACTCGTAATCGGTATTTCTTTATGCGTGCCAGTCTACGTTGCGGACTTCCTTGGCGTGGGCCTCGATGAAGGCTTTGCGCGGCTCGACTTTGTCGCCCAGCAACACCGTGAACATCTCGTCGGCAGCGACAGCGTCCTCAACGGTCACCTGCTGAATCGTGCGGGTCTCGACCTTCATCGTGGTGTTCTCGAGGTCCTCGGCGTCCATCTCGCCAAGACCCTTGAACCGGGTCACTATCACGTCCTTCTTGTTGCCGGTCGAGCGCAGGATCTCATCGCGCTCCGCGTCGTCCTTGGCGTAGTACACCTTGTCCTTGCCCGCCTTAATGCGGTAGAACGGCGGCATCGCAATGTAGATATGGCCCTCCTCCACCAGCGGCTTCATATAGCGGTAGAAGAACGTGAGCAGCAGCGTTCGGATGTGGCTGCCATCTACGTCGGCGTCGGTCATGATGATAATGCGGTCGTAGCGCAGCTTGCTCTTATCGAACGTTGAGCCATTACCGTTGCCGTTACCGTTACCATTGCCGTTCTTCTTACCGTTGCCGTTCTTCTCAACGGTGTCCTCGGTCATATCGAGTTCGAGGGTGTCATCATCGCCGGTATCGTCCATCGAGCTGTGGGTAATACCCGTCCCCAACGCCGCCACGAGGCACTTGATCTCCTCGTTCTCCAGCGCCTTGTCCATTCGCGCCTTCTCGACGTTCAGAATCTTGCCCCTGAGCGGCAAGATGGCCTGCGTGCGCTTGTCACGTCCGAGCTTGGCGTTCCCACCGGCGCTCTGGCCCTCTACGAGGAACAACTCGCTCTTGAGCGGGTCGCGCTCTATGCAGTCCGCCAGCTTGCCCGGCAGCGACGCGTTTTCCAACGCGCTCTGCCGCTTGACCATATCCGCCGCCTTCCGGGCGGCCTCTCTTGCCCGGTGGGCGGTCAGGGCCTTATCAACGATGCGCCGGGCCGCAGTCGGGTGCTCCTCCAGGAACTCCCCGAACTTCTCGCCCATAATCGAGTTCACAATACCATCGACCTCGCCATTGCCCAGCTTGGTCTTGGTCTGCCCCTCGAACTGCGGGTGCTTTATCTTAACGGAGATAACCGCCGCCAGACCCTCGCGCACATCGTCGCCGCCGAGGTTCGGATCCTTCTCCTTGAGCGCGCCGGCCTTACGCGCGTAGTTGTTGATCACGCGGGTAAGCGCGGTCTTGAACCCGGACAGGTGGGTGCCGCCCTCTTGGGTATGGATGTTGTTGGCGTAGGTAAGAATGTTCTCCTGGAAGCCCTCGTTATACTGCAGGGCAACCTCCACGCTGGTACCATCGCGCTCGCCGCTGAAATACACAACCGGGTGCAGCGGATCCTTGTTCCTGTTGAGGTGCTCGACGAACTCCGCAATACCGTTTTCGTAGCAGAACGTGCGCGTCCTCTCCTCACCTTCTTCCGCCTGCTCGTTGGTGAAGGTGATGATCAGCCCCTTGTTCAGGTAAGCAAGCTCGCGGAGGCGGCTTATGAATATGTCCGGATGATAGACTATCGTGCCGAAGATCTCGTGGTCGGCGAGGTAGGTAACGGTGGTGCCGGTAGTGTCGGCGTCGCCTATCACCTTAAGCGGCTCTACGGGCACGCCGCGCTCATAGCGCTGGTAGTGCAGCTTGCCGCCGCGCTTGACCCGCGCCTCCAGCCACTCCGAAAGCGCATTAACGGCCGAGACCCCTACCCCGTGCAGACCGCCGGAGACTTTGTAGTGCTCGCCCCCGAACTTACCACCCGCGTGCAGCATAGTCATGGCAACTTCCACGCCGGATACTCCGGCCTCGCTGTGGAGATCAGTAGGAATGCCGCTTCCATCGTCGATAATGGTCACTGTGTTGTCCGCGCCAAGTATCACGTCGATCTTGGTGCAGCATCCGGCCAGGTGCTCATCGATGGAGTTGTCCACAACCTCGCTGAAGAGGTGGTGGAGGCCGCGGGAGGTGGTGTCGCCAATATACATCGCCGGGCGCATCCGCACCGCCTCCAGACCCTTTAGAATCTGAAGGTTATCGGCGTCGTAGTTATCAACGGGAGTTTCGGTTTGGGGTTCGGCGGTAGAGATTCTCTTCTCGTCCTTGTCTGTCATCCAGTTATGCGCTCCTGCCTTGGTCTATGAGGCGATAAAGGCTCAAGTGTACGTAGTTCCAGCCGCGTACCGCGGCTGAAAAGTGCGAAGAAATCGGTGTCGTTCAACGCGTATAGTATACCAGTTTCGAGCGTGAGGGTCAAGCTCAGACGGGCCTTTCACCCGGTCATCAGCATTCGGTTGAAACCGCTCTCTCCGCAACCCGACGCGGCCTATTTCGCGGGACTCGCTATATTGCCGAGAAGCGCCCGGACGCCGCCTTTCCTTCTGCCCGGTCTCTTCTTCTTGTTCGCCGGCTTCTGACGGGACCACTTCGGCGGGATGAGCTGAGCATTCCAGGCATCGTATGCCGACTGCATTGCCTTCACCCTGTCCGGGTTCTTCTCGGCCAGATCGGTCTTCTCACCGATATCGCTCGACAGATTGTAGAGCTCCGGCTTGCCATCGCCGTTCGACTCCAGCTTCCAGTCGCCATCGCGGATCGCCCACTGCCGCCCGAATCGCCAGTAGAGCTTGTCGTGCGGCGCCTTCGTTGTCTTGCCCGTAAGCAGCGGCATGAGGTCCACGCCGTCAAACTTCATCTCCGGACTGATCTGCCCGCCTGCTGCCATCAGCACTGTAGGATGGATATCGAGCGAGATAACCGGCTGATGCAGCGTTTGGCCGGCAGGGATGTGGCCTTTCCACTGCACCAGGAACGGCACGCGGATGCCGCCCTCCAGGACGTTGCCCTTGAACCCGCGAAGCGGGCCGTTGCAGGAAGTCGTTGAGGCGGTCGGGCCGCCGTTGTCGCTGATGAAGAAGATCATCGTGTCCTCTTCCAGCTTCAGCTCACGCAGCTTGGAAAGCACCACACCGACTCCATCATCCATCGCGGTAAGCATTGCAGCGAACGTGCGGCGCTTGTTGTCCGTGATCGACTTGAAGCGGTCCAGGTATTTCTGCGTCGCCTGCAGGGGCGTATGGACCGCGTTGAAGGGCAGATAGACGAAGAATGGCTGGTCCTCGTACCGCTCGATGAACGAGGCAGCCTCGCGTGCGAACGCGTCGGTGGTGTAGTCCACGCTCTCGACCGGCTTGTCGTTGCGCTGGATGGGATTTTGCGTGCCTGCACCGACACTCTGGTAACTGTGAGCGCCGCCAAGGAAACCGTAGAACTCGTCGAACCCGCGCCGGGGCGGCTGGAATTGGGGTTCGTAGCCGAGGTGCCACTTGCCGAACATGCCGGTCTTGTAGCCAAGCAGTTTCAGGCGCTCGGGAAGCATCTTCTCGTTAAGCGGAAGCCCGAACTCCTTGACCGCCTGACCTGGCATGCCGGGGTTAAGCTCATAGCCGAAGCGCTGCTGATACCGGCCCGTCATCAGTCCCGCGCGCGTGGGACTGCAGACGGGGCAGGAAACGTAGCCGTTCGTGAACCGGACACCGTTCTTTGCGATCGAATCGATATGAGGAGTAGGAATATCCTTGCTGCCCTGTATGCTCAGCTCGCCGTAGCCGAGATCATCGGCGACTATGAGGACGATGTTGGGCTTTCTCTGAGGCTCAGCGGCGGCGTAGTCGCCATCGGAGACCACTCCTGCAAGCGCCAGGGCGGCGGCGCTGATACCCGCGGCTTTCAGGAAATCGCGGCGTGACATCTGGTTTGGCATCGGGTTGCTCCCTTCCATTCTGAGCTGACAGAACATTTGACGTGCCTATCGGGACCTGGTGACAGGCCCGCGGCTGCGCCCTTACCCCCTGGAGAGGGAATCACCCTGAGCATCTATGTAAGCTCTTGCCTGTGACATCTGCTCATCGGATGGTGTCCATTCGGGACGGGACTGGCGAATGAGACCCAGCCGCTCATGCTTTGAATCGCCAAGTGAATGATACGGCAGCAGTTCGATCCCCTCGCAGTGCTTCAAGCTCGCGCGAATGGCGAGCACGCGGTCGAGGTGCTGCTCGTTGAGATTGATGCCGTTCAAGACAATGCAGCGGAGAATGGTCTTCGCGCCCGCTGAGTCGATCGCCGAGAGGTTGTACAGCACCAGGTCGAGAGATGCGCCCGTATTCGATCTCAGGCGTTCTGCGTCGGTATCCTTGATGTCCCAGAGGAATAGATCGACGATGGGCGCGATCTCAACGTACCGCTCGGTTGAAGCCATCCCGCTGGTCTCGATGCAGGTGTGGAGGCCGGCCGATCGCGCGGCGGCAAGTATGTCGCGCGTGAACTCGAACTGGAGCATAGGCTCGCCGCCTGAGAGCGTGATCCCTCCGCCGGATTCCTCGTAGAACACGCGGTCCTTCTCCACCTCGCACAGCACCTGCTCGACCGACATCTCCTTGCCCGTAATCTCAAGAGCAAGCGCGGGGCAGGCATCGGCACAGCGCGTGCAAAGCCGGCATCTGCTGCGGTCGAACACGTGCATACCGTCGGCGATCTGGTGCGCGCCGGCAGGACAGGCATTGACACACCTGCCGCAGCCTATGCACAGCCGGGGCGTATAGAACAGCTCGGGGTGCGGGCTCCTCGACTCGGGATTGTGGCACCAGGGACAACTGAGCGGACAGCCCTTCATGAAGACGGTCGTGCGGATGCCGGGACCGTCGTGCGTGCAGAATCGCTGAATGTCAAATACTACGCCCAAATGTTTAACTTACCTATATCTGCTTCGGGGCAAAATGCAACCCGAAGCATATGTGTGATTACCCTAAGCGACGCGCACACGGAGCATCCTGAGCCTGTCGAAGGACGCTCCGTGCGCTGATCGACGTATCCTAACCCAATCTCTGCTGAGTGCGCTGGATGACCATGTCCTGCCAGTCCTTGTTCAGCGTGGCGAAGCGCGCGGACCAGCCCGCGATACGGACGGAAAGGTTCGGATACCTCTCCGGGTTCCGCTGCGCGGCGAGCAGGAGCGCGCTGTCCACCACATCTATGTGCAGGAAACAGCCTCCAAGTTTGACAAAGCTGCGCATCAGGGCGACCAGGTTCGCCACACCGGCTTCGCCTGTGCAGGATTCCGGCTGAATCTTTAACTCCAGCGTGCCGATGTTCGGCAGCTTCGTGTAATCCATCTTGCAGTAGGACTTAAGCGCCGCGGTTGGGCCAGCCTTGTCGGTGCCGGGCGACGGCGAGAAGTTCGTAGCTAGGATCTCCCCGACATGATGGCCATCTGCGGTCGCTTTCCTATGCGCCCGCCACTCGATCTCGCGCCCGAATGTGCTGATCCCGGCAGGCATCAGGACCCCGCCGCGCTCCTTCGTCTCCCCCGCGATTGCAACGTAGGAATCGTAGACCTTTCGCGTCATCGCGTCGGCTTCGTCGTTGTCGTTGCCATAGGCCGGTATGCGAGTACTGACAAGGCGGCGCATCGGCTCCTGGCCCTTCCAGTCGTCGCGCAGGATGCCCACGAACTCCTTGAGGGTCACGAGCTTCTCGTCGTAGACGAGCTTCTTGATCGCAAGCAGGCTGTTGGCGGTGTTGGCGATGCCGCCTGCGTGCGGCGCCAGGACGGTGTATTTCGGGCCTCGATCATAGTAGCCTCGGGCGTTTTCAATGCAGCCTTCGACCATCATCGAGACGGTTGTCGCCGGATGAGCGTGCCTGCAGTGTCCCTCGCCGCCTGCCCAGTGCCGCTCCAGGCAACTGCGCAGGTTCTGCTCGAATGCCGCGTAAAGGGCGGCAAAATGGGGATAATCGGGCACAGACTTGGACGGATCGTCTATATTGAGCGCATTCTGCAGCAGCAGGAGCGTATCGAACGGGCTGTAGATAAAGTTCGTCTTACCGGGGATCAGAGCTTCCCAACAGCCGTCGTTTGCGAAGCATCGCGCTTCGTCGATCGGATAGCCGAACTTGACGAGGGCCGGTATCACGACGTCCTCGTTATACATCGCCACGATGCCGCCTCCGTGGCGCTGGACCTCGGCCATACGCTGAAGCAGCTTCTTCGGCGAGTTCTTGTTCAGACGAACGGCGATTGGAAAATCGCTGATGTGGAGTTCCTCGACGACATCGAGGACGAGATATGTGACTTCGTTTGTGACCTCATCGCCGCGAGCGTCCACTCCCCCGAGCACGATATTCTGATAGAACTGCGCATCGCCGCTTCCCGCGTAGGGGTTCGCTCCGATCCACTCGGTGCCTTTGATCCAGAAATGGGCAATAAGCTCGCGCGCTTCGGCGAGGGTGATCCTGCCGCTCGCAAGGTCCTTCTTGAGATAACCACCGAGCATTTCGTCGATGCGGCCGATTCCGGACCAGTTGCCGCACAGGCGCTGGAAAGCATACATGAACCAGAGCGATTGCACCGCCTCGGCGAATGTGGCGGGCGGGTTCTCCGGCACGCTGCGGAGGTTCGATAGCACGCGTTCGTAGTTCGCGCGCTCCTCGCCGGTTGTGGACTCGATCAACCCGTTGAGCCGCGTTATGTATCGCGTGTGCCAGTGGGAGGCAGCATCCAGGCAGACCAGCATCGCCTTGAGGAGGTCGGTACCTTTGGCGTCGGCGCCGCGAGCGAGGCGGTCGTTGATCTGCTTCCGCAGCCCCTTGTAACCGATCTTGAGGACGTCGCCGAAACCAATGGTTGTGTGGCTGACGCTGCCTTTGCCGTAGATCGGGACGCAGTGGTTGGTGGACTCGCGCAGGGTGGCGGAACCGACAACGCGCTCGAACGGAAGTATGCGCAGCGGAGCATGTTCGGCGATGAGTCTGATGGAGTGCGCGTATTTCATCTCCTCGGAAAGCGAGGAGATATCCACGTGGTCCTCAAGCTTGACGCCCGCGTTAACAGTCGCCCTGCCCCACTCGCCGCTTAGCCCGATGCGAGCGAGTTCGTGAGTCTTAATCGAAAGCCGGCGAGGAGACGGGAATAGAGTGCTTCGCGTTGCAAAACCGCCCGAAACATCCGTCTTTGCCCGCGTTTCATCCGATTTCACTGCAGAATCCATCAGAAAGACTCCTCCCGCAACTGCCGCCGCTGAGGCTTTCAGGAAATCTCGCCTGTTGATGGCCTTTTTCTGCGCCATGGCTCTACCCTCCGATCGTATCCGGAGCGCCTTCGACAAGCTCAGAATACTCCGCATACGGGGCCCGTTCACAACAGCAATATATCATGCAATCGAGCAGATACGAGGACGAGCGGTGCGATACCGCGCTATCTCTTCGGACCTCCGGCTATCATCCCAACCAAGGATTCCTGCCATCCAATCAGCCACATTCTCCGTCAGTTCGGTATCGTCCTCGATGTAGTGTGCCCATCCACCGCGGCGGATCATCACGTCGTCAAGGTGCACGGCCCATTCGTTGGTGCAGAAGTGTTCGATGAGTTCGCGGGACGGTTCCAGCGGCACGATAGCGCTGGTAGGCCGGGCTTCGTCGGGCGTCAGCAGCGGCTGCCTGGCAGTCGTACCCTTGCTAGGGCGCTGGCCGATGTAGAGCATGATCTTGTTCACGGTCTGCTCCGCCATCAGCCGGTAGGTTGTCAGTTTTCCGCCGGCAACATCGAACCAGCCGGGCTGGGGAGACCGGATCTCGTGAGAGCGGGATATGTCCGATGGCCGGCCTGCCTTGGCCGCGACCAGGGGCCTGAGCCCTGCCCAGGAACTGATGATATCCTTATCCGTGATCTTCGCGGTCGGGAACGAGCGATTGACGACATCCAGGACGTAAGACACATCCTCCGGCTCGACCCTCACATCCTCCGGGCGGCCTGTGTAGTCCGTATCGGTTGTGCCCAGAATAACCCGGTCACCCCAGGGAATAGCGAACAGAATGCGAGCGCCCTCCGTCATCACAACGGCGTCAGGAACAGGCAGGCGCATGCGATCGACCACAAGGTGGATGCCCTTGGTGAGATGCAGCTTCACAGAACTGTGCTCGATCTTCTCGGACCACGGCCCGGTGGCATTCACCACGCAGCGCACGAGCATATGCGCGGAGCGGTCGGCCAGTTGGTCGGAGATATGGCACCTCCAAAGGCCGAAGTCGCGCTCGGAGCCGATGAACCGGCAGTAGTTGAGGAGCAGAGCGCCGGCTTTGCTTGCAGAGCGGAGGGTGTCGATCACCAGTCGAGCATCATTCGTGAGGCCATCATAGTAACGCACCGCGCCTGTCAGCTCGTTTGGCTCGAGGCCCGGAAGCGCCTGCTTCACCTCAGCCTGCCGAAGCGTGCGCGAGCGGCGAAAGTCTCGGATACCGCTCAGAAGATCATAGATTCGGACGCCAATGCTCAACTTCCACAGCGGCCACTGGCCCCACAGCGGGGTCTTGTAGGTAGGAAACATGAACGGCAGCGGCTCGCAGACATGCGGAGCGATGCGCTGGACGGTAGTCTTTTCGATGCCGGCTTCCCTCACGAGTCCTACCCGCCCCTGCGCCAGGTAGCGAAGCCCGCCGTGCAGGAGGCGGCTGGACCGGCTGCTGGTGCCCGATGCAAAATCGTACTGCTCGACCAGCGCCGTGCGAAGACCGCGCAGAGCCGCATCACGCGCTATCCCCGCGCCTACAATACCTCCACCGATAATAAGAACGTCCAGTTGCGTCCGCGCGAGCGATTCGATGATCTCGTCACGGGACGCGAGTTGCGTAGCCATGAAACCCCCAGAATAGATTGTGAATTGAAGTTCTACATTCCAAATTGGTCCGTGAGCGTTCGAGACACGGCCGCCCGCCAGCCCTGATAAAGCTTATCCGCTTCATCGCGAGGCAGACCCGGCGTGAAAACCCGGTCCACCTGCCAGCACTTTTCGATATCTCCAGCGTCCTCCCAGTAGCCTACTGCCAGGCCCGCCAGATACGCCGCGCCGAGAGACGTAGTCTCAATCACCCTCGGTCGAACGACATCGATACCGAGTATATCCGCCTGAAACTGGCACAACAGGCTATTCGCCACAGCGCCGCCATCTACCTTGAGGCTGTCGATCGAGAGCCCGGAGTCCTCGCGCATGGCATCGAGCACGTCCCTGGTCTGATAGCACATCGCCTCCAGCGCGGCACGGACGATATGCGCGCTTTTGGTCCCGCGGGTAATCCCTTGAATGCTGCCCCGGGCGTTCTGGTCCCAGTAAGGCGCGCCGAGTCCCGCGAGGGCGGGAACGAAGTAGACACCGCCGTTGTCCGAGACTGAGAACGCTATGCGCTCGGAATCAGATGCCGATTGGATTATGCCGAGCCCGTCACGCAGCCACTGAATCGCCGCCCCTGCAATGAACACTGCGCCCTCCAGAGCGTAGACAGGCTCACCGCGTTCTCCGCAGGCGAGGGTGACGATCAGGCCGTGATGGGATACCGGCCGCTTGCTCCCTGTGTTCATGAGTATGAAGCTGCCGGTGCCGTAGGTGTTCTTGATCGAGCCCGGCGCGAAACACGCCTGGCCAGACAGCGCGGCCTGCTGATCGCCCGCAATGCCCGCGATTGGAATGCCAGCAGGCAGCCGGCCCATTTCGACCGTGTGACCAAAAACGCCGGAAGATGACTTGACCTCGGGCAGCATCGAATGCGGAATGTTGAGATGATTCAGGATGTCCGGGTCCCACGAGAGCGTGTCGATGTTGAAGAGCATCGTCCGGGAAGCGTTGGTGTAATCAGTCGCGTGAGATCGGCCGCCGGTCAGCTTCCATAGGACCCAGGAGTCGGTTGTGCCGAAGAGCAGCTTGCCTTCCCGGGCCTTTTCCATCGCGCCAGGCACGTTGCATAGTATCCATTCCAGCTTGGTAGCCGAAAAGTAGGCGTCGATCGGCAGGCCGGTGCGCGATGGTATATCCATCTCCGCTCGCTTCAACTCATCGCAGCGCTCCGCCGTCCTCCGGCACTGCCAGACGATTGCGTTGTGGACAGGCTCGCCGTTGTCTCTGTCCCAGACGACGGTGGTCTCGCGCTGGTTGGTGATGCCGATCGCGGCGATGGACGCGGGATCGACCTGCTGAAGGACGATATCAAGGCAGGACGAAACGGACTGCCAGATCTCCTCCGGGTCGTGCTCGACCCAGCCCGGCTTAGGAAAGTGCTGCCGGAACTCCTGATATGCGGCCGCAACCTGATTGCCTGTCTTGTCGTAGACTATGGCGCGGCTGCCCGTCGTACCCTGGTCGATTGAGAGAACGTAGGACATTTCTGATTGGCGATCTCGGATTGTCGATTTCTGTTAGCGATAGGTGCTTACCTGCAGGCCGAGTTCGCGGAGGCGGCGTTTCATAGCCCAGGCCGATACGCCGAAGCGCCGCGACATGATCGAGACGCGATTCTCTGCGTTGAATGCCAGTTCGTCATAGTAGCGGCGGACCAACTCCTCCGGCATCAGCAGCAGTGCCGCAAACCGGTCGCACGCGCGTTCTACGATGGACGTACGCATCTTCGCCGAGTCCAAATAGAACAACCTCGAGCCCGGCGATATCCGCCGCGCCAACAGGTGGTGCCCGATCTCGTGCGCGAGCGTGAACCGCCTGCGCGGGAGCGGCTTCGTATAGGAGCTGTTGACGGCAATCACCGGCGGCGCATCCGGCAGCCTGAGGTAGAGCCCGTCTATCTCAGGCACGAACTCCTGCTCGCTGACCTCGATCCCAAGCCTGTCAGCCACACGGCCAAGGTCAACGGGCGGCTCAAGCTGCAGCGTCTCCCACGCCTTATGCGCGAAAAGCTCCGCTTCGTCCTCGAAGTGCAGGCGAGCCAATTACTTGTCTTTCTTGGCGTATTTCTCTTGAGTCTGCTGAACGAACTTGATTATCTGCTGCTTGCCCTCTTCGGGGATGCTTTTCTGGCCCCGAAGCGCAAACTCGACAGCCTTCACCGGGTCCATATTCTCCAGCTTGGCGCCGTAGCCCGCAGCGGCCCGAAGCTCGTTCTCGTCCAAATCCTCGTAGGCGCTTGCGATCTGCGTTATTACTTCATCAGAAGGAACGCGGCCATCGCTCATATCCTTCCAATAGGCGGCGCTGATTCCCGACCCGAAAGCAGCCGCGCGGAACGTGAGCTTATTGCGCTCAAGAAATGACTTGATGAGTCTTCCGTATTCTGCTGAGACTCTGCTCATAACGTATCGCCTCCGTTCACTACGCGTTATGATATCATGGCCGTCTGCAAAATGCAAGAACCGAATAACGCGAACTATGGAAAGTAAAAGAACGGGCTCAACCGAAGGCCTTTCAGCGACTAGTCCCCGCAGGGGGACTTCGTACCATGTTGCCTCGATTCCAATCGAAGGCTTCACCCGACAGGCGCGTACCGATAGAGCCGGAACGTACGCTGCGCCGGAAGCGAAATCAGCAGCCCGTTCTCAGACGGATCATACGTGAGGGCGGGAGTATCATCAGTAACGCTCTCAAAGCGGACCGGCTGAGTAAGGAACTTGGGATGGAACACGTGCGACGGGTCCGGGTTATCCTCGCGGTAGGCGATCAGGTAGCCGCTGCCGGTTCGAGGATTGTGTGATTGGAAACCGGTCCAGGACGCGCCGTCGGGCATATCGCCGATGGGGAAGATGCAGCCTTCGTAGATCGCGGCCTGATGCTGCTTGTAGAGCGAGATGATCGATTTCATCGCCTGGCGTGATTCGGGTGTGACGCGGGCGAGCGATTCCCACAGCAGCGGGTTCGCCATCATCACCGTTGCGAACAGGTACTCCGGCGAGTAGCCCTCCTGATCGTTGATCATCTCCATATTGAGTTTCTGCGGCGGGATGTAGGGCGCGATCTTCCAGAGGTTCTGCAGCGTCTTCCAGGGATGATAGCGCCCGTTATGCTCCGGCGGCCGGTTTTCGTAGCGGTTCTCCAGGAAGATGATGCCGTAGTCCATGTAGAAGTCGTAGATGGGCCGGTTGGTGCGGGTGGAGTCCTGCGTGAAGGTCAGGCCGGGCCGCTCGGTTACCAGTTCGTGCATCAGGCGGCGGAGGGCTTCGTAGTGATCGTAGAGGTCACCCTTGAGCGTGTTGTACCCGTCGCACTGGTAGGTATCGATCTTGAACCTGTGAAAGCCCTCATCGTAGAAGCGCAGATAATAGTCTTTGATCCAAGCGAAGCAGTCCGGGTGGCAGAGATCGATGCCGATGAGCATGTTGTCCCAGTAGGTCGGCCAGAGGTCGCACGGCGTGTGATTGTTGGTGCGAGCAATCCAATCCGGATGCTCCCTCAGAATGTCGAGTTTCTGGTTGAGGCGGTTCGGCACCGTCCATAGCTCCAGAGTGACGCCGAGTTCACGCGCTCGGGCAGTCAGCGCGCTGAAGCCGTTGGGGAACGTCTCGGGATGCGGATCGCCTCCCATTATCTCAACGGTCCAGCCGGCATCGACCGCCACGCTGGTGACGCCCATCTCAGCAGCGGCTTCAACCTCGGCGATCATCTTGGCTTCGTCGATGTTGGTGCTGAAATCACCCCAGCTATTGGCGCTGACGATGTAGTCCCGTTCGGGCACGAGCTTGTAGCGGGCGCGCTGGTATTCCTTGAGAGCGAGTATGCCGCCATCCATACCGCCCGAGTAGACACCGATAGCGAAGGCGTAGGCGCGGCGGGTCTGGCCTGCGGGGAGATCGTGGAAGCCGGCCCCGATGCAGGAGAGCCCCTCGGCATCGACTTCAAAATCGTAGTAGATGGGGTAGAGTTGGGAGTTGGGGACAGGGCTTTCTTTGTAGGCGAAGATCCCCTGCCCGTCCGGCTTTTCGACAAAGAGATGGTTGCCCCTTGCTCGGCGGAGTTCCGCCGGATCGTCCAACTCACGCACCGTGGCGAGGTGGTTGGTCATGTCGGTCAGGTCGTGGAGTTCGACTGCGGTGGCGTGGGCTTCGGATAGGTCTAGATCCAGACACTCGACACGGCTGTAGTCCAGATTCGAGTGGTCCGTGTCGGAGATCACTTCAAAGAATGCGCGGATGGCGGGAGCGTCGGGATAGATGTCGAATGTCTTGGTAACCCGGAGCTCGTCACGGGTCATGCCGACACGCAGGCGGAGGCATGATTCGCTTACGATGCTGTCTTTGGTCTCGCAGAATACATCCGTAGTGCAGAGAAATAACGGCACACCGTGTTCCATCGTGAGCATCGATTCGATACCTGTGCCTGCTGCCCAGTTGCGCCCGGTGCGCTTGTCCAGGATGCGAACCGTGGCCAGGCCTTCTTCGGCTCCAACCCGCCACTGGCGCTCGATGCGCGAGTTACCGAGGGTGACGATGTCGCCCTCACGGGTGAAGTAGCAGTCCTTGTAGCGCAGTTCCTGATCCGGCATGGGTGTCCTCGTTAGGTGGTTTGGTTAAGGGTTCGGCTGCGGATGCAGGAATGCCTTCCGAGCCTTCGACTGAAATGGAGACAACTTGATACGAAGTCCACCTGATCGTCCGGGGGATTCCTACCCCGGACGGCAGCCATCCTGATCGTCCGGGGGATTCCACCCCGGACGGCGACCACCCTGATCGTCCGGGGGATTCCTGCCCCGGACGCCGGTTTCGGGGCATTCGTGCCCCGTTACATCCACTCCGCGATCCCTATCGCCTGTTGCCTACTGCCTGTAATGGTGGTAAGATGTAACCGCCGACCGATGGTCGGCGAATTGGCCCGCTGGGGGTGCCCTGAGACGAAATCGGGGCTGAGAAGCTCGCACAGGCGTCGAGAGAGAAGCAGATTGGCTGCACTCGAAATGACGTAGAGCTAACCCTTTGAACCTGTGGATACAGGGAAGCGGAGAGGGAGCTTTTCGGCCGTGAGTCCCCATCTCCGGAGGGGAACTTGCGGCCGTTTGTGCATTTGGAGAAGGAACCTACACGGAATCACGGAAACGAGGAAAGACAAAGACCCTTTCGTGATTCCGCAATTCCGTGGTTCAGTGTTAGACGACATGCTCAAAGGACTGTACGTGATAACGGATGAGGAGATCTGCCCCGGCAGGACGCACGTAGAGATAGCGCGGGCGGCGATTGCCGGCGGAGCGAGGATCATCCAGATAAGAGATAAGAAAGCATCGGACAGGGACTTCTACGAGGCCGCTTCGGCGATACGTATGCTGACCGCCGACGCAAGGGCCCTGTTTTTCGTGAACGACAGAGTCGATATCGCCGCGGCTGTACAGGCGGACGGAGTGAACGTGGGGCAGACGGACATCCCGGTTCCGGCTGCGCGGGAGATACTCGGGCCGGAGGCTATCATCGGGCTATCGTGCGATTCGCTGGAGCAGGCGCTGGAAGCGGAAAAGCTGGGGGCCGATTATGTCGGCTTCGGGCCGGTGTTTCCGACCTACACCAAGGCTGACGCAGGGCCTGTGTCGGGACTGCGGACGCTGCGCGAAGTGTGCGCGAGCGTGAAGCTGCCGGTGGTGGCGATAGGTGGGATCGGTGCCACAAACATCGCGGAGATCGCCGATACAGGCGCAGCCAGCGCGGCGGTGGTGTCCGCAGTGGTCTGCGCGGCTGACATGACACAAGCAACACAGCAACTGATAAGGAGGTTCGGGAGCAGGCCCTGAGAGACTCTCACACCGATAACACGGAAGGGGAGGAACCACGAAAAGGAACTAGACAAAGTCCCTTCCGTGATTCCGCGATTCCGTGGTTCCGTGTTTGGATCTGTTCCCGAAAACCAGAATGACGCAACTAGAGCAGGCCCGGAAGGGCAAGATAACTCCGGAAATGGAGCAAGTAGCCCGCGATGAGAGGATCGATATCGATCTTCTCATGAAACGCGTGGCCGAAGGAACGGTCGTGATACCCAAGAACGTCAACCGGCAGTTGGACAGGCCGGGAGGCGTGGGGCTCGGCCTGCGCACAAAGGTGAACGCCAATATCGGCACGTCGGCTGCGTTTCCGGATATCAAGGATGAGCTTGTCAAGCTGCAGACTTCGCTGGACGCAGGCGCGGACGCAGTAATGGATCTATCGACCGGCGGCGATTTGACCTCGATCCGGAAGGTGATGCTGGAGCGCTGCCCGGTGCCGCTCGGGACCGTGCCGATCTACGAGTGCGCGGTTGATGTGGTCGATGCCAGCGGGGCGATCACGAGGATAACGGCGGACGATCTGCTGGACACGATCGAGCGACAGGCAAAGCAGGGCGTGGACTTCATGACGCTGCACTCGGGGATCACCATGGAGTCGATCAACCGCCTGCGAGATCAGGGCCGCGTGACGGACGTGGTCAGCCGCGGCGGCGCGTTTCTGGTGAAGTGGATACTTGCCAACGGCAAGGAGAACCCGCTCTACGAGCGATATGACGACGTGCTGGCGATTGCGCGGGAGTACGACATTACGCTGAGCCTCGGCGACGGGTTCAGGCCTGGATGCCTCGCGGATGCAACGGATCGGGCGCAGATCCAGGAGCTGATCATACTCGGCGAGCTGGTTAAGCGGGCGCGCGAGGCCGGGGTGCAAGCGATGGTCGAGGGGCCGGGGCACGTGCCGCTCGATCAGATCGGGGCGAATATGCAGATTCAGAAACGCCTGTGCGAGGGCGCGCCGTTCTACGTGCTCGGGCCGCTCGTGACGGATGTCGCGCCTGGCTACGACCATATTACCTCGGCTATCGGCGGCTCGATAGCAGCGATGAGCGGGGCGGACTTCATCTGCTACGTGACACCGAGCGAGCACCTCGGGCTGCCGACGATGGAAGACGTGCGCGAAGGCGTGATCGCCGCAAGAATCGCAGGGCACGCGGCTGACATAGTAAAGGGTATCCCCGGCGCGGCTGAGTGGGACCGCGAGATGGCGAAGGCGCGCAAGGCACGCGACTGGAAGAAGCAAATCGAGCTCGCTATCGACCCGGCCAAAGCCCAGGCCATCTACGAAAAGCGCTCCGGCGGCATCGATGATGTATGCTCCATGTGCGGCGAGCTGTGCGCGATGAAGGTCGTGGAGGAGTATCTCGGAAGGCGTTGAGGGTTCAGGGTTGATGGTTGAGAGTCTGAGGACAACGCCACCGAGAGCAGGTGGTCACTCTGGATGCTCTCTCTGCCATCCGCGCTGGCCGCGTGGCTAGGCGGCGCGTTGGTGCTGCTGTGGAAGGCTCCCTCATGAAAATCTCCGAACTGGGCGGGGAAGCCGCCTTGATCAAGCTGATAAGCGAGAAGTATGGCGCGAGTGACGCCTCGGGCGCGGGGGCGCTTGCGCTTGGGATCGGTGACGATGCGGCGCTGATTCGGTCGGACGATGGGTTCATCATTGTCACGGCTGATCTGCTGGTCGAGAACACCCACTTCCGAATGGACATTAACGAGCCGTACCTGCTCGGCTGGAAGAGCGCGGCTGTGAACATATCGGATATTGCTGCGATGGGCGGGGTGCCGGCTTATTCGTTTGTTTCCATCGGGCTGCCTGATGTTGACGTGAGCGTGGTCGAGGCGATTTACGATGGAATGCGGGATGTTTCCGCGAAGTACGGAAGCGTCATCGCAGGCGGCGATACGATTGCGAGCAGCGCTGGAATAGTGATCAACGTGACGCAGCTCGGGACCGTGGAGACGGACAGGGTCGCTCGCAGGGACGGCGCGAAGCCGGGCGATGCCGTGATGGTGACCAATACGATCGGCGATTCGCGGGCAGGATTGGAACTGCTGCTCAGATTCGGGTTACCCCCCCTGGCCCCCCCTTTGAAAGGGGGGGAGCAGACCGCCACCTCTTCGCAAGGGGGGGAGCAGACCACCACCTCTTCGCAAGGGGGGCAATGGTCTCGCAAGCACGGTTCCATGGCTCGTGCCGCCTCGGAGGCAGAAATCGGCGAATGGGCTGGTCGCGGCAGCGAGGCCTGTGTGCTCGCGCATCTGAAGCCGGAGCCGAGGGTGCACGAGGCGCGCGCGGCGGTTGCGACGGGTAAGGTCCATGCGATGATGGACCTCAGCGACGGGCTGGCTGCAGACCTGAGGAAGCTCTGCGAGGCTTCGAAGGTCGGAGCAAGGGTGATCGCGGACGCTCTGCCGATCTCCGAGGACCTGCACATCGCGGCGGCAAGGCTGGATATGGACCCGGTGATGCTCGCGGCGGGCGGCGGCGAGGACTATGAGCTGCTGCTCACCTGCGACCCGAAGGATGCGCCTGAGATAGCTAAGGCGATAGCGTCTACGGGATCCACAGCTCGGGTAATTGGAGAGATTGTGCCGGGCCAGGGCGCTGTGCTCGTGCATAGCAACGGCACTGAGGAAGCAATCGGCGGCTCCTGGGAGCATTTCTAGCTCACTTCAGCATGGAAGCCCGTAAATCAGGAGAAACAGCTACAGAAAGGAAGTAGTCTTCTCTATTTCTGACTTTTTCGTTTCCGTGCTTAGGCAGATCATGAAACAAGTAATGACTACAACCAGCGCTGAGGAGACTACAGGACTGGGCGAGAGGCTGGGGAAGCTTCTCTCGCCCGGAGATGTCGTGGCGCTGTTCGGCGACCTTGGCGCGGGAAAGACTACGCTTACGCGCGGGATTGCGATAGGGCTCGGGCTGGCGGCGGATATCCACAGCCCCACCTTCACGCTCATCCACGAGCACCCCGGCGCGGTGCCGCTGTACCACGTCGATCTCTACAGGCTATCGAGCGAGGAGGAGATCGAGACACTCGGGTTGGATGAGTATATCTACAGCGATGGCGTTACGATAATCGAGTGGGCAGACAGGATGGAGTCGCTGCTGCCCAAGGACAGACTGGATATAACGCTGCGGATGGTGGGCGATACCGAGCGCGAATTGACGCTTGAGACCCAGTCCGACCGCGTCGCGAAACTGATCGAAACCCTCTGCCCTCCTGAGGAATGAGGGACTTGAGGAAGCAAACCTCTCCCCTCCTTACAAAGGAGGGGCCGGGGGAGGTTACATGCTGGTAGCGATCGATTCATCACAGGAAATATGCACGCTGGCCCTCGGGCAGGATTCGAAGCTCGTGGCGGAGTACCACTTCGCCCACAAGATGAACCTGCTGCGGCGGCTGCTGCCGAATATCGACGCAATGCTGGCCGACAGCGGCATCGAGAAGGAAGCGCTCGAAGGCGTCGTAGTGTCGCTCGGGCCGGGTTCGTTCACGGGTCTGCGCATCGGCGTTACAACCGCGAAGTCGCTCGCGTGGGTGCTCGGAAAACCGATAGTCGGAATAGGCACGCTGGACGCGATAGCTCACGGGGCATCGTGCGGCCAGGAGTTCGTGTGTCCTATGATCTTCGCGCGGGCCGATGAGGCCTACTGGGCGCTGTTTCAACGGGGCAAGCGGGTGACAGATTACGCAGTCGCTCCCGTCAATGAAATAGTGGATGCGCTTGCCGGCAAAGGGCCTGTGCGGTTCGCCGGCACTGGCGCGCGGCGAAACTGGGAAACAATATCAGCACGTATGGGTGACCAGGCGGCGCTCGCGCCTGCGTGCGATGACTTCGCCCGCGGGGCGGCGCTGATCGAACTCGGAGGCAGGCGTCTCGTGGCGGGCGATGTGGATGACGCGATGACACTCAGCCCGCTCTACGTCCGCAAGCCGACGCCGGTGGTCAGGCTGGAGGCAGGGGAACTAGGAACCCGAACGCGACAAGGAGAAGGCTAGGAAAGAGCTGCAGCATTCCCGGGTTCCAGCTTTCTGGCTTTCGCGTTCTGAAAAGGCTACCGCTATGCACAGGTTTCTTATCGGATTAGCAATGCTATCTTGCGCCGCGCTGGCAGGGTGCGGGGGAACGGGAGGGCTCGGCACCGGGCAGAACGGTGACTTGTCCGGATTCGGCGGCTTCGACAGCACGTTCGGCAGCCGTAGCGCAAGCGCGGGATCCCCGATTACGTCTTCGTTCTGGCAAGTTGCCCAACTACGCACCCCTCCAAAGATAGAGTTGAGCGCCCAGTCTACTGAGAAGACTCCGAACGGCGAAGTGACCTGCCAGGAGATCTTCTACGACAGCCCCGGCCCGAGTGGGCGGCCCCTGCGGATATTCGCCTACTTCGCCTACCCCGCCTCGAATGTCGGCGCGAAGCTGCCGGGGATCATAATCGTCCACGGCGGCACGGGCCGGGCTGACAGGACGGCCGCGGTCGAATGGGCGTCGCGCGGCTACGCGGCCCTATCCATGGACTTGCCGGGCAAAGGCCCCCGGCGCGAAGGGTCCCGGTCCGAAGGCCCTGACATGCAGGACGACTTGATATTCAAGATGACGCCCTCCCCTACCGATTCATTCCTCTACTCCGCAGTAAACTCCGTGGTCCGCGCGGTCTCGGTGATGGCGAGTTCCAACCAGGTGGACCCGAACAGGATCGGCGTTGTCGGGTCATCATGGGGCGGCGTGATCACGCTGGTGGCGAACGGCATCGACAACCGCATCAGCGCAGCCTGCACGATCTACGGCGCGGGCTACATCACCGAGGAAAGCTGCTGGCTGGCGCACGGCAATATGAAGCACCTTACGCCGAAACAGGTGCAGAGCTGGCGGGAATACTTCGATCCCTCCAGCTACCTGACGACTCAGAGCGGCAAGACGCTCTTCGTAGCGGCTACGCAGGACGGCTACTACCCGCTGCGCCCGTTCCTGAAGACCTATCAGAACGCGAAGTGCGAGAAGGCGCTGTGCCTGGCCCCTAATATGAGCCACGCGCTTAACGATTCCTGCAAGGCCAATGTGGTGAAGTGGTTCGATTGGGCGCTCCGCAGCGGCAGCGAGTTGCCGAAGCTGAAGCTCGCCACTGCAGCAGGGAAGCTGAAGGTAACGGCAACCGGCGCAAGGCCGGTAACCGAGGTATCGATATTCACCGCTGATGGGACCGACTACGAGAAAGCGACCTGGAAGCAGACGCCTCTGGAAGCCAAAGACGGCGCGTGGACTGCCGACGCACCCGAGCCAACAACCCCCTACTACCTGACCGCTCGTGACGACACCGGCGCGACAATCGCCGCGGAAGTGCATCTGCCAGGCATGGGGAGGAAGTAGAGTACGCATGGACTCAGCCAAGGAGCTTTTTGATCAGATTGTGGAGGGCGGTGTCGCGCTTCTCGAGTCATGGGTCGCTGAACGCTGTCCGGAATCGGAGATCCTTGAGTTCAAGGAAGCCAGCAAAGGTAGTGCACCTATGCAAGGCGACGACAAACGTAGCCTTGGTGAGGCACTCAGCGGATTCGCCAACTCCCGCGGCGGCGTTCTCGTCTGGGGAGTATCCGCAAGGATGGATGAAGCCGAAAAGATAGACGCCGCAACCGAGTTGAAGCCCATCAAGGGCCTACGGCGGTTCCTATCCGATCTTCGGAGCAATACCCCGCAGGTCGCCTCGCCGGGAGTAACAGGTGTCGAGCACAAAGAGATTCCACTGCCGGACGATGCAGATGCCGGCTGCATAGTCAGCTACATTCCATTGGGGCAAGGGGAACCGCAGATGGCAACGGCGGGAAAGCAGCACCGCTATTATTACCGCTGTGGTGATGTTTTCCACCCCATGCCAGCCTATATGGTCGCCGATAGATATGGGCGTAGGCCACACCCGAAACTCGAACTCAACTGGTACGTTCGCTGTAATCCTCACCATATTAAGGAACCACCCCTCGTAGCGGTGTTCTGGCTCAAGAACGTCGGGAGCGGAACGGCGATATATCCCGCAGTCGCCCTTTGGCCAGACGAAGGATTCCGGCCGGGTGGTCAGTCCCAAGACGAGCGGCTCAGAGCGGATTTCGAGCACAGGCGGAGCCTTGATCAGAATGGAGAGGATGTTGCCTACTATCGCGCGAAGCCCGGCATTGTGCTACATCCAAACACCTCACTTCAGGTCATCGTCGCGGGTCTCTCTGGGGATGGGACCACTGACATCAGATTTTCCTGTGGATTGTACTGCGACGGCTACACTAGCAAGCATGTGGAGACCATCACTGCTGCCCAGATCAGGAAGGCAATTGACAGCCCGAAGACCAATGTGTGGCGGGATCTGCCCGAACCAGAGGATCAGTAGCCAATGATCACTATCGACGGCAGCTTCGGCGAGGGCGGCGGGCAGATACTGAGGACGAGCCTCTCGCTGGCGGCGATCACGGGCGAGAGCGTCACGATCGAGAACATCCGCGCGAACAGAAGCAAACCAGGGCTGAGACCTCAGCACCTAACGGCGGCATTGGCGGTCGCTCAGATATGCGGCGGCGAGTTGACCGGCGGAGCCGTCGATTCCAGGCAGCTTACGTTCCGGCCGGGCAGGATCAAGCCGGGAAAGTACGACCTCGATGTCTCCGCGGTCAGGTCATCGGCCGGATCGACCAACATGGTGCTGCAGACGATCCTGTGGCCGCTGGCCTTCACGGGCAAGAGCAGCCACGTGACGATCAAGGGCGGCACACATAACACCCACGCACCATCCAGCAACTACATCGACCACGTTTTCCTGCCGGCGGTTGCGGAGATGGGCCTGCGGTGCCACTACTCGATGGTGAAGGCAGGCTACTATCCGGCAGGCGGCGGTGAGATAAGGGCCGATATACCTGCGATCGACGAGTTGTCGCCTGTCTCGTGGACGAAACCAGAGACACCTGAACACGTCAAGCTGCTCTCCGCTGTCTCAAGATTGCCGGAGAGTATCGCCGAGCGGCAGCTCGCTACCGCCTCCGCCCGCCTGAAGGCACTGGGCCTGCACTTTGATACGCAGTTGGCGCAATACCCCTCCGGTGGGCCGGGGACGTTCACCTTCATCCTGCTGAAGGCAGGCCGCGCCGGATTTCAGTCGCTTGGCGAACTGCGAAAGCGAGCCGAGAAGGTGGCGGACGAAGCATGTGACGAGTTGGAGGAGCACCTGGCATCGGGAATGGCCATAGACATGCACCTGGCCGATCAGTTGATCATCCCGATGGCGCTTGCGAAAGGCAACTCGGAGTTCACCACATCGCGGATAACTCGACACCTGCTGACTAACACAGCGGTCGTGGAGAGATTCCTACCCGTGCGATTTCGCATAAGCGGCGAGGAAGGACAGCCGGGACTCGTGCAGCGAGTTCAGTAATCAGCCCGCGTCAGTTCTGGGTTGCCCGTCTGCGCCGAAGGACAAGGCCAAGCATCCCAACGCCGGCCACGCCGAAACAGACCATCGGGGACGGCTCCGGGATCATCGAATTGTGGAACCCAGTACGGAAGCTGTACCAGCCTGTGATTACATCATCCCCATCGCGGTAGGCAACGTGGAAACCGGCAGCCAACGGGTGGCCTTTGGGGTCGAACGTCGCAAAATGGAACGTGCCGGATTGCCCGGGGCGGAGCCTGTTGTTGCCCTGCCCGGTCCAGCCGGAAATCTGCCCGCCGCCGCTCGTCTTGCTGTCCCAACTCCACATATTGCCCTGACCGTCTGTGGCTACGAAAGTACCGCCCGGCTCGGCGGCGAGGACGTAGAACGACTGCACCCAGTCGATCTCATACGTCTTTCCACCCACGGTAATGGTGGGATTCGGGTCGATGGTGATGGTGTAATCCAGCACATCCACTTGCAAGGGTTTATCGAAAGTTATGCCACTGAACTCCGCCTCGGTGAACGCGCTCCAGGAAGCGGCCAGCGCCCCCGTTCCAAGCAGCGCCACGAAGACTGAGACCAGCAGACCGAGCCTATAGATAGCAAATCGCCTGTTCATGTTTCCTCCAGGCAGCCGAAGCTACCAATTGTTCTTATGGCATGCCTGGGTGCCCAGCTTTACCAGTATTTATACGGGTTTCGCCACTGAAGAGGTTGCGAGGTTGCCGAACAACAGAAAAGCCCGGCGCGAAACGCACCGGGCTTCTCGGTTGTGCTTGTTTGTCAGAGCCTAGCCGTTCTTGGCTTCGAAGTCCTTCATGAAGGAGATCAGAGCGTCCACGGCAGCTCTGGGCACGGCGTTGTAGATGCTCGCGCGGATTCCGCCGACCGACCTGTGGCCCTTGAGGCCGATCATTCCCGCCTTCTTGGCCTCGCTGACGAACTGCTCCTCGAGTTCCTCACTCGGCAGCCGCCAGACCACGTTCATAATCGACCGGCTTTCCTTCTCGACGGGGCAGCGCCAGAAGTCGCTGGAGTCGATCACCTCATAGAGCGCGGCGGCTTTCGCCTCGTTGATCTTCTGAACGGCCGGGATGCCGCCGAGCGACTCCATGTAGTCCATCACAAGCTTGACGAAGTAGACACCCCAGGTGTTCGGAGTGTTATACAGGCTGCCCTCTTTGGCGTGAGTGTCGTAGCGCAGGAAAATGGGGGTAGACTCGGGTGTGCGCTCGATCAGGTCCTTTCTTATGATCACCAACGCCAAGCCTGACGGCCCAATGTTCTTCTGCGCGCCCGCATAGATCATGCCGAACTTGTTGACATCGATCACGCGGGACATAATCTCGCTGGACATGTCGGCGATCAGCGGAGCCTCCGTCGCGGGGAACTCAGCATAGCGAATACCGCCGATCGTCTCGTTCGAGCAGATGTGAACGTACTCCGCGCCGGGCGTGAGCTTCAGTTCGCTCTGCTTCGGCATCCGGATGTAGTTCTCTTCCTTGCCGGACCATACAACGTTGGTAGCGCCGCTGACCTTGGCTTCCTTGATGGCCTTGGAAGCCCAACTGCCGGAATCGATGTAGTCGGCGGCCTTGCCCTCGCGGCGCAGGTTCATCGGGATCATTGCGAACTGCAGGCTCGCCCCACCCTGCAGGAACAGCACCGCATAGTCGTCGGATATTCCCATCAAGCTGCGGACCTTAGCTTCCGCGGCGTCGATAACGGCCTGGAAGTCTTTGGACCGGTGGCTGATCTCCATCACGCTCATTCCGGTGCCGGCGAAATCCAGCATCTCGGCCTGAGCCTTTTCGAGCACCTCAAGCGGCAGCGCCGCCGGGCCCGCATTGAAGTTGTATACACGCGCCATGTGAAGCCCCCTGGATTTTCGTAGTTCTGCTATTTTCGACAGGCAGGCGGCGGAATCCTGCGTCATACAGAGGGTTTCGCGGCAGCCTCCAGATAATGGACTTCCAGGTCTCCTTGAACACCGGCATCCCGCAGAGACTTTTGCATCTCGATGGTCTGGAAGAACGTTCGTAAGCTCGCCTCGTCCTCCCAGTGAAGCAGGACCCAGATGTCGTTGGGGTCATCTATGTTGCGAAGTACGTAGCCGCCCTTGGATCCGCATTCCCGCCGGGTGGATTCGGTGGCATCGAACGCGGCTTTCCATTTGTGGTAGTCGGCTACCTTGTGGTGAAGCAGTATGTATGCCATTGCAACCTCCCTCGCGCTTGTGCATGGCTTACCCATGCGCGCCGCCCGGAGCGTCCTTCGACGGAGCTCAGGATGCTCCGGGGCGGTTCATTGCTGCTTGTATGCGTGTTGCCGGTGTGATAGACTGGGGCAGCAGCCTGATCAGCCGGGAGAACCGTTGAGATGAACGTCATCCTGATACTCATAGATAGCCTAAACCGCCACTACCTGTCACCTTATGGGTGCGACAGCGTCAAGACGCCGAACATAGGAGAACTGGCCTCGCGCGGGGTGACATTCACCAACCATTTCATCGGTTCGGCGCCGTGTATGCCCGCCAGACGGGAACTGATGACGGGCCGGCATGAGTTCCTCTGGAGAGGCTGGGGACACCTGGAGCCGTTCGATCAGCCCTTGGCTCGCAGGGCCGCCGAGCTAGGCGCGGTCACGCAGATAGTGACGGACCACTACCACTACTGGGAGAACGGAGCGCACGGTTACATCGAGAGCTTCAACGGATGCGAGCTGATCCGCGGGCACGAGTGCGATCCGTGGAAGACCGCGGAGCAGCCCAGTGAGCCCGATTGGGTAAAGGCGATTAACAAGCATCGCCTAGGATGGGGCAGCAGGTACTATCGCAACGTCGCCAGCTTCAAGAGCGAGGAGGACTTCTTCAGCCCGAAGGTGTTCAAGGCGGCGGCGGAGTGGATCGATGCAAACCACGATCAGGACAAGTTCTTCCTGCATATCGAGAGCTTCGATGCCCACGAGCCTTTCCACGTGCCGGAGCCGTATCGGTCGATGTATACGGACGATCTAGACCCGAGCTATACGTGCTGGCCGCCATATCAGGACCAGAAGCAGCGGCTGGAGTTCCTACGCAATACCTCAATGGGTGAGCTGGCCTTCATCCGCGCGCAGTATCAGGGCAAGGTCACAATGCTGGACAAGGCGCTCGGACAGGTGTGGGCGGCGATGGACAGGCATAGGCTGTGGGACAACACGATGGTCATCCTCACAACCGACCATGGGCACGACCTTGCGGAAGCGATTGAGTCACTCGATGAGATAACCGACGATGCGCGCGATCACACTATGCGAGTGCCATTCGGCAAGGAACACCCGCACTACTTGAGCCACGCCAACATCCCGCTCATTGCATGGCACCCGGATATGATGAACGGCGGCAAGCAAATCGACGCAATAACCTGCGCGGTGGACATCTACGCGACTGTGCTTGACGCGCTGGGATCGCCGTCGCCCTCTGCGCCGCATGGGCGGTCGATTCTGCCGCTGCTTGCGGGTGAGAAGGGGCAGCGTGACCTCGCTTACTGGGGCATGTTCGGAGCGGGAATCTGCTGCACCGATGGCGAGTGGGTGCTCTCTCAGGGGGCCAACAAGCACGCGCCGCTCTACTGGTATTCAACGACGATGCGAGGACTCTGCCCCGATGCGACAGCGGGCAAGTTCATCCCCGGCGTAGACTGCCCCGTATGGCGGCATCCCCTACCCGCGCAGTTTGAAATGCCGTCGATCTTCTACCGGCGCGATGACACGGTGTTCAAGGAGCGAAACGTGATCGATGAGCAGCCCGCGGCGGTTTCGGCATTGCGCAGGAAGCTGAAGGACAGGATCACGCAGGATGGTTGCCCGCCGGAGCAGTTCGATAGGCTCGGGTTGTAGCAGTTTGGCTTTGGGAGGCGAAATCAGCGACCCTTCGACAAGCTCAGGATGCTGATTTCGCTGCTTACTGCCTACCTACTCAATGCTTGCCTGGTTACTACTTACCTGCTTAGCGCCTACGTACTCAGTGCGCAAGGTGTGATCAGAGGCCCTGGCCGTGGCATTTCTTGAACTTCTTACCGCTGCCACATGGGCACGGGTCGTTGCGGCCGGGTTTCTGCTGCATCATCGCCAGCTCGGACATCTGCTGCTGCTGGATCTCCTGCCGGACTTCCTCGGCCAGGCGCGTGAACGTGGGCATCGCGTGGGCGTAGAACTGCTTCCACGCGGCGCAGAGCCAGCTCTTCTTTCCGCCGGGCGCATCCACTGAGCGATACTTCAGGCAGTCCCCCATGCACATCCCCGACCACAGGCACGAGGCGCACTCCTCGCACCACTGCGACTTCTGGAGACCGAACTCCTCGTAGGCCGGCGAGCCCTGCAAGTCCTCCCACGAATCGTGGAGCAGATTGCCCAGCTTCCTGTCGCCGTAGACGAAGAAGTCGCAGGGATAGATGTCGCCGCTATATTCCACGACAAGATACTGCCTGCAGTCGCCGCCCATGTGGCAGGACGTAACCGTGCCGTCGAACAGCACCTGCACGATCGAGTCGAACAGGCGGACCGAGACCTTGCGGGTGTCCTCCTTGACCCACTCGTCAAACAGCTCGCAGAGGAAGTCGCCGTATTGCTCGCCGGTGATCGTGAACGGCAGCGGCTTGCCGTCGTCGTCGAACTCGATGCAGGGGATGTACTGGTGGTAGAAAATCCCGCGACCTCGGAAGTATCGGTAGACCTCGCTCGCCCGGCGCACGTTGGCGGGCGTGACCAGGCAGAGGGTGTTGTACTCGACGTTGTGGCGCTCCAGGCACTCGATGCCTCTCAGCACCTCGGCATGAGAGCCGCGTCCGTTGGCGTGCTTTCGGTAGTGGTCGTGGATGTCCTCCGGGCCGTCGATACTGACGCCGACCAGGAACCTGTATTCGCCGAGAAGCGCGGCAAATTCGTCGTCGATGAGAGTCGTGTTGGTCTGGAAGCTGTTGGACACGACCGCGCCGGGCCTGCCGTAGCGCTGCTGGAGCGCAACGACCTTGCGGTAGAACTCGACGCCCATCAGCGAAGGCTCGCCGCCCTGCCACGCGAAGGCATACACATCCTGCGGAGTCGCCATATAGCTGGACACCAGCTTCTCAAGGACTTCGTCCGACATCCGGTGGCGCGCCGACTCAGGGTAAAGCAGGCTGCGGCTCAGGTAGAAGCAATATGGACAACGGAGGTTGCAGTCAGCCGATGCAGGTTTGATGAGCAAAGAGAACGGTTTCATTGGGTTCCCTGGCGCCTGAGATTCCGGCGTTGCGCCATTTCAAGATTACCACTACGTGTTGGCGCAGCACAATGGATACGTTGCACGGCGAAGTCAGCGACCCTTCGACAGGCTCAGGATGCTGACTTCTCCTCGGCCAAATCAGGATGCTGACTTCGCTGATTAGCAGGCGTAGAGCTTGGCCGGGATGATTTCCGGCTCTTTCTCGCCGGCGGCGACCATTAGCTTCTTTAGACGCTCGCGGAGTTCCGCGCACTTGTCCTTGTGCTCCGATCGGCCGATCAGGTTGACCTGCTCGTGCGGGTCGGCGAAGAGATCGTACATCTGGTAATCGACGTACTGCTCACTGTCCGGGTCGACCGAACCGCGCTTCTCCGGCGCCGCCGCGCAGTATTTCCAACGCTCGGTGCGAATTGCGCGACCTACCATGGACTCGCTGATCTGGATCAGAACCTCGTTGCTCCAGTCGTCTATCTTGCGGTCAACGAGCGGCATCAGGCTCCTGCCCTGCATCTCCTTCGGCACCGGCAGCCCCACTGCGTCAAGCAGCGTCGGAGCGAGGTCTATCAGGCTGACGACCTCCGGGACAACCATCGACCTGTTGAAGCCGGGGCCTGATATGACGAACGGAATGTGCGTGCAGGCATCGTGGCAACTCCGCTTATACTCGCCGTTGCGCGTCCTGAAGTGGCAGCCGTGATCGCTTGTGAATACGACTATCGTGTTGTCGATTAGCCCCTGGCTCTCGAGGGTCTTCAGCACGCGGCCGTAGCACTCATCCAGGGCGGCAATCGCGCCGTAGTAGTCGGGAAGCTGCTCATACCAGTCGCCTCCGGTGACGCTGCGAAGATCAACCGGGACGTGAGGATTCTTGTATTTGTCGGCGTAGCCGTCCGGGGCTACCATTCGTTTCCAGTCGTTCTGCTGATGCGGCTCGATCTGAGACACCATCAGGAAGAATGGGCTCTTGTGATCGCGCTCGATGAAGTTGACGACGCGATCGGTGATGGCGTGCGGCCGGTACTTGTCCATGATGTGGATGGGGTCGCCGTTACCATCGTAGATGGTCACATCGTAGGGATGAGACGTGAATTCCAGCACGTTCGAGGCTTCCCAGTAGCCGAAACCGCCCCGATGCTCGGGCGGCACAGCGCCGGCGCCGGTTTCCTTGCCCGGGGCAAGGTGCCACTTGCCGATGTAGGCGGTCTCATAGCCAGCATTGCCGAGGTGTATGGCCAGAGTCAAGTTGTCCAGGATGCCGATGCCGTTGCGCCACACTCCGTGCTTCGTCCCGTGCTGGCCTGTGAGCAGGCAGGCCCGGGCAGGTGCACAGACCGGCTGGTTGGTGAACGCGGCGTCGAATTTGGTCGCCTTGCGAGCGACAGCGTCGAGATTCGGCGTCAGGTCCATCGGGCCTCCATAGGCTCCAACGGAGTCCCATCTCTGCTGGTCGGTAAAGAAGATGACGATATTCGGACGGTCGGCCATGTTCCACCTCTACGATGCTGATGAGCCATTATAGCACAGGCTGCAGGCGCACTGAAGGACAAGCAGGACGTCCCGGCGAAGTCAGGAGTATCTATCGTCCCGTGTGCGCTTAGGAACAGCAGAGCCCATCTGGCCGTAGCAATAGCAGTGCTAACGAACGGAGGACACCAATGCGAATACTCGCTATATGCGGCAGCCCGCGTGGTAAGCAGAGCAGCACGCGCAGGCTCATAGAGAAAGTGCTGGAAGGAGCCGTATCCGCCGGGGCCAATACCGAGCTTGTTGACCTGAGCGAAGTTGCGGTCAGCTACTGCAAGGCGTGCGGAGCGTGCCACGTCAGCGGCAATTGCCCCATCCAGGATGACTTCGAACCCGTGCGCGGCAAGATGCTCGCGTGCGACGGGCTGGTCCTGGGTTCACCGAACTACTTCAACACCGTCACCGCGCAGCTCAAGTCAGTGCTCGACCGGCTTTCCAGCGAGATCCACTGCCAGGAGTTCCTCGGCAAGTATGCCTGCTGCGTGACTACGGCGGGCGGGCCTGAGTTCGATATGGTCAACGACTACCTGACCGGCGTGCTGGTGCGGCTGGGCTGCTCGGCGGTGGGCAGCGCGGGCGCAGGTATGAGCATTCCGGGTTCGTTCGACCAGGCGCAGCAGGATGCTCTCGCGCTCGGGCGGGACCTGGTGAACGCAATTCAAGAAAAGCGCGCGTATCCCGAGCAGGAGCCGGTCCACAAGGCAATGCATGAGCGCTTCAAGCATCTGGTTTCGCTCAACAAGGACACCTGGCGGCACGAGTACGACATCTGGCGCGCCAACGGGTGGCTGTAGTGGCTGGTTAGTGCGGTCGGGCTGAGGGCGTGCAGGCCGTTACCCCCCTCGGTCCCCCCTTCGTAAGGGGGGAAGTCATTTTTCTTGCCTTGATCCCCCTTTGTAAGGGGAAGTCATATCTGGTTCGCCTCACGTCAGACTTAGTAAGGATGGGAATAGGAATCACCCCCCTCGGTCCCACCTTTGTAAGGGGACGTCATTTTGCTTGCCTTGGTCCCCCTGTGTAAGGAGGGAAGTCATATTCGGCTCGCCTAGTGCCCCTTTGTAAGGGGGGAAGGTGCGGGCGCGTGCGTTGACGATGATGTGCGGATGAACCTATAATGCACGCAACAGGCGGCCGTTGGCCTTGTTCTTGCGTGGAGGTTCCTCTGATGAAACTGCTCGTCCTCTTCCTCTGCCTGGCTGCGTTCGCATCTGCCGCGTCCGCCGGGCCTGTGAAGATCGGAATCGAGAAAGACCGCACGCTCACCTTCAACGGCGAGAGGTTCCTTCCCCTTGGCGTTGCGCCGGGCCCGCCCGCGGACTTCAAGACCCCCGACGGCAAAGACGGCTGGAAGGAACTTGCCGACGGCGGCATAAACTACTTCCGCTGCGGCCCCAGAAAAGGCCCCTGGAACAAGCAGACCGAAGAGCAAGTAGCTAAGGAAATCGCCGCAGCAGCCAGGGCAGGCGGCATCGGCGCATGGCTCTTCTTAAGGGAGCTGTGCAGCCTGAACGATGCAAACCCCGAGAGGGAAGCCTACCTGCGCAGGATCGTCAACCAGTATAAGGACAACCCAGCCGTGTTCTTCTGGAAGACGGCAGATGAACCGGCGTGGGGAAAGGTGCCGCCCGCCGAATTGGAGAAGAGCTTCAAGCTCCTCAAGCAGCTCGATCCCGACCGGCCAGTGGTCGTGATACACGCTCCCCGCAACACGATCGAAGAACTCCGCGCCTACAACAACTGCGGCGATGTGTCCGGCGCGGATATCTACCCCGTCAGCGTCCCGATGGGCAAGAACTCGCACCTGCCCAACAAGAACCTCAGCGTAGTGGGCGATTACGCCAAGCGCATGCTCGAAGTCGTGAACCACTCGCAGCCGATACTCATGGTCTTGCAGGTCACGTGGAGCGGCGTGCTGCCGGAGCGAGGCAACGTGCTCGTAAGGCCGACGTTCGAGCAGCAGCGTTACATGACCTATCAGGCGTTCATAAACGGCGCGAGCGGCATCCACTGGTTCGGGTTCCCGCTCGCGCTAAGCGAGAATGATGCCCCGTACGGTTGGAACTGGACGTACTGGTACGACGTCCTGAAGCCGCTGCTTGCCGAGTTCAAGAAAGGGACAGAACTCAACAGAGTACTGACCGCGCCCAGAGATGATATCGAACTCAAGGTGGAGGGCGCTGACGACCTTGAGTATCTGGCCCGGCGCGTTGACGGCAAGATCTACATCCTGGCCGCCAAGCGCGAGGGACCGGAAGCCACTATCAAGCTCTCCGGGCCCTGCCTATCCGGCACGACGGAAGTGATGTTCGAGAACCGCAGCGTCCAGGTCAGCAACGACGCGATCACCGATACATTCAAGCCGAACGCGGTGCACATATACAAGATACGAGAGGCGCGCAAGTGAAAAACGAACTGAAGACATTCCTCATCGCTACCGCCGGATACTTCGGCGTTCCCCACGGGCAGGCTATCGCGGCAATACGAGACGCGGGCTTCGGCGGCATAGAACTCCTCTGCAAGCCGGGGCACTTCGAGCCGGAAAACCCGGCGCACGTGAAGGAGATCGAGGCCGCGCTGGCCGGTTGGCCGGATGCCATAATCACGTTCCACGCCCCGTTCCACACCGCCGATCTTGGCAGCACAGACCCCGAAGTACGGAAGGCCGACGTGAAGTACGTAGCCGATTCCCTCCGCGTGGCACAGCAGTTCGGCTCCCGAAGCGCCACAATACACGTCAGAGGCCGCGGCCTCGGGGCGGAGTGGGAGGACGGCAACTGGACCGCTTTCAGAGAAGCCCTCGTCGAGTTGGTCCCCGTGGCAGCCGAATGCGGAATGGCGCTCTGTGTAGAGAACATGCCGGCCCACCGGTTCGCGGGCAAGCCGAACGATCTGCTGGGCCTGCTGGAAGGACACCCCTCCGATCAGCTAGGAGTCTGTTTCGACACCGGACACGCGAACTTCGCAGGTGAAGTCATCGAGATCGGCAGCGCCCTCGCCTCCCGCACGTTCGTGATGCATATACACGACAACCATGCTATAGGCAAGGATGAGCACAGCATCCCCGGCGAAGGCAACATCCACTGGCCGAAGCTGGTGGACTCGCTGCGGGAGAACGGCTACCGCGGGTGGAACGTCATCGAGTACGTCGAACGTGATGCCCAGAACAACAGCATCGACCGTTTCCGAGATAAACTGAGCGCCATCGGCAAGTCCATTACGAATACCGGGCTGTCCGGCCTGAATGGGAGAACAGCATGAGCAAACCTGAGAAACTCAAGATACTCTCCTGCAACATCAGGGTAGACGTGCCGGCCGACAGCCAGTCAGGCAACGGCTGGAACGACCGCAAAGCATTCTGCCAGGAAGTAATCAAGGCGCAGAACGCCGACCTGATCTGCGTGCAAGAAGCCCAGATCGTCCACTACTCGGACCTGCGTGCAGGGCTGACGGGATACGACAGCTTCGGCCTGCAGAATCCCGCCCTCGACTTCAGCCCGTGCAACGCTATGTTCTACAGCCGGTCCCGTTTCGACCTGATCTCCGGCGGCGGCTTTTGGCTCTCGGAGCAGCCGCACGTAGCAGGTTCGATCTCCTGGGATTCGGCTCGCCCGCGGTTCGCCAACTGGGTCCAACTTAGAGATCGTTCCTCGGGCCACGAGTTCCGCCTGTGGAACCTCCACCTGGACCACATCGGCCAGGTAGCAAGAGAGAACCAGGCACGGGTGCTGGTGGAGGGCTCGCAGGTCTTCGGCGATGACCTGCCCCAGCTCCTGACCGGCGACTTCAACTGCGACGCCTCGAATCCGGCACTGGACATTATCAAGTCAGGAGGCTGGGTGGACACCTATGCTGCAGTCCACGGACCGGAGGAGCCGGGCATCACGTATCACGCGTTTGTCGGGATGAAGTTCGCGGACCAGAGGCCGCCCGAGAAATTCGTCGGCAAGATGGACTTCGTTTTTTGCCGTGGGCCGGTCGAACCGCTGGCGGCCGAAATCCTGCGCGACAGTCGTGACGGGAAATACCCCAGCGATCATTTCTTCGTCTCGGCGGTGGTGGCGCTGCGGTGAGCGAGATGCGCTCCATCGACGAACCCGCCCGGCCGGTTCCTGTCCGGACGCAGACTGACGTGCTTGTAGTCGGCGGCGGCCCGTCGGGAGTTATGGCCGCACTGGCTGCCGCTCGACACGGCGATCCGGGGCCTTCTGATCAGCGTGATGCACGCCCGCTGAAGGTCACCCTGATCGAGAAGCGCGGCTTTGTCGGCGGAAACCTGGCTATCGGGCTGCCCATCCTAGGATTCCTGAGCCAGAAGGGCAAGCAGATCATCAAGGGCCTGCCGCAGCGCTTTATCGACAGGCTGGCGGATGTCGGCGCCGCCGCCAGGCATCAGCCCTGCCCGCTTCACGTGAGCATCACCCTGATCGACCCTGATGTCGCCCCTAACGTCGCCCTCAAGATGCTCCACGAGGCCGGCGTTGAGGTCTTGTTCGAGATCTCCTGCGCCGATGTGATCAAAGAGGGCGATAGCCTCAGGGGCGTCATCGCCGAGAGCAAGTCCGGGCGGCAGGCGATTCTCTCGGGAGTGACCATAGACTGCACCGGCGATGCTGACGTTGCCTTCCGCGCGGGCGTCCCCTGCGAGAAAGGCGACGACAACGGCGGCATGCAACCGCCAACGCTGATGTTCTGCGTGGCGGGAGTGGACACGGAGAAGCTCAGGCAAGCGCTGAGCAGCGACCCGACATCCTACGACGTAGACCACATTCCGCCCGAATACTTTGCCCGCAATCCACGCTTCATCGTGGTGGGGCTGAGAAGGCTCGTAGCCCAAGCCCGTGCCTCGGGCCTGCCGATACCCACGGACCGCACCATCCTTATCACCGGCCTGAACAAGGACGAGGTGTGGGTCAATATGACGCGGGTCAAGGGCGTCGATGGGACAGACCCGCGCAGCATCACGGAAGGCACGATAGAGGCTGCTGCACAGATCGATGTCATCATGCGTTACCTCCTGTCCTATGTCCCCGGCTTCGAACACGCCCATCTTGCCCGGACCGCGCCGTTCCTGGGCATCCGGGAGACGCGGCGGATCGTCGGCGAGTACGTGATGACCCGCGAGGACATCCTTGGCTGCCGCCGCTTCGACGACACTATCGCCATCGGCAGCTATCCGGTGGACCTGCACAGCCCGGACAATGACGATTGCACGCTGGAGTGGTGCGGCGACTGCTACGACATCCCGTATCGCTCTCTGGTGCCGCGGCGCATCGAGGGCATGCTGGTCGCCGGAAGATGCATATCCACCACCCACGAAGCCCACGCCGCCACGCGGGTGATGTCTACTTGCATGGCCGTTGGAGAGGCCGCCGGGACCGCCGCTGCGATGGCGGCACGAGAGCGCATATCACCTTCGGCGGTGGATGTTGCCCGGCTGCAGATGGAGCTACACGAGGCAGGAGCCTGCCTGAGATTGGGGTCGGGCTGAACCGGAAAAACCTCGAGACCAACCCCGGCCATGCGTCCCGCAGAAATTTGTCCCCCATAATTATAAGACGGCGAGATGGCCATTTCTGTACATCAAAAGATTGAAGCTTCAGTTAAATGTTGTTCACAGGTGAAAGACGAGCGTGGATTGAGGCTTATCTTATGGTTGAGGGGGCCTGTTACTCACCACTTGCGGCGGACTGGGACTCCGCTGGCGGCAAGATCGGCTTTGATTTGCGCGATAGTATACTCGCCGGTGTGGATCATACTGGCGATGATGGCTGCGTCGGCGGCGCCTTCGTTGAAGACGTCGATCAGATGCTCAGGCGTGCCCGCGCCGCCTGAGGCAACAACGGGAATGCTGACGCTGGTTGAGATCATGCGGGTAAGCTCCAGCTCGAAGCCATCGCGGGTGCCATCGGCATCGACGGAGTTTACAACGATCTCCCCCACCCCGAGGTCCTCGGCCCGCCTCGCCCATTCCAGCGCGTCGAGGTTGGTGAGCTCGCGGAACCCGCGCGTGGTGACCTGATATCCGCTCGGAAAGCGAGGATCGTCGGTCTTGAGTGGGTCCATACCGAGCACGATGCACTGCGCGCCGAACTGCCGGGAACCCTCGGCAATCATCTCCGGGTTCTTCACCGCCAGAGAGTTCACCGACACCTTTTCCGCGCCCGCCGCGAGCACGCGGTACATGTCGTCCAAAGTCTCCAAGCCGCCGCCAACGGCAAACGGGATGTGGATCACCCGCCCGACCTCGCGCACCATCTCGATGTCTATCGGGCGATGCTCGGCCGATGCGGTGATATCGTAGAAGACCAGTTCATCGCAGCCGCCCTCGCTGTAGGCAACCGCCATCTCGATCGGGTCGCCGAGGTCGATGTTGCCCTGGAACCTGACGCCCTTGGTGACTTTTCGGTTTCGCACGTCCAGGCAGGGGATGATTCTCTTCGTCAGCATGCCGGCGTCCACCTACTGAAGTTCTGGAGGAGCCGCAGCCCGATCCTGCCGGAGCGCTCCGGATGGAACTGCGTGGCGAACAGATTCCGCTTGCCTACCGCGGATGCAAACCCAACACCGGCGTACTCGGTGACGCCCATCGTGTAGGAATCATCGGACGGAGCCGGGTAGTAGCTGTGGACGAAGTAGAACTCGCTGGAGTCCTCGATTCCCTCGAACAGCGGGTGCGGCCAGGCAATGCGCACCGCGTTCCATCCCATCTGCGGGATCTTCCACGGCGGCGCAGTCGAACCGCGGCTGCCACTGGTTCGGGAGGCGTCCGGGGCGGGAAATCTCCTGACGCTGCCGGGAATCAGACCGATGCACGGGGTGCCGCCGTCCTCCTCGGAGAACTCGAATATCACCTGCGTGCCCAGGCAGATGCCGAGAAACGGGGTGCCGCGGCTAACGACGGTCTTGATGGTGTCCGCGAGTCCCGTGGATTTCAGAGTCTCCATTGCGGCGCCGGCTGCGCCCACGCCGGGGAAGATCACCCGATCAGCCGCGAGTATGCGCTGGGGATCACTCGTGATCTCGCACTCAACGCCGATATACTCCAGTCCGAGCTTGACGCTGGTAAGGTTGCCTGCTTTGTAGTCGATAATGGCGATCACTGATGCTGCCTCTGCTCTTATGGTACAAAATATCGCGGCATCAGGCAAGGAAGTTCAGCCAGGACTCGAGAGAGAACGCGGAATCACGGAAGAACAGGAACCACGCGTTTGCCTTGAAAGTTCAGCCGAAGAATCGAACGCAGGAACGGAACACTACGCCGGCCCGGAATGTCATAGCAGTGAGCCGGCCTGGCGGGCCTATAGCGGATTACTAATACAGCACTTCCGCCAGTAGTTTTCTGCCTGCGCTGGTGGAAGTACTATTGTGGACGGAAGAGCCGCGTCTCCCCGGTTGCGAGCGAGAGCCTCACAATCGATGCGTCTTCTCGTCCAAGGAATCAGACGAGCTCTGACAAACGGAGGGAAACAATGCTCAGCTTCAGAAAGTCGCTTCCGGCCATCGGAATCCTGCTCTGCATCCTGGCCATAGGAATGGCGGGCTGCGGAGGTGGAGGAGGAGGCAGTGCGACGACAACAGGCCTACGGGTCTATCTGGTCGACGCTCCGCTCGACGCGGATGAGGTGAATATCTGGATCACAAGCGTCGAGGTTCACAAAGCCGGGGGTGGTTGGGTGACCGTGAAGACCTTCGAGACCCCGTTGGAGGTGAACCTCCTCGACTACAGCGGCAGCGGTGTCCAGCCGCTTCTTCTTGCGGACGCGCCACTTGCCGCAGGGCACTACACGATGGTGAGGCTAATGCTCTCGGATGCCCAGGTAGTCATCGATGGCACACCGCATTCGGTCGACCTTACGAACGTGAGTTCCACTGGCGTCAAGTGCAACGGCCAGTTCACGGTCACGGAAGGCCAGTTGATGGCGATCAAGCTGGACTTCGACGCCAGCAGATCGTTCATTGAGAATCCTCCCGGCAGTGGCAACTTCAAGCTGCAGCCTGTGATGTCCATGTCGCCTGTGAACGTCGCCGCGGAGGTGAATGGCGTCGTGGCATTCACGGATGGCACCAATCCTCTTCCGCTACCGGCAAGCGTGGAAGTCAACGTGTATCCTGTCGGGCAGATCGGCATGGCGGACGCTCTGGTCGCCGGCACGGTTGTCCAGGAGGACGGCAGCTTCAGGATCGGCTGCATCCAGCAGGGAACCTACGATATCGAGATAGTGGCAGACGGCGTGTCGGTCAAGCAAGTAACGGGCGTTGTGATCGCGCCTCCGACAACCGATCTTGGCACGATCAGCGTTACGGTTGCGCCGGAACCCTAGCGGCTAGCAACAACGCGCTTTAGGGGCGAAGCATTTGCACGCAGGCATCTCTCCCATCCCCGATCTCGTCTGCAAGTGCTTCGCCCCTACACTCGTGCGCCGCAGCTAGCTGCCCTGCCCTACTCTGTGCTTGCTGATCAGCGTCAGGAACTCATTGCGCGTCCCGACGGAGTCGTGGAAACTGCCGAGCACTGAGGAGGTAGTCATCAGCGAGTTCTGTTTCTCCACCCCACGCATCATCATGCACAGGTGCTGGCACTCCATTACGACGCCCACGCCCTCGGCATCGAGCGAGTCCATAATCGCGCGCGCCACCTGCTGAGTAAGCCTCTCCTGTATCTGGAGCCGCCTGGCGAAGCAGTCAACCAGGCGAGCGATCTTGCTGACGCCGAGGACCTTGTCCCTGGATATGTAGCCGACATGGCACCGGCCGAAGAACGGCAGCATGTGGTGCTCGCAGAGGCTGTATATCTCGATATCGCGCAGGACGATCATGTTGTTGGTATCCTGCGTGAAGATGGCCCGCTCCGTAATGTCGGGGACGTTGGCGAAGTAGCCCCTGGTGAGGAACTCGTAGGACTTGGCCACACGCTCCGGGGTGGCCTTCAGACCCTCGCGGTCGGGGTCTTCGCCGATCTCGATAAGGAGTTCGCGGATAAGCTCCGCTACTCGTTCACGGTTCACGTTCTATCTCCTGTCTCAGTTGTGCGGTGAACTGCCGTAAGGGAACCATCGCACTGCTGTCCAGCAAAGCTGCCGCGTCCGAGAGCCTCGCTTGCGTGCCAGGCACCATCAGGTTCGGATCAAGCTCAAGCGCCGGCAGCGCCAAAAACGCCCGCTTTGTCAGATCCGGATCGGGCACGACCAGATCAGGCTCACGGATAACGCGGTCGCCGTATAGAAGCAGATCCAGATCGATCACTCTCGGGGCGTTGCGGTCGGCGGTCCTCTCGCGTCCGAGCGCGGCCTCTATCGCGCGGAGCACTCCGAACTTCAGCTCGCGCGGAGCGATATCCGTATCCGCCGCGACAACGCCGTCCACGAAATCAGGCGATCCGGCCGAGCCTATCGCGGGCGTGCGGTAGAACGTCGAGATTGCCCTGATATGGACCTTTTCGGAGAGCCTCCGAAGCGCTTCAGGGATGTTACTCTCAGGCGCGATATTCGATCCGACGCCGATGTAGACGCGGGGCATCAGCCGCCTCGACTGCGGGATATTTCGACCGCCACTGTTCGGGCGTAGCGCAGCGCACCGGGCTTCTCTACGGTAACATCGACCTGCTCGACCCGATCAAACGCAAGGCATACATCCGCAACCGCCTGCGCCAATGCCTCCACGAGTTGATAGTCGCTGCCCTCGACGAGATCGACAATCGCCTTCTTCACGGCCTTGTAGTCAACGGCATGCCGGAGGTCATCTGTCGCTCCCGCGCGCGAGAGGTCGGCATACAGGGCTACGGTTATCAGTACGTCCTGCTTCTCGTGCCGCTCGTGAGGATACACGCCGATTATGCATCTGAGGGCAATATCGCGAATGACAATCCTATCCACCGCCAACCTCGCGCAGATGTCGTCCGCCGTCGATGTAGATGAGCTGCCCCGTAGTAAACTCCGTTCTGAGCAAGTACAGCACAGCGTCGGCCACGTACTCGGGCGCTCCGATCTTCTTCATCGGCAAGGCGCCCTTTAGCCCTTCGAGGTAGCTGAGGCTCTTTCCTTCGGGCGGCAGGATCAGGCCCGGCGCGACAGCGTTCACCTGGATTTCCGGCGCGAACTTGACGGCCATCATCCTGTTGAACAGCCCGAAGGTGTATTTGGCGGCGTTGTAGGCGAAATGCTGCCAGTCATAGTTGGAGGAAATGCGGGTGTCGAGCATATTGATGATGTGCCGGGCGTGAGGGTGATCTGCAAACTTGCGGGCGATGGCGAACGGCGCCCACGCATCGATTGCCATGCTCCTCAGGAACTGCTCGCGGGTGACCGAGTCGAATGTGGCCTCGGGAAACTCAGAGGCGTTATTGATCAGTATGTTGAGATGTCCGCAGAGCTCAAGCGTCCGATCGATCAGGCCCTCGGCCTGTCCCTCAACGGCGAAATCCGCCTGGATGGTCCAGGCATCGACGCCGCGAGCGCGGACCTCCTCAGCCGCGCTCTCGGCTTCCTTTTCGGACGAACGGTAGTGGATTACCACGTTCACTCGAGCGTCGGCAAGAGCGAGCGCGATTGTGCGTCCTATTCGCTTTGCCCCGCCGGTTATGAGGGCGGTGTTGCCCGCCAGGTCCTTTGCCATTTAGATCGATGCCGCCTCCTGTTTCGTGTCCCAGAGCTGGTTGATTTTGGCCGCGAGGATGAAGTCATTTCTAGTAAGCCCGCCAACCTTGTGCGTGCTCAGCTCAACGCGTACCTTGCCGTATGAGACGTGCAGGTCGGGATGATGGTTCTGCTCCTCAGCAATCGGAGCGATGTCATTAGCAAATCGCATAGCCGCGGCAAAATCACCGACGGAGAACGTGCGCTGGATGGTGCTATCGACGATCTCCCAGCCGGGTATCTGTGAGAGCATTTCGCGTGTCTGGTCGTCGGGCAGTCGGTCTTCCACGCCCTCGCAGGCCGCGCATTTCTCTTGTTCGAGCGCCATTTTGGCCTCCTTGGGGATGAGATTTCCTGATCACTATACCCTGAGCGGCCCGCAATCCCACTTACAGGGTTTGTCGGTAGGGCGTCACGCATGCCACAGAGCTTGCACACACTAGACTCAGTCAAGAGCCTGCCAGGGGCATGTGAACTGTTACACAATGCCGATAGCTGGCGGGCGCGTCTGTGAGCAGCCCTAGCGACCATGCAATATGTCGAAAACTTAAGGACGAGCTGTATTAGAATTCGTTGATCACAACCGGTACAACAGGTATAATATGCACGAGGTCGCGCGCAAGCGCGTTCTCCGACCGGAGGGTAGGCCAGGCCTTCCGGTCATTTTGCTATATAATGCGCATTAACCAGGCTTTCACCTAGCCCGGCGCAGCCCCGCCCTCCCCGCTTAGGCGTCCTACAGAGTCACGCGCTGACCTGATGCGGCCGAGCGCTCGATCGCCTCGATAAGCTCAGTTACCAAGAGCCCATCCTCGCCGGTGACTGAAGGCTCGGTATCATCCACCACGCAGTCGATGAAGTGCCGGATGCTCTCGGCGGCAAAGCCCATTTGCCTGCCCCTCACCTCGGGCAATACCAGAGTGTCGGGCTGGACGTTCCTGCCGGCGGCGTGCTTCTCAAGCATTCCGTAGGAACTGCCGTCCACGAAGAACGCGCCCTCGCTGCCCACGATCTCGCACTTGAGGTCGAATATGTTCGGCAGGCTCTCGGGCAGTATCCAGCAGTTCTCGATTGAGGCGACGGCCCCGTTCTCGAACTCGAGGGTGACGGTGTAGAAATCCGGCGTGTCGATGCCGCGGTCCTTGAGCACGACGCTCTTTGCGACAGCGTAGAGGTGCTTGACCCTGTCGCCGATGAGCCAGATGACAGTATCGAGCGAGTGGCTGCCTATGAACCAGGCAACGGTGGACCTGCCCGCCCACGAGAGCATCTTCGTCGGGACGTAGATGGTGTCGTTGAGCCGGTAGCTGATCAGGCGAATGGAGCCGATTTCGCCCGCGTCGATGGATTCCTTGGCCAGGCAGAACGGCGGGCTCCAGCGGTTGTGGAAATCCACCATGAGCTTCAAGTTCGCGCTCTTCGCGGCCTCTATGACTCGACGGCAATCGGCGCTCGTGGTAGCAAGCGGCTTTTCGACCAGGACGTGCTTGCCAGCGTTGATAGCTGCAAGGGCAAGTTCGGCGTGAGCGAAATCCGGCGTGACGATAGAGACGGCATCGATGTCGTCACGCTGAAGCATCTTGCTCAGGTCTGTATAGGAATCCGCTCCAAACTTGGAGCCCAACTTCGAGGCGCGATCCTGGTCAACGTCGCACACTGCGACCAATCGAGCGCTCGAAGATTCGGCATACACCCTTGCATGGAGGCTGCCCCACAAACCGGAACCGATGATTGCGAAACCCTTGGCGGCACGCATGGTCGAAGAACCCTCTCTCGTAATTGTATGCCTACTCCTTAGCCGCGTGTGAGGTCAGCACCTCCGAAGCCGGAAGGCAGGCTTTCATTGTTTCCGTGGCAGAACGAGTGCGGGCCGCGCTACCAAGCAAAAAGGCCGCCTCTCCGAGGAGGCGGCCCATGTATCGTATCCGCAGTCCCAGCATCGACTAGTAGCTGTTGAGTATCAGTGAGTTCTCGCCAAGAGTCCCAGTAATGCGTCCGTCAGGATGCCGCTCTATAGTGCCTGTGTAAGTTACAAGCGTCTCACTGCCGAGATCAACCGTGAGCGTGACGGAGTTGTCCACACCGAACGCGCCGGTGCAAGAGAGGAAATCCTCGGTGCCCATCCACGTGCCGGCGAACGTGCCATCGGGCTGCTCCACGATGTCGAGCTGCGCAACGAGCTGATTTGTAGGACTGATCACGCCGCCCATCCATCTGTGCGTCATGACCGGAGGCGGAGGCACATCAGGAGGTAGATTAGGAGTTCCGTTGCCGCCACCATAGCCGCCGCCACCGCCGCAACCGGCCAGGCCGAAGATCATCGCTGCCATGGTCAGATATCGCAGTACTCTCATAACGCTCTGCAGAATACCTGACAAGCACCAAATTGTCAAGAAAAATGTAACTTCTACGCGATCCGGCCCTTGAGCGACTCCGGCGTATGCGGCCCGGGCTGCGAGATCAGCTCCCTCGCCGCCGGGACCATGTCCCACACGTTCCATAGGAGCGCACCGCGGACACGACCGTCCTGGAGGTAGTACACAACGCCCTTCCTGAACTGCTCCTGCCAGTCCGCGTAGGTCTCGAGCTTCGAGCTGGTATCCCCTACGGCCTCGTAACCAAGCTCGAACATGTCCGAGTAGAAGTAAGGGAGGTGGGTGTAGGGCCTGGCGTCGCCGGCCATCGCTCGACCGGCCCAACCGCCCATCGTGACCGCGTTGTCCTCGTGTTCGACCCGCACGCGGCGGCCAAGCGCCTCGCTCTGGAAGCTTGCAACATCGCCTGCCGCGTATATGTCCGGATGCCCCGCGTTGAGGAACTCGTCCACGGCGATACCATTATCTATTGGGAGTCCGGCCGAGGACGCAAGCGCGGTATTGGGCTCTACGCCTATCCCCGCCACGATTCCGTCAACTTCGATCTTGCTGCCGAGGCTTGTTGTGAGCGTATGTCTCCCGTTGGCGCTGACCACACCCGTCACAGTCTCGCCCGAACGCACTTCAACCGACTGCCGACGGTAGAAGTCCGTCACGTAGCGTGCGAGGTCAGAGGGGTATATCTTCGCGCCGATGGTGTCCTCGGGAAACAGCATGACCACGTGCTTGCCGTTCATTGTAAGCGAAGCAGCGATCTCGGAGCCTATGAACCCTCCGCCGATTACCGCGAACCGCTCGCCGGTTTCCGTTAGTTCGCGGAGCCGCCTGTAGTCCTGGAAGGTGCGATAGTAGATGATGGCGTCGGACTCGATCGGCATGCGTCGAGGAGTTGCGCCCGTTGCGATCAGAAGCTTTCCGAAGGAGTAGTTGTTGCCCTGATCGTCGGTAACCAGCTTGTTTTGAGGCGCGATCGAGACAACCCTGCGGTTAGGCATGAAGTCGATCCCGCTGTCTTCGGTGTGGAGCCAGATGCTATCGACCGGCTTGCCGAGCCAGAGCTTCTTCGTCAAAGGCGGACGCTTGTAGGGCGGGTCGGGTTCCGCGCCGATGACAGCGATTGGCGAGTCCGCGTCGATTTCACGTATGCCCTTGACGGCCGCATCCGCGGCCATGCCGCCTCCGATGATCAGGTATGGAAAGCTCTGCATAGTCTCCTCCGGTCAAGTAGTTGGAGACATTATACCCACCAGCGCTCAAGGCTGAGCTTTTGTCCCTCGAAGGAATTCCAGGCAGTGATGCCAGGCCTCTTTGCCCTTCGAATGAATTCGAGGCAACATGGTGCAAAGTCCACCTTCGTGGACTGGCGACTCCTCGTACGCCTTCGTGGACTGGGCAGTCTTCTTTGGCCCGCGTGGAGTGGGGACTCGGACGACAGGAAGGAAAGCTCCGGGTGCGGTGGGGTGTGCAATCGTGCCGGGGTTCGGTGGCTTTGCACTAGACGGTGTTCGAGCTTTGCTGTAGAATAACCTTGGCCCGGCCAGAGCCGGGGTTTTTTGTGTGCCAGGAGGTATCAGGGGCGTGGACGAGATGACAGTACTAAGAGAACTCGTGGCTATGTCGGCAAGGCTCGGCAAGCCTGAGAACGATTATGTGATTCTGGGCGAGGGCAACACCTCCGCGAGGATAAACGACGATCTATTCTATGTCAAAGCCAGCGGGAAGTATCTGTCGCTGTCGGACGAGAACACCTTCGTCAAGGTGAAGTCGGAGGACGCGCTGGCGATCCTGGATGCGGGCGATCTGACGGACGAAGAGATCAAAGACGCGCTGTTTGCCGTCTGCGCGGACCCGGCTAACAAGATGAAGCCGTCTGTCGAAACCACATTCCACGCGTTCCTGTTGAGCCTGCCCGATGTGAACTTCGTGGGGCATACGCATCCGACGGCGGTGAACTCGCTTCTGTGCAGCGTCAACGCGGAGAAGATTCTTCAGAGCCGTATCTTCCCGGACGAGATCGTGTATTGCGGGATTCAGCCCATCTACATCGAATACGTCGATCCGGGCCTGGAGTTGGCGAGGCTCATTCGTGATCGGTCGTTTGCTTTCATCAAGGAGCACGGCTGCACGCCGAAGGTCATCCTGATCCAGAACCACGGCCTGATCGCGCTCGGCAAGACCGCTCACGAGGTCGAGGCGATAACCGCGATGTGGTGCAAGACGTGCAGAGTGCTTGCCGGAGCGCACGTTTTCGGCGGCGTTCACTACTTCACCAGGGAGAACGTCGAGCGGATCTATACCAGACCGGACGAGCACTACAGAAAGCAGCAGTTCAAGTAAGAAGCGTAGAGCCGAGAGCGGAGAGCAAAGACTATGAGTGATGCATTGAGCAGATATAAGAACCTTGAAGGGGCTCTGCCGGAGGTCAATCTGGCGTGGCGCATGAAAGAGGCCGGGGTCGAGAACTTCGGCAAGGATGGAGTCGATTCCCTACCCTTGCGCAGACCGAAGGATGACGAAATACTCGTGCGGGTGGATGCTATCGGCATCTGCATGTCCGATGTGAAGCTGATCACGCAAGGCCCGACGCATGCGCGCATCACCGGACGCGACCTCGCGGCAGATCCGGTTACGCCTGGGCACGAGGTGTCGCTCACGGTGGTAGAAGCCGGCAGCAAGTGGAAAGACACCTACAAGCCCGGCAGCCGCTATATCGTCCAGGCGGATGTCTACTACAAGGGCGTGAATATCGCCTACGGCTACGCTCTGCCGGGTGGAATGCAGCAGTTCGGCATTCTTGGCGAGCCGGTGCTGAACGGCGACGAGGGCTCCTATCTGATCCCCGTCAAGCCGGAGACGGGATACGCAGAGGCGGCGCTGGTCGAGCCGTGGACATGCGTGGTCGCGGCGTATCGGATTATGCCGCGCAAAACCCTGAAGCCCGGCGGCGTGACGCTGATCGTGTGCGCGGAGGATGGCGATTACAAGATCAGTGGAGCCGTCTGCTCGGCGGGCGCGCCCTCTAAGTTGATCCTTGCCGGCCTGCCCGACAGCCTGGCGAACGGCATCTGCAACTGCGGCGGCTGCAATGCGGAGATCGTCAAGATAGGAAGACTGACCGCCGACGCTGTGAAGCCGTTGAACCAGGAGCGTGTCGGCGGCAAAGGTTTCGATGATGTGGTAGTGCTAGGCACACCCGAGCCCGAGCTCGCCGAGGCGCTTAGCGAAAACCTGGCTGCTCGCGCGGTAATGGCGATAGTCGCCGACAAGCCGATGGCGCGGCCGGTGAAGATCGATGTGGGCCGCGTTCACTACGACTACATCGACTACGTGGGAGCCACATCGGGGTCCGTGGCGGACGCATATACGGCCAGCCGGCCAAGCGAACTGAGCCCCAACGGCACTGCCTGGTTCGTCGGCGGCGCCGGACCGATGGGGCAGATGCACGTACAGCGTGCCTGCTCGATGGAGAACGGGCCCAAGAAGATCCTCGTCACGGACGTGGACCAGGCCCGTCTAGATCACCTAAAGGCCGGGGTCGCGGATGCGGCCAAGGCAAATGGAGTAGAAATCATCTTCGTGAACGCGATGAGCGACGGCCAGCAAGCCGTAGACAGCGCGATTCAGAGGCTTACCGGCGGGCGCGGGTTTGACGACATCAACATTTCGGCGCTGGTTCCCGCGCTGATCGAGGCATCCGCGCCTCATCTGGCTGAAGGCGGACTGATGAACATCTTCGCCGGTGTTGTCAAGGGCACCAATGTGATGTTGGATCTGAGCGCTACCTATATGAAGGGCAATCGATTCGTGGGATCGAGTGGATCGAGACCGCAGGACATGGTCGATACTCTTGCGTACACCGAAGCCGGCGAACTGCCCACGGTAAGCTCCCTCGCCGCAATAGGCGGGATCGACGCGATGGCAGAGGGAGTTCGCGCCGTGAAGGAAGCCCGATTCCCGGGTAAGGCGGTCATATTCCCGCAGATCGAGATGCCGCTCACGGCCCTTCCGGACCTCGACAAAGTGATGCCGAACGTGTATGCGAAGCTCAAGGACGGCAAGTTCTGGACCAAAGAGGCTGAGGAAGAGTTGCTGAGGACGAAGCTGGAAAGGTAATCGCGGAGACGCGAAGCTAAGACTCTGCAGATTGGGGAAAGCAATGCGGTTCAAAGATAAGGTGGCGCTGATCACAGGCGCAGGACAGGGGCTAGGTAAAGCCATAGCGGAGCGGTTCGCCAGCGAAGGCGCGACCGTCATCGTCACAGACATCAATGAGGAAGGTGTCAAGGCTACAGCCGCGGCAATAACCGAGCAGTATGGCGTGAGGACACTCGGATTGCGGATGGATGTGACGGATGATTTCGAAGTCCACACCGCGATGGAGAACATCGAGCGCGACTTCGGCAGGCTGGACATCATGGTAGCTAATGCGGGCATCCTTAAGGCCTCTGAGCTGACGGAGTTCCCGGTGAGCGAGTGGCGGCAGGTGATAGAGGTCAATCTTGTCGGCTATATGATCTGTGCCAAGCATGCCTGTCAGCTCATGCAGAAGCAGAAGAGCGGCGTGATCATCCAGATCAACTCCAAGTCGGGCAAGAAGGGCAGCTTCCGCAACTCGGCTTACGCCGCGAGCAAATTCGGAGGGATCGGCCTTACCCAGAGCCTCGCGCTGGAGATGGCGCCCTATGGCGTGCGCGTGAATGCAGTGTGTCCGGGTAACCTGCTCGATGGAACGCTGTGGCAAGAGAGCCTGTTCGAGCAGTACGCGCGAACCCAGGGGCTGACAGTCGAGGAAGTGAGAAGGAAGTACCTCGATCAGGTACCGCTCGGCCGCGGGTGCGCTTATGAGGACGTCACGAATGTGGTCGCGTTCCTTGCGTCAGACGAAGCGAGTTACATGACCGGTCAGGCCATCAACGTCACCGGCGGGCAGGAGATGCGGTAGGCAGGCATCGGGCACTAGAGAATAGGATTACGAGGGGAGCCACTATGTGCACAACTGGTGCGCAAGTGTGCTCCCAAGTCATATCAGCTACTGAGGCAGAATGAGATGAAAGTAGTCCGTTATCCGGAGAATCCGATTGTTACGCAGTTGGATGTGAAGCCGTCGATTGATGGCTGGGAGGTCATATCGGCATTTAATGCGGGGGTGATCGAGCACGACGGCGAGGTGCTGATGCTCATGCGCGTGGCCGAGAGGCCGATCTCGGCGGACGAGGGTGTCGTGCTGGTGCCGGTGATGGAACACCCTGACGGCAAGGCTGAGTTGAAGATCCTGGAGTTCGACAGGTCGGATGAGCGCTACGATTTCACCGACCCGAGGATTATAGGCTCGCCGAGAGGGCTCTATCTCACGTCGATCTCTCATCTGAGGCTCGCGCGCAGCAAGGATGGACGGAAGTTCGTTGTCGAGGATAAGCCCGCGCTGTGGCCGGACCAGAGCTACGAAGCGTACGGCTTAGAGGACCCGCGGATCACGAAGCTCGGCGATACCTACTACATCGTCTACAAAGGCGTCGCGCCCAACGGGATTACTCAATGCCTGGCGTCTACCCGAGACTTCGTGAGCTATGACAAGCACGGGATCATCTTCCCGCCCGAGAATATGGACGCGATGATCTTCCCGCAGAAGGTGCGCGGCCAGTACGTAGCCCTACACCGCCCGCAGCCGAAGATGATGGGCATGCCGAACATGTGGATGGCATATTCCGACGACCTGATCCACTGGGGTGAGCATCAGTTCCTGCTGGGCGCCGCCTCCGGCACGTGGGAAGGCGGAAGGATCGGCGGCGGCGCGGTGCCTTTCCTGACCGAAAGGGGCTGGCTGGAAATCTATCACGCCGCCACGATGGATGATCGGTACTGCCTCGGCGGGGTCTTGCTGGATGCCGAGTGTCCCGAGAAGGTGCTTGCGAAAAGCCCACATCCGATCATGGAGCCTGAGGCCCCGTATGAGACGTCAGGCTTCAAGCCCAACGTCGTGTTCACCTGCGGAGCGATTGTCAGAGGCGATACGGTGACGGTCTACTACGGCGCATCGGATGAGGTCATGGCCGCGGCTGATTTGAGCGTCAGCGAGATACTCGATAGCCTGGCACCGGTGGAGTAGCGAAAAGACGACACGGAATCCTGAAGGGAACCGCAGACCGAATGCGGGGACATCATCTGTGTTCTGTGTGCCCCCGGCAGGTATAGCGAGGAGCCGCGTCTAACCTCTGATAGTATGAGTGCAAGCAAGAGCTACCTGCTGGATATGGACGGCGTGCTTCTGCGGGGCAATCAGCCGGTTCCCGGGGCTCAGCAGTTCATCGAACGGCTGACAGAAGCGGGAGCGAAGTTCGCCGTCCTGACAAACAATCCGATGTATACTCCGCGGGACCTGCAGTACCGGCTGGCAAATGCCGGGCTGAGTGTCCCTGCTGAGCGCTTGTTCACCTCCGCGATGGCTACCGCCCAGTTCCTGCACAGCCAGATGCCTAAGGGCTCCGCGTTTGCCATTGGCGAGTCCGGCCTCACAAGCGCTCTTCACGATGTGGGTTACGTTCTGACTGAGCAGGAGCCGGACTACGTGGTGCTCGGAGAGACCACAAACTACAGCTTCGAGCGTATTGCAAAGGCGGTGAGATTGGTTGCCGCGGGGGCGCGATTCATTGCCACGAATCCGGACCCGGTCGGCCCTACGGACAGAGGCATCGAACCCGCCTGCGGAGCGATGGCTGCGTTGATCGAGGCGGCGACGAGCGTGAAGGCCTACTTCGTGGGCAAGCCCAACCCGCTGATGATGCGCAGCGCTCTGCGTTTTCTTCACGCGCACTCCGAAAACACTGTTATGGTCGGTGATCGGATGGACACCGATGTGATCGCCGGCGTTGAGAGCGGACTGGAGACAATACTCGTGCTGACAGGCGTCACACAGGAGGACGAAGTCAGCCGATGGCCCTATCGACCTACCAGAGTGCTGCCCTCGGTCGCCGAGATCGAGGTTGAGTAGGTCTGCCCGCGCCATTGGATCTGTGTGATTTGGGCGAAGTCTATAAGCCGGTTGCAGATGTCCGCGTTTGTCCTGGCCGTTTTGCTTGCGCTTGCGGTGACGTTCGGCGCCGCGAAGCCTATCTTGGCGGCGATTGTAGACGTGTCGGGGATAGAGGTGCCGCCTGTAGGCGACCCGATACCAGTCGATGGACCGCCGGAGCCTGATCCTCGACCCGCTCCCGCCCCGACCCCGACACCGCAACCACAGCCACAGCCAACTCCTCGGCCCGCGCCGCAGCCAGAGCCTGACCCGGACCTTGATATCATCATGGGCGAGGTGCTATTCGAACGGCAGAGGCAGGCATTGGCGGAGGATTTCCGTATGGCGGATGCGCTGATGGACATCAGCGCGACGAGCATTCCTGCTGATGAGATACCAACCGAACTGCCGGAGCTAACGGCGCTTGGGAGTGGAGATGTGCCGGCCGGGCTGGCGCAATCCGGTGCGCTTTCCGCCGATGAGTGGCAGAAGGCAGGTGAAGCCCAGAGGACTATCGATCGGCTTTACTCCAAATGGCCGCTCTCTGGGGATGAGATCAAGCGTCTGGACGAGGCCCAGGCTCAGCGGAACGCGCTCTGGAGCAAGGCCGTCAGCGTGCCGGGGCTGTCCGCGGAGGAGCGAGAGCGACTACGTCTGGATTTCCACGTGCGCGCGAGTAGATCGGGTGATTCCCCTCCGGCGGTAGTCGGTAAGGACACCCTCGAAAAGTGGTCGAGGCAAGAGCAGACTCCGGCGAAGGAACCCGCCACCAGCGCCCCCGTTCCTGTCACCGTGAACCCTGTCACCTCGCACGTGTTGAGGGAGTTCCTGGTTAACAGGCCGACAGCAGGTGTTGAGTTCGTGGGACAGAACCTCGCCGACACGGTAGACGGCGGAGACTCATTCGGCAACGTGCTGGGGGTCGCCAAGATAGCTGTCGCCTACAAGACCGAAGGAGCGGCATCCGCGAGGGCGGCGACGGCTGATTTTCTGGTAGGGCTTATTCCCTATCCTCAAGCTTCGTTCGCGGTAGATGGCGGGCGAGAAGCCACAAGCAGGTCCTATCGGTCGAGCTGCAGTGGCAGATCCGAACGCAAAGTAGAACCGTGTGGCCACAGCGCTAAAGACTCCACTCCTCATAGCACCGCCGGATCTTCCTCACGTGGTAGGCGATGTTCGCCGAGGCGCAGCCAAGGGTCTCGCCCGCCTGTCGGAAGGTTAGTCCGCGGAGGAGGCAATCAAGCACGCGGCGCTGGGTAGGTGCTAGTTGTCGCGCGAACTCAGACGCGTAAGCGGCATCATCCGGACGATCCGCGCTGCAGCATTCGGCGGGAGGCAGGTCGTCGTCCAGGGAGGCGCACCTGCGGATTCGCTCGCGCTTGACGGTGTCCAGGACGCGCCAGCGCGCCCTTGCGATGAGGTATTGTTCAGGCTGGCCTACCCCGAAATCCAACTCCGGAAGCGCCTCGAGCAGCCCGAGCCAGGCTTCCTGAGTCAGGTCGTCCGCGTCCTCGCCGCAGCGATGGGCGTAGTAGGCGGCCATTTTTCGTATTCTGGGACCAAGATGCTCAACCAGCCGGCGTATCGCGGCCGGTTCGCCTTCTCGCGCCCTTGCCAAACATAAAGTCACTTCCAAATCCTCCGAAAGATGCAAAAAGGGTCATGAGCGCACGCTCGCGACCCACATCCTCGAAGGATTGCAGATTTCAGCTGGATGACTGGCAATCAGCGGAAGCCAATCCAGAATCTGAGATCACAAATCTGGAATGCCGGAGTGAGGCGAGCGATGCACTCTGTAAGTCTGTGTGTAGTTGGACCTTGTTCTGCCGATCATGTGTGCTGCCTCCTTTCCGGCGAAGTTGTTTCTACGCCTGTATTCCCTGTATAGAGCGAGAATCCCTCTGTGATAAACAAACTGGCGAACTTTTTCGGAGCTACCCCGCTGCCATGCGGATTGGCGCCCGGAGCTTATAGCGTATGCGCAGGATGAGATCCTGCGGATAGTTGCCGAAGTGCCTGCCGAACAGATTGATACCGCCAACGTGCGCGGCGTCGGGTTTGTTGCCGATCCTTACCACCACCTGGCTCTGGTAGCCGATCCCCAGATCGCTCAGGCGTGTATCGCTGACCGGAACCCCATCGACTTTGCTGCCCGTCTCGTCGGTGATCCAGGACTTGACCACGCCGTACTGCGTGTGGTCCTTGGGCCACCAGCTCGGGTTCAGCCTGCCTCTGACGCCGCCGAAGTCGCCGGGCGACAGCCAGCTACCAATCTCGACGCCGTTGATCCAGACGGAGATATCGGAGGGCCATTCGTTGTTGTGGCCGGTGGTTTCCGAGCACAGCTCCGCCACGAACTCGATGGCGGTAACATCGGCCGTCGGGGGCAGATTCGGCGCGAATGTGTATTCGACCCAGCCAGCGCTGAACCAAATGATCTGCGCGCGCGCCCGGTCGGCGGAAAGGAAGCTCTCCGGGATATCGTTGTAGCCGATCAACTCCCTCTCATCCGCCATCCCACACGGCGGCACGACCGAGACTGCAGTAAACATCCCGACCGGCATAGGGATTTCGGTCACTATCTCCCTGCCCATCTGGGGTTGGATGTCGTTTTCAAACACGAGCCTGTTGAAGGCGGTGCGGCAGCGCTTCTCCGAACCGCGGTCCGTCGGAACAAGCTCCGTGTCAACGAGGCCTGCATCCTCCAGCACGCGCATATGCACCGAGACCGTAGGCTGCGAGATACCCAGCACCTCGGCAATCTCGTTTATGTTCATCGGCGCCCTGGCGAGGAGACTTAGGATGCGAACGCGCTGCTCAGCCGCGAGCGCTTTGTGGATGACCAGCGCCTCGCGTGAATCGAGTTTCAGGATTTTTACTCCGTCAGCATCAGTCAATTCGTGCTCCTCCGGCAGCGGCTAACCGCAGCGTATAGATTATAGACTAATAACCCTCCGTCAGGCAAGCGGGTTCGGGCATTCGGCCGAAGCAGGGCCAAGCAACAAGAAGAAGGCGCGGGAATCGGGTTTGGGCGCATTGCCACCGGATATACTATCCCGTGAGGGATTTGCCGCACCGGCGCGGCGCCATCAACGGGAGGGGGACTTACTTGCCACGTGTCCTACTGCTCGCCATCGTGCTGGCGCTGATATTGTCACGTGCCTCTGTTCCGGCCGAACAACCACCGGCTCCCGTCGCCTGCTCTGGTATCGCTGAGTTCTTCCGCTCCGTCAAGGGCGAATGGATAGGTGTCTGCAAGCAATCCACCGACGACGACAAGGCGGACGACAAGTACTTCAGGGCTGTCATCAAGGAAAGCAGCCCCTGTCTCTTCGAGGCGCACTTCGATTACTACCGCGCGGACGGAAAAGGCGGCGTCACGCACATCGGGTCATCTAACGTGACCACCAACATCACTCCAACAGGCGCCACCGGCAGGATAGTTGGAAACGGTGAGGTCCTAGTGGACCAAAAGGTCAAGAAACAGGAGCACGACCTAACCGAAGTTCTCGCGCTGAAAGCCCCGGGCATCGTGACGGCGCAGGGCAGCGGCAGCCTGAAGGTGTTCGGAATGCCCTTAGGACTGGGCAAACTCGGCAAGGTGAAGGACGATCAGAGCTCCTGGTGCCTGGCGGATGGCACGCTGACGGTTCGCCAGTCCATGAATATCGTATTTCGAGCGCTATTCGTCAGTAAGAGCTTCAAGGTGGACGCGTGCTACACAGCAGTAAGAGGCTCGGACGTTGCTACGCTGTTGCCGAAGCCTGCAAGCGTGAGCGCCGGAGTGAAGGCAGGCGGATAGCGGCGGCTAGTCCCGGCGGAAGACCAGATTGTTGAGATAGGGGGCGAACGCCGTAAGAGGTGCGCGGAAGGCCCTACAGGCTGTGGGACGCACGAGCGATTCGAAGACTGCTTCCTTTCTGCTTCTGACGCCGGTGTAGGTCAGATGACGATCATGGCCCGGAGTCAGGTTCACGCACCTCAGGCCGCATCCCTGGAGGCACCGGCTGATCTCCCAGTAGGTCGCGCCCCACGCCCCCTGCTCCTCAAGGCCCCGAGGGCCTCTGCTGTAGTGCTCAGTCCGATGATACCGCCCCCTGGCGAGGGCTCTGCTGAACGCCCAGTTGGACCCGGGACGAGTCCAGGGGATCCACCAGAGCCGGGTCGTATGGGAGTCCTCGGGCCAGAGTCGATTGGGAGTGTCACCGAGGAACAAATACCCGGGGCGATTCAGGAGTCCCGCAAGCGACCGCAGAACGCGCTGCCTGAGGCCGCGGACGGAGATCGGCAGGTGCTCGATTACGCCCAGCGCAACGATGACATCGAAGGTGCCTATCCGTAACGCTACTTCATCGACGTCGCTGCCGCAATAGAACCGGACCCTGTTCTCCAGACCATGCTCGCGGAGGCGCTGCCGGGCGATGTCGATGCTGCCCTGCCAGATGTCGAACGCGGCGACATGGTCAGTCAACTCGGCCAGCGCGGCGGTCGAGGCCCCTGTTCCACAGCCGAAGTCGAGCACTCTCCTGCCCGCCAGCGGTCCGCAGTGGTACTCTATCTCGGGTATTACCGTTCGCGAGAAGACGATCAGCCGGCTCGCCTCACCGCCTAGATGAGCGGCGATGTAGGACTCGTAGAATGGCGATTCCTCCAGGCCCTTGTGCATATCCAGGATCATTTGCCTGAACTGATCGGAGTAGGCTGTCTCCCGCAAAACGTCCTCCTCTGGCGCGAATGGCGACTGGGTTCTTGTACCGCCGGATAGAACCGGCCAAACGGTCGGATTGGAGAAGGCTTTGACATAGGCTTGCGAGCGGGTAATACACTCAACGAGCAGGCGCAACTGGGAAGAACTGGATAATCCTATGACGTGATGTGCTGTTACAAGTCTGTTGTGGTTGCTTGCTTGACAACGGTTGAGGTGATTGGCAATATAGGAGAGTCAGTAATTCTGTCATACCGGAGAACAACTCGGCATGAAGCCTAACGCACGCTTGAAACTCTTCATTGGTTGTCTGCTGTGTCTGGCGCTCACGAGCGCGCTTTCGGCATCGCCCCTCGCGCCGAAATGGCCCAGCACCCTCAACTTCCAGTCCCTGAACGAGGTGCAGCCGCCGACAACGGAAGCCGGCTGGCAGTTCGAGGCGTCGAAGCTGGACATGGCGATCCACTCGACTCACATAGCGGGCCTCCGCGCCAGAAACAGCGACATGTGTCTGCTGAAGTACATGTTGCTGAACTATGTGATCATCACGGATACGGACCAGTTGAACGAGCTGCAGAGCTTCGCGGCAGCCAACGGTTACGACTTCGAATCGGCCTTCCTTCACTACTATGATAACACCACCGCGACCGGGAACGGGCAATCGTTCACAGTGCCCGGCTACGGCGGCGGCAGTGCCACCAGCCTCAGCCAGGCGCGTGTGAAGAGCTACATCTGGGCTGACTGGTCCTGGGTCTACAACCCCAAGAGTCCACTCGTGCGCAAGTTCCTTGGCTATTACTACCGCAAGCAGATGACGACCGGCAACAAGCCGGACGGCATTTTCGTGGACTTCATAATGCCTGTAAACTACTACATTCCTCCCGCGAGTTCGGGCGGCCGGGTGATTGAGTACGGCAACAAGAAGCAATCGGAGATCAAGACCGAGTACAGGAATGACATTGCGGACGTGTTCGCTGAAGTCAATACGATAATGGGCAACGACAGCGTGTTCGGCGACAGATATCTGCTTCCAAACATCGGCTACATCAACCAGGACGAGTCCGTGGGCTTCTCGGCAGACGGCATTCTGACGGAGTTCTGGATTCAGGAAGTCCAGAACACGATCGAGTACTCGTACGATCTGGCCAAGAGGATAGCTGCCGCGGGCAAGATCCTGATCTACAGCCAGGGTACCGCGGGCCCCATGGTTCCCTCAGCGGGCAACTACAAGAACGCTGATGACAGGCACCAGATGTACGCGCTCACGAACTACTGGATCGCCAAACAGGGCAACTCCACATACTATCAGCAGAAGGCTCCGGATGGCTATCCCCTACTCAGTTCGTTCTGGTGCAAAGCCCGTGAGTTCGATGTAGGCACGCCCATCGATCCTCTGTACTCTGTATGGAAAACCGGCACTGACTCTGCTAACCAGAACTACACGATCTACAAACGTGAGTATACGAAAGCCCTAATGCTTTCCAGGCCAAAGGTGGGCTACACTTACAGCGACTACTCGACCCCGTCTCAGACGTATGACCTCGGAGGAAGCTATAAGCTGCTGCACTCCGACGGCACCCTGGGGCCCACCATCACCAACATCAAGCTGGCGATGGGCGAGGCTGTTACGCTGCTGAAGGTGGACGGTATTACGCCGCCGGACACTACACCGCCGGTGATCTCGAACGTTGCCGCCACGAGTATCACATCCAGCGCGGCTACAATCACCTGGACCACGAATGAGGTTGCGGTGCAGTCGCTGGAGTATGGCACAAGCACGTCATACGGCACGACAGTTCCGGCTTCTTCCACGCAGACCTCGCAGTCCATCACCTTGACGGGATTGTCGCCTGATACGACCTACCATTACCGGATCACGGCGACCGACCCGGCATCACTGAAGACGGTTAGCGGTGACTATACGTTCAAGACGGCGCAGGGCGGCGTTCTACCGGCCCCGCACTTCCCATCGACCCTGAACTACCAGGCCCTGAACGTGATCCCGCCGCCGCAGTCGGAGGCGGAATGGCAGTTCGAGATGGCGCATCTGGACATGGCGTACGCGTCAAGCCACCTCGAAGGGCTCCGGGCAAGGGGCACCGATACGTATCTGCTGCGATACATGCTGCTTCACTACCTGCCGATCGGTGATACCGCCGCGTATGCCGATCTGCAGAACTTCGCAACATCGCGCGGGTTCGACGTGGAAGACGCGTTCCTGCACTTCTACGAAAACACCGTCGTTCGCTATCTCGACGGGCAGACTGAGAGCATCCCCGGTTGGGGCGGCGGCTCCGCGCCAAGCCGGCAGGCGGCCAGGGTCAAGATCCTGGGGGCGGGCATCACCTCGTGGGTGTACAACCTGAAGAGCCCGCTGATGCAGGCATACCTCGGCGATCTCTGCAGGAGAACCGTCACGACCGGCCACAAGCCAAATGGAATCTACGTGGACGGAGCGAAGCCTCTCACTGACCTGATCGTCACCAACTCCGGCGGGAAGATCGTCGAGTATGGAAACAGGACGGCAGCCAACGCCGCGGACGACTACCTCGCCGATGCGGCGGCCGCCTACGCAGCCGCGAACAACGCAATGGGGCAGGATGACCCGCTCGGCGATCACTTCCTGCTGCCGGACGTTTGCAGTTACATAGAGAAATTCGCTGGCCTTGGCACAACCGGTTCCGACGGGCTGATCGCTGGCTACAATATGCAGGAGAACCAGAACCTGTCTCCGAGACTCTATGATCTGGCCAAGCAGTTCGGCGATGCCGGGAAGATCCTGGTGTTGACTCAGGGGCAGGCGGCGCCAGTGGTAACCAGCGCCCCGAGCAACTACAACTCCGACGAGGACAGGCACAGCATGTACTGTCTGTCTGAGTACTGGATGGCGAAGCAAGGCAACTCGACCTATTACTCACAAGTGGCACCGGGGAACGTACCGCTGTCGGGCTTCTGGTGCAAGGCGAGGGAAGCTGATATCGGCACACCCGTCGATGCTCTGTATTCCGTCTGGAAGACAGGCACTGATGCCGCCGGGCAGGAGTTCACGATCTACAAGCGCGAGTACACGAAGGCACTGGTCCTGTCCAGACCGAAGAAGGGGTGGACGTACAACGACTACAAGACACAGTCGCCGAAGTACGACCTCGGCGGGACCTACAGGCTCCTGCACTCCGACGGCACGCTGGGGCCGGAGATCACTTCGATAGGGTTGGCAATGGGCGAAGCCGTAACGTTGGTCAAGCCGTCGGCACCGGCAACCGGCACGCCGCAGATCACCGTTTCTATCACAGTCGATAAGACTACGGCCAAGGTGGGCGAGCAGCTCAACTACACGGTCACCTACTCGAATGAGGGAGACGGCCCGGCTATGTCGGCAGTAGTAACGGCAGACGTCGATAGCCGCGTGACTTTCGTGTCCGCAACGAACGGCGGCGTCTACGACTCCAATGCCCGAGTGGTAAGATGGAACGTCGGCACTGTGCCGCCCGGTACAACAGCCACCGCAAGGTACACCGTGACCGTGAACTAGCGGGAACCGCCGGCGTGATGCGCTCAGCGGCCGGTTGGCAAGAACAACACGACACAAGATCGGCCGTGGAGAAATCCACGGCCGATTGAGCAGTATCACCGGTGCGTTGTGTTGTCTCGTTAGAACCGATACCCAAGCTGGATGGCAACTACGCCATCGTCGCCAGGATGCTCCCCTCCTATGAACCGGAAGTTGCCGTATATTCTGTTCGTCAGGTCGATTCCCCCTCCGGCAGTCCAGCAGAAGCCGGTGCCGTCTTCGATCCGCATTTCGGGAATGTTGTCTGACGCATATCGTATACCCACTCCGAGGTTCACAAACACGCGGTAGGAGCTCAGCATAGTAGACTGCTTGTAGTTCAGGAGTACCGGGACAAGGTTCACCGGCTCATCGTCGACGGCGCGCGTGACGCCTATCCAATCGAACGACAGCCCCAACGCAGCCATATCACCAAAGTTGGCGTCCATGGGACCATACCACGCAACACCAATGGCCGGTGAGGCGTTGTTTTTCACATTGCTCTTGACGGCGATGGCGGCCCCGGCGGAGAAGGAGTAGTTCAGTTCCATGTCCTCAGGAGTGGGCATGGCGTCGTAGGCCGGTAACACACCTGGCAGCGCGATCGTCAACCCCATCGCCAGGAAACCGAGCAGCATCCCTTTGACTCTCATCTTATTCCCTCCTCTGGCACGAGCCACGTATAGATTACCGTCAGGCGGTAGCGATCAAACGCACTTATGCTCGGGATGAGGCAGAGGAAGCCTTGTCTAGTCGGCAGACGCATCCGGAATAGGACGGAGCCACCGAATCGATGAGCCACGGAAGACAACGGCAGAAGTCCTCCCGCTGTACGGGCGAAGCCGTGGTGATGCTCTCAACGCCCTGGCGGCCGGGTTGACTCGCCGCGTTCGATACGGATACAATCGCAGGTATGGTAGAAAAGGAACACTCACTGCTGGCGGCAATGCGCTCGTGCGAGTTCTTTGCGAACCTGAACGACGAGACGCTGATGCTCATCCGGCCCGCGGCCAAACGTGTCCATCAGCCCAAGAACACAGTCGTGTTCAACGAGGGCGAGGAGTGCCACGGGTTTTACATAGTCGAATCCGGAGCAATCAAGCTCTACAAGGAATCCGCCGACGCGAAAGAGCACGTTCTCCATGTCGCTATGGCGGGCGACCCGTTCGGTGAGGCCGCGCTGTTCCTGGGAACCGGCTACCCCGCCACCGCGGCGGCGATACAGGACTCTGAGCTAATCCTGTTGCGCAGAGATGAGTTTCTCCGAATCCTGAAGGAGAGGCCGGAGATCAGCTTCCGGCTGCTGGCCGCGATGGCCACCTGGGCGCACAGGCTGGTTTCGAGCATCGAGGCGCTGACCCTCAAGGACGCCAGTTCGCGTTTCGCCGCGTTCCTGCTGTCAAGAGCGCCCGATCGGCCGCAGGACGGAGTGGTCATCGAACTGGGGACGCCGAAGCAGGTGCTCGCCTCTCACCTGGGAATGACCGGCGAAACGCTTTCCAGACTGCTTGCACGATTCGAGGCTGATGGGCTGATCATCTCCCGCGGCAGGCGGGTGAAGTTGGTCTCGGTGGACGATCTGCAGGAACTTGCCGAATACGGCCCCGCCTAGCCCCGAGCGGAAACGCTAGCCTTCGCCTCTCGAACGCACGGCTCTCCGATCGCGTGGGCAAGAGCTGCTCTCGCCTGATTCACTGCGGATCGAGCATTGACGCGGTTGGTGTCGGCGGTTACCAGGGCCGTCTGAGCATCGAGAACATCAATGAACGTCCCCAGCCCGGACTGATATCGCCCTTCGGTGAGCCGGACTGCCTCGGCGGCGTTTGCTACCTCGGCTTCCGCAGTGACTGCTCTCTGTTCCGCCGTCTTGAGGTTCAGATACGCCTGCGCGACCTCAGACGTGACCGTGAGCTTGGTGGAGTCCAGCCTGGCTTGTGCCGCCATCAGATTGCCGCGAGCCTCTTCGACCCGCCCGGCCGTGAATCCCGCGTCGAATGGCGTCCACTCTATCGCTACTCCGTAGAAGACGGTGTTGCTGTCCAGTGCCAGTTCCCTTCCGCGCTGAAGCAGGCCCGCATTGGCCGTGATCGCAGGCGAGTTGACTGTTCTTGCGGCGCCAACGGCGTATCTAGCCGCTGCAACGTTCAGGTTGGCCTGCGCGATCTCCGGGCGCCGCTTCAGGGCCTGAGCAGTCAGGGCGTTGGGGTCGTCAGCGGCCAGTACCGGCTCGTCAGTATCGGCGATCTCGATTGGAGTCCGGGGGTCTATACCCATAAGCTCAGCCAGCCTCACGCGAGCCACGGATGCGGTATTTCGCGCCGCTGTCAGGTTGAAGACGGCTTCCGACACAGCGGTCTGGGCACGAACAACATCAGCGGGCAGCCCCAGACCCGCGTTCAGCCTCGCCTGAGCAAGTGCCAGGTGCCCCTGCGCGCTGCGCACGTTGGCCTCATTCACCGCGACAAGACGCTGCCCTTGCGCATAAGCATAGAATGCCTGCTTGACCTGCAGCACGGTGTCGGATTGGATGGCGGTCAGGTTGGCGCCCGACGCCATCTCCAACGCGTGGGCCTGCGCGACGACGTTGCGCGTATGGTTGAAATCGAAGATGAGCTGGCGCAAGTTCGCCTGAACCTGAAAGCCTGTGGTGGTGCCTGTTCCGGGTACTGTGCTCGGCGCAAATGCCACATTGGTGTAGCTTCCAGCAGTAGTCAACGTCGGCAGCAGCCCCGATTTCGCCTGTTCATGCCGTCCCTGAGCCGCATATACATTCGCCTGAGCCTCCGCGATGTTCGGCTGGCGGTGAAGGGCGATGAGCGCGGCCTCCTCCGCGGTCAGAGGGCGATTGGTAACGTCCGGAGGCGTCGATGGCGGCGCTGGCAGCGTCACGGGCGGAGGAAGAGGCGTCTCCTGGATCTTCGGCTGCACAGGCGGAGTCTGCTGAGCAGAGACAACTGAGCAGCAGAACAAAACAAGCAGTGCTATAACAAGCGCAGAGCGATGCATGTCGGATCCTTTCATGTGCCTAACTCACAAGTTGCTCGGTGATGGGACCGTCTACCGCGGGTTCTGGCGCGACGGCTTTGTCGGCTTCGAGGAGCATCCGCAAAGCGGACACTATCATATCCCTCTTCTCCTCAGGAAGCTGGTCGAGTGCGCGCATAACGCCCATGATCCTGCTCTCACGCCGGGAACGCATCCACTCGATGCCGTGTGGTGTCATGCGAAGGCTCTTGCACCGTCGGTCACCGGAGCCCGCAACACGCTCGACCATTCCCGCACGCTCCAGCCGGTCGGCGATCTGCGTGGTGGCGCTGTGGCTGATGCCAAGCTCTCGGGCTATCGAGCCCATCGTATGAGGACCATCAATGAGCACCGCGCATACGCGCAACTGCGCTACCGGAAGGTCCACGGCGGGATCGTCGGCCTCCAGCGTGAAGAGGCGCCGCATGCATCGGCCGAGAAGCGTAACAACGGCCTCACTCTGCTCGCGGATAGTCCCCTCGCCCATTACACCACCTCCTCGCCAGCCTTCGGCGTCGCTTTGCCGCGGCGAAGCTTGATGGCCAGATCATCCAACAAAGTATAGACCGTCGGGACGACGAACAGCGTCAGGAACGTTGAGGTAATGAGTCCTCCGATGACTGCCGTGGCCATAGGGGCCTGTATCTCGGAGCCCTTGCCGAGGGCGAGCGCTATGGGCAGCATGCCGAATATGGCAGCGGAAGCAGTCATGAGAATCGGGCGGAGTCGCGTAGGGCCGGCGGTCAAAACAGCCTCGTCGCGCATCATTCCCCTACCCCTGAGAACGTTCGTGTAGTCGACGAGCAGAATGCCGTTCTTCACGACGATACCCACTAACATCAGCACGCCAATGAACGCCGTCAGTCCGAAGGACCGGCCTGTAAGGAACAGCGCCAGAATGATGCCGGTAGAAGCCAGTGGAACCGAAAGCAAGACCGTGAACGGGTGGACGAAAGACTCGAACTGTGATGCCAGGAGCATGTAGATAAGCGCGATGGCGAGTACCACGGCCAGTCCCATCCCGCCGAATTCCTCAGCCTGCCGCTTCTGGTGTCTGCCCCAGTCCCAGCGGAACCCGGAGGGCATTTTGATGTCCTTCATCACTTCTTCAACATCAGCCTGGATTTCGCTGACGGACCGGCCCTGAGGAACGCCGCGCACACCAACGTAACGCTGCCGGTCCATGCGGTCGATCTCGCTCGGCCCGTAGCCGTAGATGGGACGGGCAACCTGGTTCAGCAGCACGTCCTGGTATCCATTCTCCGCCGTACCCGCACGCACCACAAGATTGCCCATATCAGAGACAGTCTTGCGCTGGGATTCCGGCACCTGGACAAGGATGGGGTACTGGAACCCCTTCTCCTGGTAGTAGCTCGAAATGGTGCCGTTCGTAGCGGTGCCGATGATGTTTGCCACATCAGAGAAGCTTATCCCAAGCTGCTGGGCCTTTTCGCGGTCGATCTTCCACTGTATCTCGGGCATGGCTTCTTCCCAGCCAACATCGACATTCTCGAGGCCAGGGACATTGCGGAGCCGCGACATCACTTCCCCCGACAGCCTGGTCAGTTCCTTCAAGTCATCGCCGAATATGTCGACCTCGACCGTCTGGTTGCCACCGGTCATCATCATAGTAACGATGTCGTGCTGCGAGAGGCGCGCGTTGGCACCCGGCACTTGCATTAGCTGCCTTCGCAGATCGGCCATGACAGCATGGGTTGGCTGGCGCCGGCCCTCCTTCAGCTTGACCGTCAGCGAGCCCTGATAGGCGGTGGCGGAGACACCGGTCCCACGCGTGCTGCCTGAGCCCGCCGAGGAAAACACAGTCTTAACGTTGGGATTAGCCAGAACGATCTTTTCGATCCGCTTTATCGTATCGTTGGTAACCGAAAGGGCGGTGCCTATCGGCATCTTTACGCTGATGCTGAAATCACCGCTGTCGGTCTGTGGCATCATCTCCCTGCCGATCTGCGGGAGGAGAAGAAGACTCAGCCCGGTGATCGCCAGTGCTCCTACCAGCGTCAGCTTGCGGTGGCTGAGCGCCCATCTGAGGCCGGAGCGATAGGATGCATCGAGTGCCTCCAGGACTCGACCCGCCCAATCAAAGAACCTTATGAGCAGAGTCCTTCTTTCGCCGGACCCGTTCAGTACCTGATGATGGGCCTCGCCCGAGATCAGCTTGGTGGCCAGCATCGGGACTATGGTTGTAGCGTCAAGAAGTGAGACCGCAAGAGAGAAGACAACAACCAGCGCGAACTGCGTGAACATCTGGCCGGCCTGGCCCTTGATCAGTAGCAGCGGAAGGAAAACGACCATGACAGTCCACGTAGATGCTACGACCGCGGAAAGAATCTCGTTTGTGCCATCCACCGCGCTCTCCGTCGCGCTCTTCTTGTCACGCTCCAGATGACGGAATATGTTCTCCAATACAACGACCGCATCGTCGACTATGAGACCCGTGGCCAGCGCGAGTCCTCCCAGCGACATCGTGTTGATGGTGAACCCGCACAGGTAGAGCAGCGCGAAGGTGGATATGATCGAAGTCGGGATCGATAGCGCGACCACGAGGGTGCTGCGGACGTTGCGCAGGAAGAAAAGCAGGATGAGAACAGCAAGTATGCCGCCGATGATCGCTGCCTCACGGACGGCGTTCACTGATTCACGGATGAAAGTCGATTGGTCGTAAGCCAAACCGAACTTGAGCTCCGGGTACATCTTCTTCGCGCGCTCGATACGCTCGAATACAGCCTCAGCCGTGGAAATGGTGTTGGCGCCGCTCTGCTTGGTGATGGTAAGGCCGACGGATGGCTCCCGGTTGAGCCGGGTATACATCCTGACCTCCGAATGCGAGTCACGCACATCGGCTACGTCCCCAATACAAACGAGCTGCCCGTTATATGACCCGAGCGGCAGGCGAGCAATGTCATCCGTACTGGTGAACCATCCAAGACTGCGGATGGTGTACTCGGTGTTGCTCTCCTTACCGATACCGGCCGGCAGGTTGATGTTCTCCTCCAGCAACCGCCGCATCACCTGGCTGAGAGACATATGATGGGCCCTGAGCCGAATTGGATCGACGTCAACAATGATCGCGCGTTCCTGGCCTCCAGTGACAGTCGCGGAGGCAACACCGTCCGCGGACTCGATCATGGGCGAGACATGGTTGTCCATGAGCGTCCGCAGTTTGACCGGGTCCTTGATCCCGGAGACGCCGAATGTCAGAATGGGCATCTGCGTGGGGTCGAACTTGTAGACGATGGGGTCTTGCAGCGTCTGATCTTTGGGGAATGAGCGCTTGGCTCGCTGCACGAGCTGCAGCACATCAACGGCAGCCTGCCCGATGTCCGTTCCCCACTGGAATTGGATGCGCACCTGGGAGACGCCCTGGTTTGAGCTGGATGTTACCTGATAAAGGCCCGGCACCGACGAGACAGCTCTCTCCACCGGTCTGGTGATCTGTGCCTCGATCTCCTCCGGCGCGACATTCGGCCACTGGGTAACGACGGACATGCTCGGCAGGGTAACCTTGGGCAGAAGGTCCACGGGCAGCCTTGTCAAACACACCAGTCCGAGCAGCACAAGGGCCGCTATTCGCATTATGACCGCGACGGGACGGTTAACGGCAAAACGAGCTATACTCATGACTTCGCCTTACCCCGCTCGCCTTGGCCCGGTCGCCCGCCTGGGCCACCGGGTGCGCCACGCCCGCCCTCTCCGCCTATCGTCAAGGTCGCGCCGTCTTTGACGGGAAACGCGCTGAGAATGACTACCTTCTGTCCCGGTTCCAACCCCTGGGCGATCGCGGTGTAGTGGTCATCGGAAGCGCCTGTAGCAACGCGAACCAGCCTGGCTTTGTTACCCGCTTCTACGACTGTCACCGTTGGACCGTCGGGGCCACGGCGAACCGCCTCCTTGGGAACGCAGAGCGCATCCTTGATCCGCTCCGTCTCCAGCGAGACTCTGCCGAACATACCGGGTTTGAAAAGGCCCTGGTCGTTGCTCAGGATGACCCTGACCATAAACTGCCTGCTTTGCAGATCGGCGGACGGGTTGAACTGAACCACATTCGCGCTGAACTTGCGCCCGGGATACGCATCGAAACGAACCGTCGCCGGCATACCGATATGGACAAGTGGGCCGATCTCCTCGGGCACGGAGATCGTCACCCAGACCTGCTTGACAAACTGCACGGATAGTATCGCCTGCCCTGGCGTAGTGACTGCGCCGGGATCGACGTATCGGCCTGTAACATAGCCGTCCAGTGGCGATATCAGTATGGTATCCGCCCGCTTGGCCTGGGCGCTCCGTAGAGCTGCTCTCGCTGCCTCGACGTTGGCCTTCAGGGCCGCGATGCTCTGCTTGTAGGCGGATTTCTGGGCGGTGTTGGCTGACGCATACGCGTATGAAGCCCGTGCCTGCTCCAGTCTGGCTTTCGCGGCCTCGATATCGGCCGTGCCCTTGGTCTTCACTATGCTCGCCGCGTGTTGGGCCGACTCTTTCTGAGCGGTAGCAGATACCAGTTGGGCCTGGGCAATCTCCAGCGCCGATTTCTGAACCTCGACGGCGGCCTTCGCGTCGTCCACTTCCTGTGCCGCTATGAACCCCTGCTTATAGAGATCAAGTATGCGATTGAGCTTGGCGTTGGCATTGGTCAGATTGGCCTTGGCGCTCTTGATAGAGGCGTTTGCGTTCTCGACCTTTGCGTTGGCGTCTCTCACCGCAGCATCAGCCGCGGCCACTTGCGCGATGTAGTTCTGCTGAACCTGCTCGTAGTCTGCCTTGGCGCTGTCAACAGCGGCTTTCTGCTGGCGAATCTGAGAATTGACACCCACATCGGTGGAGTTCTGCGTGATTTGCCCCTGCGCCAGCCTGTACTGCGCCTCAGCAAGGTTGGCCATCGCGGCGTGCACGTCTGCCTCCACCTGGTCGGGATCGATCCGCACCAGCACCTGTCCTTTTCGGACCCTGTCGCCTTCCCTGACGTTCAGGTACTCAATCCGACCGGTGATCTTGGCCGCGATCTTGACGTTCTGCGGAGACTCTACGGTGCCAGTCGCGCTGAACGTGTGAACGATATCCCTGCGAGCAGCAGCAGCAGTCTCAACCAGCACCGGGGCTTTCATGCGAATTTCGCGCATCTTGCTCTGGCCTACTGCTTCCGCATGTTTCTGTCCCAGGCGCCAGACAATCAACGACCCCAGGATCAGGATCGGGATAACGATCAGGATGACACGTTTCATCAAGCTCCCTCGCATTAGTTAATGAGGCTGTATTGTTAATATAGCTTAAGTATTCCACGCGGGTCAAGAAAAACATGGAGGCCCGAGGTCGACCCTCCGATACTTCTGAAGGGTTGAGACGCCACAGTGCACGCGTAATCGCTGCTTGCTTTCGCTCGAGTCAGTTTCCAGGGGCATCGTGCTGGGTAATGTAAGACGACTTGGCTACCAGGCGTATGGCAGTTGGAGGGGACATGATAGAAGACAAGAATCCGCGGATGGTCATCTCGCCGCGTTGGCTGTACGGTTCCTTACTCACGTTCCTTATAGGTTTCGGCGTGCTGGGGCTGCTTGCCCGCATCATCTACGACGACCACCCACCTATCCCGAAGCAGGTAACTAGCGTCGATGGGACGGTCCTATTTACCGGCGATGATGTTATGGCGGGCCAGCATGTGTTCCAGAAGTACGGTCTGATGCAGTTCGGGACCATTTTCGGCCACGGCGCGTATCTGGGGCCGGATTTCACCGCTCAGTATCTGCATAACGCCGCCGAATCCGCGATCGATCTCTACGTGCGCCAGGGGCAGCCACGGCCGATTGCAGAGGCGCGCGTGCGCGAGGAGTTCAAGCAGACAGAATACGACTCGGAGGCCGGTCGGATTGTCTACAGTGAAGGCCAGGCTGCAGCTTTCAGGGAGATGCGGCAGACTTATCGTGACCGCTTCCGCGCGGCCCAGACCCAGGGCGTTCTGCAGGCGCCCGCGATACGAGACGAAGCGGAAATTCACGCCCTCACCGCCTACTTCTCCTGGGCAGCATGGGTCGCCTCGGCCAACAGGCCGGGTCGGAATTACTCCTACACGAACAACTGGCCTCCTGAACCACTAGTAGACAACGCACCCACCTCGCAGGCGTTCATTTGGAGCGTATACAGCCTCATCGCGCTGCTCGGCGGCGCAGGGCTGGTGCTGTTCCTGGTCGGGAAGTACAACGTCCTCGGCTGGCACAGATATGAAGAGGAGGATCCGGGGAAGATTCTCCAATTCAGGCCGCCGGAGGAGGTGAAGCTAACGCCCGGGCAGAGAGCGACCGCATGGTACTTCCTGGTAGTGGCGGGGCTATTCCTGGCACAGGGGTTGTTGGGGGGCGCGAATGCCCACTATCACGTGGAGCCCAGCGGGTTCTACGGATTCCGTCTCTCGGAGTGGCTGCCCTACAACCTCAGCCGGATGTGGCACGTGCAGTTGGCGCTGTTCTTCGTGGCAACGTCCTACCTGGCGATGGGGATATTCCTGGTCCCTATGATCGCCCGCCGCGAGCCCAAGCACCAGGACAAACTGGCAATAGCGTTATTTGGAGCCGTCGTTCTGGTGGTTGTGGGAAGCTTGATAGGAGAAGCAGCCAGCCTGAAAAACGTGATCACAACCAAGGGCCCGTGGTTCTGGATAGGCGCCCAGGGTTGGGAGTACCTCGACCTGGGACGCCTGTGGCAGATACTGCTGACCGTGGGGATGGTCATCTGGGTCGCCATCCTCGTACGAGGTCTTCGAGGCCGCCTTTCCGGCGAACACATCGGCAATATGCCCTGGCTGTTCCTGTTCAGCGCCATCTCCATCCCGCTCTTCTACGCGGCGGGATTGATGATCGGCAAGTTCAGCAACTTCGCGGTGATGAACTTCTGGCGGTTCTGGGTCGTTCACCTGTGGGTGGAGGACTTCCTGGAGCTGTTCACCACGATAATGGTCGCTTTCGTCTTCGTGCTGCTGGGCGTCGTGCGTAAGACGACGGCTACACGAGTCATCTATGCCGACATCATCCTCTATTCCGTGGGCGGTGTGATCGGCACGATGCACCACCTCTACTTCAGTGGAGCCCCCTCCGTGCACATGGCTTTGGGCGCGTTCTTCTCCGCGATGGAAGTGATCCCTCTGCTGCTGCTCACCTATGAGGCATGGCGGTTCATCCAGCTAGGCGGCGCACGCGAGCAGGAATGCGCGCTTTGCACCCCTGCCGGCGTATTCCCGCACAAGTGGGCCGTGATGTTCCTCATTGCGGTCGGGTTCTGGAACTTCCTGGGCGCGGGAGTCTTCGGCTTTCTCATCAACCTGCCAATAGTAAGCTACTACGAGATCGGCACCCAGTTCACGGCCAACCACGCGCACGCGGCGCTGATGGGCGTCTACGGCATGCTGGCTATCGGCTTCTTTATGTTCGTGGCCAGGTATTTTATCCCGCTGGACCGCAAGAGCGAGCTCGCAATGAAGACATCATTCTGGAGCCTCAACATCGGTCTTGCCTGGATGGTGTTCGTGAACCTGGTGCCAGTGGGAACCATACAGCTCCTGGATAGCTTCCAAAACGGCTACTGGCACGCCCGCGAACCTGCGTTCTTCCAGCAGCCCCTCGTAAGAACCATCGAGTGGTTCCGCTTCCCCGGCGACGCGCTGTTCATCATTGGCGGCATTCTTCCGGTGGTGTATCTGGCGATTCGGATCTTCCTGGCGAGGACGAGATACGGTCGTGTCGAGCCGGGAGAGGAGACTGAGGCACTCGTGCAGGTCCAGGATGTAAGCTAGCTCGGTCGGGCCGTTAGGATTGAAGGGATCAGGCGTGATAAGTCCAGTAGAGGCTGGCCTCTAGCCCAGACTTGTCCCGGACAGCGGGAGATGACTGAATGCTTGCCAGGTGGTATCATCTAGACTGGTATCCAACTAATGGAGGTTCGGCTGATGTTCGATCCGAGAATGAAGAAGCTCGCCAACGTGATCGTAGGCTATTCGACCAAGGTGCAGCCTGGTGAGCGGGTTCTCATAGAGGCGTTCGATATACCAGCGGAGATGGTTACGCTGCTCATCGATCGTGTGGCGGAGGCGGGAGGCATTCCCTTTGCGCAGACGTTCACCGGACGAGTAACACGGTCTCTGCAAATGAACATGACCGAAGAGATGGCAAGGATCTACGGCAACCGTGACCTTGAGTTCATGAAGCAGATGCAAGCATACATCGGCCTGCGCGGCGGGTTCAACATCAATGAGACCTCCGACGTACCGGACGAGAAGCGGAAGATAGCACAGCAGCACTGGCAGAAGCCGGTAACTGAATGGAGGGTATCGAACTCGAAATGGGTCGTGCTGCGATGGCCGACTCCTTCTATGGCGCAGCTCGCAGGCATGAGCACCGAGCAATTCGAGAACTTCTACTTCGACGTGTGCAACCTCGACTACGCCCGCATGGCGGAGGCCGAGAAGCCGCTCAAGGAACGAATGGACCGGGCCGACAGGGTCCGGATCATCGGACCAGATGACAACAACCTCGAGTTCTCAATAGAGGGCATCGGTGCTGTCCAGTGCGATGGGGACAGGAACATTCCGGATGGCGAAGTCTTCACTGCTCCGGTTCGCGACAGCGTGAACGGCGTAATCCACTACAACGCGCCCAGCGTCTACCAGGGCAAGTCGTTTGACGACGTCAGGTTCGTCTTCAAAGACGGAAAGATCATCGAGGCGACGAGTTCCGATACGAAGTCACTCAACGAAATCCTGGACACGGATGAAGGCGCGCGATATATCGGCGAGTTCAGCATCGGCTTCAATCCGCACATCACGCGGGTGATGCGGGACATTCTCTTCGATGAGAAGATCGCGGGTTCCCTGCATCTCACTCCGGGACAGGCCTACGATGAGGCCGACAATGGCAACGATTCCAAGATTCACTGGGACCTGGTGCTGATACAGACACCGGAGCACGGGGGCGGTGAGATCTGGTTCGACGACGAGCTGATCCGTAAGGACGGCAGATTTGTGCCGGGCTATCTGCAGGGCCTCAACCCCGAGAACCTTGTCTGAACCGGACAAGCAAATGTGTCCATTAGCTCTTATTTGATAGAAATCGCAGATTACCGGGGTACGCGGCTACACAAAAATGCAAATAGACTGTACAATAAAGAAGTCAGTCTGGTGGGCCTCGTCCTCCTAATCCCCCCTATACGGCGTCCGCCCGATTGACGCGCGGCCTCTGTTCTAGCAGCAGAGGCCGCTGTTCATCCGCGCCGCTTCGTATACAGCCTGGGCAGCTTCCACGTGCCGCTCAAAGGAGAAATCCTTTACACGCTTGAGCATCGCTGCCTGCTGTTCCGTGCGTAGATTGTGATCTTGCACCAGCATAAGTATCGCACTGGTTAACTCGCCAGGGGAACCTGGCGGCACGGGAGCCACCGGCGTGCCAGCCAGTATGTCCCCTACCCCGCCAACATCGGTTGCTACGACGCTGATCCCGCACGCCATAGCCTCCAGAAGCGCTACCGGCTGATTCTCCCGACGTGAGGGCAGCACAAATACGTCAAAGCCCTTCAGCAAAGCAACCGCGTCCTTGCGAAAGCCCGTGAAGATGAACCTACTGCCGAATCCGGTCCTCTCAGCTTGCCGCCGCAGATCAGCCTCCAACGGGCCATCTCCGACGATCGGAAATCTTGCGTTCGGGCAGGAGCGCAGCAGCCCGGCTGCGCATTCTATGAACACATCGAGGCCTTTTTCCTCGCTTAACCGCGATATGGTGCCGATGGCAACTTCGTGCTCGCCTATGCCAAGCGCGTGCCGAGCCGATCTGCGGTCGCCTGTGGACCTTACCGCTACGACATCGATGCCGTTGGGGACCACGTTGACGTTAACGATGCCCGATCGGCGCAGTTGGGCCGCGGTCCGCTCGCACAACGCCATCACGCAGCTCGCTCCCCTGAGAACGCGCAGGTCCAAAGTCTCATACAGCCTCACCCGGCACGTGAAGGCCGTATACCCGTGGAACCATGCTATCCAGGGTACACCTTGACTGCCGCAAGCGAGCCACGCGATAACATCCGCCTTGAATCCCGATGTCACAACGAGTGGGTTTTCGCTCTCTCGCAGCAGGGACCGGAAGCGCAAGACAGCTCTGGAAGAGGCGAGTTTGCCGTCCGGCAGGCATGCTGCCGGGATCCCCTCAGACGCAGCAGCCTCAGTAAGCGCGTTCTTGCCTGACGTTGAGAAGGAAACTACGCGTGGGCTGAAGCGGGAGCGGTCCAGCAGCTTGCATTGGCCCAGGATCTGCTTCTCGGGGCCTCCAACGAAGGCACTGTCGCGGAGGTGGATGACGGTGATCATCGGCGGCCTATCCCTCTTCCTCCTCGCTCGTTAGCGAACCACCAAGGCTGCCGATGTCAGCGAGTGTGGGTGAAGATAGCGGCTTTGGACGGTTCACCGTCATCAGCCTGAGATACGCGCCGATGGGGTTTTCAGCCAAAACAGCCTGGCCGTCGTATCGCACCACGAGCGGCGTCTCCGATACGCGTGCGCCCAGCTTTGCCAGTTTGACGAGCAGTTCTGGCGCGCATGCACTGCCCGCTTCGGATATGAGGTCATCGGCGTACGCGGCAAATCCGCGCTCAAGTATGGACGCGGAATACGCACGATACCCGCAGGTGTAGTCGCTGACGCCGGGTATACGAAAAGCCGCTCGCAGTACAGCCCTGCTGCATCGCGTCAGCACCTTCGCGCCCGCTGGAAGTCCGATCTCAGTTCCGCCGGGCGCGTAGCGAGAAGCAATCGCAACGTCGCTGCCAGCCCTAATCCTGCGCACAAGCAGAGGCATCAATGCCGGCGGGTGCTGCGCATCGGCCTGCATGCAGACAACCACATCCTTGCTGTCACACCGCGAGAGGCAGTACTTGAGTCCCGTCATCATGGCCTGACCGAGCCCACGCCGGCTGACGTGACACGAGACCTCCAGCGGCATCGAGTTCCACCAGGAACGGCATACGGATACCGTCGCGTCAGTGCTGCCGTCGTCAATCACAACCGCAGTATAGGGTTCATCGCCGGCCCGGGTGACCTCGCGGATGGCGTCAAGCGTCGAAGGCAGCGTCCTGGCGGCATTGTAGACCGGCAGCATGATGCGGATCATTGCCTGTCCTCCTTTAGCGGAATGCGGCGAGTAGAGGCTCCTGACGAGGCGGCCACCGCCCAGGCGTTCTCCAACTCCTTCGCTATCTCGTCCCAACCGTACTCGCGCTCCACCAACGCTCGGCCCGCCTGCGCAAGCGCGTGTCTGGCGCCGGGGTCCTGGAGCAGGCGAACTGCTAGGCCGGCAAAATCGTGGCGCGTATCGGCAATGAGTATGTGCCCATCGGGCAGCAGGTCGAGCCCCTCCGCCCCTATGGTTGTCGAAACGACAGGCCTGCCGGCTGCCATGGCTTCCAGTATCTTGAGTCTGGATCCGCCACCGATCCGCAGAGGAACAACCACAACTGACGCCTCTGCAAGGTGTACACGCACGTCGGGAGAATCCGCTACGAGAGCTGCGCCTGTTCTGGAGCACAGCGATTGGATCCACTGTGGAGGTCTGCGGCCGACCACCGTCATCTGCGCCCCGGGCCGAGCGGCCCTGATGAGCGGCCAGACCGATTCCAGAAACCACAGGAGACCGTCCTGGTTCGGCCGCCAGTCGAGGGAGCCCACGAATAACAGGCGCGGCTCCATTGCGTCGGGAAGAGGTTGATAGTAGTCCAGATCAACGCCGTTCCGGACAATATGGACGCGGCCAAACCCGTACTTGCTCATCTGCGCGCGGTCCTGGTCCGATACTACCACGCATGTGTCGAACATCTCGGGCAGGCGGGATTCATATATCAACACCTTTCGGAGTTGCGAGCGCAGCACCAGGCGCATCCACGGTCTTCGTTCCTCTCGCAGATAGCGCTCCCATATCGCTGCCTCGACATTGTGGGCGTTGAACACCATCGGGACCTGGGTGCCCAAGGGCATCGCCGGCACAACCGAGATATTGTCGCAGTGGATGACGTCGTAGCAGTCACTGTCCAGCGCCTGCGCCACGGCTGCTCTCACGGTCTGATTCTCATGCGCTTTCACAATGTAGGGAAGGCGCGAGGTAATGGCGGCGAGTGTGCCTATGGGTGTCCTGGAGACCGGTGGGACTGTGACGATCTGGCTGAGCCTTCCATCGAATGCGGCCTCAAGGTCCACCGTGCGGTCCGCCGGAGCGATCAGAGTGATCTCATGCCTTAGGCATGCGCGCTTGAGCAGGTTGTAAGTGCGCCGGGTACCGCCGCTGTCGGGCGGGTACGGGCAGGCGCCTGCCACGAAGAGAACCCACATACCGCCCACCACTCAGTCGGCTGCCATGTTTCGTATCTTTCCCCCGCGATGAACCGATACCATCCAACCGCTGCGGCGACGAGGGACGCGCACAGAAACGCCGGAGCGCCGGGTATGCGGCGCGTGAGTGCAGAGGTTCGTATAAGCATCTGCGCGCATCCTATACTTACTGCGACTACTTGCGCCAGGAGACAGCAGCGAAAGAACAGGCTTGACGGGGCAAGATAAGCGCTGGAAAGAACCGTCCCGGTTGCGAATACAGGCAGGAGATACCGCATCAGCTTGTGGCTGATGAGAAACCATACGAAGATCCCTGCGCGAAGAGGATTCAACAGGCGCCGGAACGACTTCAAGGCCCGCAGGCCCGTGACCATCGTCCTGACCTTGCGGTCGAATTCCCTCGACGGATCGGGCTGCGCGCATATTCTCACCTTGCTGCGTTCCTCCACAACTGCACGGAACCCGCGCTCAACGCAGTGAAGGCCGGAGAACATGTCGGTGGCAAGGTCTGGCGGAAAGGGAGGGCATAGCTGCCGCCGGACGAGGTAGAACGAACCGCTCACACCTGCAACAGAGCAGATAGCGCTCTCCAACCTGCGAATGCGGGTGTCGAGGCGAGTGTAGAAGCCTTCCCCCTCACCCACCCCGCCTTCGGAAATGACAACATCCTCGCTGGAAACGCATCCGACCTTGGGATCAACGAAGCGCTCCACCGCAACCTTCAGCGAGTCTGGCTCAAGCATCACGCCGACGTCGGTAAAGGCTATGATCTCGCCGGTTGCAGCCTCCAGCCCGGCGTTTAGAGCGGCGGACTTGCCCTGCCTGCGATCGAGTCTGATGCGCTTGACGTTCCGAATGCGATCCCAGGTGTCATCAGTGGAGCAGTCGTCGACAAAGATGATCTCCAGCAGATCGGAAGGATAATCGAGGGCGCGCAGGTTAGCGATCTTGAGGTCAACCACCTCCGCTCCGTTGTGGACGGGAACGATGATGGAGACCATAGGTCGTATCGGGCCGCGCTTCACGGGCCGGCGGATCAGGCGCGACAGCACGGCCAGACAAAGCAGATACCCCACGGGCGTGTACGCCAGCGCAGCGGCCGAGGCCCAGAAGATGACTATGGCAACGCCGGTCACCTGACAGCCTCCTGATACAGACGCTCGTAACTATCCAGCATGTGCTCCATCGAAAACGCCTCCCTGGCGCGGGCGCGGCCATTGGCAGCCAGGCAGGCGCGAAGTGTCGAATCCCTGGCCAGTCGCACCAGCGCCGCCGACATGGCTTGCGGATCGCACGGAGGCACGACCAGGCCGGTGACCCTGTCTGAGACTATTTCCGTAGGCCCTCCGCAGTCTGTCACCACAACGGGCCTGCCGCAACTCATCGCCTCGATAGTAGCTATCGAAAGACCTTCCGTATGTGACGGCAGCGCAAAGATGTCCATCGCCGATAGCATGGATATCACATCACTGCCGGATGGCATGAACTTGACGCACTCGCCCAACCCTCGATCCTCGGCGCACCTGCATAGATCGTCTTTGCACTTTCCATCTCCCACGATCAGAAGCTTCATTCCCGGAACCGATTGGCGCGCCAGGGCAACAGCTTCTATCAGATCACTGTGCCCTTTCTCGGGCCTCAGCATCCCTACGGACCCAACGAGCACCTCTCCATCGCTTACCCCTGCTTCGCTGCGGATGTGGGCAGCATTTCGGGCCGAGTCGTGTGCCGCGACTCCGTTATAGACCACCTCGATCTTATCCAGCGGAATCCCGGCCCGCTTGTGCAGTTCATCACGCAGATAGTGCGACACTGTAACGATGCGATGATGCAGCTTGCCGGCCAGCCGGTACGCGAGCAGCCGCTTCCTGGTGTCCAGATCGTAGATCAGCCCGTGCACGGTAGCAATCGAGGGGACACCCACCAGAGCGGCCGCCAGGGCCCCGACGGTGTTCATCGTGAAGCAGTGACAGTGAACGACATCCGGACCGACTCTCTCTATCAGGCGGGCTATGCGCAGCACCAGCAGAGCATCCGACCGCATCGTGTACGGAATCACCGTCACCTCGATTCCCGCGTCCTCAAGTTCGTCGATCAGCCATCCCGCTCTCAGCGACGCCACTGCTGCCGACTCTCTTCTCGCAGTGGCCAGGTTGACCACGATCGACTCTGCGCCCCCTCTGCCGGCGGTCTCGATCAGGTGCAGAACAGACAGTGTGTCAGTCGCAGTAGCCAACATGCCGGATGATCACCTCAGCACCCGATCTCGCAGATTTCGAACACCAACGAGCGCATCCCCGGCGGCGAAGGCTATCTTTCGTCCGCCGCCAAGACGCGACCCAAAGGAAAACAGCCTGCTCGTTGTTGAAAATCGCCCTGCCCTAAGCTCTTCCAACACCGATGCCGCTGTCAGCTCGCACATAGAGCCAAGCAGGACTTCGCAGCCCCACTCAGTGCCCTTGTGCATGTCCAGCCCTCCCACAGCGTACAGGCGTGCATAACTCTCTGCCCATTTCCTATACACCTGTACCTGTCTGGTGGTGGGAAGCAGGCGCGTGTCGCGCGCTACGTTCCATATCTCCACTGCCGTGCACATCTCAATCACTTCGTGAGGCAAGTCAGTTGGCGTAGCACAGTGGGCAGCGACAAGCACGCACCCGTCCACCGTAAGCGCCCGTAGCATCGCCTCCGCGGATGAGCCGGTCACCCAGGTGCTCTGCCCCAGTGCCAGGACGTGCACGCCGTGCTTGTATCTATGCTCCAGGCCGGGGATGAGCACAAAATCCGGACCCGACTGTGCAGCGCATTCAGTGACCAGCCTATCCAAGAGCTTCTCGGTCATGCTTTCGGCGTGGTCGGTTATCGCGGCAAACGCGAGGCCTCTCTGGCGGCATTTCTGTGCGATAGTGGCCGGCTGCAGAATGCCATCGAAAGATAGCTCGGTATGAACGTGAACGATGCCTCTCGTCGCGGATGTCCCGCGCATCATCTCCCACTCCCCTTCAGTCCGAATGTTACCCGCCGGATGCTGGTTTTCAGCCATGAGGAGTATTCGTATAGAGCGGGCCGCGGATCGTCGATGCGCTCGACCTCACAGCACAGCCCGTATCTCAAGTCCCAAAGCCGCCGCAGGGGCTCTACCGCCCGGCAATCGACAAGCGATGCATGTCGGACTGCCACTATCAGGCTGTCGAGGTCACCCAGCACCCAACGGTTGGCTCCGTGCCGCGTCTGCGTGACTACCGGCCTTTCGCCCTGCATGAGCCGGCACGCCAAAAAAGGGAAATCGACCCCGCACCTGATTGCAAGCTCCAGCGATCCCCAATACCTAGGGTTGATCTCCATCAGCACTGGAGTCCCTGAAGCGCTGCGCTTGAACTCCACCATGGCGACGCCGCACCACCCTAGCTCTCGCAGCAAGCGCAGCGAGTGCTCCAGCATATCTTCAGGTGGCTCGATGCTCTGGCACAGCGTGCTTACTCCGCCGGAAGGGGGTTTTTCGTGGATGCGCCTGTGAGCGAACGTTACGACTGGTCCTCCCGCATCGAACAACGCAAATATCGCCGTTCCTTCCCCAGTCACCACTTCCTGCACGAGGACCGTATCGCCGTCCGCCAGGACCTCGGAAAGTGACGACTGCAGCTCATTCAGGCTTCGAGCATATCGGGTCACGAACCTGTGCGGCCGGTCCGACTGAGACGTTTTCAGCGCCACGGGGAAGCCGAACGGCAGGCAGCGAAGTCTCTCGATATCACTCTTCGCAACGCTCACTGACGCCGGTGTGGGCACTCCGAGCTTCCGTGCAAGATCGATGGTCTTCGCCTTGTCCAAAGCTATCTCAAGTGACGCGTGCGGCGGCAGAAGCACCCGCGTAGACGACGGCAGCTTCGCCCTGTATCGGCCAACGATAGATGTGGTAACATCGCTGCAGGTATATAGCATCGTCTCCGGCGACGAGTTGAGGGTGAACACGAGCCAGTTGAGGAACCAGAGCGGGTGAGTTCTCGGGCAGGGATAAGTTAGCACGGTGCTGCTCCACCGCGAGCACCCGGCAAGGCACGGCTGGTCCTCCGACGCAACAGCCACGTCCACTCCGTGCCTGCCAAGGGATCGAACGATCGCCAGCGCCGCCCGCGTATCACCATCGAGCACCAGCACCCTCACTTGCCGACTCTCCTGTAGCGCCTGGGAATCGTGCCGGAGAGGTAGGTCAGGAACATGGCGCTGCTGAAATTGCCTGCGGCGTCTGCGCTCACCCCATCGTGCATCAACAGCCTGGGCAAGGCGTGACGAGGCGAGCGTCGTGAGACAAAGCCCTCCTCGCATGTGAATGCGGCCTGACAGCCGCTGTCAGCCACAAGGCCCGCCGTGCGATCGTCGAACTGCCCGTCGGGATAGGCAAACGCAGCCGGGGAATGTCCCAGGCGCAGGCGGATATCGCCTGCTGCTCCCACAAGTTCCGCGCGTATTCCGTCGTCAGTCTCGTAGGGCAGGATGACGTGGCTGCGGGTGTGCGAGCCAAAAGCGAACCCGTGGTTTGCCATCTCCTCCACCTGCTCCCACGTCAGGTTCGGCGCGTCGTCAGTCCCTGGCTCGTCCGATCCATCCGACATGCTCTCCAACAACTCCTGGCGACGCGCGGAAGGCATGTTCTTCAGGCGCTCCACCACCCTCACGGCCGTCGCACGATCTGAGCGAGCGGCGACTTGCTCGTGAACAACGTCAGCCCACTGCCTCAGGCGGCTCCCGATGAACCCGGTCGCAAGGAACACCAATCCTGGAATGAACAGGCGCTTCATCACGGGAAAGGCGTTCAAGTAGGTGTCCGCCACTCCGTCATCCAACGTGATCAGCACCGCGCGCTTAGGCAAATTCGACTGTCCTTCCAGCCAACCCAGAACGTCACTCAGCCTAACCGGCTTGAAGCGCCTATTGATGACCTCCATTTGACGCTCGAAGATGTGAGTGGATGTAACCAGCGCGGGATCCACCGACCCGCGTCTGGGATCATCACAGCCCAACACCCGGTGGTAACAGAGCACAGCCAGCGAGTCCCGACGGAGCCCGAGAACAGCAGCGTTCACGCCTGAGTGCTGGAGCACGTTGGAGATGATGTACCTCGGGTTCATGGCGCCTCTGTTACCCCGGCAGGTGACGGATAAGCCTGGGACCAAGGAGATTGGTCAGTGTTCTGGGAGTGCGCTTCCACACATCCGACGCGCAGCTGAACCTGGGGTTGGACACACCGGTTTCAGCGGGCATCGCAGTCTGGCCCGGCATTATGTAGTGCCAATAGAGCTGCTCCTGACGGGCGCCCCAGCGCATTTTGAAGGTCGCTGGACCCGTGTCAGGGCTGGACCGGCCAAAGTCGAACGTCCGAGCGCCTTCCTCGCACGCGTGCTTCATGATCTCCCAGTACAGAATGTTGTTGGGACACAGCTCGAAGTGCGATCGTGAACAGGAAATCCACGGGACCTCGATCGTGTCCCGGAACCGGAAGAGGATTGCCCCGCCGATGACGTCAGAGCCGGCCATGACGACGGCCAACTCGGAACGCTCTGGAAACGCATCGAGCACCTGCGTAAAGAAGCGCTTTGGATGCGCGGGCACTCCCAGCTCACGCATGTTCTCGGCAAAGACAGAGTAGAATCCGTCGATCCGGTCCGAGTCAAACTCCACAGTCAACCCGGCGTTTTGCGCCCGCCGTGTTCGGTTACGAATCTCGCCCCGGAACGAAGCCCATAGCTTGTCGGCGGTCTCGGGCAAATCCATCACTATCCTGACTTTGTGCGTGCGAGCGGCAATGCCGTCAGGCGGCGGACACGTGCAGCGCAGTTCAGCATGCCTGGCCCGATGGCTCTTCACCAAGCCATATATGCCGGCAATCAGCGCGTCCCTTGACGCTTCGTCCGCGGCGCATATCCCGCCAGAGTTGAGAAACGGCACCGAGAGGATGTGCCGGCCCAGCAGAATGCTGTTCACCAGGAATGCAGGCAGGACGCCGGTGATCTTGCCTCCGCGTCTGGCCACACGATACAGGGGTTCATAGCCGAACACGGCCGATATCACTTCCCGCCACTCGATCAGATGAGACTGTGTGGCCGACGGCTGTGAGGCCACGAACTCCGTCCATTCCCGGTCGCTCAACCCGGCGCCTACCGCGATGTCCGAGCGAATTTCCGCCAGGTTTTCTCTCTGACTCTCCACCTGGATACCGCCTCCACCTCTTCAGGAAGGATCGACTTACCAATGTTGTTCAGCGCTACCGCGAGCGCAGCGATGATGAACAAGTGCGGATAGTAGAGCGGCGTCTGGAATGATCCCGAAGTCAGATAACCCATGGTCGATGGGAACAGCGCCGCCGTGAATGCCGCTATCGGCCCTGCCCCAAGCCCAGCACTAACCAGCCGGGCGTTCAGAACGATACTCCGCCAGAAGGCCAACCCGAGCAGCAGTAGGAATGACAGGATGCCGCACAGCCCCAGTTCGGAGGCGGCCTGATAGAAGACATTGTGAGTGGTCCTGCTCCAGCTATAGGCCCCACCATATTCCCTCACGAACGCAGTAAGGAAGTTTCCCGCTCCGACTCCAACGAACGGACGGTCGATGAACATCTGCTTGGCCGCGCGCCAGGAGAGCATCCTGCTCTGAGCACTGAGGTCACGGTCACGCGGAGCTACGATCGTGGACATCCTCTGCAGATACTCGGGCGGCGCGAGGGCCAAGGCCACGAGAATGAAACCAACGATAACCGACGCGGCAACCAGACGCTGCCTGCTCCTGAGGATCAACACAAACAGCACCATGGCCATACCGACCGCTCCTCCCCTCGATCCGGTGGCCACGACAGAGATGACGAACATGAGTGCAGCTATGCCGCACAGCACCCTGATTACAGGCCGTATGTTGCTCCAGATGAGGAAGTAGGCGAATGGCAACGCTACTCCCATAGCCAACGCGAAGTCACCGTCCTCGCCGAGCCACGACCCCGATGAGCCGCCTACGCGCAGTAGGGCCTCCGGCTCGACGGTCACGGTCCCATAATGGAATAGCTGCTCGCCGCTGATGAGGACGTTGAGCAGGATGTAGGCCGTCATGAACCCCATCAGCCGCTTGGGCGTATTCACCAGGTTCGCAATGAGCACAAAGACGACAGCCAGCTTGCCTACGTCAATAGTCGTGCTGAATGCGGGCCCTTTCCAGACCGCGAACGGAATCGACAGGGCAGCAGCGAGCAGAAAACAACCCACTGCGAGGTTTTCCGGCGCCTTGAGGCCCAGGGCGTATCCATCTTTTCGTCTCCTGACGAGCCAGCCGATCAGAACGAATATGGCGACGAATCGGGTCAGGTGGAGCGGCGCAAGAACCGGAAAACGCTCGGTCGGTCGCAGAAACTCCAGGCACATATAGAGGATCAGACCGGCGTATGGCCGTCTGATGCAGAGCCAACCGGCGGCACCGATGACAATCAGCCCGAAGATGACTTCTGTCGGTATCCACTGAAGCGACAGGCCCGCCAGGAAACAGGCCGCGAGAGTCACTCCGATGACAGTGGAACGTGACACCGCGATATCGGCCAGTCTGATACTGAGATCGGATCCGCGGTTGCTCATTCCGCCCTCCCGGCAACACAGGAGCGCTCGACACCCGAGCCGAGAACATCGTCCACTATGCTCACAAACTCCTTCACGAGGTTGGGGGCTGAATAGGCCTCGACCGCGGGATTGCGGGCCACGTTGAGCCGCCCAAGCTGGTGAAGCGAGTACAAATCCAGAATGGCATCAGCTACGGCGGCGGGATCGTCGCACGGCGTCACCTTGCCAAGCTCCAGCCGCCGCACTTCTCGCGCCATTGGACCCTCAGGGGTTACGGCAAGAATCGGTCTGCGGGCAGCCATATACTCGTAGAGCTTGCATGACACTGTGAACTTCGCATCGGATGGCGCTGTAAGAAAATCTAGCAGCACATGTGAGTCTTGAAGCTTGCGTATGACCTCGGAATGCCGCAGCGGCCCCGTAAATTCCAGATCGGGTGGCGCGCCACAGCGCATCGGGTCCGATTTCGGCGGCCCGGCGAAGACGAAGCGGATATCGGCGCGAGCAGCCGGACTGCGCTTCTCGACTATGGCTAGAGCATCGTATATGACCTGCGGATTGTGCACGTTATAGAGTGACCCGGCATACGTAATTGTAAACTTGCCTGCCGGGGGATTTGTGGGTGCGAAGTGGTCTGGATCATATCCGTTGGGGTGGATGTGCACACCGTCGGTACGGCCAAGGTCGGCGATGCATTCCGCCAGCAGATCGTCGAGCACCAGAATCCTGTCCGCGCGCCGCACGATCTCCCTGTCAAGACGCTCGCACTGACGTCTGAGAAACCGCGATCTCCAGAAGATAGATGGGTTGGCCGTCCATGGGTTTCCATACTGCGCGAGCCACGTCCGCCTGGTGATTCTCTTCAGCATAAGGCCCAGCAGATGAGATCCAAAAGGCGGGCCGTTGGTGTAGATCACGTCAATGCGGTTGCGCATGACGAGGTAGAGTGCAGGACGGAGGCTGGCAGGGGCCCAGGAAGCATCTCTGTCAGGGAACACCCCCAGTTCGGCCAGAGTCGA
>JBPOHN010000087.1:0-42299 GCA_052035525.1 Armatimonadota bacterium
GTTCATCGAAGTCTTCTATAACCGGCAGCGGATGCACTCGTATCTGGGCTACCTAAGCCCTGTCGAGTTCGAGGCCGCCGCCAAAGCAGCTTAACAAAGTGTCCGTTTTACTGGGTACAGTCCACACACCCCTCTCTCCGCATGATCCGCTGTGCATTTGCATGATCCCTTGGGATGCTCCTGGCGTATATTCCAGCATTGTTGCTGTGCTTTTTAAACCAAAGCTCAATGTAGGGTACAAGAGACTGCTCGCACTTACGCAAGACATCTATGTCCGACTGTATTGATGCGATTATCCGTTTCGATTCCCTGTCTACCAGACACACTTACCTCTCCTTCTTCTCAAGCAACACCATCATCTGAGAATTCCCGCTGTGCGTGGGTCTCCGGACCCCGCACCTGACGTGTCAGGTCAGGAGACCTTGACACAGCGGAGCGACAGAAAGATGCAGTGTCGCACACCCCCCATTTCATAATGACGGCGGCGGTTGATTTGTGTATGATCGTTCCGCTGGCGCCTACCTTACTACCCTGCTCTGCGTGGGTCTCCGGCCCCGTCACCTATGTGTCAGACCAGTCAATACCAATCGGCCCGTGATGGCAGTATACCACAGCGCCGCAGGCTGTCTGCCTGTTAGCGTCCTACAGCCACTTCGTTTCGCGGTCCCACTCGAGCAGCCGCTCGCGGAGTGAGGATGCTGTAGGATCAGAATCCGACGAGGCAGCCAGGTTGTTGGTCTGCAGCGGGTCCCGGACCAAGTCGAAGAACATGAAGCGGTCGTCGATCACCGTCGTCGTGCGGTCGCTCTCCATAGCCTTCTTGACGCCGTAGAGGTGGGTAAGGGTCCGCATTCCCACCTGAGCGGTGGTGGTCTCGATGAAGGCGGCGTTCTCGCCCGTCGCCTGCTTCACGCCCAAAACCACTTCCGAGACGTCCGTGCCCTGAACCGATTCGGGAATGTCCACGGCCGCCAGAGACAGCGCCGTCGGCATCACGTCAACGAGCGATGTTACCTGGGTGTCCACCTCACGCGGCGAGAGGCCCCCGGGCCAGCGGTAGATCATCGGGATACGGATCGATTCCTCGTAGAGCTGGTCCTTGTTGAAGAGCTGATGGCTGCCGAGGTTGTCGCCGTGGTCGGACGTGAAGATCACGATCGTGTTCTCATCCAGCCCCGCTTCGGCAAGTTGCCGCATCAGTTCGCCGAGCTGATCGTCCGCCCAGGTGACCGCCCCGTAATAGAGCGCCGTCAGGTGTCGCAGGTCGAACCGCCCCTGCGTCTCCCATGGTGAAGGGCAGGGCGGAGGGGTTGGCAGCTTCTCCGTATGCGGCAGGTGTTCAAGGTAGAAGAGATAGTCCCAGAGATAGATCGCAAACCAGCGCTCGTCATACGCGGGTTTTCCGTCCTCAAAGACATTCGGCCGCAGCGGCACATCAGCGGGCGAGTACATGCGCTTGTATCGCTCCGGCATGTCATCAAGCGGCATGTGCGGCTGCGATATGTTGTAGTAGAGGAAGAACGGCCTATCGTCCTCGACGGCGAGGAACCGCTTGAGCTCAGCTTGTTCAGCCTCGAACGAGAAGCCCTCCACGAGGCTGGAGGCGCCGTCGGAGTCGTAGAACGTCTGTCCCGTGTATCGATGCATATGGTTCGGGTAATACACCCAATCGAATCCGACCGAGCCCGGATGGGTCCACACGTGCCATTTGCCGATCAACCCCGTGCGATAGCCGGCCGACCGGAACGCCTCCGCTATGGTGGTATCCGGCAGCCTCGACCTTTCGCGCTCGGGGTCAGGAGCATTGACAAGGCTGCCCGCGCAGGTGCGGCTATACTGCCCAGTAAGAAGCGCCGATCGCGCCGCGGTGCATACGGGGTTGTTCGAGCACGCGATATCGAACCGCACGCCCTGCTCCGCAAGCGCATCCATGTTCGGCGTCTTCACGAAGCTGCCGCCATAGCAGCCGACATCCATCGCCCGGAGCTGATCGCAGATGCAGATCACTACGTTGGGTTTCTTCGTCGTCATTCCACCGCCCCGTCTGCGTGTCCCGGTTCAGCGACAGGTTCCTGACGCAGAGGCAACTGCGCGTTCTGCCACACATCCTTCGGGATATGTCCACGTAACAGCGTGCCTATCTCCAACACCCTCAGGCCGAACTGCCCGTCCGAGATCTCCGGCGGCTTCCGTGCGAGAACGCGGAAGTAGCTCGCCGTGATCGTCTTCCCGAACAGCATCGCAACAGGTCCGGCGGAGTCGTACGTTCCGATATCCACCCAGCTCTCGCCGTCGTTCGAGTACTGGAGCACCATCTTCGCCGGCGAGCCGACTGATCTCACCGTAAGCCCGTCGACCGGATAGGACCGCCCGAGCCAGACGTAGGCCCATTCCTCCGCGTCCGGCTTGTCATGCATCGCGCTACACCAGGCCGTCTTGGGGTCTCCATCGATCGCGCACGGGCCGGAGTCCTCCCACTCAGGCGCTGAGCTGACTTCAATGTGGATGGGCTGGCCGAAAGCCGTCGTCTTGATGGTGATAGGATCGATCCACGTCGCCCAGTTGGCCCAGCCGAATTTCTGGCCGGTCCAGTCCTTGCCCGGCCAGCCGTAGGCGTAGGATATGAATGGCCTGGTCTTGCCGTCGATGTGGCCGTGCTCGTTTCCGCTGATTCCCACGTTGTGGCAGCCAGATTGGGCACGGACACCCCGGAACGGGCAGCGCGTCCAGGTGATTCCGTCAGCCGACTGCCAGACCGAGACCGTCGAGTTCACGCTGAACACGCGGTTGTAAGTGGCCACTGCTACGAAGCGCTTGAGCGAATCGACGTACTTCACATCAAGCGAGTCTTCCGCGTGCCGGTCGTGCCTGATGACGTGGCCCTTCAGGACCATATGCGCGGGCCAATCCTCGCGGGTTACGTCGTTGCACACAGCGAGGTTCGTGAACAGCGAACCGTCGTTCCAGGTGTAGAAGACGTAGAGCTTGCCGTCCTTCAGAACGAAGGATGGTTCCCCGCAGCCCCACTTGTTGGGATCGCCTGTGTAACGCAGGAACGGCTCCGGCGAGCCTCCCCAGCCCTTGCCGTTCCATTTCTCATAGGGGCCGCGTGGGGACTTGGCTCGCGCCACGAACACGTGGTTGCGGTGGCCCTCCTTGTTATCGACCGACGTGTAGCCGACGTAGTAGTAACCCCCGAAACGTATCGCGCCAGGGTCGCAGCATGAGTACCTGTCCGGGCTGTCGTCGGTTGGCGTTATCACCACTACATCATCCGGCTGCTCCCAGGTGCGGCCGCCGTCCTTGGAGTGCCGGTATCGGATCTGGTCCCAGTGCTTGCCGTCATAGCAGGATGAGGCGAACCACATGTGGAGGCTGCCGTCGTCGTTGGCGATGATGCTTGGGCCGTATCTAAAGCCCTGCCCGGGAAATATCTGCCAACCGCCGGGCTGGTTGACGATCTGGATCGCGTTAGGCAGCTCTGCGGCGATGCAAGTGGACGCAAGCAGAGCCAGGCAGGTGAATGCCGTGATCTTAATGGAAGTTCGCATTGTAAGTCTCCGGGTTATAGATGAGGCTATTATAGACTTGAGCACAGGCTCCCAACAAACCTGCCGGTAGCTGCATCTAAGTAGTCGGAGGCGGACAAGACAGGCAAGGGCCGATGCTCCTAAGCCGGCCCCAACACCGGGAGCAGGCGGTTCGACGAGCAGGTAGGCAGGGGGAGCGGAGGTTCCCTTCCATCAACCATGAACCCTCGACCCTCAACCATCCCTATGTGTGGTACTCAGCGTTGATCTTGACGTAGTCGTAGGAGAAGTCGCACGTGAATGCGGTGGCGCTTTCGCTGCCGAGGCCGAGATCGACGGTGATGGTCAGGTCCTTTTCCAGCATCGGCTTGCGCGCAGCCTCCGGGTCGAGCGCGAGCGGCTCACCATTCTCCACGATCTTCACGTCGCCGAAGTATAGGGATGTCTTTTCGGGGACGATTCTGGCCTGGGAGCGGCCCGCTGCACAGAGGACGCGGCCCCAGTTCGGGTCCTCGCCGAAGATCGCGGTCTTCACGAGCGGCGAATTGGCGGTGGTCATCGCGGCGGACTTGGCGTCGGCGTAGGTCTCGGCGTTCACTACTTTGACTTCCACGAACTTGGTCGCGCCCTCGCCGTCACGCGCGCAGGCGGTGGCGAGATCGAGGCAGACTGCGCCGAGGGCTTTGTCGAACGCTTCGTATGCGGCGGTGCCCTCGATGATCTCCTCGCAGCCGGATGCGGCGTTGGCGAGGAGGATGAGGGAATCGTTGGTGCTCATGTCGCCGTCAACGGTTAGCGAGTTGAAGCTCCTATCGACGTTGGAGTTGAGCGACTTCTGAAGCACGGCGGGCGAGATGTTGGCGTCTGTGGTGATGAAGCAGAGCATGGTCGCCATGTTGGGGCAGATCATTCCCGCGCCCTTGCACATCCCGCCGACGGTGACTGTTTTTCCGCCGATATCGAACGAATAGGCTGAAGTCTTCGGGACGGTGTCGGTGGTCATGATGGCTAGAGAGGCCGCTTCGCCGCCGTCCTCGGATAGCTTCGAGATGGCATCCCTGACTCCAGCTTCGATCTTATCCATTGGAAGCGGCACGCCGATGATGCCCGTGGAGGCGTTGAAGACCTGCTCCTCGGGGATGCTGAGGAGACCGGCGGCGAGTTTGCAGATAGCGTGGACGTCCGCGAGGCCCTTCTCGCCCGTGCAGGCGTTGGCGTTGCCGCTGTTGACGATAATGGCACGGGCCTTGCCCGCCGGGAGCTTCTGCTGGTTCACGACTACCGATGCGGCCTTGAAGGCGTTGGTGGTGAAAACGGCCGCCACGGAGCACTCGACCTCCGAGTAGATAGCCGCAAGGTCCGGCCCTTTCTGCTTTATCCCACATCGCACGCCCGAGGCTTTGAAGCCCTTGGCTGCGGTTACGCCACCGGTGGTTTTGTTCATAGTCGCCTCATATCCGTTCTAGTCCTCATCGGCCAGCCGAGCCGATCATCTATTGTGAGTGACGCGCCTCGCGCTACCGCAAGCGAAATCGCCTTCTCTTCACCGGGGCCCCAGTCCGTGGATCACCTTCAGTACCTCGGCAGTGGGGGTCGGTGAGTCAGATACAACTATGAAATCGCCGAGCGCGGCATCGAGGCGCTCTGCCTCCTCGCCAGCCTTTGCGAAAAGCTCTCGGTGAACTGACTGAGGTATCTCGATACTGCCAAACAGGGCCTTCAGTAGATGCAGAAGGTCGGCTTTCGCCAGTGCCACGAGGGGGCCAGTGTTACTGACAACGCTCACGAGCGAATTTCCTTCGCTGACTCGGCGTCGGAGTTCAACTCAGCCTCGATGTCATCGCCAGGGTAGTTGTAGGGCGAGACGCGGTAGCGCCCGCACGCCTCCAAAAAGTCCAAACGTGAGAGCTGTGCCAGTTCCGCTGCCTTGCCCGATGAAAGCTTGCCCAGTTCGAACATCTTCACGGCGGCCATAAGTCGAACCTCCGCCGCAAGTTCCTCCGGCGTCAGATGCACCAGCCCCGGCAGGTCTTCAGGATATTCGACTATTAGCTGACTCATGTTGGACCCAGTGACTCCTTAAGCGCTCTTCCGCTTCTTGGGGATAAGCTCGATGAGCGAACGCAGTGCCTTGTTGACGGATTCGGAGTCCGGGAAGAACTCGCGTACATCCTCTTCTAAGGTCACTATTCCTTCTGCTGGAGGAAAGTGCTCTTCTGTGACACTGCCATCCGGATGCGTAATGCGTACTGAGTGCCCGGCATGGAACGCCGCTGCGTGCTTGCCGCGAACGCCGCCGGTGAAGTCGTATTCTGATTTCATCTCGTCTTCTTCAGGCTCGTGGTTCGTGTCATTCATTCTCGTATACCAGCCGCTCGGCTCGCGTTGCTTCTCTCGCCGAAATGACACGGATCACATCTCCACGTTCCGTGTACACAACTACCAGCAAGCGGCCTATCGCTGAGAGGCCAATGTCAATGAAGCGGCACTCCTCATCTGAGTGATCCACGTCAGAAATGGTGATCGATAGCGGATCAGCGAAGACAGACTTTGCCTCTTCAAGACTGACTCCGTGCTTCTGGCTATTGCTTCTCGCTTTGCTAGGATCCTACTCGACGATGGGCCCTGCTGGCGATCCGTTTCCTTCCACAGTGTACCCTCGTACAGCCCTTTAGTCAACGCTAGATGCTCTGCTGCTGCACCTAGTTCGCCACGATATTAACCAGCTTTCCCTTCACCACGATCACCTTCCGCACGGTCTTGCCTGCGAGGTCGGCTTTGATCTTCTCGGAGGCGAGGGCTAGCTGCTCCATTGTAGCTTCGTCGGCGTCGGCGGGGATTGTCAGCTTGTCGCGGATTTTGCCGAGGATCTGGACGACGATCTCTACCTCGTCGGCCTTTGCGACCTCGGCGTCATAGCTCGGCCAGTCCTCCAGGAGCGTGAATTCCTTCTTGCCTTTCCGGTTGGGTAGGATAGACCAGAGCTCGTCTGCGATGTGCGGCGTCATAGGCGAAAGCAGCAGGATCAAGTTCTCGATTGCCTCGCTCATGACGGCCGCGCCCTTCGACGAGTCCGCGATGCTGCCCGCGTAGGACTGCATCTCGTTGAGGAGTTCCATCAGCGCGGCGACCGCAGTGTTGAAGGCGAAATCCTCAATGTCCTCGCCGACCTTGCGGATGGTCTGATGCACCTTGCGCCGCAGGGCTTTGGCCTTCGGGTCGGCGGCGGCTTCCTCGGCGACCTTGGATGCCCAATCCGGGTCGAAGCGCTCCAGCCACTCGTTCACGAGTCGCCATACGCGGCCCATGAACCGATACGCGCCGTTCATGCCGTCCTCGCTCCACTGGATCGCATCCTCGAACGGTGCGACGAAGAGCTCATACGTCCGCAGCGCATCGGCCCCGAACTTCTCCGCCATCGCGTCCGGCGTGATCACGTTTCGCTTGGACTTGGACATCTTCACGTATTTCCAGATGACCTTGTCGGCGGGGTAGTTGGCGAGCTCCTCGGGGAATAGCGGGATCAGGTCGCGGCTCTCGGCGTCGTCATCGTCGCCTTCGCTCTCGACGCTCTCGCCCGCCTCCATCCGCCGATGCGGGGTGTAGGCGAGCAGCATGCCCTGGTTCATCAGCTTCGCAAACGGTTCCACGAACGGGATCATGCCTTCGTCGTGCAGCACCTTCGTCCAGAACCGCGCATACAGCAGATGCATCACCGCGTGCTCCGCGCCGCCGACGTAGAGATCGACGGGCAGCCAATACGCCGCCAGCGCCCTATCGAACGGTTCCGTGTCGAGATGCGGGCTGACGAACCGCAGGAAATACCAGCTGGAGCAGGCGAAGCCGCCCATCGTATCGGTCTCGCGCTTCGCCGGAGCGCCGCACGAGGGGCAGGTGGTGTTCACGAACTCGGGAATGTTGGCGAGCGGCGATTCGCCAGACCCGCTGGGCTCGTAGTTCTCGACGTCGGGCAGCACGACCGGAAGCTGGTCTTCCGGAACGGGCATTTCGCCGCAGTTTTCGCAGTGGATGATCGGGATCGGCGCGCCCCAATACCGCTGACGCGAGATCAGCCAATCGCGCAGCTTGTAGTTCACCGCGCCCTTGCCCTTGCCTGTTTCCGCCAGCCAGCCGGTGACCTTCTTCTTCGCGCAGCCGTTCGCGCCGACGGTGCCGGTGAACTGGCCGGAGTTGAACATATCGCCGTATTCCGGGTGGAAGGTGTAGCCGCCCCAGTCCTCAGTCTCGTCGATCTGATAGTCAGCCGGTGCTTCGGGATGGCGAATGACCGGGATGATCTTGATGCCGAACTTGCGCGCAAACGCGAAGTCGCGCTCGTCGTGCGCGGGAACTGCCATAATCGCGCCGGTCCCGTAGCCCATCATTACGTAGTCCGCGATCCAGATCGGGATCTTCTCGTCGTTGACGGGATTGATCGCATACGCGCCGATGAAGACGCCGGTCTTTTCCTTTTCGGTAGACTGGCGCTCGATCGCGCTCTGCCGCTGGGCCTGCTTGCGGTATTCATCTACCTCCGCCTTCTTTTCAGGCGTGGTCAGCTTCTCGACCAGCGGATGCTCGGGAGCAAGCACCATGAACGTCGCGCCCCAGAGTGTGTCGGGCCTGGTGGTGTACACGACGATCTCATCGCCCGCCTCGGAGTGGAACGTAACCTCCGCGCCCTCGCTCCGGCCTATCCAGTTGCGCTGCATGGCTTTGATGGATTCCGGCCAATCGATGGTGTCCAGATCGTCGATGAGCCGATCCGCGTAGGCGGTGATCTTGAAGAACCACTGAGGCAGGTCCTTCTTTTCTATGTAGGAATCGCACCGCCAGCAGCGGCCGTCCTTGACTTCCTCGTTGGCGAGCACCGTAGCGCAGTTCGGGCACCAGTTCGCGGGCGCGTAGGACCGATAGGCCAGGCCGCGCTTGTAGAGCAGCAGGAAGATCCACTGGGTCCATTTGTAGTAGTCGGGGTGCGAGGAGTTGATCTCGCGCGACCAATCGTAGCCGATTCCGACCAAATCCATCTGGCGCTTATACGTTGCGACGTATTCGGGGACGGTCTTCTTGGGGTGGCTCTTCTTCTTGATCGCCTCGTTCTCCGCCGGCAGGCCGAACGCGTCCCATCCCATAGGGTGCAGGACGTTGAAGCCCTTCATGCGCTTGTAGCGGCAGGCGACATCGGTCGGGATGTAGTTCCGGCAGTGGCCGACCGACAGCCCCGCGCCGGAGGGATACGGGAAGAAATCGAGGCCGTAGAACTTCGGCTTATCTGTCGTATCCTCCGTGCGGAACAGGTCCGCCTCCTTCCACTTGCGCTGCCACTTCTTCTCTATTTCGGCGAAATCGTATTTGCGGTCGGCCATGGTAGTCCTCAGTTCTCAGTCGTCAGTCCCCCTCCCTTACGAAGGGAGGGGTTAGGGGAGGGTTTCTTTCCTCGGCTACAAACAAAACGGAACCGCCCGTGGGGGAAGTTCCGTGGATAGCTTTCTAATAGTATACTCCCAGGCCTGATTATAGGTTCGTGGGAGGCGGGGTGTCAAGAAAACCAGGTCTCAAGTCGCACTACTCCGGTACAGGGATGGTGCGTAGCTGGTTACCAGACGCATCTACGAGCACGACCGCGTTGAGCAGGTGGTTATACAGGTAGACCTGCCCGGTTGCGTCCATCCCGAATGCCGTCACACCGTCCTTTCTTGGATCTTTGAACGGTATCTCACCTACGAGCTTCCCGTTGCTGTCGTACTTCTGAATGCTTCTCGCCTCGCAGCAGCCCACGTAAGCATTGCCGGACCTGTCGAAGGAAATGCCGTACACGAGCGTAAAGGAACGATTCTTCTTGTCCGGGGCCTTGACTGTGAAGAGGTACTTGCCGTCCCCGTCAAACACTTTGAACGAGAATGTCTGGTCTCTAACCCAGATACGGTCTCCGGACGGGCTGACGAACACGTTTGATGGGCGCCCAAGATGGGACGGCCCTGTCACGCTGCCGTCTATCACCAAGTCGCAAAGCAGCGACTCGCCGTGTGGAAAGAGCGGCCCTGGCCGATCGAGCGTGATAGGCCTGGCGGATTCCCTGACATAGCGCTCGATTCGGTTCTTCGCCTGGTTGGCAAAGAAGATGCGAAGGCTGGCATCGGCGGCGAAGACGTAGGACCATCTAGGGCCCATCGGAGGAAGAACAGGGTTGAAGTCTCCGTTGGGGCTGACGGAGCGAACACCGACAAGGCTACTGAGCACATACAGCTTGCCGGTCGCTCCATTCGCTTCATGGCATTGGAGAAAACCAAACGTGCCTGTTTGGTAGGAATTTGCACCACTGATGGGCATTCCTTCGGATATGAGTGACTTTCGCCACGCCAGATCTCCTGCTGCATTTAGCTTGACAACTTCGTCTTGCCACGCGTCCAGGATGTAGATGCTGCGGTCTGAGGTGACTGCGATATCCACAATACCCGGCCTAGCAGCGCAACTGGCAGCAATACAGAAAAAGGCAACAATGGCAGGCAGTATAACGCGAAACCGTCTCATCTTTGACCTCCCCGGACCCAGTCACCGTCAGACTTAGCCACGCAGACCCGCCGCTCCTCCAGAAGCTCTGACTCTCCGGCGCAGCGCTGAAGCGCGCCGCCCCGATCAGCATTCGCGACGTTGGTCGCCATCCGCGCCATTCGCGTTGGTGTATCGGGAACTTCATTCCCGATACCGATCACAGCCTAGATCAGTTTCGGGAACAAGATTCCCGAAAGACCGGAGCACATAATATTCACCACATTTCACCGCCTGCGCAGCCACCCGATCTCACGTGCAACCCCCGCGTTCACAATTCCAGCTCCCACCCACCGCCCGCTTCGCCTCCGGAATTCGTAATTGCTACAGGACTGCCGCTGTCATCGGGCGTATTCATTATTAGTAATAAGTGAAGGGATGCCGGAATGAGTGGAATAGACTGGAAAGTGCTGCCGTCTGACGCTGCCATACTGCGCGAGTTGGCGAAGCGCGTGCGGGAGGCTGCTGAGAGCGAGGAGAACAAGGAGCGGATACGGCTGTTCTATCAGCACGATACGGGGCCGGCGGACCGCCCGGTTGTGCTTACCGAGACCGATGGCGGCATTGGGATGGTGATACCCGACTACGCGCCCAAGTGCCAGGAATGGTGGGCGCAGGCGTATGAGCTTCATCTGAACACGGTGCTGATGCATCACGAGATAATCCGCGACGATTACCCGATAGAGCCCTACGTCAGCGTTGGCTGGCAGATAGGGATGAGCGATTACGGAGTCCGGCAGAAGAATACGGACCCCGAAGTCGAGGCCGGGCAGCGGGGCGCGTATCACATCGACAAGGCTATCGAGGACCTCGAACGGGACTTCCATCTGCTGCAGCCGAGGACGTATTCGGTGAATAAGGAGGCTTCCCTCGCGCAGAAGGCGCTGCTCGAAGAGGTCTTCGAGGGCGTGCTAGGAGTGCGCATGCGAGGGAACCCGTGGTGGACGATGGGGCTTACGAACCCGGCGATTCGGCTGATCGGGCTCGAGGAGCTGATGGTCTACATGTTCGATCAACCCGAGGCGCTGCACAAGCTGATGAAGTTCCTGAGCGATGACAACCTCCGCCTGCTCGATTGGATGGCGAGCGAGGGCTTGCTTAACATCAACAACGAGGATGACTATGTCGGTTCGGGCAGCAGGGGTTACACGAAATCCCTGCCCGGGGCCGGGTTCGATGGCGCAGTCCGGACGCAGGACATGTGGACACTGATCGAATCGCAGGAAACGGTCGGGGTCGGGCCGAGGCAGTATGAGGAGTTCATATTCCCCTACGAAAACGCGATTGCAGAGCGGTTCGGCGCGGTCTACTACGGCTGCTGCGAGCCGGTGAACAGCCGCTGGGAGGTGCTCCAGAACATGGCGAACCTGAAGCGGGTGTCGGTGTCGCCGTGGTGCGATGAGGAGCTCATGGCCGAGGCATGTTCAGACAAGATCGTCTATTCCCGCAAGCCGAACCCGACGCTGGTGAGCACTGAAGTCTTCGAAGAGGACGCGATCCGCGCCGACCTGCGCAAAACGCTATCCCTGACGAGCAAGAACAATTGCAGCACGGAGATAGTGATGAAGGACGTCCACACCCTGAACGGCGAACCCGACCGGCTGACCCGCTGGGTCGGGATCGCGCGTGAGGTTATTGCGGAGTATTATTAGGCCTTTCGCCTGCGGACTAGCGCAGCAACTCCAGCCAGGCCGGTAGCAAGGCCGGCCAGAGCGCTGGGCTCGGGCACGGGATCGACTGCGGACAGCCGGAAACTGATGCCGTAGCTGTCAGGGAAGTGTACCTCGACATGTCCATGTTGCAGACCTGCGCCTGGTCTCAGCGACCATGCCAACTGTGGAATGTCACTGCCGGGGTAGCCGACCCATAGCTCAAGCCTCAGGTATCTGGCGGTGAGGTCATCCCAGTTCGTTGTCCAGTCGAATTGCGCTGCGGTGTAGAGGTGCCCGTCCACAGTTAGGTCGGTGTCACTGAGGCCGCTGTAGCTTTCGCCTAACACCACATTACCACCAGTATTGAATCTCAAGATTCTCGTGTCGCCACCGCTGCTGGTGACGGTGCGAAGGCCTGTCCTAATCGCATCGGTGTTGTAATCGAGGTAAGGCCACGAATAGGGGTTAGTGTTGAAATCCAAATCCGGTATCCCGATATATCCACACCAGCCACTCGGCGATTCGGGCAGTCCCCAACATCGCAACCCGGCGTAGTTCTCTATCTGGGCGTACCCAGGGCCAAGCGTGACAACCTCTGCCGCAGCAGGCCTGGCGGCAAGGAATGATGCAATAAGAGCTACGAGCAACACGGCCATTCGCATCTGCATCCCCCTCGCGAGGAGCATTCGTGACTCCTCGCCCATGCCTGTGCATAATACGTGCCAAACAACCTTATCTGTCGGGCATGTTTCGCCAGAACGCAAAGTCGGGCATCCGTCTCCCAGGCGTCTGGAGCAGCGCGATCTCGTGCGACTGGTGCTAACGGGCCGGTAGTGGATATACTATCTGAGTAACCACTAGACCGTCACTTGAGGGAGGAGGCTATCCAGGTGTACGCAACTCAGGAGCTACGTAACGAGCACGAGGGAATCCGTGTGGCGCTGGCGGTGCTGGAGCGGATGGCTGACAGTACCGAACGCGGGGTCGCGCCGGACCTTAACGATGCTGATCGCATCCTGGAATTCTTGCAGACATTCGCCGACAAGTGCCATCACGGCAAGGAAGAGGACCTGTTGTTCCCGGCGATGGAGCGAGCCGGAGTACCAAGGGAGCATGGGCCGATTGGCGTGATGCTCACCGATCACGAGCACGGACGGGAGCACATAAAGGCGATGGTGCAGGCGCTGGCGGGACTTCGTTCGGGTGATTCCGATGCCCCGGCGGCATTTGCCGCCGCGGCGCGTGGATACGTGCAAGTGCTGAGCAATCACATCAACAAAGAGAACAACGTGCTCTTCGTAATGGCCGAGCAGAACCTGCCGCCCGAGGAACACGCCAGGCTCGCGGAGGGTTTCGAGAAGATCGAGCAGGAGCGCATCGGGCCCGGAGTCCACGAGAGCTACCACGCGCTCTTGGAAGAACTCAGCGCGAAATACCTGGACTGAAATCGCCCCAAGACAGCGCCGGCCTGCCCGATCAGGCAAAGGAGAAGCTGACCGGGCTCTTGGCAGGTCTAGCTCCCCGGCTTTGTCGTCATCACCACCTCGCGCAGGCTTTCCATGAAGTAGCGGTAGTTGGCGAAGGTGACGTCGGATAGGACGAAGTGATCGGGGCCGGGGATGAAGCGGCCTTTGCGGATCAACTCGCGGGCTTTGATCATCTCCTGATCGATCGCATCCTTGCCGGCAGCCATTACGTTCTTGTTCAGGCCGCCGATGATCCCTAGCTGCGGGTAGGTATCGAGCATCTTGAAGCAGTCGTTGCCTGCCTGGACTTCGTAGGGATACATCGCCGTCACGCCCGCCTCCAGCATGAGTTCGGTGAGCTTCTCGATGTAGCCGTCGGAGTCAACGAGCAATATCCTGATCCCGTGCTCCTCGGCGAATCTTGCTACCTTCTCATACTGCGGCTTCATGAACTCCCGGAACGTGGCGGGCGAGATGAGCGAGCCGTTTTTCGAGGCCATGTCCTCCCAGAACTCGATCAAATCGAACTCGATCTCAGCGCATTGCCTCTCGAAGAGCGTGAGGGCGAAGTCGGTGTAGTAGTCCATTATCTCGTGCACGAGTTCCGGGTCGTCGTAGAACATATATGAGAGGGCTTCGTCGCCTATGATGTTACGCGCGAAACCGTAGACGCCCCGGTGCGTGAGCTGCAGCGGGTAGTCCCGATTGTTCAGCTTCTTCACGTATTCCGACCAGTTGGCAGGGAAGCGGCTTGGGTCGTCGGGGTCGAGCTGGCGATCGCGGAGCCTGGTCCAGCTTTCGCGGTCCTTGACGGGCCACTCGATCGTCTGATAGTGAAAGTCCCTGCCGGGCGCGTAGATCCGCGCGGTGCCGTCTTCCCATCTGTGCACAATCAGACCATCGGAACGCTCTTCCTTGGTCGGCTCGCCCATGTTGGCAAGGTCCATATTGACGGGGGTTATCTGCCAGCCGCGGTAGGGTCCCTCGAACTTGAGCACCTCGTCGATGCACTTGCCGATGCCGGGGTATTCGTTGTTCCACTCGGAGCGGTGCGCGTTGTCCCCGCCGAAGACCTTGATGAACGGCACGCGGTCGACTTCCTGGCCGGTTAGTGTGCGTATGAACCTCTCTCGGTGCGTCATGGCTCCTCCGGCAGGCGAACAAGTGCCTGCCAATATGAGGATTATACACCACATGCATTACCACTGGCCAACGGCTCTGGAACGCCCCGGCGCCGTTGTTGTCGATCTACAACGTGTCCGCGGTCCGTCCTGCCGTGCGATCTTCCACCAGCGATATCAGCGGGAACATCTCGTTGTAGTGCTTCTGGATGAACATCGCGCTGCGCTTCTTGTAGAGCTTTGCGGCGAGGGCGTCGGCTATGGGCATTACGACGCGCTCGTGGGCGCAGAGGACGGGTGAGACAGTGTCGATCCTGCCGGTGGCCTGCTTGTTGAGGCAGGCGCAGAAGTGGTTGCAGCGCTCGCGGATCGCGCACTCGGCGCAGCTTTGCTTTTCATCCGCGTTGATCTGGTAGAGTCGCGCGCGGGCTTCCTCATCGATGCCGGTTTTGACGTCGCCGATGCAGTAGGCGGTATCAGAGCCGTCGCCTACGAACTGAACGCACGGGTAGAGCCTGCCGTTAGGGGCGACCGAAATCTGCGTCTGCCCGAGTTCGCAGCGCTCGGCCTTGCAGCTTCCGGGGAAGATGTAGGACGAAATCTTGACCTCGAACGGGCTGAAGTAGAACTTCTCCTCCGCCATCGTGAGCTTGTAGTACCAATCCACCAGGCGCTTGTATTGCTGCCCGAGGAGCTTCATATCGCGCTCGTTCCATCCTGCGGAGTAATCGAGCGACGCGATGATGTAGTGGAACCCCTGGTCGTAGAGCCAGATGACGGACTCCGCGTAGTGCTTCGCGGTCTGCGGCGTGACGGTCATCATTACCGGCGAGTAGGGCTTGTGCCGGAGGAGCATCTCGATCTTGGTCTGCAGGCGCTCGAACGTGCCATTTCCCGCCGGATCGACACGATTTGCGTCGTGCGCGGCCTGGTTTCCGTCGAGGCTCATTGCGATGAAGATCTCAGAGGTGTCGGCATCGGTCAGGAACTCCTCGTCAAGGAGCAGTCCGTTGGTCGTGATTTTGTAGTGGAACAGCTGGCCGGTGTCGTGCTCAAGCTCTCGGCAGTGGCGGACGGTGGCGGCGATAGTGTCGCGCATCAGGAGCGGCTCTCCGCCGAAGAAGATGACTCCGAGGCTGCCGCCGGGCGTCTTCTTCTGGAGATCGTCCGCGGCCATTGCGATCGCGGACTTGATCGTATCGAGCGTCATATCGCCGCCTTCGTGGGGGCTGGCGTAGCAGTATTTGCAGCGCATGTTGCAGCGCGCGGTCAGGTGCAGTGTGAGGTGCAAATCAGACAACTCCCTGGGCTTTGAGCCACTTGATGAAGTCCTGGACCTGCTTGCGAAGCTCTTCCTTGGCCAGCCTGTTGGCGGCTGCATCGACCATATCGCTGCGGGCCTGCGAATCGCCTTTCAGGAAGTCTTCAGGCTTCATGTCTATCGTCTTGCGTGCGTCGCTCCAGCCGATTGCGGGATCGTAGAAGACGCCGTAGGTCCCGCCGGGCTTCGTCTTGTTAATACCTTCGACAAGGGCCTTGGCAGTTCCTAGCGTATCGTGACTGGTGACCATGCCCCATGTAGTGGTTCCGGTCTTGAGATCCTTGAGGTCCTGCTCGGAGACATACTCAAACGCGATGTTGCGCGTCTGCTCCACCCCGTCAACCTGCACGTCAACGACCTGAGTCCCGTATCTCGGTTCGTTTGTCACTCCGCCCTTGCCGTCATCGACACTGGCGACCGTGACATTAGTGGGCATCGTAATGTTCTTCAGGACTCTGCTGGTCGGCGAGAAGCGTATGCCCGCGCGCCTGGCTTCCTCGATGATCACCTGCCGCGCTTCGCTCTCCGAAAGGAAGATCGGCGGATTCACGGCGACGCAGCCGAAGCTGCCGTAGCCCCTGCCGTGCGCGAATATCGGGGCGACATTCGTTACCCTGTCGGCGGCATCGGAACTGCTGCAGACGCTCATAGCCAGGCACGCGCTAAGCGCGGCCACAACCGTGGAGTTGGCCTGCCAGCGTCTGGGCAGCAATCTAAGCAGCTCGGGGTGCTGTTCCACTACGTCGTGAGTCGGCAGCTGCGGACCGGCGTATCTGTGAAGCGGCTCTACCTTCAACGCATTGCCTCCTGCATCTTGTGTCTCCAACGAACGTTAGACGCAGGCGCGCAGGGATATGCAAACCGGAATATCTCGGAAATGGCGTCAGAGAGCAGACCAGCGCTAAGCCCGCAGTTCGAAGACCTCTTCGACGGGCTTCTTCTCGCGCTGTTGGTGGTGCGACGCGGGGCGGCCGACGCAGACCATCGCTTCCAGTTCCCATGGTTCTTGAACGCCCAGCAGTTCCTCGGTCTCCTGGCGGGCGAGAAGTGGTCCGCTGAGCCAGCATGTCCCGTAGCCCATGTCTACGGCAGCAAGAATGAGGTTCTCGATCGCCGCGCCCATGCTCTCGATGTCCGGACGCCCGCGCATAGCGTTGATATCGTCGTGGGACAGTCCCGTCTTAGGGAGCAGCACATCGACGACCGCTTTGTAGGGGTGCTTCAGCACCGCGAAGACGGCGGGTGCTTCGGCGAAGTGAGTCGAGAACCAGCAGACCTGCGACTTTGCCAGTTTCTGCCGATCCTCCTCCGAGTCAGGCAGCATCCGCGCGATCTTTTCGTGGACCGCATCGGCCATGCGTCGCAGGAGGTCTTTGTTCGTGATGGCGATAAACCGCCATGGCTGCGAGTTGTTGACACTTGGGGCAAGGTGCGCGAGCCTTGCCATCTCGAACAGATCATCCGGGTCCACCGGCTCGTCCGTAAACTCCCTCACGCTCGCTCGCTTCTCGATCACTTCGGTTAGTTCCATGATCCTCCTCCGCCGGGCCGTGTGCGATTCAGCCTTGCCCTATCTCTTCCCCAGGCTCTCAACAAGCTTATTCCCGTTTCCGGCTGTATCATTCGCCGCCGGAGGGTACGATCTATGCAACGGTGTCGGAGACACGCGCGTCTGATATTGTGCAGGCGTCTTGTCCGATGGGCGCCGGGAATTTGATGGTTTGGGCACTGATGTGCTCATTTGAGCGTAGGAGAACTATCAATGTCTCTTCGGCTTGGAGGCCAGTTGAAATGCAATACCTATCCCGCTGCGCCTTTTCTCTCCTGCTTATCGCTTGCATGGCAACGTCTATCCTTGCTTCGAAGAACGTGGCCTATCAGCGGATGAAGATCGGCAAGACCTGGCTGAATGTGGTTACGGCAAACCTGAACTCTCCCAACGTCCGCGTCACGCCTGTAGTCGCGAAGCATGGCATAGGCACATGCGAATCGTTTCGTTCGATACTGCGCCGGACGCGTCCGGCGGCGGCCATCGACGGGACTTTCTTCTGCACGCGCAGCCTGAAGCCGACCGGGGACATCGTAATCGATGGCCAGATGATCTACAAAGGTTATCTGGGCACTGCGATTGGTTTCGGCCCTGACAACACTGTCAGCTTCGCCAGCGGCGCCAACTACAACTGGACGAACTACGAATCGGTTTTGGCCGCCGGGCCCAGCCTTCTTCTTGGGGGCAAGTTGGCCGTCTATCCGTGGGATCAGGGATTCCGAAGCGGCGTACACTATAAGCCTCGAATTCGGGCGGCTATCGGCCTGACGTCAAAGAACAAACTGGTATTGATCACAACTTTGCGCGGCGTCTACCTCAGCCAACTGGCCAAAGTAATGAAGAAGCTGGGCTGCGTGGAAGCGGCGGTATTGGACGGCGGGAGTTCCACGGGGCTATATTGGCAGGGGAGGCTGATCTCAAATCCCGGCCGCGCGATGACAAACTGCCTGCTCGTATATGATGACCCGGTCAGCTTCGAGCGACACAAAGCCCTGGGATCGTTCTATCCGGTGCAGCGTTATACCAAGAAGCCAGGGAGTCAATCGTAGTCAATCGGGCTTTGTACTCAACCTGTGAATCGGGTAACAGTCCTGCCTATTAGGATGGCATTACCGAAACGTCTAGCTTGCCTGGTGACAGGAACCGCCAATTGTGCCAAAAGCATTGTATGCTTGCTCTTTTGATGGTGAAAAGTGGGCTTTAAATTACCACTTTTCTACCTTGACAATGAGGTTGGTTGAGACTAGAATCATATCCACCAGACAGGAAGTTCGTCTAGGTTTGAGCGAGCGAACTTGTACACGCTTTGCGCCGCGGCCCGCGGCCCCGGTTGTGCAGGCGATGCAGAACCAAGGGTGGGGAGTAAGCCCTTACTTGCCGGTAGGTTACGCGGGTAGAAACCACAGATGCGCTTAGCTGAGTTTGATTATACGCTGCCTGAGGAGCTGATTGCGCAGGAGCCCCTCAAGGAGCGGGACAAGTCTCGGTTGCTCGTGGTCAACATATCCACGCAGACAATCGAGCACAAGCAGTTTTCTGACCTACTCGATTACCTCAGAGATGACGACTTGTTGGTGATGAACGACACCAGGGTCGTCGCGGTGCGGCTCTACGGACATAAGACCACCGGGGGCGCAGCCGAAGTACTGCTGATGCGGCGGCTGGAGCCGGGACTGTGGCAAGGGATGGTGAAGCCGGGCCGTCGCGTCCAGGTGGGCGCTGAGATCGAGTTCAACGAAGGGCTAAGAGCTCAGGTCATTGGAAGGACCGAAGAGGGTGGGAGACTCCTGAGGTTCTTCGCGGAGTCCGATCCGGATGAACTCATCGCCGAGTTGGGCGAGGTTCCTCTGCCGCCTTACATTCACAGGCGGTTGGAGAATGCGGATCGTTACCAGACGGTCTACGCTGCCGCGGATGGTTCCGCTGCGGCGCCGACCGCAGGCTTGCATTTCACTGAAAGCCTGCTAGCCAAGATACGGGCCAGAGGCATTGGCATTGCGACCGTGACGCTGCACGTTGGGGTGGCGACCTTCCGGCCGGTCCGTGTCGAGATAATTGAAGAACACGAGATGCACTCGGAGGCGTTTGCGATCAGCCAGGAGTGCGCGGAGGCAGTGAACTCGGCCAGGGGCAGGATCGTCTGCGTGGGCACGACTACGGTGAGGGCGCTGGAGAGCGCCGCGGTAGGCAAGCACAAGATCAAGCCGATGGCCGGGGAGACGAGGCTGTTTATCACGCCGGGTTATGAGTTCAAGATCGTCGATGCGATGGTCACGAACTTCCATATACCCAAGTCGACCCTGTTGATGCTGGTCAGCGCGTTTGGTGGAACTGAACTGGTCCGCCGCGCTTACGAGGAAGCTGTTCGTAGTAAGTATCGTTTCTTGAGTTTCGGCGATGCTATGTATCTGAGCAACTGACGCGCCGCGGCGCAGTTGCGAAGGAAAAGGAAGTGGCCGCTAAGTGCCATTTCTTTCAGAGTTGAAGGGGAGAGGACACAATGGCTAACTACGACAACAAACTGGGCGAATGGTTCAAGCAGGTCGAGGAGCAGGAGCAGGCGCTGAAAGCAAGGAAAAGCGGTGAAGCTCCCCCTGTTCAGGAGGAACCCAAGCCAGTCGTGAGCGACTCCGAAGCAACTCCGCAGATACGCCAACTTGAAGTTGAAAGCCCGGTAAGGGAGGCTCCCGCGTCCGTTGTTGCCACAGTAGAGACGGTCGGAGTGGTGGCCGATACATCGCTCGCTGGAACAGACGACGAAGAGCAACCGGCTGAATCGGCCCGAGTCGAGAGGAGCTTCGCGGAGGAGGCCCCTCCGGTGGAGGACTTCTTCTCATTCCTCAACAGGTCGGCTGAGAAGCCCGTGGTCGAGGAAGTCGAGGAGCGAGTCTTCGAGCTTCCGAAAGAGCCTACGCGGTTCGCCCTATCATCAGAGGGCACTGGTGAGCCGAGGCCTCTGAATCCGCCCACGCCGCCCGCCCCTCCGGCGCCGGTGGAGACACCAGAGGTTGAAGCCGTGGCCGAAATCGAGGCCGAGATGGAGCTTCCGCTTGAGCCGGAGCCCGCGAAGGCCCCTGAGCAGAAGGTGGAACCGGTGCGCGATGCCGGCGTCCAGGCCAATTGGGACAGGATGCCGCATCACCTGCAGACTCTGTTCGCGTCGCCCGCCAAGGAAGTAGCACAGCACTCATACAAGGCATTCAAGGAGACCCGCGAGGACCTGATCCAAAGGCTGCTCGATCCGATCATAAGCCTTGAGGAAGCGGCGCGTATCCTGAACGTGTGCCCGACGACCGTAAGGCGCTATACCAACCGCGGCGTGCTCAAGCACTTCAGAACGGCGGGCAATCAGCGGAGGTTCAAGCTTTCCGACGTCCTGGTGTTTATGGAAAGCCAGGGCAAGGCGGTGGACCCCGAGGGCTAGCTTACGCACAGAGACCATACGAAGCAACTACCGCATTGGCAGCTTTGCCCATGGTATAATATGGCGGTTTCGGCGCTGGCGAACGTGCCTTGGTGGCCCGCCAGCGTTTTTGCAATTATCCCTGTAGTGTCCGATGCCTGGCTCGGACAGGCCGCGACTGAGGGCGGCCTCTACAATGCGCATAGCCATCTTCACCGAAAGCTACGAACCGATCGTAAATGGCGTCAGCGTGTGCGTAAGCACGTTGCGCGAGGGCCTGGTAAGTCGCGGCCATGAGGTCTTTGTGTTCGCTCCCTCGTACAAAGGCCACAAAGATACCGTTGAGGGAGTCTTTAGGCTGCCATCCACCCACACGTTCCTGATGCCGGATTATCCTTTCCCGGTGCCATTTGCCCCCGAGATCAGGGACCGGTTCGCGGCGATTAAGCCTGACATCGTTCACACCCAGACTCCGTTCCTGCTCGGAGTGCTGGGAGCAAGATGGGCGAGCAGGTATGGAGTGCCGCTCGTATCCACCAATCACACTCTTTACACGGAGTATGCTCACTACGCACCGGTGCGGCCGAAGGCTTTGACGAAGGCGTTTCTGATCAGGCTCATGAGATGGTATTACTCCGGATGTAACGCGGTAGTGGTGCCCTCGAAGCCCATCGAGGCAATTCTGCGGTCGTATGGCGTAAGGACGCCGGTGGAGGTGATCAAGACCGGGATCGACCTCGTGCCTTCGCTCTCGGCGGACGCGCGGTCGGAAGTGCGCCGCTGGTTCGGCGTAGGAGATAATGATTTCCTGCTGCTCTACGTTGGCCGGATTGCGCGCGAGAAGAACCTGCGGATGTTGTTGACGGCATACAAGAGCCTGCTTGCGCGGCACGAGCGCGTGAAGCTGGTTCTTGTGGGGGGAGGGCCGGCGCTGGCGGAGACCAAGGCCTTCGCGTCCACTCTCAGGCTCGATGGAAAGGCTGAGTTCGTGGGTATGCTCAAGCGGTCCGCAATCGCACCCATCTATGCCGCCTCCGACGTGTTCGTCTTCCCAAGCACGACCGAGACTCAGGGCATCGCTATCTGTGAGGCTATGAGCGCCGGCCTGCCCGTTGTGGCCGTGAACGCGGGCGGCATCCCGGAAAACGTACAGGACGGTGTCGATGGCTTCCTCACGAACGATGATGCCGATGAGTTCGCCGACCGGCTCTCGTTCCTTATCGCCCACGAAGCGGAGCGAACCCGCATGGGAGAGTGCGCGCGAACAAATGCGTGCGGCTTCTCGGTGGAGCGCATGGTCGATCGGTTCGAGGAGTTCTACTCGTCAATCATCGACGGCTGCAAACGGACCGATCTTAGTGAAGCCGTGGACGCTCCGGTCGGTCGGTAGAGCCGATCAGGCCTTGCCTTTGGCCGCTTCTTCCAGCTTGCCGATTTCCTCGATCGCGCGCAGGGCGTCGGCGTGCTTCGGCTTGTAGTGCAACACCACCTGCAGGCGCTCCTTGGCCGTCTTAAGGTCACCCATCATGATCGCCAGACGCGCGAGCACGTAGTCACCCTCAATGACGTTCTTGTAGAAGTGGAACGAGTACTTCTCCTGCTTGAGAAGGGCGGCGGTCAGGAAGACCTGGAGCTCGGCATCGTGCCGCTCCCCGTACTCGCGCTCGATCCACGCCAGGTTCATGCGCGTGTTGACGTCCGCAGGCGTCATCTCAAGTGCCAGTCTCAACGCTGCGGCCGCGTCCTCCCACTTCCTTTGGTCTACGAGTGCCTCCGCCTTGGCGATGAGCTTAGCGGCCTCTCCGGACGCGATGCCGTCCTGTACGTTCTGTGGCACGTAGGTCATGAGGGTCTGCTTGAAGTCGGTGTTGGTGACCTTCTTGATGGCGGCACAGATGGTGTCCGTGTCGGGGTTCCCGAGGAAACTGACCGAGCTGACGATCTTGGGAAGCGCCTTCGGGTTCGCCTTTTCGAGGAGACCTGAGATCGCCTCGATAGAGTATTGGGTGGCCGCGGTCTCGTAGACCGGGTCGAAGACGGCTTTGCTCCTGTTTACATACGGGAACTGCGGCCAGGCTAGGAGGTTTATCCTGGGCCGGACCTCCCTGGCCTTATCGCTGACAGAGAACAGGGCACTGGCGATGCTGTTGAGTTTGGGTCCGTATTTGGAGACGATCTGGCGGGTAATGTAGCCGCTTACGCCCTCGTTGAACCAGCGCGCGAGCGGGTGGTAGATCTTGAGCTGCTCCGCGAGGACGTAGCCGACGGTATCATGAACGGGAGCCACTGACAGGGCATCGCCCGCGCCGAGGAAGTTGATGGCCATAGCGGACAGCTTGCTCTCGGAGCGGATGGAGCCGTCAGCATTGACGACCACGGGGAAGAAGCTCTTCTTGAGCTTGTCCGGACTAACGTCCTGGAGGTCCACGACGAGCGTAAACTCGTCCTTGTCCTTGATATACCGAAGCTGGACAAGGGCGGCATCAACACCTTCAGTGGCTACCGCGCTTGCTTTGCTAACCAGTTTGACCGTGGAGAACGCCGATGTAAGAACCTGGGCCTTGGACTTGTATGAGTCGAGCCGGGTCTTGACCATGGCCTGCTTGTCCTCAACGCCAAGCATTCCGGCGATGTCTTTGGACATGGCTTCGGTATCTTTGAGGAAGGCTTCCGTCTGGCGCTGGACTTCAATGGATGGTTTCACTGACGTCTGCCAGATCTCCATCACCTTTTTGGCCTGCGCATCCATTCCGGGCGGATAGGCGACCGTTATCCCGCCGCTGGAGATCTGCTTCATCTCCGCGGCGAAGCAGTTGCCCGAGGCCATTAGCCCGACAAGCAGGGAGACGATTGTCAGCGTGACATACTTCATCCTTGATCCTCCTGGTGTTCGTCCACAACAGTATACCTTGACGGGGCTGCAAAGCTCAAATGCCCGGATCAAGCGGCCCGCTGCCGGAATGCGCTCCGATGATCTTGACGATAGCGGCTTGTAATGGTAATCTAGAAGCACGCTGCCGGATAGCTCAGTTGGAAGAGCGACTGACTCTGGATCAGTAGGTCCAAGGTTCGAGCCCTTGTCCGGCAGCCATTTCTATGTACGATTCGGCCCGGTCAGTTGTCCTGACCGGGCCGATGTCTTCTGAGTTTGCCTCGTGGCCACCGTGTTGACAGCCTGGCGGCAATGGGGTAATGTGGTGATGTGCCGAGCAGACCGTTATCGCGTAAGCCATGCAGGAGCGACCTATGCAGAGTACTGACCGGCGGGGTTTCACCCTCATTGAACTGCTCGTGGTCATCGCCATCATAGCGATACTGGCGGCCATACTCTTCCCCATGTTCCTGAGCGCCAAAGCTAAAGCCCAAGGGACCTCTTGCTTGAACAACATGCGCCAGATAGCGATGGCTCACAGGCTGTACATGGACGACAACAACGAAGTCCTTGTACCGCTTGGGATCAAAGACCTGGGCCTCGTCTGGTACGAGATGCTCGGCAAGTATACCAAGACCAAGAGGATCGCCAACTGCCCATCCAGAAAGGCCTGGAGCATCGGCATGAACCATCCGCAGTTGGGCCGGCTGATCTTTTCCTCTGCGAAGTGGGAGTATAGAGGCCACATCGATGGTCCGTGCAAGCTCAGTGACATCCAGTATCCCGTGAGAACAGTCTGTTTCGCCGATACGGGCCTGGTCTCCAACCCGGACGATCCGGACGCGAACAACTGGGCGGAGAAGATCGACGCCGAACCCAAGACCTACTTCCGGACCCCCGACAACCGCGGGTTCTATGAAGATGCGGGAACGGCCTATCGCGTGGTGAACAGGCACTCAGGGACCGCGAGTTGCGCCTATATGGATGGGCATGTCAAGCCAACCAAGGCCGGCGATCTCGGGTTCGGCCGCCCCATCGGCGACATCCGCGCGATGTGGGATATCTACTAGGCCCAATACCGCCTCTTCTCGAGGGTCCGGTCAGGAGGATCTGCTGCATGTGGCAAAGAGCTTGCCTGTTGGGAGCACTTGCGCTCACGCTGAGCGTACACCCGGCCGCCGCCACCACCTACGCTACCTGGATCATGGTCTGGTATGGGCACGATCAGGCCTGGTGGAAGGCGGGGAACGCGGACGCGTCGCTGCATCTCGTGAACGGCGAGTGGAAGACGCTGGACTGGGCCGACGACAGCCAATACGGCGCTTACCTCGACGGCATCAAGAAGGCAGGAGTCACTGTAGTCATCGCCGACCTCACAAACGGCTGGAACTGGCTTGACGCGCGCTGCCAGTCGGTCCAGCGAGAGTGCGCCAAGCGCGGCATGAAGTTCTGCATTGCCGAGAACAGCGGCGGGAATGCTGCGGAGTTCGAGAAGCGCGCGGGCGACGTCTGGAGGAACTTCGCAGGACCCGATGCTCCCTACCGTGACACGTATTTTCACTATCGCGGCAAGCCAGTGATTGTGTGCTATGCGATCAGGGACTGGTACAGGTCATATCTAAACAGCAACGGGCCGAACCGCAACCGGTTCAGCCTGGTTTGGGCGTCCGGCGAGGACTCCAGCATCAACAAGTGGGGCTGGCAGTTGGAGCCCTGGGTCGGCAGCGTTCCGTCCGACGATGCCATGTACGTCACGTCGGCAGTTCGTTGGAACCCGGCTGATGGCGCCATGTGGCGGAAATCGCTCGCGTGGCTGGATTACAACTTCGCGCTGGCAAGGAAGAGCAAGGCAGAGTATGTGATCGTTGGCTCTTACGACGATCCCACCGAACGCAACACATGGTGTGTTTGCGACAGCGCCAAATGCGAGCCTGGCAGGCAGATGCGCGACAGCAGCGGCGCACTCAGCACAACCGCGCACTACGAGCGCGTGAGGCAGTGGATTTCTGGAAAGCCCGACGTAGTGCCCGGAGGGGTTCTGCGTGACGGCGCGTATCGCATAGTGGGCACATCTGGGGAGCACTTGGGCGTATCGAGTGACGAGTTTATGCGTCAGGGCGCGCCCGGGACTCTCGCTTCGGTGACGGACAAGCCCGCGAGAGCTCCACTCGGGCTTTTCTGGCTCTACCATCAGGGCAACAACCGATACCGTCTTATCGTTCTGGCGAGCGGCCTCGCTCTGGAACCATCATCCGATCGCAGCGGCATCATTCAGAACTGGGACAGCCCGGACGCGAAGCAGCGATGGAAGGTCTCGCTCCGAGCCGACGGGTTCTGCAGGCTAACCAACGTCGGCACCGGGGAACTCCTCAGCGTGGCAGGCATCGATCAGTGGCGACTTCAGCCGGTGCTGACGCTGTAATGCAGCCCTGCAATTGACCTCAAGGGCGTATTGGTGGGATAATCATTGAGCGTTTCCACTGCTGCTATCACCCGTGAGGTACTGAATGAAGGGAAGCAAACTGCCGCTTTATGTGCTTGTCGGAATCATCGCGCTTGCGCTCATTTATGCCATAGCAAACCCACCCGCGCCTCGGCTGCCTGGTCCTATGGGGGAGTTCCCAACGTGGAAAAGCGCTCCCGCTCGAGGCGCCATGACCGCACAGGCCGTCAATGCCGATGGGACCATGTGGGCAGGAGCCTGGAGCCGCACGGCTAAGGACGGCACTCCGGAAGCCGCCGTACACATCATCGATTTGAAGGGCTTTTCCGCACGATCGGTGGATCTGGGCAAGAGCAAGTCAGTGCACATCCTCAGTTGGGCCGACGACGGAACGCTGCGGGCCGACCTTACTGGCGGCCAAGTCCTTCTAATCGACGCTAAAGCAGGCAAGCAGAAGGAAAGCGTGCGCGTGGACGGCGTGCAGAACGCCCTCTGCTGGCCCGCCGGATCAGCCGTGTTCGCGGCCATGTTGGAGGAGAACGATCGGACAGCGAGAATGGCCGCTTTCTCGGACAGGGGCGCGGCGATAGGCAGAGAGGTCGTGTACGCATTGCCTGAGGACGGCGGCGTGGATGGGGGGGTCGGTATCGCCGATGACGGTAGTTCATTCGTTTTCAGGGTGTCCGACCCTGCCGCCGGCGACGGCAAGTCGTTCTACCTGGCAGATACAAGAACCGGAGCTGTCAAGAAGGCTTTCGATCTTGGCGATCTGCCCGGCAGAGTAGTGGGCGTTTGGCCGTCGGCCGGCGACGTGCTGATCGTCTGCGCCGTGCGGGCGACGAAGGGAGACCGCCTGCAAGCACTCGTCTACAGTCCAGCCTCGGGCAAGCTGGCGGCGCAGCCGCGTGGAGTCGATCTCAAGAAGTGGCCGGGCGCGCCGAAAACCGTCAGCATGATGACCTACTATGAGGGCATCGAGTTCGACCTGTCGAGCGGCAAGACCAAGAGGCTATTCGACCTCACCGAGAAGAGCTCCGCCGAAGAAAAGGGGTGGCGCGATTTCATGCGAGACAGCCGGCTCTACAGACTCGACAATGGCAACTACGTCGCCATATCCGATGTCGGCGGATCGATCGACATCCGCGAGGTCAAGCGGGACGGCTCTTTGGGGCGCGCAATGCTGTCGAGGATGTAGCGCTCTTGAGCGGTGACACGTGCAGCACAATCGAGTTCGCCGGTTTGGTGCTTGCGGGAGGCAAGGGCACCCGCTTCCCCAGTGAGCACGGCCACATCCACCCCAAGGTCCTGCGCCACGCTTGCGGCAGGCCCATCGTCGAGTACGTGCTGGAGTGCCTTGGCGGAGCGGGCTGCGGAACCATTACTCTGGTGGTAGGCTACGGCGCGAACGAAGTGCGCCGGGCGGTCGGGGACAGGGTCAATTACGCGGTTCAACACGAGCAGCACGGCTCAGGCCACGCCGCCAGGTGCGCGAAGGACTTCTACCAGGGATACGAGGGCGCTCTCGTCGTAATGTGCGGCGACAGCCCCGTGTTTTCTGCCAAGACGGTGCGGCAGATGGTCGAGGTGCACAGGAAGAGCGGGGCGGCGGTGACACTTGCCTCGGCGGTTTTGGAGAACCCTTTCGGCTACGGCAGGATATTGCGGGATGTGGAGGGGGCTATCCGAGGCGTCGTCGAGGAGAAATGCGCGAATGAGGAGCAGCGGGCGATAAGGGAAGTCAACGGCGGGGCGTATTGCTTCGACGCGCCGTGGCTGTTCCGAAACATAGACAAGATGGCGTTGAACGATGCCAATGAATACAACCTGACGGATATGGTGAGGGTCGCGGTCGAGCAGCATCTCACCGTTTCGGCGGTTGAATGCGACCCGAAGGAACTGCTGGGAGTGAACACCCCGGAGCAGCTTGCACTCGTGGAGGAAGTGTTGAGCGGCAGGGGATAGGATGAGGCTGTAGAGGCCGGCGAGACGGAGGCCGGACGCTACGAGCTTTGTATTGTGGAGTATGTAACGGATGGCGATGACGAAGAAGAAGATCACCCTAGCGGATGGGCGATACCTGATCTATTTCACATTCGATAGCAAGGAAACGAAGCAGGATGATAGCGGCTCCGCCAGGTGCTGCGATGGAAAATGCCGCGGAGGCGCGAAGTAATGTCCGAACTGAGATGGCACCCGATACTCGAAGAATGGGTCATTACCGCCACCCACAGGCAGGATCGCACGTTCCTGCCGCCGGACGACTACTGCCCGCTCTGCCCTACTCAGGAGGGCGCTTTCCCGACGGAAATACCCTCGCCGGACTACCAGATCGTAACATTCGAGAACAAGTTTCCTTCGCTGCAGCATCCGGCGCCGGAACCGGCTGTCGAGGGCAGCGACCTCTACAAGGTTCGGCCGGCCGATGGCATTTGCGAAGTCGTCTGCTACACGCCCAGGCACGGCGGCACGCTGACGGATGCTAGCCTCGAAGAGATGCGCAACCTGATCGAGGTGTGGACCGATCGATTTCAGGAACTGGGCTCCAAGGATTTCATCGACTACGTGCTCATATTCGAGAACAAGGGCAAGGATATCGGGGTCACGCTCACGCACCCGCACGGACAGATCTACGCGTTTCCATTCATACCGCCCAAGGTCCAGCGGGAGTTGGATGCGGCCAGAAAGCACAACGAGAGGACCGGCAAGTGCCTGTTCTGCGATGTGGTGGACGAGGAGTATCGGGATGGGCGCAGGATTATCGCCGAGAACGATTCATTTGTGGCGATGATCCCCTTCTTCGCTAGATATCCTTACGAGGTCTACATATTTTCCCGCAAGCATCACCCGTCGATGCTTGCGTTCGACGAGAGCGAGCGGGAAGACCTTGCGGTCATCCTCAAGGCCGTGCTGCTGAAGTATGACAACCTCTGGAACACCTCACAGCCCTATATGATGATCATGCACCAGGCTCCCACGGATGGAGGCGATTATGGGTATTATCACTTCCATATAGAGTTCCATCCGCCCCACAGGACCAAAGTGAAGCTGAAGTATCTCGCAGGATGTGAAAGCGGCGCGGGCACGTTCATCAACGACACGATCGCCGAAGAGAAGGCCGCGGAATTGCGCGAGGCTGCTCCGGAAACGACGGAGGAGTTGAGAGTCACTAGTCTGCAAGTCGAGAGCTAGCAGTTGCTGTGTGTGATCCTGGCGGGGCGGTGGAGAGGGGAGACCATCTTGCCAGGGATCACAAAAGTCGCGCTTATTGAACCTCAGCCGCCGGGATATCACATCTACAGCCGTTTTGCTCTGCCGAGGCTCGGGCTGCCGATCCTCGGCGCTATCCTCCGGCGCAGGGGTATCGAGGTTTCCATCCACGTACAGGACTTCCAGCCGATCGACTTCTCCGAAGTGCTTTCGGCGGATCTGGTAGGCATATCCACGACGACATCGACCGCGCCGGAAGCCTATCGGATAGCGGGCCGCGTGAGGGACGCGGGGATACCCGTCGTGCTGGGCGGCTCGCATGTAACCTTTATGGCCGATGAAGCGCTTGCCCACGCGGACTTCTGCGTCCGTGGAGAGGGTGAGGAGACCTTCCCGGAGCTGATCCAGGCGATAGAGTCCGGCTCCGGGTTGGAGTCAGTGCGCGGGCTTTCGTATAAGATCGGCGGTCAGGTGCATCACAATCCGGACAGGGGTTTGGTCAAGGACCTCGATTCGCTGCCCTTTCCCGACCTTTCCCTCATCAGGGGGCGCGACAGGATGACGATCCACCCGGTGATCACATCTCGCGGATGCCCGTATGATTGCAGTTTCTGCAGCGTCACCCCGATGTTCGGCCGCACCTGCAGGCACCGGAGTCCCGAAAGCGTGATCGAAGAGATGCAAGGCCTGCCGCCGGGGCTTGTCTTCTTCTACGACGACAACTTCGCAGGCAATCGAAGCCGCGCCAAGAACCTCCTTGAGATGATGCTCAGCAAGGGGATCGACAATCCGTGGTCCGCGCAGGTCAGGTCGGAGGTGACGCGGGATAAGGAAATGATGCGGCTGTTCAAGCAGACCCGCTGCTGGCAGGTCTACGTGGGTTTCGAATCCGCCAGCCAGGAGACGCTCGAGGAGTATAACAAACGCCAGAGCGTGGAGGAGATGGCGGAGGCGATAGAGGTATTTCACGAACACGATATCGTAGTTCACGGCATGTTCGTTGTGGGGGCCGAGAACGATGACGCGCGTTCCATTAGGGCAACGGCTGACTTCGCGCTGAAGCACAAGATCGACACCGTTCAGTTCATGGTCTTGACACCACTGCCCGGTACTGCCTACTATCATGAGTTGGAACGGCAGGACAGGCTGCTAACCCGGGAATGGCAGTTATACGACGGACACCACATCGTATACCAGCCAAAGAAGATGGGTCCCTACGAGCTTCAGCGGGAGGCGTTCAGAGCGATGAAACGCTTCTACAGCCTGCTCGAGTGTCTGAGGATGCTCGTCGGGCCGGATTTCCTCAAGTTCCTGGGCAGGCTCAACTGGAACCTGCTTCGGGGAAGATGGCAGCGCGCCCGGTGGCAAGTGGAGTCGAGGACCCGGCAGTGGTTCTATCGCGCCTACGGGCATATCCTGATCCGCCGTTTCGAGGCAGCTAACAAAGAGAGGACGAAGGCGCTGGCCGATCTGGCGCGCGGCATTCGCGCGTCAGTTGGGCCACCGTCCGGGAAAGCAGAGGATAATGCCTGATAGGATAAACCGGATTAAGGAAGACTTCAGCGAGTTGTTCGGCACATCGCCGGCGGTGATCGTAAAAGGGCCCGGGCGGGTCGATTTGATGGGAAGCCACACAGACTACAACGACGGCTTCGTGCTGCCCGTGGCGGTGAACGTCGATGTGCTGGCAGGCGGCAGGCTTCGGGACGATAACAAGGTAGCGGTCTACTCGGCGAACTTCGAGCAGCTTGTGGAGTTTCCGCTTGACGCGATCGAATACGACAACGTCAACACGTGGAGCAACTACGTCCGCGGCGTCATTCATTTCCTGCAGGAGGCGAAGGTCAAGCTGAGAGGCGCGAATATCGTCCTTCACGGCAACGTGCCTATCGGCTCGGGGCTTTCGAGTTCCGCCGCGATAGAGATGGCGGTGGGGTTCCTGTTCCAAACGCTGGTCGGGTTCGAGATGAGCGGCGCCGACCTTGCGCTTATCGGGCAAAAGGCCGAGAACAAATTCGTCGGCGTAAATACGGGGATAATGGATCAGTTCATATCCCGGCTGGGTAAGAAAGACGCGGCATTGTTCCTGGACTGCAGGACGCTGGAATACGAGCACCTGCCGCTGGATACCAGCAAGGTCAAGATCGTCGTCTGCGATACGATGAAGCGCAGGGGTCTTGTCGGCAGCGAGTATGACACCCGCCGCGCCCAGTGCGAAGAAGGCGCGAGGCTGTTCGCGCAGTGGTATCCGAACGTGAAGGCGCTGCGGGACGTTACTTCCGAGATGCTCGAAAAGCACAAGAGCGAGCTTCCTGAGGTCGTTGCGAAGCGGGCCGCGCACGTGGTCGGCGAGAACGAGCGCGTGGTCGAAAGCAAGAACGTGCTGCAGTCGGGCGACTTCGTGGAGTTCGGGAAGCTGATGAACGCTTCGCACGATTCGGCGCGGGATCTGTATCAAGTAAGCTGCCCCGAGTTGGAAGCAATGGTAGAGGTTACGCGGGCGGCTCCGGGAGCGCTATCCGGCAGGATGGCGGGGGCAGGCTTCGGCGGGTGCACCGTAAGCCTTGTGAAGGACGAGTCTGTGGAACAATTCCTGCAGGTCGCAAGCGTAGAATACGAAAGGAAGACGCAACTTACCCCGTCTCTCTACGTCTGTACTGCGGAAGACGGCGCGAGCATCATCGAAAAGGAATAGCGCCTCCCGAGATTGCTTGGAGGCGCGAGATCGGAGGGTCTCATGTCTCCAGCATCAACTCCTGGCCGCAAACCGGAGAACACGAAGAACCCGATGGAGGAGAAGCGAGTGAAGTGCCAGAAGTGTGGAGCTGAGCTTCGCAGCGAGCAGAAGGTATGCATCGCCTGTGGGACGCGCACGGCAGCGGGTGGCAATTTCGCGGTCGAGGAGAAAGAGCCGTTCCAGATTACGAGCAGCATGAAGAAAGCTGCCGCGGCGGCCGGGGCACTCATACTCATTCTCATCTTCGCTCTGGCCTTGCGAGTGACACCGCCGGACGTGATCGCCCAGAAGTGGTTCAACGCAATGGCTTCCCGCCAGATACTGAAGGCGCAGGATTACCATTCGCCGGAGTTCGTTCAGAGCATGCAGCAGGGGCTCTCGGACTCCAGCGCGATTTCCGATTACATCTACGACGAACTCAATGCCAAGCAGGGCAAGGAGTCGTTCGGAAAGGCCATCTACACGCCGGGAGTCCCCAACCAGGCCAGCGTGACCGTGAACATATCGTATCCCGACGGGTCAGCACAGACGATGGAGATCATCTTCACCAAGATCGGGCGAAGATGGCTGATTGAAAGGTTGGTCTACTAATCTTGCAGCGGGCGTATCTGGCGGTTATCGTGACATTTCTGCTGGCCGTGAACTGCGTCGCTGCCAGCAGCTTCACTTGAGGCCCCTCCGTATGCATCCTGGCCGGGCTGAAGCGCTAGCCCGTCAGCCTATCTCCTCATCCAGCCGGAACTGCATGGCGTACATCTGCGAGTAGACGCCTTCGTTTTCGACGAGGGTCTTGTGGTCGCCAACTTCGCTTACCTGGCCCTTTTCGAGGGTGATGATCTGGTCGGCGTGCTTTACGGTCGAGAGGCGGTGGGCGATGACGAAGGTCGTGCGGCCTTCCATAAGGCGGTCCATCGCTCGGTGGATCAGGTACTCGCTCTCGGAATCGACTGAGCTTGTGGCCTCATCGAGGATGAGAATCCGCGGATCGGCGAGGATCGCGCGGGCGATTGCCAGTCGCTGCTTCTGACCGCCGGAGAGCTTGATTCCCCGCTCGCCTATCTCGGTCTCGTAGCCATTCGGCATTTGTTCGATGAACTCGGCGGCATTGGCGGCCCTGGCTGCTTCAACGATTTCCTCATCGGTCGCGTCCAGCTTACCGTAGCGGATGTTGTCTTTGACGGTGCCGTTGAAGAGGAACGTGTCCTGCAGGACCATCGCTATCTGGCTCCGCAGCGACTGCTGTTTGACATACTTGACGTCAAACCCGTCGATGAGGATGCGGCCTGCCCTGGGGTCGTAGAACCGCGGGATGAGGTTGACGATGCTCGTCTTGCCGGCGCCGCTGCGGCCGACCAGCGCAACGATCTGTCCGGGTTCCGCCTTGATGCATATATCGGTCAGGACTTCCTCTTCGCCGCCATAGCTGAAGTCCACGTGATCGAACTCCACGCGGCCCTGCACGCGCGGCAGTTCTATCGCATCCTCCGCGTCCTGTATCTGCGGCTCCTCGTCCACGATCTCGAATATCCGCTCTGCTGCGGCGAGAGATCGCTGGATGCTGTCATTTACCTGCGCCAGGCTGCGCACCGGGCCGGTATACAGGCCCATATACATGGTGAACATCACCAGCGTGCCCATAGTTGTGCGCCCGGCCATCACGTCAAGTGCGCCCACCAGCCACACAGCGACGGTGCCCATAGTCACCAGCATTCCGACGGAGGGGAAGAACCTCGACCACATTCCGATGGCTTTGACGCGCCTGTCGTAGTAGTCTTCGACGTCGGCTTTGAAGTTGCCGTACTCATAGTCTTCGCGCGCGAAAGCCTTGATCACGCGGATTCCGCTGAGGTTCTCCTGCATCTTCGCGTTGATCTCCGCCAGTGTCTCGCGCACGGCTCGATAGATCGGCCTGACGCGCCTGGAGAACCTGCGCGCGAGGAAGAACAATGGCAGCATGGGGATGATGGCGATGATCGCCAGCTTGGGTGACGTGGCGAACATGACTACGCAGATGTAAACGAGGGTGATGCTATCGCAGATGACGGTGTCGGCGACGTGGTTGATGAACTCTTCAACCACCTCCGAATCGTTTGTCACCCGCGACATAATCTCGCCGGTCTGCCGGTTGTCGAAGTAGGACACCGAAAGCGATTGGAGGTGGGAATATACCTGCTTGCGGATATCGAGTATGACCTGTTCGCCCAGCACATGCATCACATAGGCACGCAGCCAGGTAAGCAGCGCCGAGGTAGCATGGACCGCCGTCAGTGATAGTATGCTGAGAACCAGAAGGCGGTAACGCGGGCCGAGCGCGCCGTGCGCGAGGATCACCTTGTCGGTGAGCATTCGTCCCACGATCAATCCAGGCAGCACGGAAACAAGAGCCATGGTGAAGTTAGCCCCGATACCGAGCGCCAACCGCCACTTGTATGGTTTCAGGTAATCCACCAGGCGAAGAAACGCCTGCCGCTTGTTCTTGGGTTTATTCTTGTTCTCGATGCTGCTCATAGACCCTATCCTAGCATTGTTGTGTTCGATTGGCAAGGTCGGCAGCAGCGGGGTATAATCCGACCAGCAGACTTCGGAGCCATGATACGTGAGCGATGAACGCAAGATATTCGGCGTCAGCAAGACTGTCTTTACCCTTGGGATAGTCAGTTTCCTCACTGACGTCTCAAGCGAGATGCTCGTGCCCGTACTGCCGTTGTTTCTGACTGTGGTAATCGGGGCCTCCGGGCAGGCACTGGGCCTCATCGAAGGCGTGGCCGAAGCGACCTCGCAGCTTCTCCGTGTATGGGCGGGCTATCTTGCGGACAAGTCCGGTCGGCCAAAGCTGCTGACGTCGCTTGGCTACGGACTTTCGGCCCTCTCAAAGCCGTTTCTGATCGTAGCCACCGCATGGCCACAGGTGTTCGCCATCAGGTTTGCTGAGAGGTTCGGCAAGGGCATCCGCAGCGCCCCGAGAGACGTGCTGATAGCCAACACGACAGATACCGCGAGCCGGGGCCGAGCGTTTGGTTTCCACAGAGCGATGGATACCGCAGGGGCCACTCTGGGGCCGCTGATCGTGCTCGCGCTCGGATGGTGGTTCTTCGGACAGCAGTTCCTGAACACTCCGAGCAGAGAACACGCCGACGTCTACCGGCTGGTTTTCATAGCAGCCGCGGTACCGGCGATCATTGGATGGGTGGTGCTTCAGGCATTTGTTCAGGAGCAGAGACGAGACCACGCGCCCGCCGAGAAACCTCAGTTGAGTCTCAGGGCCTTCGATCCGCGGTTCAAGGTCTTTCTTCTCGTGCTGACGCTGTTTGGTATCGGCAACTCGAGCGACGCTTTCCTCGTACTCCGCGCGACCAGCGAGCCGATCGGTATGAGCCTGTTCAGCTTCCTGCTCGTGTATGTCGCGTTCAATGCCTTCAGCACTTTCGTTGCACTGCGCAGCGGAATCGTGTCAGACAGGGTTGGCCGGAAGCCGGTCATCCTCGTCGGGTGGCTTGTCTTCGCCGCAAGCTACCTGGGAATGGCCATGAGCCGCACCGCGACCGACATCTGGGTCTGGTTCACGATCTACGGCACCTACTATGGCATGACAGAGGGTATGCTCAAAGCCTTCGCGGTCGATCTGGCTCCGCCCCACCTCAGGGGCACCGCGGTCGGCGCGTTCTACACTATCCACGGTCTGGCGGCATTCCCTGCCAGCCTCATCGCGGGCTTCCTGTGGACCAGGGTCAGCCACTCCGCACCGTTCTTCTATGGCGCCCTCACATCAGCTGCTGCAGCGCTGTTGCTTGCGGCGCTGGTGAAGCCCGCCGCGTCTCCCTCTTCATAGCCAAGCGCCCTGCCGCGCCTGAGCAAACGGCAGATTGCGCAGACACGCGCTCTTGCTGCTCTGAATGGGCCTCTGCTGCGGAAAATGAGAACTCTATCCGACCTCGAAATGTCCTGCTGTTCACACTTTGGGTAACCTAGAAACAGAGGACGGAACGGGTGGTAGCCTGTTCCGCAGGAGTGGAGCTATGAAAGGCTTCAGGGCGAGAATCGGTAGCGTTACTATAGCACTGGCTTTGTGCCTGATAATGTCAGTCGGCGCGCAGGCAGCGCGCCTGAGTCTGGAGATCAAGTCCCTTAAGGGCGTCAAGGGAGTGCACGTCGTCGTCGAGTCGCTGGCTCCCGATATCGTCAGTGATGGCCTGACAGCTGACATGCTGGAAAAGACGATAACAAGCCGGCTGACCGCCGGAGGGATAAGGCTTCTGACTGAAGACGAGCTATCCGAGGAAGGAGCGGCGATATTCTATGTGAGCCTCGCTTCCATCAAGGGTGAGAGAGGGCTCTATGCCTGCGACGTGCACGCGGAGGTCATCCAGGCTGTTGCTCTGACCAGGGATCCGCAGATTCTCACTCCAGCAACCACTTGGACAAGCACGACGGTTGGCATAGTAGGTGCCTCGAACGTGGGGCAGCTAACCGATACGGTGGCCAAGATAGCTGACGAGTTCGTGAGAGACTACAAGTCCGTGAACTCCATGCAGCAAGTGCCAAAGACCAAGATCGCGTAGATCGAGGGAGCCGGCTTTGCCGGCTCCCTCAACCAAGTACCAGTCCCTCGTAGTCCGGCATCCGATCCCGCAGTAGCTCCAGCCCCGGCTCACCCAGTACCAGCAGCGCGGTTGACAGCGCGTCGGTGTCGGTCGGTGACGGTCCCCAAACAGCTGCCAGAAGCGCGCCCTCAGTAGGCGCGCCAGTCCGTGGATCGATCACATGCCCGTAACGCTTGCCCTCGCGTGTGAATGACTTTCCGTGCACTGCGGAGACTGAGAGGGAGCAGTCCCTCAGATCCAGTGCGTCCGGCAGTGTGCCGCCATTGGTAGGGTCGTCGATCGCCACGCGCCATGCATCGGCGTCAGGTGGAGCGCCCAATGCGTAGATCGTGCTCGTTCCGCCGTGTATCAGCGCGCTTGTGACGCCGCACTCCCGGATCACCTCCACCGCGCGCTCGATTGCGTAGCCCTTGCCGATCGCCCCGAGGTCGATTTCCATCCACTCTCGCTCGAAACGGACCGTGGAGTCCGATCCGCAAAGATGCATGGCCGATATCCCCACCCGCGCGTGGGCAGCCTCAAGCTCAGATGGCTCCGGGATCTTCCCGCCGCCGTCCAGCCCCCAGGCGCGAAGTAAGGGGGTTACTGTGATATCGAACGCGCCATCAGTCAGGCGCGAAAGCTCTGCCGCGCGTTTCAGAAGCGCGAAGAGCCGCGCCTCCAACCGGACTGGCTCCCTGTAGGCGCGTGCGTTGATGCGGTAGATATCGCTCTCGGAGCGGTAGCGGCTTAGCTGAAGTTCTAGCGCCTCTATCTCGCGCAGAGCCTCCTCGCCCGCCGATCGCAGGCGCGCGGTATCCTCGCCTGGCAGGTAGATCTCGAACCGGGTGGCCATGGCGTGGACTGCAAGCCTGACTGGGGAATCTGGGGTCATCGGTGTCCCACATGCGCGGTCGGGGGCACGAATGCCCCCGACCATCAACTATCATACTGTCATATGTTCAACTGCCGCGATTCGTGCGCTACGCGGGCCGCGGGCTGAACTTTCCGGGCTGGATCAGTTTCTGCCTGACAGGATCGAACAGGGCCATTGTGTTCTGCCTGTAAGACATCTCAGCCATGGAGACAATGGTCTGAACCCTAAGTGCCAGATCGATGTTGCAGTTCGGCACTCCGCCGTTGCGGATGCAACTGATCAGGTTCCTGTGGTGCTCCCTCTGGTCCTCGCCAGGGCCAACGACGGGCAGGTCTTCCGCCTCGACCTCGTCAGCGTAAGGGCGCTGCGGCTCGATGCTGACCTTGCCGCCGCCGAAGTACATCGTGGCTTTGTTGCCGCGGATCATGTCCTCCACGCCGCGCTCATTCGTAGTAGCGCCCGCCAGGTAGATCTGAGCACCGTTGGCGAACTCGGCTATCATCTGCGTAGTGTCGGCCACGTCGCGCTCTTCTCCGAACGGCTTGCCGGGGTCAGCCGGGTTCTGATCGGTGTGCAGGATGTTGGCACCCAGGCAGACCACCCGGCGCGGGAACTGAACCATCGAGGGATCAGGGCCCATGTTCATTGCAATCATCAGCGGGTGAAGCCTGTGCGGCCAGAGATCGCCGATGATCCCGGTACCATAGTCCCAGTACTTGCGCCAGCGGAAGAACCTCTCGGGGCTGAACGGAATCTTGCGTGCTTTGCCGAGCCACATTCCCCAATCGCAGGTGTCCGGATTGAGGTCCGGATCGATGTGGTAGTTCCACTCGCCCTGCGGGTTATTCCGGCAGTAGCCGCCCTGAGCCCAGAGCACCGTGCCGATCTTGCCATCCCTGACGGCCTTCCCGGCCACATGCCACTTGGTGTCACTGCAGCCCTGCGAACCCACCTGAACCAGGCACCCGGTTTCCTTTGCGACCCTCGCCAAAGCGAACGCTTCATCAAGGGTGTGCGTCATCGGCTTCTCTATGTAGACATGCTTGCCTGCCTGCATAGCCTCGATTGCGATCGGAGCATGCCAGTGGTCCGGCGTAGCGATCACAACGACATCGATATCCTTGTTCTCAAGAAGCTTTCGATAGTCGCTGAAGACGGCGGAATCAGGCAGGCCAGTCCTGTCCTGCGCCCGCTTTGCGTGCTTCTTGAAGACATCGCACACGGCGACTTGCACGAGGTTCTGCTCGCCGCAGAGGCTCTTGATGTGGTTGACGTGACCGGTACCCATCCCGCCCACACCTACATGAGCGTAGGCGATTCGGTCATTAGCTCCGATTGCCCTCGGAGATGCCATTTTCGTGCCAGCCGCAGCCATCGCATTGCTGCCGACAAGCGAGCTGGCCATCACGCCGGCCGCGGTTATTCCCGCGGCCTTTATGAATTCCCGTCGACTCAGTCCACTGTTGTCCTGCTTCTTTTCCACTACTGCCGCTCCTTTGTTATTTCAGCTCGAACATGTCGGGCGTATACGCGATCCTGCTGCCCGAGAGTATCGCCTCATTGGCTTTGATAGCGGTAACCGCGGCCTGATAACCCTCCAGGGCTCCAGCTGCCGGCTTCGAGCCATCCCTTACGCTCGCGGAGAACCGCTCCAATGCAACCGCAAGCGGCTCCTCGGTCAGTTCGCTCGACGCCTCCTTGCCTGGTTCCTTGCCTTCGGCCAGAATCTTGCTGGCGCTGGCGATCATGCAGATGCCGGTCTCGTCGAAGACCTGTTCCTTTTTCGCATACGGTTCCCAGCCGATGAGCGCGGAATCGGCTTCCTTGATCATCCAGCCGCGCTTGTCCCGGAGCATAAGGCTGCTCTGATCGCCCTGGATAAGCGTGTAATCGCCGCCGAACCCGCTTACGCACGTTGACGAGAACATGAGGCGCACGTTCTTCGGATACTCGATCACGCACTGAACCGTATCCGGCACATCACGCCCGTCATTCCAGCCCATTATCGCGCCGAAACCCGTTACCGCCACCGGAAGGTCCGCTATATACCAGTTCACCAGGTCGATGCAGTGAATGCCCAACTCGCCGATGAGCCCGGGGGACGTCTCCTTAGACAGCCGCCAGTTCATCTCTTTCTCGCGCTCAGGATTGGGGGCCATCTTCCGCCAACTCTGTCTCTTGTTGCATTGGGCGTGAGCCTGCGCTACGCTACCGAGACACCCGGACTTGACGAACTTGGCCACGTGCGTATAGAGGGGATTGGCGCGCCCCTGGAGTCCGACCTGGAAGACCTTCTTGGAGGCCTGTCCGGCCAGCGCTATCGCCTTAGCGTCCTCAAGATTCGAGGCCAGGGGTGCTTCGCAGTAGACATGCTTATCCGCCTGGATGGCTGCAAGCACGATCTCCTTGTGCAGGTGCGAAGGCGTTGCGACCACCACAGCCTCGACATCGGGTGACGCCAGAAGCTGCTTGTAGTCCGAGAAGGGTTTCGCGCCTGTGGCTATCTTGGCCGCCCGGTTAAGGAACGCTTCATAGTTGTCGCAGATCGCTGTCACCTGAACACTGGGCATCTTCGCGAGCGTGGTGACGATGTCCCTACCCCATGCGCCAAGCCCGACTACGCCGATCTTGACGGCAGGACCCGCGGGCGCGGGCGCAGTGCCCTCAGCTGCGGCCGCCTGCGCGGCGCCGAGCCCTTCGGCAGTAACAAGAAGCGCCATAGTCGCCGCAGCCCCCTTGAGGAAGTCGCGGCGATCGATTCCACTATCGGTCATAATGTTCTCCCACAGCAAAGGCAGCCCGATGGCTGCCTTAGTGCCTTCCAATTCCTCTTTATAAGGTAAGTCGCGGAATTCCTGCGAGTATTACCAGTCCGCGCTCCGGCCGGCCTAGAACTCCGGCGGGAGTTCATTGATCTCCGCCAGGGAGAACACCGGCCCGTCCAGGCACACGAACTTGTGTCCGATGTTGCAGCGGCCGCACTTCCCGATCCCGCACTTCATCTTCATCTCCAGCGTGGTGTAGATCTGTTCCGGCGTAAAGCCGAGGTTTGCGAACTCGGGCAGGATGAACTTGATCATAATAGGCGGGCCGCAGGTGATGGCGATGGTGTTCTCGGGGCTCGGAGCCAGTTCCTTCAGGTAGCCCGGCACATGGCCCTCATGGTCTTTCCAGTTCTCATCGCCCTTGTCGACGGTCAGATAGAGCTTGCCTTTGGTAGCCCACTCCTCGAACTCGTAGGTGAAGCAGAGATCACCCGGGGTCCGGGCTCCGTAGATGGTGATGATCTCGCCGTAATCCTCTCGATTATCGAGACAGAAGTTCAGCAAAGCGCGCATCGGAGCCATACCGATTCCGCCGCCGGCGAAAACCAGGTTCTTGCCCTTCCACTGCTCGTAGGGGAACCAGTTGCCGAGCGGCGCGCGGATGCCGACCACTTCACCTTCGCTCATTTCGTGAAGGGCGGTGGTGACAGAGCCGACTTTCTTTACAGCGAACTCGATGTAGCCCTTGCGGGTGGGCGATGACGTGAGACAGAACGTGCACTCGCCCACGCCGAACACCGAGACTTCCTGGAACTGCCCGGGCTCGTAGGTGAAGCTTTCTCGCAAGGCTTCATCGTTGAACTCCGCCCTAAAGGTCTTGGTATCCCAGGTTTCGGTGATGATCTTGGTCACCGTCGCCAGCATCGGCGTGTAGGGAAGGGTTGTTATCGGATTATTCTGTGTGTCTATCATCTATCGTTGTCCTTATTCAGACTCCGGTGGAATCGGTCCAATCAACTGCTGAGCGATCTCTAGAAAGCGTTCTTGCGTGCTCAGTGTGGTGCCTGGCTGTATCGGCGTCCACCGCCCCATGAGGGCCGTAGTCTGCTAGATGACGCAGTTCCATTGCGTCAAGCAGATAGCGGTGGAGCTCGGCCGGTACACGATTGGTTCTAGAAAACTCCTTGCCAAACGCGCCAATCACGGCCTTGTGGCTGGAGAAGGACAGCTCGTCACCCTCTAGGAATGCCTCAGCAGCGTAGAACTTGGAGTAGTACGCACGCGAGGCGGCAACGCCCGGGTATCCGGTTATCAGCAAGGACTTGGCTGCACAGAGGTTTTCAGCCGCCTTCCTCAGCAGATCCAACTGCTTGTCTGTCACAGTCTCACGCCTTCCCGGTGGACGTTTCGAATGAGCGGTCCCTCACCACGAGCAAACTCCGCTTCCGGAACAAACACGCAGCTCACAACAGTGTCGTTGTCATAGCTGATGTCGTATAGGATATCTCCTGCTCTCCGAAGCTCATCGCATGGATTCACCGCACCGCTTAGTACAACCAGCACGTCAATATCTGAACCTTCGTCAGCATCGCCTCTCGCTTGCGAGCCGTAAAGGACCAATTCGACCAGCCGATCCCCGTAGAGATCGCTCAGCCGCTGCTTCAGCTCGTCCAGTATGGCCTTCAGCTCGGCACTGTCCACTCTCAGCCCTCCGCATTCTGCTCCAAAGGCGCGGCGCACGTCTTCGTCAGGGCTTCACGGATATCCACGTTCACCGGGCATAGTTCCACGCAGCGTCCGCAGCCCGTGCAGCCGACCACGCCGAACTGCTGATGCTGATACATGAACTTGTGCATCAGCCGCTGGCGCGAGCGCGGCACCTGGGTCTCGCGCGGATTGTGCCCGTGGCCCATCAGCGTGAAGTCCTCGAACTGGCACGTATCGCGGCACCTGTAGCGCTCCACACACGTCCCGCAGGTCTCGTCCTGAATGTCGAAGCAACTGCAGCTCGGGCACATGAAACTGCACATGCCACAGGCGACGCATTTCTGGGCGATCTCCTCCCAGATGGGATCATCCCACGCCAGGTTCTCATATAGCGCCTTGCCGGCCCACGGCTGCAGACCGGTGGTCTTGAACCGCTCCCACAGTGTATTCTTGGCGTCAATATCGGCTTCCGCCGCATCCGGCAGGCCTTCGGCAAGAGCAGCGCCCTTATCTGTGA
>JBPOHN010000132.1:0-2609 GCA_052035525.1 Armatimonadota bacterium
TGTGCTATTCCTCTCCCCCAGGCTCGAAGAGCCCCATCGAACAGATCAGCTTAGGTTCGTGCTTCTCAGCTTCTTCCTGAACCATGCAAAGCTTGTCTTCACTTCGGAGGTTTATCACCACATCCGCGAGGAGCTCATCGCTGATTCCACTCTTGAGAATGCGGTTCAGTGTGTCGGTGGCGCTCTGCTTCAGTGGGTACTTGTATATGTCGTCCAGAGCTTTTGCCAGATCCGGCAAGTCGAGCAGAGTGCCCTTGACCTGTTCCGCATATCTCTTAAGAGCGGCATAACTCTTGAACCTGGCACCGGATGGCCTGCCGAGCTGTCCACCGACCGTTGTCTCTTCCTTGACCAAGTGCTCAACGCCAGCTTTCACCAGTTCATGGTGCTGGGCGAAACGAGGAATCGCGGGAGTGTTCGGCGCACACTCAGCAGCTTTGAGAACCGCCAACTGCGACTGCGTTACACTTTGGCCAGCCTTGTCCATCCATGCGAGAGCATCGTTGCCTTCGGCGGTTCGCATGTAAACGAGGACACCCTCGGGACCTCGCGCACTGGGCTTGTGAGTCTTCGTGGCGTAAGTAACATTCGGCATACTCGGAACGATGCTGGCCAGCCGTGGATCGCGGTCGATAGCGTTCTTCCATATCTGATATGCATAGGAAGCGAGATCGACTTCATCGTCCTCCTCGCCGTCCATCAACCCTGACTTTTCGGTAAATATGTCGCGGAGCTGAGCCTCGGTCATGTCGTCCTCGAAGAATGCTTCGTCAGTGCCGACGACCTCTGCGTTCTCGTGCAAACGTTGACGCACCCGGGATCTCAGACGAATGATCCGCTCGACCCCATCGGCCGGAACGAAGGAGTAGCAGAGTATCTCATCGGCCTTCTGCCCGATTCGGTCAACACGACCCGCGCGCTGTATAAGTCGGATGATCGCCCACGGCAAGTCGTAGTTCACTATGACTGAGCAGTCTTGCAGGTTCTGGCCTTCACTCAGGACGTCCGTGGCGATCAACACGCGCAATTCATCTCGTGCTGAGACGCTGTCCCGTTTCCCATTGCTGTTGGGGCTGAACCTCCAGGCTAGACCAGTAGGATCTGAAGAGGCCCCGGTGACACCCTCCAGAGCCTTAATCCCACGTCTCTTCAACTCGGCCTCAAGGTAGCGGACCGTATCAGCAAACTGGGTAAAGACCAGCACCTTGGCGTTCGGGTGTATCTTGGTCAGGAGGTCACACAGGGCTTCGAGTTTGGCGTCTTTCGCAGGATCCCAATCACCACATTTCTCAAGCACAGAGAGCAGAGCCTTCGCGTCCCTGACAAGGCTTTCGTTCAGATCGCGAACAAACAGCGCAGGGCGCAGCCACTGGAATCGGTTCTTGTGCGGTCCGGCATACTGAGCGTAGACCTCCGCCGCTCTCTTTCGATACCAATCCTCGGAATGGACCATGGTGTTAGTCTCGCTAATATCGCAGGTCAACTCCTCATCGCCATTCGTAAGAGTGTAGGTGCAAGCCTCGCCATCTTCGTCTTGAGAACGAGTGTCGAAGAGCTCCAGGTTTTGCGTCCCGATTGGTACTGGGAGACCGTTCTCAAGGGCGTGGATGAATATGTAGTTCCTGAGTATGTGGCGGCTCACTGATTGCAGGAAAGTCATGCCGCCGCTTTCAAGCCTTTTGAAAAGATTCGTCCGGCAGAACCCCATAAGGCGCTTGCCAGCACGACCAAGGTCTTTGACCACTTTGTCTTCCCGCTGAGTCGGCGGGTCCGAAGGATTCGGCGCAAGATAGTTGCCAAGTCCATACCTCGCCAGTTCTAGCGAAGCCACCTTATCGATAACGAATCTGGCGTAGAGTCTGGCATACTGGTCATTCGGGTCTTGGTCGTCCACTACGAACTTGGCAGTCTTGGGTGTGCGAATAGGAAAATACGAACGTGTGCCGTCATCAAAGGTAAGAAACGTCCGGCCGTTTGAGGGGTCGGTTTCGGCATAGTTCTTCTGGATGAAACTGCGAGTGCGGCGAACCATGAATAGCCGCATCAATTCTTGCCAATCCTCGGTGTAGTCGCTCTTCTCAAAAGCAGCCAACGATCTAACCGGGCACTGGTGACGCCTGATGAACTCGACTTCTCCACCTGGCTCCTGCATCTTCCGCTCGGGCCGAATTCCCAGATCGGCATCTTCTGGCACGAAAAGCCTCAGTTGATTCGACAGGTCGAGGTACGTCTTATTGTAGGGAGTCGCGGTGAGCAGAATGCATTTGCTGTCATTCTTGAAGATGTAGTCATACAGGGCGTGGTAGGTCTTGGTCTCACGATTACGCAGGTTGTGGCTTTCGTCGATGATCACAACACGGTATCTGCGCAGGTCTGGAAGCTCGTTAATCGCAATGCTCACAGGAAGCACCTTTGCGATCATGCGATAGTGGTCAACGTGATCCTGCCACATCTTGACCAGATTCTTCGGGCAGATGATAAGCGTCTCCAAGAAATGGTCGTCCTGGAATATGCGCGCGATGGCGCACGCCGTGAGCGTCTTGCCCAGTCCGACTACGTCGGCAACCAGAACCCCCCCGCGCTGGTTCACATGGTGCGCCGCGATCTTG
>JBPOHN010000115.1:0-2440 GCA_052035525.1 Armatimonadota bacterium
ACGCCCGCGATCCAGTTCTGAATGCTCTCCACGTACTGCAGAAGGCTTTTTCGATGTTGCGGGGTCAGCGAAAACTGGTCGAAGAGCGTCGGTAGCTCCGAGGCACGCACATGCTCGAACTGCTTGATCCGGGACGTGGAGATGTCCCGAACGATGTCGATGGCTGCCTGCGACGTGCAATCGATGAACTGCTTCACAACCAACACGCCGTTGTTCAGCTCGCCTTCTACCTCGACCTCCTTGCGGTAGGAGACGATGTCGTTGATCAGTCCCACGGCATCAGCGGCCGCGTTGATCAGGGCGCGGATGGTTCTGGTTTGAAAGATCTCGGCAGGAATCGTCGGATCGAGGTCCAGCTGCGCCAAGCTCATGCCAAATTCCGCACCGAAGGTCTGGCGCCTCATCTCGATGTAGTCCACCGGATCAGGAATGCGGTTTTCGATGTGGTTGATGAGCTCCCACACCCAGCTTTGGAGCATTCCTTGGACCAAGGCGCGAAAGGTCGGACGGGCAGAGACGCGCATCGGGCCAGCGGTTCGGTGCCACAAATCGGCCAATCCACATTCCACCGGATCGCGCGGGGGCGGGGTTACGCCACAGTCCAGCGGCATGAATGCATTCATGCCCGCGACATACAGCTTGGCACCCGTCAAATCGCGCGCTCGTGCATAGACAAGAGGAAAGTAATCATCGGCATAAGTTGCCCACGAAAACCAGTCCGTCGTCAGATCCAATTTGCTCTGCGATGAATCGGGCTGACATCCTGCCGCGCACAGCGCAAAGTCGTATTCTGCAAGCTCTGGTTCATCCCAAACGCACATCCCACCGATATTGTTGGTGAATCCGACTTGTCTGCCCCATGCCATGGCGTGCTTGCGGGCATGTTCGAGCAACGGGTTAAGCTGAACAGGGAATGGTTGATAGAACGCCGGACGTTGGATCGGTCCCACTGGCTGATAGGCCAGATGGGCAAAGCTGCGCCACCGCCTCTCTATCCCCAGTCGTGCAGGTGACAGGTTGAGTCGTGCAGCAGACGTTCCCAGCCCCGCAGGAACGGCTACGAAGTGATCCAGCGCAGTCTGCTCTTCGGGCTCTGCCTTCATGTAGCGACTGGAGCGCATGTGCCACTCGTGTCCACCGGACTGCCAGTCCTGAAGTCCCTTGGCGTACAGAAATACGTCTTTGCACTCGCGTGGGCTCAGTCCGTATTCAGCAGCCAGAATCGGTACTTCAACAAGTGCCGTGTTCTCGAATTGTTGAAGTCGCGAGGTCAGGATCTCGTTGGTCAGATTGGCGGCCTTCTGGGGATCGAGCCCAAGGAATCGCTGGAGCACCAGCACGCAGTTGGCGTTCTCTCCCTCTTTCTCGACCTCTCTTTGGTACGAGAACAGATCGTTGCGAAGGTGTACGCCATCCGAAAACGTATCCTTCAGGACCTGCATCGGGCGCAGTCCAGCGACCCGAGCGGGGATCTCGACACCGACGGCGTGTTCTACCAGATCCGCCGACCACGGAGCGCCACCCACCTTGCGTCGCATCTCGATGTACTCGATGGGATTGGCAACACGTCCTTCTTGAATATTGGCAAGCTCCCAGACGCATTCTTCTAGTAGATTTCGTGTGCTGTGTGCGAAGCGGACCCGCCATTCCCGCGACTTCGAAGGAACCGTTCGCAGCCACAAATTCTGGAGCGCTTTTTCGACCGGATTTTTGGCTTCTGCCGGCGTGTCTTTTGGCTCAATTGGCATGAACAGGCGCAGTCGTGTCAGGTAGTCCTTCGCGCCTTCCATGTCCTTGGTACGCTTGAAGAGCTCCAGGAAGTCGTCATCAAAGAAAAACACCCAGACATACCAATCTGTGACCAGATCTAGCTCGGGTCCGTCCGCATCTGGATGGGTGTAGGCACAGAGCAGTGCGTAGTCGTGGGCATCGAAGTCGCTCTCATCCCAGACCGCTGAGTTGCGCGCTTCCTTTTTCGACCCGAGGATCCCCATCTCGTACGCCCACGCTTTGGAATGAACGCGAGCAGACTCCAGGTTAGGATTGATCCGTGCCGGGTACGGCATATAGAATTCAGGGAGCTTAAATGGCTGCTTCACTAGACTCGCTTAGCCTCGTGTGATAGGGTGCGACGAAGTGCTAGAGAACCAAATATGTGAGCACGTATCATACATAGATGATAAATATAATAACTGTGCGTGTATAACTCATAAAAACCACGCCGCACCACTTGTGATTGCGTAATTATCCCGCCTGTATTCCATGCGATGAGTATTCAAACAAGAGCCAGTCAGATAGACATTCAAAAACAGACATTATCCTACTAAGCCCCTCATCTGCCATTCCTGATAAAACGAAGAGTAGGTTATCTGCAATATGAAAAAAGTCCAGCACGAATTGCCAATCACCATTCGCGTAGGGCCAGCGGATGGCTACTGGT
>JBPOHN010000062.1:0-1512 GCA_052035525.1 Armatimonadota bacterium
GGACCTTTCTTTGGTAGCTACTGGATGCACAGAGCTGACATGGAACTGAAGCCCTTTCTTACCTATGCTGAACAGGTAGCGAAGCTCAGAGACGACCATGGGCTGGCGGTGCCAGATCCGGACCTCGCTCTCGATTGTCTCAAGCAGGTCAACTACTATCACCTGCGTGGTTACTACATCCATTGGATGGACAGTCAACAGGAACGCTTCCTACCCGGCGTCTCATTCGAAGACATCTGGAGCCTGCATAAGAGCGACCGAGCAATGCGGGCTCTTCTGCGAGAGCCGCTGACCTCGGTTGAACTGAAAGCCCGATGCGCGGTCGCGTACACGCTCGGAAAGAAGCACGGGCCGCTTGGGTACCTTGACCCAGCCAACTTCTTAAATCCAGATTGGCACGCCGAGTTCAGGCGCGAGCTCCAGAAGCAGCTAGAAGTCTCTAAGGAGCTCTTCATCGCCCATTATCGCGGGCGGTACAACGGTCAGTTCCCGATTTGGGTGGCGATCGAAGTGATGACTATGGGGATGGTATCCAAGTTGCTGGGCAACATGCTCGGAGCAGACCAGTCCGGAGTGGCGAATCTTCTCGGAGTTGCCGCCGGGAAGACCGCCGCGCGCTTCCTCCACGGCGCTGCGCACCTACGGAACGTGTGTGCCCATCATGGTAGGCTGTATGGGCGGCCCTTTACTGTGGCTTGCCGGATCCTTGCTCATGATCGCAGAGCACTTAGGATGCTAGATCGGTCGTTTACTGCTAACGAGAACAGTCTCTTTGCTGTCATACTTGCGCTTCGATCGATGCTGGGTCCATCTGATCGGCAGCAGTTGGCCGCCGAGATCGGCGACGTGTTCGCCGGGAACCCGAAGTACGAGCCCGCGCGTGTGGGGTTCCCAAAATGCTGGCGGGAGGTGCTTGACTGCCAGCCAGCAGGGTCATCGAAACTGGCTAACCCATGACCTCACTCTCCGACGTCTGACCTACATCTCTGTGCCCTCGGAGCAGCGAGCACACAAAGTGCTCCCAAGTCTCACCTACTTCCCCTTCATCACCCTCCCAATAGCCTCCACCACCGCGCTCTCCTCACGCTCCAGCGCATGAGCATAGATCACCATCGCGATGGTGACGGTTTTTGCGGTACGCCATAGACGACGGGCCGCGCGGCATACGCGCGGGGGCGGCAACGGGCCGGTCTAGCGCCGAAAGGCGGTACCATTAGGACTGGTTACCCGTGCGCGACGGCTCAACGCCAACATCCGGATAGTCGCCATTGCCGATTGCACTTACGAGCAGGGCTGTGTTGTCCAGCGTCCGGTCGCTCGGCCTCGTCTTCGTTCCTTCTTCTCTGCGTCCTCTGCGGTGAATCGCCCCCTTTGACGCCCCACGCCCGAGCGGCGAAACTGGCGCAAAGGGGGACTCGCCCATGCGCCCGAACATCCTCTACCTGCACTCGCATGACACCGGCCGCCACATCCAGCCCTACGGCCACGCCGTCCATACGCCGAACCTGCAAC
>JBPOHN010000070.1:0-29285 GCA_052035525.1 Armatimonadota bacterium
AGATCACGTCAATGCGGTTGCGCAGGACGAGGTAGAGTGCAGGAAGGAGGCTGGCAATGGCCCAGGAAGCATCTATGTCCGGGAACACCCCCAGTTCGGCCAGAGTCGATCTGAGAGTAGGCTTTGCACTCCGCGTAACGTCCTCTGGCAGCGCGACCGAGGATCGCGCTGCCGCGCCCGAATCGTTACACCGCGACCGATACCAGAGCACCGGATTGACGCAGGGAATGCGGAGGATACGCACCTCGGGCGGGACCTCGTCCATCAACTCCGGATCGCTTCGGCCATTGTCGGAGTAAAGCCCGCTTGTGGTCGTCAATACCCAGACCCTGTATCCCATCTTTGGCAGGTACTTCGCAAGCCTGAGCGGCCGAAATGTTGCGGCCACGGTCGAGGGAGGGAAGTGATGCGTGACGATCAGTATCCTGTGTTCAGCCATCGCCGCCCCCGTTCTCTCCCCTCGCGCCATTCGGCAGCAGTACCAGAGCAGCATATCGCAAGAGCGCGCCGATCTTGGACCGATCGTATGACCAGGCGTTGATATAATCACGGCGGGCCCCGGCATTGTTGCCCTCGTTCTTCTGCAGCCACGCCGACTCGAGGTATAGCTCCGAGAGCCTTAGCCGGAGCGCAGATCGGTCGGTCTGCGTCAGGTCTGGGTCATCTTCAAACCCGCGGAGGAGGTTGATACGACGCTCGTTTTGGGCCGCCACGCTGCAGCTCACGTTGGCCCCATGGATGCGGCACGTTACCAGCACCTGGTCGATATAGCCAATCCGAAACCGCTTTGCGAGCCGCAGGTAGAACTCGTAGTCCTCCACGCCCTCAAAGGACGCGTTCCATGGGCCTGCTTGTTCAAAACGCTTCTTGGGGATGATGATCGTGGGGATCGGCACGAAGCGTTCCCTCAGCAATGCGGGAAACGCGCTCTCGGCGATGATGCGCACACGCTGCCCGTCACGGATCGTCGCCAGCGTCTCCAAGCTCGTTCTCGCGCTGAGAAACGACGGGACTATTACCTCGCCATCCTTAACGACGGATGCGTCTCCAAAGATCATCCCCAGTTCCGGGTGCCGCCGCATAGCCTCGACGCGCAGAGACAGTGTGTTCGGTGCCCACACGTCATCCGCGTCCTGAAAAGCAATCAGATCACTCCTCGCCTCCGCTATCCCGCGGTTTCGAGCCGCGGCGATGCCTGAGTGCTCCTGCCTAACGTACCGAACACTGTCGCCGTAGCGGGCAACTACCCCGGCTGTTTCGTCAGTCGAGCCATCGTCGACTACGATTAGCTCGGCGTCATCGCAGTCCTGGTTGATGACGGACTCGATGGACTCCGCTATCAGGTGTCCGTAGTTGTAGGTTGTTATGATTACGCTGACTTGCGGCATTGACGATACGTCCTGTCGATAATCGATGTCACAACACCTTTCGCGGCCTCCACGTTTTGGGCATCGAAGTACCCGACCAGATATAAGATCACTGGGCAGGCCAGAACCAGCAGCGTGCGCGCTATGACTGTGTGGGCCTGTCCTGCCCCCGGAACAGCCATGCTACCGGCGTAGACCAATCCCGCCACCCCGAGAAGCAGCGCGAACCGCCGGAGGTCATACGGTATCCTGTACAACCTCTGCGATAGCACGAAGACACCCGCCGCCATTGCCCCGAAACCGCATACAGTGGCCCATGCCGCCCCCATAGCGCCATATCTCGGGATCAGCAGAATGTATGCTCCCACCACCACCAGGGCAGCAAGGGCATGTCCCGCTGTCCTAAAGTAGGTTTTCTTCTCGAGCATAATCCCTGTCTCGAAAACCGTAGACGCCGCCCACAGCGTCAGGCCGAGCGTCACGACCGGCACCACCTTGTATGCATCGTAATAGCTGCTGTCAGCCATTATCTTGATCGCATCCCTGGACACCGCCGACAACCACAGGCACGCGAATACTACGCAGAACATGAACCCGTTGAAAAAACGCGCGTAGAGCCTCCGCGCATCCGGTCGGTCAACGAGCGTGAACACAACCGGCGTCCACGCAAACCCCAGGGGCTCCATCACCATCGCGGGCATCACCATGCATATCTTGTAGCCCAAGGAATATACCCCCAGCACCGCCAACCCACTATAGGCGCGCAGGAAATACCTGTCTCCGAAGTTGAGCACGAACATCGCAAACGAACAGGGCACAAGCGGAAGTGAATATGCCAGCATCACCTTCAGGAGGCGCATATCGAGCCCCGGCCGCCAACTCCGCAACGAGACCACGAACAGCAACAGCGTAACAAGCGAAATCCCCACCAGGTTGCTGATCATGACCCCCATTACCCCCATCCGGAGTACGACCAGAAGGTAGATATTCAGCGACAAGGCAACGACCAGCCGGCCGAGATTGACCGCAGTGAACAACGCGGACCGCTCGTGCATGCGCAGCAGCACCATTGGGACCGCCGCGCACAGCTCCAATCCCATCGCTATGAACGCCAGCCTGAAGTAGTCGGCGTGGACCGCCGAACCCAGTATGGCGGCGGAGAGCGGCCCGGCGAGTGCGAACAGCACCAAAGCACACGCGAGACCAGACCCTGCCGCAAACGTAACCGCCGTACTGACGACCCGGTACTTCTCCTTTTCCGACTTGGCCTCAGCGTGAAACCGCAGCAGCGCCGACGCCATACCCATCCCGACAACCAGAGCAACGATGTCGGTCGTCCGGCTTATCATCTCCAGCACGCCGTAATCAGCCGGCCTGAGGCAGCGGGTGTAGATCGGAATCATCAGAAATCCGATTACCTTCCCTGCCCAGACACCCGAAGCATATATGAACGTGTGCTTGAGGAGTCCACGAAAGTCCAACAGCAGGTCACCTCAGAACAGACTCTTAGCGTAGCCTACCCAGGCGGACTTGAACCGGGGTTGACAGCGGATCGCGGTGCCAAAGTATCTCCGAGCGAGCGCCCGATCGCCTTCCTGTGCGGCAATGAGACCGGCCTCATACGCACAGGACCCGAGTCGACTGGACAGCAGCGGACGAAGCTTAGGGTAGCGGCCCCAAAAACGGGCGTGCTGCTTCGCCCACACCTTAACAAGCCCGTAGGCCACGAATCTGCGCTTGCGCGTCATGCTGTCTTCGCGCTGCTCGTAGAGAGCGGCAATGCTCCTGGTATATGCGAACCTGCAGCGCTCGCCGATCCGCAGCCACAGGTCGAAATCCTCGGCAAACAGCAGTTCCGGATCGAACCCACCGACCTCGTCCCACGCCTCACGCGTGATCACCGCCGTGCTGGTAAGCACGAACGATCGCTTGAGCAAGAACGGGACCGGATCTGACAGAATCAGGCGCTCTCCCTCGCCCAAGGCTTCCATCTCCATCTCCGCAAGCTCTTCCCGTCCTGCCAGATATGTCTCGCCCCTACCCCGCTCCACACCCGCATCCGCGAAGACCAACCCCACGTCGGCTCTATCAAACAGGCTCACTCTCTCGGACAGCGACCCCTCAGTCCACACGTCATCTGCATCGAGGAACGCGATATACTGCCCGGAACTGGCCGCGACACCCACATTCCTGATGCCTGGCGGCCCGATGTGCTCGTGCGCGATCACCTTCGCCCCATGCAGCGCGGCAACCTCAACGGAGTCATCGGAGGAACCATCGTCCGCCACGATCACCTCCAGAGGCCGGTAGTCCTGCGCAAAGGCGCTCCGTATTGCACGCGGGACAATGTGAGCACGGTTGTAACAGGCGATTATGACGCTGACCTTGGGGCGCTGAGTCACAGCAACACCCACTGCTCGCCTGCTCCCCTGCGAAGAGTGCGGATAGGAAGCTCATCCTGTTTCAGAGCTTCAGCCACCGGCACGAAGGAAAAGTCACCCAAGAGCGAAGCAAACTTGCGCTCATTGCGGGCGATGTTGAAGTAGGACCTGAAGCTCTTTTTGAGTCCCAGCTTGAGCTTCGGAATGCCGGGGTCCATCTCCCACGGGTGGAAGTAGAACACCACCCGCCTGTCGGAGCTGTTGATCAACCGCGCCAAAGCTTTCACGCCGCAGTAAGGCAGCAGCCGGAAGTAGCCGCCTCCGGAGAAGGGCACATTGACGCCCATCGCGGGCCAGACCGTGATAGGCACCTCAGTGATGCAGCCCGCGTTCGTCACGATGTCCCGGCCCTCCATCCATCTCCGCGAGACGCCGTAGCGGTCGTGGCGGATCGGGAACATGCTGGAATCATACGCGATGCCTTCACGGGCCAGTATTTCCAGCGCCCACAGGCAATCCTCCGTGACTGAGAACGAAGCCGCACGGTGGCCCCTGACCCTCTGCCCGCACGCGTCCTCGATCGCCCCTATAGACCGCCGCAGGTCCTCGCGGAACTGATCGGGCGTCATCTCATACACCAGCCTGTGCTCGTAGCCGTGCGTGCCGATCTCGTGGCCGGCCTCTGATATCTGCCTGATCAGCGCGGGGCACTTCTCGGCATTCCACCCAAGCACGAAGAACGTTGCGCGTGAGTTCGAACGGTGGAGCATCTCCAGCAGGCGCTCAGTGCTCTCCCGCAGGCGAAACTCGCAGTGCTGCCAGCCATCACGGGTAATTCGATCCTCCAGGTTCGACACCTGGAACCAATCCTCGAGGTCTACGGTGAGTATGTTCGTGGACTTCATAGGCCTTATTTACCCGCGATCATCACCGGAATCGTCTTTGCAAGGACTTTTATGTCGGTGAAGATCGTGCCGCCGTAAACATACATGAGGTCGTATTTCAGCTTCACTTCAGGATCAGTGGTGTAGCGGCCATAGACCTGAGCCGGCCCCGTGATACCCGGCCTCACGTGGTGTCGGGCGGCATAGCCGGGTATGGATTGGCTGAACTGCTCGACGAAGCATTTCCTCTCCGGCCGCGGGCCAACTACGCTCATATCACCTCTGAGAACGTTGTAGAACTGAGGCATTTCATCGATCTTCAGCCTCCGCAGCACCCGGCCAACGAACGTCACGCGCCCGTCGTTGACCGAAGATAGCACCGGCCCTGTATCCTTCTCCGCATCGGGCACCATGGTCCGCAGTTTGAGCAATTCGAACTCCGCTCCGTGGAGCCCTACCCTGTGCTGACGGTAGAGCACCGGCCCCGATGACGTCAGTTTCATCATCAGCGCGGCCAGAGCCATGAGCGGCGCGCAGGCCACCAGCGCCAGTGCCGAAAAGACCACGTCGAACGCTCTCTTTATGTACTCCGAATGCGCGGGCCGGTCGGGGTCAATCGTCATCAGAGGCAGGTCGCTTACCCGCGCCATCTTCGGGTAGCACACCATGGATTCATACAATGTCGGCACTATACGGATCTTGGGATGACCGTCTCCACTGGCCGAGATATCGCCCGCCAGCCGTTCCATCCAACTCGGCCCGCACGCGACTATCACCTCGTCGACCTCCAAACGCCTGGCCACTTCCAGCATCTGCGAGAGCTTCCCAAGGACTTTCAGATCGGGAGCCGCTTCCACTTCATCCTCTGCAAGGTGCCCCATCACTATGTAGCGCGGGTTCGTCGACTCCCGAAGCGCGTCCGCGAGACGCAGGGCCTTTTCCGTCACCCCCGCTATGATCACGCTCCTTGCAGGCGGGCGAATCTGCCGTCCGTCCGCAGCGGGTCTGTGTTTGCGTGAGCCACGGCCTCCCTTTTCGACACCGGGCGATTTCCCTGCCTGGCGCGAAACCGACATCTCACGTCCTCCCCTCGTCATCCAGTATGTAGTCCTCGGCGTCTTCTGCCGAGCCGCCGCTCCAACCAAGCTCCTCTTTCTGAGGACTTGATTGCCTGCGTGGGGTCTCCTTGAGCAGACTTGGCACCGCATAGTAGTTGGCGTAGTAGTGGCAGCTATCCACCTCCTCAGCAGGCACGTCGTTAAGGACAACTCCCAGGATGTTCGGATTCGCCTTATTCAGAAGCCCCTTGACCTGAAATTCCGATCCGCGAGGCGATTCGTTCGCCCTCACCACGACCAGCACGCTGTCTACTATTGATGCCACCGTGGCCGCGTCGGCAAACACTATCGCGCTCGGGACATCGACCAGCACGTAATCCGCTACTTGCTTCATTTCCTCGATCAACCGGCCCAGGCGGGCGCTCTTCAGCAGCGCCCACGGGTTGTCGATGTTGGACCCGGCCGTCATCAGCGCCAGGTTCTCGACCGGGGTAGTCTTCATGCACGCGACAACCGACGCCTCATCCCTGAGCACATCGGCAAGACCAAGGTCGTTCGGTACCCGGAACAGCTTGTGCAGGCTCGGCCGGCGAAGGTCGGCATCTATCAGCACGACTCGCTTGCCCGCTTGAGCCAGAGTGATGGCGAGATTGCACAGGGTCGACGTGCCACCCTGGTTGGGTTTGGCTGTGGCGACCATTATTGAGCGCGTTTCCTCTGCCCTGGAGTCCAACAGCACCTCTGTCGCAAGGAAGTGATACGACTCCGCGAACGGAGACATCGGCGAGTTGTGCGATATGAGCGCCGACGGATTCGGCGGGCCGCCGTTCGTCGGAATCCGAGGAATGATGCCCGTGACAGGGAGTTCGAGGAGTTCGGCAGCGTCGGTCGCTGTGCGAACGCGGGTGTCGAGCGCCTCGACTGCCACGACTATCGAAAGGCCGACCAGCAGCCCAAGGAGGACCGCGCACAGAATAAGCTGCGGAAGAGATGGCCCCACGTGCAGCGGACCTTCGGCGGACTTGGCTTCGTCAATCAGCTTGATTGCTCCCGCCTCGGCGGCTATGCGCTCATTCAGCCTTGCAGAGTGAACCTGAGAAGCCACGCTGGTATACCTCTTGTCAGCCTCGTCGTAGGCGCGCTTACGCGCCGAGAGACCAAGCTCCAGGGCTGAAAACGACCCCATACGAGCTTCTCTGGCCTGAATCAGGTTGTCCAGCCGCTGTATCCTTGCGTGACCGGCGCGAGCATCAGCCTGAAGGTCCTTGATCTCACCAACGATCTTGCCGTACGCCGGGTCCTCGACCACCCTGACCACCGGCTCCGTCTCTCGCTGATGTTTGGCAAGTTCAGCCTGCGCTTGGGCAATCTGCCGCTTGAGCTGTCTGATTCGGTAATAGTCATCCGTGTAGATCTGGCTCAGCTTGAGCAACTCCGCCCTCGCCTCGCCTATCGACCTCTGCAGCGCATCGATAGTAGCGGCCGGGACTTCGGCTGAGGTAACGGTGCGGGTCGGAGTCAGCCCACGGGCCTGCTGTCTTCGCGTCGATAGCCGCGCTTCGATTTCGGCAACCCTGGCCCGCATCTGATCGCGCTCGGCCCGCAGCGGGGCAAGCTCGGATATGGCGGCCCCGATCTCCTGGGGCAGGTCGGCCACACGATGCTGCCGACGGAATGCAGCTAGTTCTGTTGCCGCCCGGTCGAGCTGCGTTCTTGTTGTCCGGAGCAGCGCTTCCAGGAAGAGGCGGGTCGCTTCGGCTTCCCTCTGGGAGACTCGCTCGTGGAATGCGGCGAACTCCTCGGCCCAGGCGTTTGTGATCTCAACGGCTGTGTTCGGGTCGGAGTACCTGGCCGATATTCCTATCATGTCAGTGGCGATTCCGTTTTCAGCTTTGACAATGCGTTCGCAGCTGACCAGGCGCAGCAGTTGCGTCGCCGGCACATGCACCCTCCGCGATACCCTGTCGGCAACCGTCCGGCTCTTCGCCAGCACGACGAGGTTAGCCACTTTGCGATCCCGGGGAGAGCTCTCAACCGGGGGAGCGCCCTCGACGTCAACGGGACTGGGCGGGTTTTGGCGTATAGTCGCCTCGGAAGGAAGCATCGTAGCGGTAGCGACCCAGTATTTCGGCAGGAACAGACTGACAATCACTGCCCCTGCGACCGCCACCAGCACCGCCAGCCCTACCAAATACTTGTGTCTCTTAGCTGCGTTGTATATGCGCCAGGCATCCATATTGCATCAAACTCCGAGTTCGCCTAGAAGTACTCACTCTTCCATCCCGCAGGCACCTACCCGTCGCAAGTCATCTAGAACCTGCATATGATGAACGGGAGAGCCGGGGAGGCAAACCTCCCCGACTCTCGTTCCGGTATCGGCGGTCAGGCTCGCCTCCGCAGAGACCTCCTCAGCGAAGGTATAGCGGCCAGCCCACCGGTTGCCACCAGCAGCAGAGTGCTGGCGTCAGGTATCGGAATGCAGGGATTTGGCCCAGCCTGGTACCAGACAGGCGCGCTGTATGGGCTGCACAGTGCTATGCCAAATTTGAGGTCCGTAGGCAGCGTCGCACCGATCCAGGTGACGCTGAACCCACTCTGAGACGCACCGGGCGCAATGTTGAACAAGTCCATGGTCGTTACGAACGAGTCACGGATATCGCCAAATTGCGGACCCAGCCCGCTCACAGGACCTTCCCAGCCAACGCTGGCCCAGCCCAGCGGAGGCGCCCCATTTACGACAGGGACGATTCCATTGAGAGTAGCAGTCGGATACAGGGCCCAACCGCAGATCTTCAACCCACCGGGTCCTTGATCGTTGAACACGGTGAAGTTGAACGTGTTCCCCACCTGGGTGAATGTGACATGCCCGTAGTCATTCGCCATGCCAAGTTCGTTCCACGCAGGAGCCGGAGACGCTCCGGCCGCCACTGCGAGCACGAAACTACAAGCAGTCGCCAGTAGAAGGTAGTTGAATCCCTTAGGCACCAAGTTCACCTCCTTCAAGAACGCTGGTTCGAGTAGTCGCAAAACGAGCCCGAAACCAATCGGCGCTCCGTCAGTCCCCCTCCCCACTCTGACATAGCGCCACCGCCAACAGGCAAGTGGCCTGAGCTGGCTTCTATTCGGTGCGAGAATAGCGCCCGCTGGTGAGGAGCACGTCCCCGGCCTGATAGGCCCGGGCAACGTGGAACCCACCTCCTGCTCCCGGTTGGGTTAGCAGGCGCACCAATGCCGCCGGACTTGCTTGAGCATAGTTGCCGGCATAGCGAGAGACGAAAACCGCGTCCACCGGGCCCAGCTTCTCCTGTATATGAGCTAGTTGCCTGGGGTTCAGGGGAAGCCAGACCGCGGTTCTGCGGCCATACCACGCCACGGCCCAGGGGCAATCACTCATCACGACCGCTTCGGACGACATAATCTCGTCCATTTCCACGAACTGCGCGGGGATCCCCTCGGGCGTAGGCGCGGTACTCTTTTCCAACGCGAGCCCGGCCGGAAGCCCGGCTGCGATTACAATCCCGGCAAGCACCAGCAGTCTCCGCCCCGGGGAGCTGAATGTGCGCTGCACGACAGTCAACAAGTAACCCGCCGCGAAGACGGTCACGAGGGGCGCCAGCATCGTCAGATGGAGGGTTTGCTGGTCACCCAGCGCAACCCCAATCAGCATCACCACTATGCAGGCCAGCAGCAGCCTGCGTGCCGCCAGCAGGGCGCCGTCACGGACCTTTGCAAAGAGAGACAACAGGAAGAAAGGCAACAGGTAAGGCCCTGACAGCGCGGGCGCTTGCCAATACATCTGGCCCAGCCCCTCAAGCAGCTTCGGGCCGAATTGGAAGACGTGCGTCATCGCAAAGAGGAACGGAGACGGCACACTGGCGAAGGTGCGATGCACGTCGTAGTTGGGATAGAACACGGTGTTGATGAAGATGTCGTACTGCGACATCGTGAAGAACGGGTTGTGCATCGCTAGAACGTTTCGCACGAGCCAGGGCGAGCACACGGCGAGAGCCGCCGCCACGAACACCGTTATCGATAGCGCCTTCCGTGTCGCGGCAGCAAAGCGGATGTAGATCAACACGGGCACAAGCAGAAGCATCGTCGAATAGTGCGTCAAGTAGCACAGACCGAAGAGCAAGCCTGCCTTCACGTACTGCCGCGGACCGCGGCCGCCCGCTGCGGTCAAGACATACCAGAAGAGCAGCATCATCAGTGCCGCCATGGTCTGGGAAGTGCCCGTCAGCGAGCTCTTCACCGCCTCGAACTGCGTCGAGTAGATCACAGCCGCAACCGCCGCAACTGCAAGTGAGTACTGCCTGCGGGCAAGAAGGAAGACCATGAGCACCGTCAGGGCGAAGAAGCCCATCGATGCCGCGATCACCACACCATCCGTAGCGCCGAAAGCGTTGAAGAGCATCGCCAGCGCGAGAGGATACAGCGGCGGCGTGCTGATGTCGGGCGTATCGTAGTACGTCCCGCCGATATAGATGGACAGGGGTGTCAGGTAGTCGGTCACAAACCCCTTGCCCTCCGAAACGTTGCGAGCGATCTGCGCGGCATCCATTGAGGCCGGATGGGAAAGCTGTCCCCATCCGCAAGCCGCTCTCAGCGCGATTATGATTGCCACCGGAACGAAGGCGACCGCTATCAACAGCAGCGTTCGCGTCGCACTCTCCAGCCGCTCCTGCGCGTTCTCCATCGGGCGCGGGCGATTCAGCACATCCGCCATATGTTCCCCCTTGCATCGGCGCGCCTTCGATCCCGCGCCGGGCTCGCCCGTTCAACTCGCTTACCGACTTCCTTCAGTGCGCGAACTGCCAGGTCACAAACAGGCTGCGAGGCAAGCGGCCTGTGCGGGTCCAGCGGTCCTATCACCCTTACGGCCGCGCCTTTCGGCCCCTGCCCTCTTATCCTGCACATCAGCATCGCCAGGTTCAATCCCAGCAAGTCAGTGGGCCTCCCGCTGGGGCCGACAAAGGTGTAGAGCGCGATCCTGGTACCATCGTCGTCTACAAGCGTGAGGGCATGGAACGGCACGATCGACCCATCGGGCATCGTCAGAGGGATAACCTGCCGGGACTTTATGCTGATCCCCGCCCCGGCGAGGCACGAATCAGGCAGATGGAACGTCCTCTTGCGGTGCCCGTATAACACAAGCACGTCGGCCCACTGCTCGCCGCGTCGATATGCCCGCCACTGCATCGCGTCGTCCTGCAGCATCTCGTGCACGGCCCGGTCCGCCGTGAAGTCCCTGACGTAGGTCCATCCGCTCATCTTCGCCGGCAGCGGAGCGGGCGCGAAAATGACCTTGCTTCCGCGCTCATCCGCACGGGACCACGTGTTGAACAGACCCGCTCCCACAAGCATCGTCAGCGCCACTATATAGGGACCACATCGTCTCGCCAAGAGCATTCAAACCGCCTTTTCAGGAGCAGCACGACGCCCAGCGCGAGCAAGAACATCACCGGCCCGCTGGCGTCGTGAAAACTCATCACGTCAGCCTTAAGCGAATCGATATTCGCCACTACTATCACAACAAGCACCCTGAGCACGTTGGCCGCGAACGCCACCGGAACCGCGGCCAGGAATATCAGCGCGCGGCCCAGGGGCGACGTTCGGGCCAGGTAAGCCAGCACTGCCGAGAACGCAGTAAGGCAGTTGATCGCGCGTATCCCGCTGCAGGGTAGATCCACTTCGAACTTCAGCCCGTTGGCAAAGAGCATTACGCCCTGGCTCTCCACGTCAAAGCCACACAGCCCGCCTACCATCGCGGCATACGAACACGAGGCCCGCTGCAGCGGCGCCCCTATCTTCTCCACGAAGAAATCCGGTGGCGGGGTCATGAACACCAGAAACGCTATCGGAAACGCCAGTTCCCTCAGCACCTTCGGCCCGGCGAACGTCCACACCAGGCCCGCGATTACCACCACCAGCGATAGCCCTGCCAGAAACGTCACATCCGACCATCGGCTGAACGCAAACATCAGCAGGCCAACTGCAAGCAGCAGATTGCCGCGCCCAGAAGGCGCAATAGGCAGTTCCGCCAGCTTCCTTCGCCTGGAGTATGCTATCGCCGCCGCGACCGGCGCAACCACGAGCCCGTGCGAGTAGTTCCCATCGGTAAGCCAGGTCTGCAGCAGCTCGCGCAGCGTACCGGCATACAGCCACACGCCCGCGGCCACAATCAACGCAACCGGAAAGATTCTTGAAAAGCTCCAAGCCCGCATGGCAAAACCAGTGGCCTGACGGGGGACGCCGGGACAGCATGTTCTCCGTCCCGTGCGCGAAACAGCGGTGTATTTTGGTCGATACTTCAGTTCCCCCAGGCTCTCTCGAATCATACCCCCCTGCTATTCAGGCATAAACGGCAGGCAGGCAAACTTCTTTAACATTCCATCACCACCCTGGACATTATGCGGAAAGTCGAGGTTGTCATAGTGACGGTTCTGCACAGTTTTCGACGGCTGAGCTGCGCCACAGCCGTGCGCGTCTGCGCCGGAGAATGGGGAGTTGGGAAAGGAAGCCGCTGTTGGGAAGGAATTGGGAAACAGCGTTGCCGGGATGCCCGCATGACGCGCAAGAACGGCAACCGCCTAAGGCTCCACTGCTTCCTGAACGTATTGGTACTCGCCTACTCGAGGATTGCCGCCCCTCCGGTAAAGCCCCAACTCGCGGGCCACAAGCTTCGGAACATCATATTGCGGGCAGTCCTTGCGATGCAGGGGCAGTCCACCCCTGTCTGCGAGTATCCCACGCGACTCGTGCCAGTTGCCGTTATCGCTCCTGTAGCGAAATCGAACAATGGTCCTGAACGCACCCGTTCTACAGGCAACGTAACGCGATTGGTGGCTGAAGCGAGCCCCGCTCGCAGTCTTTCGACCCTCAAAGTGGTTAGCGTAGGTCGTGAACTTGCAGGGTTTCCATTCTGAGCAAGTCTCTGTCTTTTTGACTGGCGTTACAGTGGGGGATGGCGCTCGGCCCGGCGCCGCGGTCGGAAGCGGCAGGAGTATCAGACAGAGGCCAACCAGTCCCTTGTGTGTGCGACGCATGGAATCACCACCTACCTCAGCGGTTCGATTAGGACACTGCGTGAATGGCAGATAGCCAGGCCAGGACATATACCCCCGAACAACCGTGGGCTAAAACATCGGGGCAACCTAGGGAGTGTGTGGGTGGCGGCCGGGATGGCCGCCACCCGTCGAACCAGGTGCCTAGTTGAACTCAGTCAATCTGCCCGGAATCAGGCGAAGGACCGTAACGATCTGCCCGTTGGATGGCTCCCGGCAGAGCACGCCAACAGCCAGAACAGACTTGCCCACGCTGGTAGGCGTACCCTCACAACGCACCTCGAGACCCTTTCCGGAACGTGCCGAAGGAAGGCCGAGGCCGTCGTCTACAACGAACCATCCGTCGCCTGCATCAGTCACGCGACCGTAGATGGAGACCAGCAGCCCCAGGGTATCAATACCCTTGACCTTCAGGCCGCGACTGCTGATAGCCACGGGCTTCACCGGGTCCGTCGAACCGACCACACTGTGCGTTACGCCAGTCAGGCAGCGCTCGCCACTGATGGTTTCCAGGTCGCCCCAGATGTCAACGACGTCACCGGCTTTGAGCGTGGTAGGCCCCTCAAAGCAGCGGATGCCGCTGGCACGGTCGTCTTCTTCGACGAAGAAGCAGTCCGGGAATACGGCGGTAACAATCTTGCCCGGCAGCGAGATGCTGCGCGCTTCTCCAGCGGACTTGAGATCTCCCACTCTATCGAAGCTTACCGCCGCCACAAGCGTAACTGCGGAAGAGACGCCAACATCACTCCACCGCTGGGCCGGGTTCCTCGCTTTGACGGAGACGTAGTAGGACTTGCCGCACTCAAGAGGCAGGTCGTCCCGGCTCATAGAAGTCTCTATCCCGGCACTGGTCCATCCTGCCACATCGGAGCCGCCAGGTGTTGTGCCGATTGCGTAGGTGTATTCGGCCACCATCGACTCAGGGTCGGTCGCGCTCCAGGATGCGGACAGCGGATCGCCGGCGGCAATCGTTGCGCTCGGGACGGTCACGACCGGTGTAGTCGGCGGCGTGAGGTCCTTGGAGGTGGCGTCGCGCAGGCAATAGATCTTGCCGTCATACGAGCCAAACACAACGCTTCCATCAGCGCCGAGCGCAGGCGAGCTGTAGACGGAGTCGGCGGTAGCAAACGACCAGACCTGCGTTCCGTCGGCCTTGTAGGCATAGATCTTCTTGTCGCAAGCGCCGAAGTAGATCGTGCCCGATGGGTCCACGGCAGGCGAGGACATTATGCCGCCGCCGGGGAAGTCCACGCTCCAGATCTTCGTTCCGTCAGGTCTCAGAGCATACAGCCGTCCAATGCTGCTTTCGTAACCGGCGCCGAAGTAGATGTTGCCATCCGGGCCGAGAGCAGCAGAAGAGTCGAGTATCAGGTAGGTCTCATATCGCCATTTCAGCGTTCCGTCCGGATTGATGGCGTAGAACCCGCCATCGCCGCTGCCGATGTAGATAACGCCGTCAGGGTCGATAAGAGGCGACGCAATGATGGAACTGCCGGTCCGGTATTTCCACTTGCGCGCCCCGCTCGGTTCAATCGCATAGAGGCACCCATCCTCGCAGGTTACGTACACCACGCCTGCGGTATCGATAGCCGGTGAGGACCAGATCGCCCCTCCGGTCGCGTGCGACCAGAGCTTCGTTCCTGTCTCCACGGAGAGGGCATAGAGCGAGCCATCGGAGCTTCCCGCGTAGACCACCCCGTCCCTCATTGCGGGCGAAGCAACCACCGCGCCGCCGGTGAAATATGTCCACTTAACGACACCGGACTTGTCTACGCTCCTGATCTTGCCGTCGTCGGTGCCGACAAGGATCGAACCGTCATCGGCAATCGCGGGAGAGCCGTTGACCGGGGCGCCAAGGTCCGTGGACCATCTCATAGCGCCGTTCTGGGTGATCGCGTAGAGCTTGCCGTCGTTGGAGCCGACGTAGGTAGTGCCGTCTCCGGCCAAGGCCGGTGAGGACTCGATCGGCCCCTCGGTAGGAATCGACCAGGCAAGGTCACTGATCTGCGTTGCGTTGAAGAGCCCTCTGCCCATTCCACGAACGTCGTTGCGGAAGCGGCCCCAAATCGCTGCGCCAGAAGTGTAGCCGATACCATCGCTCGCGCCGGTCGCGCTCCACGCGCCGGAACCGCTGCGAGCCCTCACTGAGAAGTAGTACCGCAGGACAGGATCGAGCGCGAGGCCGGTCACAGTCACCTCTGTATCCGTCCCTACGTTGGTCCAGCCGACAAGGTCCGTGGCGCCGGGGCTGGTGCCAATGCAGTAGGTGTATTCGACAATACCTGACTTCGGGTCCTCCGAACGCCAGGTGGCGTGCAGCCGGTCAAGCACCGAGGTGGTGTCGCCGTCGTCGACAACAACGGGAGTGGTCGGCGGCGTAGAGTCGATCAGAACACCGTCGGAACTACCTACTTCTCCCCAACTGCGCGCGCCGTTCTTCGCCCTCACGTTGTAGTAGTAGGTCACGCCGTCGCTGAGACGGAGGCCGGTGATGGTGAAGGATACTGCCGCTCCCGCGCTCCTCCAGCCGGCCACGTCCGTGAGTCCGGGAGCCGTCCCCGCGGAGACCTCGTACTCGGCGATACCCGATTCAGGATCGGTGGCTGTCCAACTGGCCCAGAGACTGGACTTGTAACCCCAGTATGTCCCCGTGTCCGTGACTACCGGAGTCGAAGGCGGTGTCAGATCGGCCACCACACCCTTCGAGGATACCGGCGCGCCCGATCCACCTGCACCGTTAGTGGCTATGACGGTTATGTAGTAGGTCTGGCCGTTGACGAGCGACAGGCCTTCACGGGTATGCTCAACAGCCGGGCCCACATCCAGCCAGCCGGCCACGTCATCCGAACCGGCGCTGGTGCCGATGCAGTAACGGTAACCGCCTATGCCGGACTCGGGATCAGTCGCGCTCCAGGAGCCGTGCATGCTAGTCGGGGAGCCGGTGTAGTCTCCGTCAACATTCACAATCAGCCCCACCGGAGGTGTATTGTCCACTTTGATGCCGTCAGAAGAACCGGCAGGCCCGGACATGCCGGCGCCGTTCGTGGGACGGGCGCTTATGTAATATGTAACTCCCGTCTCAAGCGAGAGGCCGGCTATGGTGATATCCGGCCCGGGGCCGCAGTCTCGCCAGTCTGCGATGTCTGTCCCGAGCGGCGTAGTGCCTACCGCACACGCATAGTTGGACACGCCGGATTCGGGGTCGTTGCAGGTCATCCTGGCACGAAGCTGGGATGTATCCGAGGTGTATGCGCCGCCATCCGCAACCTCCGGAGCCGGCGGTGCGGTGGTGTCTACCGTAAGCCCGTCAGAGGATCCGATGCTCGCCAGACCGACGCCGTTTGTCGCTCGGACGTTGATGTAATAGGTAGTGCCGCTCACAAGGGTCAGGTCGGAGCGCGTGATGGACGTCGCCATGCCTACGCCTATCCACGGGACCAACTCCGTACCACCCGCAGTGGTTCCAATCGAGTACTCAAAACCGACTATGCCGGTCTCAGGATCGGCCGAACTCCATGTGGCGTGCAGCGTGGTTGTGTTCGTCGTGAACTGCCCATCATCGATGACGACAGGCGTGGTAGGCGGCGTAGCGTCAACCAGAATCCCATCGGAGATTCCCACCGGGCTTGCTACTCCTGCACCGTTGATCGCGCGAACACTGATGTAGTAGGTCTTGCCCGAAACGAGGGTAAGGCCGCTGATCGTGTAGTCCGTGGCAGCACCCGCGCTCGTCCAGCCGAGGGCATCGGTGCCACCAGACGTGGTCCCAACGGCGTATTCGTAACGGGCGATTCCGGACTCAGCGTCCACCGACGTCCAGGTCGCGTGGAGCTGCGTGCCAACCGTGGTGAACGCGCCATCGTCGGTCACGGCCGGCTGGCTGGGCGGCGTCAGATCAATGGTTACCCCGTCGCTTGTGCCAACAGCGCTCTGTGCGCCAGCGCCGTTGGTCGAGCGGACGCTTATGTAGTAGGTCATGCCGTCGGCAAGTGAGAGAGATGCTATGGTTGCCGACGTGCTGGTCCCGGCGGCCGTCCAGTACAAAATGTCCGTCGCACCCGAGGTAGTGCCAACAGCATACTCGTACATTACTATCCCGGATTGAGCATCTTCCGAGGACCACGTGGCCGTGAGCTCACTTGCGGACGCCGAATATGCGCCTGCGTCAGTGACGGTCGGAGTGCTCGGCGGGGTTGAGTCGATGGTGATTCCATCTGATGAACCCACGTACCCTACCTTGCCAACGTTGCTGACCGCACGCACGTTGATGTAGTAGATGCTGCCGTCAGTAAGGGAAAGGCCGGTGGCGACAACTTCCGTCGTCTGGCCCGCCGAAGTCCACGGCAGAACGTCTGTCTCACCGGCGGCGGTACCGATCGAGTAGTCGTAGTAGGCAACGCCGGAGGGTGTGTTGACGGGACTCCAAGATGCATGGAGGCTGTCCAGCGAAGCGGAGAACAGACCGTCATCAACGACTGTCGGAGCCGGCGGCGGTGAACTATCGATCAGTATGCCGTCCGAGGAACCTACCTCGCTGACTAGACCGACCTTATTGGTAGCCCGCACGTTGATGTAGTAGACCGTTGACTCGCGGAGGCTCAAGCCCGTCTTGGTAACGGAAGTGGCCAGCCCCACATTGGTCCACCCAACCACGTCAGCTAGTCCGGGCGACGTGCCTATCGAGTATTCGAACTTGGCGAGGTCCGATTCAGGATCAGCGCTGGTCCACGTGGCTTGGAGCCTGTCCAACCAGCTTTGCGAGGCTCCGTCATCCGTCACAACTGGCTTGGTGGGCGGTGTCGCATCGACCCGTATGCCGTCGGATGCGCCGAATGGTGAGTCGGCGTTCGCCCCATTGGTAGCTATGACGCTTATGTAATAGGTCTGGTCGTGGATCAGACTCAGGCCGGATATGGCCATGGAAGTGGCCGTTCCCACCGCTGTCCATTCCCTGGCATCGGTTCCGCCGGGTGTCGTGCCAACGGCGTACCTGTAGGCCTTGATACCGGATTCAGGATCAGCAGCCACCCAGGACGCGTTCAGCAATGTAGTAGACGCCGTGAATCCGCCTTCATCCGTCACCGAAGGGGTGCTCGGAACCGTTATATCAAGGGTGATGCCATCACTGGAGCCCACTCCGCTGGTAAGGCCGATGCCGTTGATTGCGCGAACGCTGAGATAGTAGACCGTGCCGTTCAACAAGCTGAGGCCGGTCGCATTGACCTCCGTGCTCGTGCCTACACTGGTCCAAGGCCTGATATCCCCGCCGCCAGCGGTCGTCCCGACGCAGTATTCGTAACGTGCTATGCCGGACTCGTTGTCCTTCGAAGTCCACTTCGCGTGGATCGAATGCGGGTCGGAGAAGAACAGGCCGTCATCGGTGACCGCAGGGACTTCGGGAGGCGTGACGTCGATCACTATTCCATCAGCAGACCCGACAAGGCTCGTGCCGCCTGCGGTGTTCGTCGCCCTGACGTTGAGATAGTAGGTGACGCCGTTGTTGAGGGTTAACCCGGTTCGCGTGACCGACGTCGCCAGCCCAACATCCGTCCACCCTACGATGTTCGTCCCGCCAGGGGTCGTGCCGATGGAATAGGAATACGCTGCTATGCCCGACTGGGGATCTTCAGCGCTCCAGGTCGCGTGCAGCCGGGTATTGTCCGACGTGAACATACCGTCGTCGATAACAACCGGGGTGGTGGGTGAAGTTGCGTCGATGATGATCCCGTCGGATGTGCCTTCCGGTCCCACGATCCCCGCGCCGTTGGTCGCACGGGCTGTTATGTAGTATGTCTGGCCATCGCCAAGGTTCAGCCCTGTCCGCGTGTGAGAGGCCGCCGCTCCCACATTCAGCCAATCCGCGGCGTCGGAGAGCCCCGGCGCGGTCCCGATGCAGTACTCGTATGAGAATATCCCCGATTCTCCGTCGACTGCGTTCCACGACGCGTGGAGACGATCTGTATAGCACGTGAACGCTCCGTCGTCTGTGACCGTAGGAGCGCTTGGAGGGGTCTTGTCAGCTCCGAAGCAGTAGATGTTACCGCTGGCCGATCCGATTATCAACTCGCCGCCGGGGCCGATCGCGGGAGAGGAATATATCGCCGATCCCGCGCCGTACTGCCACCTCAGCCCACCGCTTGAGGTAAGGGAGCAGATCTGGCCCGCGACCGATGCGAAGCACACTCCGCCGTCACTGAACGCGGCAGGCGATGAGTCAACGTAGGAGCCCGCGCTGTACGACCATGACGGCAGGCCGGTTGCTATGGAAACCGCGTATACTTTGCTATCGCGCGCGCCAAACACCACCAACCCGCCGGGAGTCAGAGCCGCCGATGAGGCAATATTGCTGCCGACCATGGTGCGCCAACGCCTCGAGCCGGTCGGGAATATGGCATAGAAGTAGCCCGCCGAGGAGCCGATGTAGACCGTTCCGTCAGAACCCAGAGCTGGGGATGCGCTGAAGCCGCCGCCCTCGGGGGGCGTGTATTTCCACTTGAGCGATCCGCCGGACGTTAGGGCATAGACTCCCCCGTTCTGGCTGCCGACGTAGACCGTGCCGTCCGGGCCGACCGCCGGGGTCGAGGTGACCGAGCCTCCGATGTTGTACGCCCAGTTCTGGCTGCCCATCGGGCTCATTGAAACGACACTGCCGTTGGCGCAGCCGAAATAGAGCGTGCCAGTGGGGGCAATATTGACGGAAGAAGTCACCCTGCCGGGCGTCACCCTTCTCCATTTCATGGTGCCGTCAGGGTTGAACGCGTAGATGTAGGCGCTCCCGGAACCGACGTAGATGGTCCCGTCGTGGCCTATCGCGGGCGACGATGTTCCAAGACAGCCGCAAGCCGCCGACCAGAGCTCCACCCCGCCGCCGGACAGCGCGTGCAGGTTGCCATCGTCGCAGGCGAAGTAGATGCTGCCATCAGCGGCGATCACCGGCGCAGAATGCACAGCGCCGGGCGCGGTGAAGGTCCAACTCAGTTCGGAACTGGATCCGCCATAGAGCCCTTGGCCCGTATTGGCGCAGTCCCGGTGGAATTTGGGCCAGGTTGATGAAGCAAGTTGGGCCGTACTCGGCACAGCAAGGCAGAGCAAGCCGCAGATTAGCAAGCAGGCACAGAAGACGCGGTTCATATTGTGCTATCCCTCCCGGTAGTGGTTAGTGCCCACAGGATCACGGAGCGATGCCACAGTGTCCACCCCAATCGGAAACCGGCCCGTCAGTTTCCGGCCCACCCGCAAAAGCAGGCAGACACCCGGTTAATACCCTATGCTTAGTTGCTTCAAACCTGTCATATCTCAGCTATATCTAATGCTGAGTTTCCCGCGCAAGAGGCTGTCTTGCTGGCTCAACCAGCACAACTACCTCGTCAATGTGTGACCGTTAATGGTAGAGTTGTAGCAACAACCTCTACTGCAACTAAGCCCTTGCCGCAGTCCCGCTCACCTGCTACAATACTCTCCGGAAAAACCGCTGGGGGTGCTGGTTGAGCACAGCTGAGATTCCGACGCACGTCGGGAATCCCTTGGAACCTGATCCGGTTAATACCGGCGTAGGGAATGCGGAAGTCTTCTCTCCTGAGACGTCCTCGCAATGCGTCAAGTGGCGCTGCTCACCCCAATCCCCCAACATCACAAAGGGGGCAACGAAATGCTGGGAACCATCTCTGACCTGGAAGTATCCCGTCTGATCACGCGCGATTACTTCGAAATGCTGGAAAGCTCGTTTGAGTCCGACGTGATTATCGTCGGCGGCGGCCCGAGCGGCCTGGTAGCCGGCTACACTCTCGCGGAAGAAGGCGCCCGAGTCACCATTTTGGAGAAGCGCCTATCGCCTGGCGGAGGCATCTGGGGTGGAGGCAAGGGCTTCAACCGCGTCATACTCGAAAGTGGCACGCGCGATATCCTCGCCGAGATCGGAGTGGACGCGACCGAAAGAGACGGCTATCTGGTAATATCATCTGTCCTGCTTGCGGCGTCGCTGATCAAGAAGGCCGTGCAGAGCGGGGTGGACATCCTGAATCTCTACTCGGTTGAGGACATCTACTTCAACGACAAGCGCGAGGTTGCGGGCGTAGTCGCCAACGAGACTGCCTACAAGATGACCAACCTGCACGTCGATCCGCTCACGTTCCAGAGCAGGATAGTGATGGACAGCACCGGGCACGAGGCGATCGTCCTGAACTGCCTGGCAAAGCGTGGGATCGTGGAGATCAAAGGCGAAGACACGATGAACGCGCAGATGGGCGAGCAAGGGGTCGTCGAGGGCACAAAGGAGGTATATCCCGGCCTCATCGTCACCGGCATGGCAAGCGCGCAGTTCTTCGGCACGCCCCGCATGGGCCCGATCTTCGGCGGCATGCTTCTCTCCGGCAAGAAGGCCGCGCACATTGCCTCGGCAAAGCTGACCGCGCAGCCTGGGACACCACAGGCCTCACCCTAGAGACATGGATTGCCAGCCACGCGCTGAGATTTCCAGCACGGGGACTCGTGTGGTAGAATACCCCATCAACAGAACAGTGAGAAAACCGCCAATGACACATTCCATACGCGAGGCGATCGAGGCGAAAGCCGATCAGGCCCGCGAGTTCCTTACCGACATCATCCATTTCGAAAGTGTCTCAGGCAATGAGGGCGATGCTATCCGCCTGTGCTTGGGCAAGTTCGCCCAGGCAGGCTGTGAATGCAGGCTCGTTCCGATGTCCGATGACATCAAGAACGATCCTGAATATAGCCACCCATCGGAGCCGGTCAGCTACGAGGGCCGGGCTAACATGGTCGCCTTCAGACGGGGGACGGGCGGCGGCAGGAGCGTCATTCTGCAGACACACGCCGACGTGGTACCGGCCGGTGATTGGGAGGAGGCATTCACGCCTCGCGAAGAAGACGGAACAATCTACGGCCGCGGCGCGTGCGACGCCAAGGGACATATCGCGGCAATATGGCTGGCTCTAGCCGCTCTCGAAGAAGCCGGCATCGAGCTAAGAGGCGAGGTTCAGACTCAGGTGGTGGTGGAAGAGGAGTTCGGAGGCAACGGCGCGCTCTCGCTGCTTAGGCAAGGCTATAAGGCCGACGCGGTTCTCGTGGCCGAAAGCACCGAGTTGCAGATCCACCCGGCCAATCGGGGCGCTATCTGGTTCCGAATCGAGATCGAGGGGCTGCCCCGGCACATGGGCCGCAAGCACGAGGGGATTTCGGCAATCGATCTGTCCTACAGGGTAATACACGCGCTCTACGGCTACGAGAAGAAGATCATCGCCGACAGCGCCCGCTATCCCGGCTTCGAGCGCTACACGAATCCAGTCCAGGTCAACATCGGGATGCTGAACTCCGGTGAATGGCCTTCGATGGTGGCAGGCAAGGCCGTGATCGAAGGCGGGGTCGGATTCCTGCCCAACCGGTCGATGGAACAGGTCAAGCGCGAGGTGAAGCAGGTAATCGACAGGATAGACGACGACTGGCTGCGCTCGCACTATACACTCACATTCCCGCGCCTGCACAACGACTCCTACGAAACGAGCTACGCTCATCCGGCCGTCCTCACACTGCAGGAAGCCTGCAGAGGAGCCGGGCTGGACTCCGAAGTCTTCGGGTGGAATGTGAGCTGCGACGCCAGGCTCTACTCGCGGATAGGCAACATGCCCACTATGGTCTTCGGGGCGGGATCGATAACGGACGCCCACGCCCGCGATGAGAAGATCGTATTCGGAGACCTGATGAAAGCTGCGGAGGCGATGGCCGGATTCCTCGTCGCGTGGTGCGGCTAGACTCCGCTATCTGGAGGAGGACTCATCCCGGGCATCCCTGAACGATGCCAGCCGAATGCCTTTCTCGTCGATGTAGCGGCGGACGGCGTCTGACCGCAGCGCGGCGAGTTCGTCCTCCCACGCGTAGCCCGGATAGCGGCCCGCCGTGAAAGGATCGCTGATTCCGGGGTGGCACATCACCTCGTTCACGCCCGGCCTCAGGCTCCGCAGCGTCCCCATCAGCTCGGCCTCATCCATCTGCCGCGTCATCCCCAGACCCCAAAACCAATCTGCCGTATGCAGCCCGGCGTTCCGCACCTGGTCCAGCCTGACCCGATCGATGCGCGGCAGCAGCGCGGTCTGGATCAGACGCGCGAAGAACCCGCCGCTGCTTAGGACAGCGCGCTCCACAGAGACGCGAATCGTGGGAATTCCATACTCCCTGGCCAGGTCCAGCGCCACCGCAAAAACGGCGGGCAGCATGTGCACGTGCTGATGTGAGTCCAGGTGGCTGGGTTCTATGCCCGCTTCCAGCACGTGCTCGATCTGCGCCCGCATTTCCGTTTGAACATCGCCTATGCTGAACCGCCGTGAGAGCAACCCCCGCGTGAACATGCGCGACGATTCCGGCAGAAAACCTTCATCGTTCACCAAGCTGCGCAGTTCACCGGCGGGCGCTACGCTCGGCTCTCCGGTAAGGGTGAGGTGTATACCTACATCGAGCGAAGGATGCTCCAGCGCGATCCTGACCGCATCCTCGAACGCGGGCCCGTTGGGCATAATACTCGTGCTGCGCAGGATGCCGGTTTCGTGAGCCGCGAGCATACCGCGATTGATCGCCTCGCTCAGCCCGAAGTCGTCCCCGTTTACTACCAGAATTGTGGTTTTCGCAGTCATAGGTTCACGGTCTTCCACCAGCCGGGCGCGCGGCGACTGTGACTACAGAATGATCAGCGATCAAGAACAACTCGCCCGCCCGCGCTGTCTGATGATACCCGAGCGCGGTGAGACGGGCGGCGTCCTTGTCCCGACAAATGACCCACGCAGGCTCGCTGTCGGAAAGAAACGCTTTGCTATCATCCATGATGGGAACATCTTATCACAAACAAGCTCTGCAAGCATACGGGCAAGAGATGGAAGGCCATCGCAGAATCGCTGAACCCTACCGACCCATTCAGCGTCTCAGCGATTCACCTTCCTATTCCCTGCAGGGGACTTCGCATCATGTTGCCTGGATTTCAACCGAAGGCGGCTGATCCTCGGCCTTAGGCCTCGGCCAGACATAGGGCAGATCGTCCGGGACGCCGGGAAAGAGGCGGCTGTAGTGGGCCGGGTCCTTACGGATAAGATTCGACTGATGCGATCGATGAAACTCCGGATCGCCGAGCCAGGGAGGCATAGGCGGGTTCGGCGCGTGCTCCATCCTGGGCATGTAGTTCCTGTAGCCTCGCCGCACCCACTCGTCGATGCATGCATTTATGTAGGCTTTCAGCGCATCCTCATAGCCGCGCCACATAGCGATAGCTGGGTGGTTCCGCCAGCCTTTGCGGGTCGGGTCCTCGAGGCACCGAAGAACTGTCAAAGCCTCGGCGCGCTGCTTTCCCAATCGCCTGGAATCAAGCGCTCTGGCGGTCTGCTCGAAGTCCGGATATGGCAGGAGAGTCTGCATAGGTTCCATTTTACCAGTTCCCGAAGGGTCTTGGGGAAATCGGGCTGAAGTAGGACATAATGGCAGATCGCCACGGGAGGTGGAGCAGATGAAGGGCAGCCGCGTACTGCAGCAGCTTAGAGCAGGCAAGGTGGCAACTTGCACCAAGATCAACCTGGACAGCTCGAGGGCTGTGGAAATCGCTGCTATGAGCGGCGTTGACTGCGTATGGCTGTGCACGGAGCATGTCCCCAGCGATTGGTCGCTTTTGGAGAGGCAGGTGCTTGCCTGCAAGAGCCAGGGCTGCGACTCCATGATAAGGGTGTCTAGAGGCAGCTACAGCGACTACGTGAGGCCCTTCGAAATGGACTGCAGCGGGATCATGGTGCCGCACGTTATGGGGCTGGAAGATGCCAAGTACGTTGTGAGGACAACGAGATTCCATCCCATTGGCAGGCGTCCGATCGATGGCGGCAATGCAGATGGTGAATTCACACGCACCGGAATGCTGGAGTATATGGAGACGGCGAATCGGGAGAGGTTCGTCGCGGTGCAGATCGAGGACCCGGAGCCGCTCGATGAGCTGGACCAGATCGCAGCCCTCGACGGCATTGATATCCTCTTCTTCGGACCCGCGGATTTCAGCCAGGGAATAGGCGCCCCCGGGCAGTGGAACGACCCCAGGATCGTCGAGACCCGCAAACGCGTGGCGGACGCGGCACTGCGTCACGGCAAGTTCGCCGGCACTCCGGGCAGTCCGGATAACCTGGAAGAACTCGTGGAGATGGGCTTCCGGTTTATCCCCATGGGCGCCGACGTTCTCGCCCTCGTGCCCTACTTTGCCGAGATTGCTCGTAAGCTGATAAGCCTCAATGAAAAGTAGGGCAACAGCCGCGGAAAACAAGCTTTACAGATGAGTTTGAACGGCCGCTTGTTAGGGTAACCTGCGTAGGATCACCCAAATGAGGAGGCACTGCTTTGAGCGAGAAGCACTTCCCTCTACTCATCATCCGAGCAGGCAACCCGCCGGTTTTCTCCGGGCCGCTCGCGCGCGTGCTCGGGCCGCGCATGAAGGACCATAAGGTAGTCAAGGCGCTGTCGTCGATGTCGAAGCTCGCCAGAAACGGAGAGATCGAGCTCTACGGCATGACTACCAACGTTGAGGAAGATGGCACATTTTCAGCCCGAGCCACGGGCCCGCTCGGCAAGCTGCCGGAAGGCAGGCGAGCTATAGAAGCCGTCGAGAAGACAGTGAGGGGGCGCGGCAAGCCCATAGCGCGCCGCGATGACTTGCTCATCTATACCTCCTACCAGCCGCCGATCCCGACCAAGCCCTCGATGAAGCTCATGGGCGCCCGACTGGCGGTCGAATTCGAGGGACATCCTCAGCCTACCGTCTGTACGCTTCAGCTTACGACGCGGTGCCAGGCGAACTGCATCCACTGCAGCGCCGCAAGGTTCGCCAGGCGAGACGGCGGCGAACTGCCCACCGACTTCTGGAAAGACATCGTGCGGCAATCGGAGGCGCTGGGAGCGGTCACAATCATCTTTACCGGCGGTGAGCCGCTGTTGCGGCCGGATATCTATGAACTCATCGAGTGGGTAGACAAGGACGAAGCCGTACCGCTCATCTTCTCGAATGGACTGCTGCTGACAGATGAAAACGTGAAGAAGCTCGCTGACGCCGGCTTGTGGGCCATCCACATCTCCTTGGACTCACCCGACTCGGAAGCGCATGACTCTATGCGCAGAGTCCCGGGATGCTTCGGCAAAGCCATCGAAGGCCTGAAGCGCTGCAAGGATGCCGGCATTATGGCCGGGATATCCACCTATGCCACTCCCGATCGCCTGCGTAACGGCCAAGTGGTCGAGATCATCGAAATGGCCAAGAGCATCGGCGCAGATGAGGTGACGGTCTTCGATGTAGTGCCGACCGGCCGCCTACTAGAAATGGACCGGCGATATCTGCTCACTGATGAGGACAAGGAAGAGCTCTGCAGAATCGAGGCGCGGTACAACGAAGGGCATCCACTGCCTCACGTCATCACGCAGGCCCACATCAATGGCCCCACGGGCAACGGGTGCTACGCGGGCTGGTGCCAGTTCTACATGACGGCCTATGGAGACATGACCCCCTGCGACTTCACGCCGCTTGCGTTCGGGAACGCGCAGGAGGAGAGCGTGGAAGCGATTTGGAACCGCATGGCACATCACGAGGGCTACTGCGGGCACAAGTCGAGCTGCCGCATGCAGGACCAGCACTTCCGCGCGCAGTGGGTGGACCGGATACCCCCAACGGGCCCATTTCCCTACCCGATCGATCGGCTGGATGAACTTACGCAGCTTGTCATCGACTACGACGAGAACGCGGAGACAGAAGGCTCATCCCTCGGCATAAAGGGCTAAGTTACAGGCAGCCACCCGACCCGGTCTCTCTCTTCGCAAGATGAGGGCGGCGCAGGCTCCCCTCCTTACAGAGGGGGGCCGGGGAGATTCAATCCCTCACGCGCGTAGCCTCTGCTTTGCTCCCGCTGCACGAATCGTGCTATAATTGTGCTCAGCTGACAAACCTGCTATGCTGAGGTGAACATAAGTGCCGACCTACGTTTACGAATGCAAGGACTGCGAGCACCAGTTCGAAACGTTCCAGAAGATGACTGAAGATCCGCTAACGGACTGTCCCAAGTGCAAGGGGAAGGTCGCCAGAGTCCTCTTCCCGCCCGGTATCGTGTTCAAAGGCTCCGGCTTCCACATCAATGACTACCCGAGCAAGTCATCCAGCGGCTCCTCGAAGCCGGTGAGGGAATCCCAGTCCGAAGCCAAGAGCGACACGAAGGTGGACACCAAGTCCGAGACGTCGGCAGCGAAAAGCTGATTTCACCGGAAAAGCTGCAACAAACACAACAGCCAGGCAACAAGCCTGGCTGTTTGCATGTTCGCTGTGTATAGGAGGTTACTTTATCTCAGCTTTGCCGATGGTTCGGAGGCTGTCCAACAGGCTGCATGCCTGCTCGAAGGTTCTCGCCTCCATAAACGTTCGGCCGTTAACCACATAGGGCGCGGAATCCATCGTGAAGCTGTGGCCGTTCACCTTGGCCTTCCTGCTGCCGATCTGCATCTCAATCACCATCCCCTTCACACAAGCGGTGACGGTACGAGTGTGCTGGTCCCAGAAGAGCACGCCCCCGAGATCCTCGAAGAATGATCGGGCCTTGACTTTGCCCTTGGCAGGAGCGACCGCCTTCTCCAACCGGGCAGCTATCGCGGGCTTTGAGGTGATCTCCGGCTTCGATACTGCCGAGTTGCCTTGCACGCCTTTGGCCGCAGTGCGGAAATCAGGGGCCATCGCTACGCGCACCTGCTTCAGCATCGACTTCGTAACCTTTGGCGGCGCAGGCGGCGTCACGAGGTTCGGTGCGGCAGCTATTGCGTCGCTGGCCGAAGCCTTTGCTATATCGGCCGCTCTGACCGCCATCCGCTGCCCGATGGGAACGTTGCGCGCGGAGGAACTGAATGGCTTGCCGACTATCTCAGGGGCAGCGGCAGCGCTGTCGCTCGCGGCCGGATGATGCTTGATAGCATGCGGAGCCGGCAGTTGGCTCGCAAGAGCCATCTTAACCGGGCCGCTGGGCCTGGGAGCAGACGCCACGCGCACCGGCGCGGCGGCTGCAGCCTGTTTGGGCTCAGAGACCTTGGCTGGCGCCGCCACAGCGGGCTTAGGCGCCGTGGTCACATCTGGAACGTCCGACTGAGGACCCTCTGCAACAACCGGAGCGGACATTATGGCCTGCCTGGCTGATGGCAGCCTTGAGGCCGTTGCACTGCGAACTCCGCTGGCTTGTGGAGCAGGAACGACGACGGGCTCTTCCGCGGAGCCCGGCGCGCCTTCCGCCGACGCAAGTTCGGCATTCCGCAGATTGGCAGAGGACGCCGCAGATGCCATCCTGATCGGGCTCGTGCTCAACGTCGGAGCGCTCAGCTCGACGCGCGAATCAACAGATGCCGGCTTCTGCACGGGCTCAGGGGCAGCCGCCACCTTGACTTCAGGCTTCGGAACGGCAGCGGCAACCTTAGCCGGCTTCGGCTGGGCCACGACCGGGGCGACAGACGAGCCAGCCTCAAGGCGCGAAACCTCCCGGGCCGCGCCTTCCCTAATGGACGGAGCGCTGCTGGCAGCCATTGAGGGCGGCGTTATCTTCGTCATTTCGGCCGGAGCCGGTTCGGAGTCCTCTTCCGGGTGCACTGATAGCGTGGTAACGGAGGGCGCAGCGGCGCCATTCCTGAAAGCGACCTTGATGACCGCCGGATCGCTGCGGTTGCCTGCGGCATCATACGCAAAAGTCTTGAGCGAATGATCGCCATCAGCGTAGGTCGTGCTGTCGAGATCGTACGTATACGGAGGGGTATTCTTGAGAAGCTTGAGGTTTTCGTCCACCAACAGGCTGACCATAGGATTCTTGCCGCTGTCGTCAACGGCATTTATCTTGATGGTCTTTGTTCCCTTGATCACGTCGCCGGCCTTGATGTTGGCAAAAGTGACAACAGGCGGCCGCACGTCGAGTGTTCCGCCACCTATGGCGTTCGGGCCGACCGTGCCGGTGCCGTAGACCTTGGAGATCACCTGATCGCCCGCGTAGACCTTTACAACAAGGTTGTGCGTGCCCTGTTCAACGCGCGTGGTATCCCACATGAACGAGCACACACCGCGGGTCGCAGGCGTTCGGAGGACTTTCCTCTGGTAGAACTGCCCGTTGACGTAGAGCTCCACGGCGGTTACTTCGAGCTTCGAGCCGGTGTTGTAGCCGACCGCGACCTCCACTTTCCCGCCTGAGCATATCTGCCCGGGCTGCGGGGAAAGCCAGGTAGCTATCGCGCCCTCGACGACCGAAGCCGTCACGGGCAAGCACATCGCCACTGCTACTGCCAAAGATATCCAGCGTCTCATAGAAGCACCCCGAACTCATCTATTCCAAGCTATGCGTAACTCTACCACGAGGTCAACCAAAAGTCAACAAAAGGGTGCATCCCTCATTGAAGGTAAGGACCTGCGTATGGTGCAAGGTCAATATTAGGATTGGTCAGCAGCGATGCGCGCAGGCTAAGCATAGCCTCTGCGCCTTCTTGAGACCAGCGCATCCCC
>JBPOHN010000011.1:0-4686 GCA_052035525.1 Armatimonadota bacterium
AAGCGTGAACTCGACAAGGTTGCCAGGGTCCGCAATGCCCGCAGCGCAATGTTGGTTGGCGTCTGCCAGTACTCTGACGATGTGTTTGTCGGCACCAGCTTTCTCGATGGCGGGATCAGTCGCCTGCAGCCGTGGGAGATCGGACTCAGTCCCGGCACGATGACAAAGCTCGGCATCTCCTCGGGAGATCACGTAATCTTGAGCCGGTACCCGACGACGAGGGTGATCGTGGTCCAGGCTACAGAGATCCCGGACGGATCGGACGATGTGGTCTGTCTGCCGGTCGGAAACGTCCTGGTCGGTGATGAGGCAACTTCCGCAACCGACCTGCTGGATGGTGACCGGGACGGCGACCAGTATGTCATTCGCGTTGTCGAATCACCAGAGGCAAAGGCGGAGGTATCAGAGGCGTTCGAAGCGTTCTGGCAGGACGCAGCGCCCCAGGAGATCGACCGCACATCACTAACCTGGAAGGATCACGTCGAGAAGCCGGAGCATCCCGAACAGATAGCATTCGAGAAGATCATGCAGAAGTCGGCGGTCGGCCCTGTCACTAAGGATTGGTACGCCGGGTTCGCCTATCTGATGAATCTCCGCGCAGCCGGGTTGGAGACAGAGCTCTCGATGGATGACATGCGGCTGATGATGACCGACGCCCTGGAATCGACGTTCGACCTGAAGCACGGAAACAACTCCGATCCCATGGCACTTCACGCCTTGATGCTCGGCATGAAGACGTTCGGCGAGGTCTGCGACACGCTCACAGATCAGGGGATGGATGTCGAGAAGATCGGCAAGCTGATGGACCTGCTGCAGGGGCAGTCGGTACGGGACCTGGCCTCCGCCAACCCAGCGTTCGCAGTCGCATACGGCGACACGGACTACAACACCGTGCAGAGGTTCGTGAACGCAGCGCCGGAGTATCGCCCGCTGGAGTTCATTGCGGCGCTGATGGTAGCGAAGGAGACCAGATCGGCGCTGGCGGCTGACCTGGTGTTCGAGACGGCCAAGAAAGCCAAGCCGCTGGCAGCAGTGTTCAGGGACAGGCTATTCCCTACTCTCACGAGCTAGATCGAGGACAGAGATGCATATCGCGACATAGGCCGCTCGGAGACTTCCGAGGGGCTTTTCCCATTTGTGAGGAGGATTGACATGCTAACGATTTCAAAGACAGGAGACCAGTTCATCGCCAGATGCGGCGGCACGAGCTGTGAGCTCCCCATTGTCGAAAGGAAAGATGAACAGACGGGGCACCAGATCACCGAGTTCATCTCCGGCAGTGGAATACGAGGACTCTTTCGTACCGCAGTCGATGTCACGTTCGTCCCTAGGCCCGTGGCGGACGAAGATGGAAACACAACCACGACCTACGTGCCGAAGCATCGTGTCTACGATGAACTGGCACATCTCCTGGTCAAGCTCGCAAACGACCGGTTCGGCCATGCCCTGACGCGGATATCGCGGATGTCCGACCGGGACGAGGCCGCCAGGGAACTGCGCGAGCTGATATGCAAGGCCGCTGGTCAGCTCTGCAAAGAGACATGGGACCGCGACGAAACCGCCACCTACGAAACCTATGCATCCAGCTATCAGGCAGTCGTGTTGGATGGGCCGCTTCCCAGGATCAACGGCAGGTTCCAGGCCGAGATCGACACTTATCGCAAGCTCGCTGCGGGAAGGGCGCTGGTCAAGGCCGGATTGCTCTCCAGCGTATGCGCCACAGGCACTGGATCGCCGGGCAGCAACTATTATCTGGCGCATCGGAATGGCTACACTGTCAGCGAACTGGCTAACCCATTTGTGCACGAGATGCCGGAGAAGCGGCGTGGTGTCGTGAATGCGGTGAAGAACGCCGTCGAGATCGTGGGCGAGGAACCAAGCCCGGTCTGGATCGATGGCGTGGAACGGACACCGCCGATGACAAATGCTGTCGTGGTCTGCCTCCCGATGGCCTTGGATGATTCGGTCATAATCAGCGAATCTCTGGCCAGGAAGCTGACGGCAAGGGTTCGCAGGTCGAACTGGCACAACATCGACGGCGTGGTCAACTATCGCGGCGGTCTCAGGCCGACAGGACGGAACGGACGGCTGGTGAGGAGAGCATCGGAGTGGCCGGTTCGGTTGCGGAGAACAGAGACCGTGGAGGGCGATGTCCACTTCAGTCAGCGAGCGACGGAGCCAATGGCCGGTTTCGCACCATCAAACCCGGGTGCTGATATCCTGCGGGCGCTGAGGACGCAGTATGCCGCCAAGTACGCCGGGATGATCGAGCGGCTTGGCGCACACACGGCAGAGGAATCGAAATGCTGGAGACAATGGCTCAGCAAGCAGTCCCGATGGACGGAGCGCCATTCGCAGCAGCCGCAGATCAGGCGGTACGCAGCGGGCACCGACCGGGTGAACATCGACGGCACCGTGATGTATCGCGAAGACCTCGGTATCAGCTACCGTAGGCCGGAGGTCGGAATGAAGATCCAGTCCGACGGCGATCTGTTCAAAGGCGTTGTCAGCAAGATCCTCCCCGATGACAAGATGCCGCTGATCAAGCTGGCAGGAAAGCTCATCCGAGCAGAGGTCATCTGTGAGATGAACGGCAGCACGCAGAAGCACGGAAGCCTCAGATTCGCGCACGGCCAGATCGCTCTCTACGCCGTTGCCCGTCACGTTGGCGGCCTCGGCACTGTCCGTCAGCCCACGGTTGAACAGGTAGCCGATCTTGCGGTCCAGTGTGGGGTCTATGAGAACGATGACCTGACCTGCGAAGTGTTCGACGCCACCGGCGCGGTGAGCTATAGGATGTTCCCGGCTGGCGTGACACGAGTCTGCCGTCACAGACGGGATCCATCCGTCGTCTCGGCAGTCAAGGGACACCGGGTCGAGAGACCGTGGAGTGAACCCAAAACGATTCGCTCAGGCGGATGCGTCAACGGCATCGCGGATACGGCCTGCATGCTCGCAGCCGGACTGTCGGAATGCGCCAGAGAACTGCGGCAGGAGATCGCCCCAAGCACAATGCTCAAGATCGAGCTGCTACGAAACGCAATACGATAGCAGGCCCACGTGAGGCCCAATGGAAAGGAGACTCCGATGAATGCGGAAAGACTGTTCCTCAACAACACGCTCCAGGAGGCCATAAGGTCTCAGAGAAAGACAACGAAACGCCGTAAGCCACGGCCAGAGCAGTTGCTGTGCGACATGCTCAACAAGCTGAATCCTCAGCAGCGGCAGGCCGTCGCCGAGCGGCTGCGATAGGGACGGGAGGTGAATGCGCAATGGGAACCATCCTGACACTGATCGTCGCGTACGTGGCGGCGCGAGAGTTCTTGCAGGTGAAGGTTACGTTCCGGCCCGGTAACGTGGCCGACAGAATGGCAACGGCCAAGACAACCGCACTCGGACTCATAGACGAGGTGCGCCTGCATCTGGCGTCGAAGGCAGAGCGCGAAAGAGCACGCATCAGACGCAAAGCGCGGCTGATGTACGACGAGACCGTCAGTGAGATCTTCGCCAACGCCACGGCAGAAGAGAAGCGAACCATACTCGACTTGTTCGAGAAGTACGCTCAGCCCCAGAGCTGATAGAACCACCGAGAAGGGCGCTTGAGCTTGCCGCTTCTGCAGTTGCTCAGTTTCCGGCCCTCACTATGTACGCCTCACGACCGGGATCATGCACGGCGACGGAGATATGCCACTAGATGCAGCAGCTCTTGTTCAGCGAAAGCGGCATCCTCATCGTTCAGTCCATCGAACGAGTCTGCGAGGTTCCTCCCACGTTCCGAAGCCATTTGCTTCTCCCGCCGGCGAAGCAGATCCCCCGGATCTAGGTCGAGAGCCGCAGCGATGTCCATAAGGGTGCCGAGTGAGGGCGTCTTCACGCCAGCCTCGATCTTTGCAATGAATGTAGGGCTCAGATCAGCCTGCTCCCCAAGACGTTCCTGAGTGAGCCCCAATGCCTTGCGCCGGGTCTGTACACGCTGGCCAATCACCCGCGCCAGTTGTTGAATGTCATCCTTTGTAGCCATGGTAGGCCAAGTTTACGGCTGCGCGGCAGGGGCTTCCATAGCACACGGGTCATTGTGCTTGACTGACAGAGCCAGCCGGACTATAATCCGGTAGTGAAGCGGCGAGCAGTACAGCCACATTTGTCACGATCGCTGACAGACATCAGCGAAGTCCATTCAGATTCCCAGAGAGGAGCGATATCGATGAGAACACCAGCAGCGTTGGCCTTACTAGCCCTCGCTCTAGTTTGCACGGGATGCGGCGGCGGTGGTGGCTCTAAGCCACCAGTGGATCCTCCTCCGCCCCCAATCCAGCCGCAGTACTGCACGCTCACTTACGACGGCACTCCAGTCACCGTGGATAGTGCGACAGCCACATCGTTCACAGCATCCGGATTCCAGGGAACACCCTACAAAGCCGTCTGGCTGGTCATCAACTTCCGTCACGGTGGGCAGCCGTATCAGCTCTCGCTATCCAATGGGGATGTTGTCATTAATGGCGTCACCCTCGATACGAATAGACTGGTAGTTGACGGCACCAATCCCTATGCAATGAGCAGCAACTTCATCACTGTCACCCAGGAAGGGGATGCCAGCACCGGATACTACTGGATTGGCACATTCACAGCTCATCCCTACTATCCTCCGACAGGAATTGGTCCTCAGATCGAAGGGACGTTCAGTCT
>JBPOHN010000079.1:0-3327 GCA_052035525.1 Armatimonadota bacterium
ATTGAAACTTCAGCTAAATGTTGTTCACAGGTAGTGGAGAGGAGGTTGAGGGGAGGGTGAACAGGCAGGTTTTCTCGTATATGAAAGCTGGTCCGGGTCGTTGAGACACCGGACCAGCGGGCATCGCATTAGTTACGGGCAGACCACGCAGGGATTGTACACCCGCACCGCAGGGCACGGACATGCCGGTGCTACGTACTGAGGGCATGTTCGTGCAGGGCATTGGGCGTATCCGGCGGTCGTACCGTAAGGATACACGTATGTGGTTCCTGCCGGCACGGTTGTTCCGGGCTGGATCGAATATGGAGCCGCCATTTCTGGACCGGCGCCCGGACTGGCTGGCGCGAAGAACTGCCCGGGCTGTCCCCGGGTGTAGACATCGGCGACACCTGCGGTGGCTGCGAAAAGCGCAAGTATGGCTGCAAGCGGCAATACGAGTGCTAAGGACCTCATCTTGCTATCTCCTCTGTTTGGCTGATCGCGCCCCAACGTCCTACACGTAGTACTTACCGTCAGCGATAGGCGGGTGAAAACCTGATTGGGGGAACACCCGCTCACCAGCAGGCACTATTCGGGTGTGCTATCCGGCTCGGCGTCTCTTGCAGTCTGTTCAAGAAGTCCGCGCCGCTTTCTGACGGCCTGCCTGAGCAGATACTCTATCTGACCATTGACGCTGCGAAGCTCATCGCTCGCCCAAGCCTGGAGGTCGTTCCAGAGATCCTCGTCTATTCGAAGTAGAAACTTGCGCTTATCGGCCATAGGCGTCCCGCCACATAGTCCTCATGCGGCACATTCTAGTGATAGAGCGTGCCGGCGTTGATCACGGGCTCGGCCTGCGTCTCGCCGCAGAGCACGACCAGGAGATTGCCGATCATTGCCGCCTTGCGCTCCTCGTCCAGGTCGATAACCTTCTTTTCCGAGAGTTCCGAGAGCGCCATCTGGACCATACTGACCGCGCCGTGGACGATCTTCTGCCGGGCTGCGATGATGGCTTCAGCCTGCTGCCGGCGAAGCATTGCCCCGGCTATTTCGGGCGAATAGGCGAGGTGAGTCAGCCGCGCCTCTTCCACCTGCACCCCGGCCTTGTCGAGACGCTCTTGCAACTCGCGCTGCAGGTCAGCGCTCACCTGGTCCGTGTTCGCGCGCAGCGTTATCTCATCGGTGTCGTCACTGGCGATATGATCGTAGGGATAGGAGGTAGCCACATGACGCAGTGCGGTCTCGCTCTGGATGCGCACATAGTGCTCGTACTCGTCCACGTCGAAGAGGGCCTTGGCCGTATCGAGAACTCGCCAGACCACGACCGCGGCGATCTCGATCGGGTTGCCGCGCTGATCGTTGACCTTGAGGGTCTCGGTCTGGAAGTTCCTTGCGCGCAGAGAAACCTTGTACTTGCTCTTCGAGCGGACCACCTTGACTTCGGTTCCCTGTTTGACGGTTTCCCATCCGCCGCGATGCACGCTGAAGGGGTTCGTCCAGTGCAGGCCGTCTTTCTTGACCGTGCCCACGTACTTGCCGAAGAGGACCAGCACCTGGGCTTCGTTGGGCTGAAGAGAGAACATGCCGACCGGCAGGAGTATCGCGGTAGGTATCAGCAGGACGCCCAAGATAATCAGTCCGACGCCTGCGGCATCGCCCTGGCTTGCCAGGATTGCGCCCCGGATGATAGCCCACGGCATGGCCAGCCACGCCAGGATCACCACGGGCAGCATAACCCATCCATTCGTTACGGTTCTTACTTGCTCGCGCATCTCAAACCACCTCCACCGTAGACTCTGATAGCAGGCTGATATCATGCTGATATTTCCACAGTCAAGCGGATTTCCCACGTAGTAGCGAATTTCTGCGCTGCGACTGGTCAAAGGCTGTCGGCTACAGGTGGAGGCTTCGTGCGTGCTAGGGTTGGCGTCAGGTGAGAGGAGACCGCTGTCAGCGTGGGCTCTGAGCCGACCTGATCATCTTCAGAAGAGCATGGCGGTCGATGAGTTGCATCCCGTTCTGTTTGGCGAAGGCAACCGCCTCGCGAGTGTAGCTACCGGAAGTGACGAAAACGCCCCGGCTGCCCAGGTGCTGTTTGCTGTGTACGACGCCGTGGAATTCGCGGATCGCCCGCACTCCTATGCTCTTGGACCGCCAGTGCTTGCACTGAACCAGAACCTTCTCTCCTTCGCGTTTCAGGACCAGGTCAACTCCGCCATCGGCCCCGCTGCTGGTCGTGACAACGGCGTAGCCCTCACGACGGAAGGCGGCCGCGATCAAGTGCTCGAACTTCTCCCAAGTGAGTTCACTGATGGAGTCGACGCCGGTCTGGCGGTCGAGAAGCCTGCCGGACAGGCGGCGGCTCAGCAGCGCGAATGAGCCTATCAGCAGTACAAAGCCTGCCGCGAAGGGCGCACCCAGACGGGATGCAAGCGAGAAACCTTCCAGGAGGCTGTTACGGGCGAGTGCCAGAGGTAAGGCATAGTTGAGTGTGATGTATACAATCGCCGCCGTCAGCGGGCAGACCCACCAGGGCATGACGGTGAAGAAGTTCCAGAGGATTGATACGGTGTCGTCTGATCTGCGCCTCGACAGTCGATGCCTCCTTGGCAAGTTATATGGAGGGTTATTCCACATGCCGCTGCGCAGAAAGTATAGCTGTCCCGGGCCGCAATGTGGCATAGGTAGAGTGAGTTGGCGCGTGTCAACGCAATACTGCCGCGTCACGGAGGTCGCGGTGGAACAACTGGCTAAACAAGTGAGTGCAAATCCGTCAGCAGTTTCGATGGAAATAAGTGACGTAAAGGTGCTCGACGTAGACTTTGATGGCGTCCGGGTACCGAGTCTTGTTGTCCGTCTGAGTGACGGCCGGGCCTTCCTGATTCCTCTCCTCAACCGCCGATCCACCGGCAACGATGCACAGATGCGCCAGGTGCTGCAACTGAGCGATGGCCAGTCTTTCCAGATTGACGGACGTACCGAGATGCTGGCGTTTACAGGTACTACGCTTGCCCATACGCAGCCCGACAAGCCCGACAACCGCAGGTCGTTCTTCAGGATTCGCAGGCCAGGCATTGCTGTCGAGATCTCGGTCGATGATAAGAACTATGATTGGGCTGTCGCGGAGGATATCAGTGAGGGAGGCGCGCTGCTTGTGGTGCGGGCTGCCTCGGTGATCTCCGAAGGACAGAGTGTGTTCCTGCGAGTGCACCTGCCGGACAAAGAACTTGTCTGCTGCGACGGCATCGTGCGCCGTGTTACCACCAAGACCAGCAGCGAGTACGGGATGAGCAAGCTTCTCGGGATCCACTTCGTGAGGATGACACCCGACGACCGGCAGCGGCTGGT
>JBPOHN010000074.1:0-15047 GCA_052035525.1 Armatimonadota bacterium
TGTGCGGAGACCCACGCACAGCAGAGTCAGCATCTCCGACACAGCGACACAAGTTCCTGCACCCCCGGGTTCATATGTGTCGTCGTCGCTCCAGACACATTCGTCAACCATATCGGACGGGTCCGCAGCAGCCGTGCCCGCTGTGTCAAGGTCCTCTGACCTGACACGTCAGGTGCGGGGTCCGGAGGTCTCGATACACTTCTTGCGGAATGTGCTGATGTGGAGCGCTACAGGATCACCGGAGACAACTCAGTCTACTACGTCATGTTCACGGTCATAGATTGGCTCCCGTTGTGTGTTCGAGAAGAGACCTGCAGGATCGCAGCCGACAGCGTCAGGAATAAGGGATTGCTCGTCGGCCGAAATCCCGAATCAGCGGCACCACGGTTGCTGAGCTTTTGGCTATCTCGTGCCTCACTATTCCCCCGCCCCTATCCCCTGCTATAATAACCCCAACAATGAAGAAGACCCGCAGGAGCCGAATACCGAGGGAACTGCCGATACTGCTGTTTTTCGTGGCGCTGTGCGCGCTGTTGGCTGTGTTCAAGCACTCGTCGTTTGCGAGCGCGGAGAACCTGCGCGCGATGGGCACCGACGCGGCGGGAATCGGTATTCTGTCGGTCGGGATGACCGCGGTTATCATCACCGGCGGGATCGATCTATCCGCGGCGGCGATTCTGGCGCTGTCGGCGCTGGTAGGCGGGAAGCTGATCGGAGATGGCAACGTCCTGGCCGGCTGTCTGGCGACGCTTGCTACCGGAATCGGCTGCGGGGCGCTCAACGGCGGGCTGATCACACTCGTGCAGATGCCCCCGATCATCGCCACCCTCGGCACGCTCTACATACTGCAGTCCTGCGCCACCCTCTACAGCGGCGGCCAGGTCGTCTACATCAACAGCAATCTGGGCTTCCTTGGCCACGGGTTCGTGCCTCTGGCGCTTACGCTTGTGGTCTTTGCGGCGGGGTTCCTGATGATGAGATACACCCGCCTCGGCAGGCACGTATACGCGATCGGCGGCAACGAGGAGTCGGCGAGGCTCGCAGGTATCAGTCCGAAGCGCGTCAAGATGGCCGTTTATATGATCAGCGGGCTGCTCGCGGCGCTCGCGGCGCTCGTTACGATGGGCATCAACAACACCTTCCAGGCAAACGACGTAAGCGAATACCTACTCGCGGCGATAGCAGCGGTCGTAATCGGCGGGACCAGCATCATGGGCGGCCAGGGCTCGGTTCTGGGCACGATGATCGGTGTCGGGATCAGCACCGTGCTCAGAAACGGCGCTATACTCGTCGGCCTCGACGCGAGGTGGACGCAGGCCGTGATCGGCGCGGCGATCATCCTCGCTGTACTCGCAGATAGGTTGAGGCGGCGATGAAGAAGCTGATTCAGATAAAGGAACTGCCGGTTATCGTCCTTTGCGCGGGGCTATTCGTCTACTTCACGCTCCAGGTGCCCAACTTCATCGATGGCACGGGCATTATGGACGACCTCAAGCAATATGCCTCGTATGCGATGCTCGCGGTCGGCTTGACGCTGATCATCGGCAGCGCGGGGATCGACATATCCGTCGGCTCGATACTCGGGTTCTCGACGGTGCTGTTCGGGGTCGTGCTTTCGAGAACAGGCATGAGCCTGCCGGCCGCGTGCATCCTCGCTATAGCCGCCGGGACTGCGTGGGGCGCGTTCAACGGTCTTGCAGTTGCGCGGTGGAAGCTGCAGCCGATTGTCGTAACGCTTTCGACTATGGCCGCCGCGCGTGGGATTGCCTACGTGGTCGCCGGAATCGGCATATCATCCATACCATTGCCTCCTCGGGCCGATCCGCTGGTGAATGCCACCTACAGCGGACCTGTTCCGCTTGTGCTGGCGCTGATAGTCGCGGTCGCCGGATACCTCGCGCTGTCGCGTACGCCTTTCGGCAGGCATATCCTTGCGATCGGCAGCAATGAGGAAGCTTCGCGGCTGTCAGGCATCGACGTCGCGCGCGTCAAGCTCTGGGTCTATACCATCGCCGGTTTCCTAGCCGGAGTGGCGGGCGTGATAACCGCGGGCATGATGAACACCGCGACGACCGAAGCCGGGCTTGGATATGAGTTCGAGGCGATAACCGCGGTGCTGATCGGAGGAACAAGCATATCCGGAGGCGAAGCTACGGTATTGGGCAGCGTTCTCGGAGTAGCGGCGGTGGCGCTGCTGAACCGGGGCCTGGGATTGATGGGAATCAACGACCTCGACCTGTGGCGGATGCTCTGCCTGGGCGTGATCCTTATCGTATCCGTCATGCTCGATAGACTCAGAAAGCACGCCGCGCGGAAGTCTATGAAGACCGCGTAGGAGAACGCAACCGCGAAAACGCGAGAGAGCGGAAAGCGCCTCGATTACCCTTCTTGGAGGTTATCTGATGATCAGGAGATTGGCTGTAATCTTCATCGTAATGGCTATCATACTCGGCGGGTGTGGCAAGCCCGCGCAGAAGCAGACTTCGAGCGAGGGCAAGAAGCGCACAATCGTGTTCGTGTTCAAGCTCGTCGGGATCCCATACAGCAACGTCTGCGAGAAGGGCGCGATGGACGCGGCGAAGGACCTGGGCGTCAACATCGAGTTCACCGGCCCGGCTAAGGGCGGCGACGTGGCGGGGCAGATAAGGATCATCGAGAACCAGATCTCCCGCGGCGTGGACGCGATTGTGATCTCCCCGAACGACCCCAACTCCGTGAAGCCGGTCGTCGAGAAGGCGATGAAGCGGGGCATCAAGGTGTTTACCTGGGATTCTGACGCTCCCGACACAAAGCGCATCTTCTACGTCGCCGCGGCGGATGATGTGGGGATCGGCACGGACATAATGGACAGGCTCGCCAAGGACATGGGCTACAAGGGCAAGGTTGGCATAATGTCCGGCAGCCAGGGCGCCCTGAACCTCAACCAGCACGTCGATGGCGTGAAGATCGGCCTCAAGAAGTATCCGAACATCAAGTTCGTCGGTCCTATCCTCAACAACAACGATCAGCCACAGTTGGCACAGTCGGGCATGGCCGGTCTGCTGCAGGCGCATCCTGACCTCGGTGGAATAGCCTGCGTCAGCTCGCCCGGACCTCCCGGAGCCGCCCGCGCTGTGATAGCCGCCGGCAAGCAGGGCAAGGTCAAGATTTGGGGCCTCAGCCTGCCGAGCGAGAACCGGGAGTATCTTAAGGATGGCGTCGTGCACGGCCTCATCCTGTGGGACCCCGCGAAGCTCACCTACCTTACGGCTAAGCTCGTGAATGACTACCTTGACGGCAAGGAACCCGTCGATGGAATGGAAGTAAAGGACATCGGGAAGCTGTCGGTAAGTAAGGACGGCATCATCATAATGCCCGGCGTCGTCATTACAAAAGAGAACGTAGACCAGTTCGATTTCTGATCGTCTGAGGGCCCTGCGGACTGATTGCGGGGCCCTCTTTGGAGGCCTCAGAGTTTTGTCCAGACCCATTCGCCTTGGAATATCCGGCAGTTCGTTCATCTTCTTGATGCCAGACGAGCTGCGCATAGCCGCATACGTGACCCCTGTCACGGGAACGCCCGCCAAACTGGATGACCGCCACAACCGTATGATGCTCGATTTCACACGGGATATGATGCGCGCGGTGAACCAGGTCGCAGAGGGCGACACCGGCTGCGCTCTGGAGTGTTATTACTCCAGTTCGTGGGATGCGGACGCGGTGCTTGATGTTGTGCTCGACGATCCCAAGGTCGAGTTCTGGTCGGTTCACGGCCCGTATGGCAAGCACTTCGACTTTAGCTGCCCGAGCGCGCCTGTTCGGGAGAACGCCGTGGCAGCGTATCTGGATGCAGTCCGAATCGCGGCCCGGCTGGGTGCGAACGTGATCGTAGCTCACCCGGGCGCCAACCAGGATTATGGCGTTCCCAGGTCGGAGGCGATTACGCTGCTCGTGGAACCGTTCCGCCGCATCGCCGATTACGCAGACGAGCGCAATATCCGGATAGCGATCGAACCGCTGCCCAAGAGCGAGGTCGGCAACAGCCTGGACGTGGTCCTGGACATCATCGAGCGAATCGACCGCCCAAACGTCGGCGTGAACTTCGATGTGAACCACGTGTTCCCGCCCGAGAAGATCCCGGCGATGATCCGTCAGGCAGGCTCACGCATTATGAGCGTGCACATATCGGACCAGGACGGGGTCGAACGACACTGGCTGCCGTTCCGGGGCGCGCTCGATTGGCGGGAGATTCTGGCGGCGCTGGTCGATACAGGCTACACCGGCCCGCTGATCTATGAGACTCATATCCGCGACGTGGAGTCGTGCCCGCAGGCGTGCGGCGTGATAGTCGAGAACTACGAAGAGCTGATTCAACTGGCGCCAGCACTCACCTGACGGGATGCCTCAACCATGCCTGTCCCGGACGACAACACGAAAGCCCGCGAGAAGCTGCTGACCTGCGGCAGCGCGCTTTTCATCGGCGCGCACCCGGATGATATCGAGTTCCGCGCGGGCGCGCTGGTTTGCCTGATGCGGCAGCACGGCACCCGTGTAACATTCGCTATCGCCACCCGGGGCGGACGCGGATGGCCGGAACCCATAGGACGCCCGCTGGAGCGAATCCGCGAGCGCCAGCAGTACACTGCCGCGGGTATCCTGGGCGGCGCGGAGGTCGTCTTCTTCGACTACCCCGACGGCTCGCTTCAGGCTCACGTGGAGCCTCTGGCAGGTGACCTGGCGAGACTGATCGCCGACCTGCGGCCCGACGTCGTGCTATCGTGGGACCCCGAGTTCATCGACACAACTCACCCGGACCATCAGGCCGCCGCCGATGCCACTCTAACCGCGGCTGCAGGCCTCGACGTCTGTTGGTACGGGAGCACGCGGCCCAACGTCAGGATCGGGTTCGATGAGGAGACGCTGCAGATGAAGCTGCGGGCGATCAAGGCGCACAAGACCGAAACCCCGTGGTTCCACTTCGACCTGCGCCTGAAGAAGCGAATGATCGCCAGAATGAGGCAGGAAGGCAGCGAAATCGGCTGCGACTACGCCGAGGCGTTCAGGCTCACTCTACCACGTCGATAGATGCCGCCTTCATCACGTCGCCGTTCCACTCGCCCTTCACTTCCACTTTGTCGCCTTTCTTCAGGTCGCTGAAGCGGCGGCTCGATCCCTGGCGCGTGACAACGGCATCGGAAGCATCGATCTTGTTATCGCTGAGGTTCGCATCGACGGAGAGCGTGGCGGTAGCGTAGTCGATCTCTACTATCCTGCCCGTGATGATGTTGGCCTTTTCCTGATCGGCCGCGGCAGGCGGATTATCAGGAGCAGGCGCTTCCTCAGCGGCTGGAGCCTCGGGCGCGGGTTCCGGCTGCGCCGGCGGCTCTGCCTGAACAGGAGGCTCCGGTTCCGGCTCCGGCAAAGGAGGCTCCTGCGCCCTGTAGGCGGGCGAGGCGGACGGAACATAGGTCTCCACCCGGGTCGCTATCATCACGTTGCCATCCCATGTGCCGAACACTCGCACGCTGTCGCCCTTTGAGAGGTCATGCACGCTGGCCGGCAGCTGGTCGATACGGACCTCAGCCGACTTCAGCACATCCACTCTCCTTTCGCCATAGCTTGTGCTCAACCGGAGTGTTCTGTTGAATGCCGAAGGCGGGGAAATGATCGTGCCCTCTATGGAATCCTCGCGTCCGCGAGAGACCGCGCTCAAATACGTGGGGCGATAGGACTTGCTGACGGACTTCGTGTTTCCCCTGGACGCTGATACCTGGATGCGCTCGGCGACGATCCTCCCGTCCTGTCCCATCCTCCCGCTGAAGCTGATATCATCGCCTTCGTTGATGTCGGTTATGTCGGTTACGTAGATATACCGGCGGATCACCGTATCGGGGCGCACTACCAGAGCGAAGTTCCCGTCATCCGTACGAATGTCGATTTCTTTGGAGGAGGTGAGCACGCCCGTAACGGAACCACTCGATTCCACGCGATCGTTCGGCTGGAATCCGCGCGGCGCGGGAGCAGGCCTGTCGTCCAGCACCACAACCGTCTCGGCCAGCACCGTCCTCGCGGAAAGCTGCTCTCCCGCAACCTGAACGTAGATGTTGTCTTTCAGGTCCTGGGTATTGCCCATCTTTCCGTCCTGGAGATGGATAGTCGCTCTGCCGGTCAGAACCGTATAGGTGTGGCCGTTGTCGGTAACTTCCATCACTTCCCGGAGCCGGTCGATGTTGGATGCGGACCCGGTAATGAGCAATGATCCCTGCTTCTCGACGACGTGGTAAGAAGCGTCGGCGAGCGCGCAGGTGCAGACCAGAACCAGAATCAGACCAACTAACGCTATGCGAACGGCCAGCAAGTACATATCGATCGCCTCCGACGAAGCTGAGAGACACCAACTAACAGTCTAAGACGCTACTGTTTTCCCCAGGTTGCCATGCATATTGTGTGCCGAATCACCATGAAGGTCACCTGCCCTGCTGGCCAGTATATACTAATGTGGCACGGCGCCTCGTGCCAACGCAGCGGATGTGTTTGACCTTCTTTGGATGAGGTTATTATAAACTATCCCCCGAGGATTTCAGGAGGAGATATGTACGCAGCAATCATAGCCGGCGGGTCGGGTACCCGTCTCTGGCCGAAGTCCCGCCAGGACAAGCCCAAGCAGTTCCAGAGCCTCTACAGCGAGAACACCATGCTCCAGGACACGATCCAGCGCCTGGAACCACTCATCCCGAGGGAGAACATATTCATCATCGCCAACGCCTCGCACGAGAAAGTCATCAAGGAGCAGCTTCCCTGGCTGAACCCGGACAACTTCGTGGGAGAGCCCGTGGGCAAGGATACCGCCCCCGCGGTCGGCGTCATTACCACGCTCATACATCGCAAGGACCCGGACGCTATCATACTCGTGAGCCCCGCCGACCATATCATCCTCAAGGAGAAATCGTTCCGGCGGCATCTTGAGGTGGCCGAACAGATCGCCTCAGAAGGGCCTAACGTGGTCACTATCGGCATCAAGCCCACTTCGCCCGAAACGGGCTACGGCTACATCCAAATGTCGGAGAATCGGCGGCAGATAGACGACGTGAACGTTCACGAGGTAATCAGCTTCAAGGAAAAACCCGACGCGAAGACCGCGGAGGAGTATATAGCCAGTTGGCACTACGTGTGGAACAGCGGGATGTTCGTCTGGAGCGCCAGGACGGTGCTCGACCTCTTCCGGGAGCACGCGCCTGACATACATAAGCTGCTCGTACGATACGACAGCGTCATCGGCAAACCCGAGGAATCCAAAGTATTCGATCAGATCTACGATGCGTTTCCCCGCATTTCCGTCGACTACGCCATCCTCGAGCACGCCAAGAACATCTACGTAATCCCTGCGTCCATCGGGTGGAGCGATCTGGGCAGTTGGGCTTCGCTGCACGAGGTGAAGGAACCCGACGAATGCGGTAACGTCGTTGTGGGCGAGCATATCGGCATCGATACACACAACTGCCTGATCCACGGCCAACCCGGCAAGCTTGTCACCACGATCGGCATCGACAACCTGATAGTAGTTGACGCCGGTGACGCTCTGCTGATTCTTCCGCGCGGCCGCTCGCAGGACATCAAGAAGCTGCTCGAAGAACTGAAAAAGGAAGGCAAGGCCAAGTACCTATAGTGCACGCAATCACGCAGAACGCAACGCACGAATGGTCGTTTGCTTCCCGCAGGACGTATGCCGATCCGTTCAACGACGTCCAGCTGGATGTAGTCTTCTCTGATGAGCAAGGCGGAAGCTATCGCGTTCCGGCTTTCTGGGCCGGGGGCAATGTCTGGCGAGTCAGGTTCTCATCGCCCGATTGCGGCATCTACACGTTCAGGACGGTGTGCTCGGATGAGTCCGATACGGACCTCCACGGCATCGAGGGCCAGTTCATAGTAACACCCTATACTGGCCAGAACGAACTACTGAGGCGCGGCCCGGTCCGGGTTGCCGCCGACAAGCGTCACTTCGAGCACGCCGACGGCACCCCGTTTTTCTGGCTCGCCGACACGGAGTGGATGGGCTTGTGCAGTCGCCTCGAATGGCCGCACGACTTCCAGACTCTCACCAGCGACCGCGCGCGCAAAGGCTTCAGCGTGATTCAGATCGTCGCTGGCCCCTACCCCGACATGCCGCTGAACGATCCCCGCGGCGCCAACGAAGCCGGCTTCCCGTGGCAGGACGACCTTTCGGCGATAAACCCGGCCTACTATGACATGGCCGACCGCAGAATCCAGCACATCGTGAGCCTCGGCATCGTGCCGTGCATCGTCGGGTGCTGGGGCTACTATATGCACGAACTGGGCAAGGACAGGATCAGGAAACACTGGCGCAATTTGATCGCGCGCTACGGGGCATACCCCGTCATCTGGTGTGCCGCCGGTGAAGCGACAATGCCCTTCTACACCTACGCGGGCGACCGGGCCGAATACGACAAGCGCGTCCGCACTCAGTGGACGGAGATCGTCCGGTACATTCGCGCAACTGATCCGTTCAAGCGGATTGTTGGCATCCACCCGACCAACAGCGGACACAAAGAGGTGGACGACGCCTCCGTCCTGGACTTCGACATGCTGCAAACAGGTCACTCGGGCCACCACAACGTTCCCAATACGATATCAACCCTCCTCGCCGCACTGGACCACGAGCCCCGAATGCCCGTGATCAATTCGGAAGTCTGCTACGAAGGCATACTGGAGATGAACCGCGAGGAGATCCAGCGGCTCTACTTCTGGACATGCATGCTCTCCGGCGCTGCGGGACACACCTACGGCGCGAACGGCATCTGGCAGGTAAACCGGAGGGAGCAGCCCTACGGGCCGTCTCCTCACGGGCTATCCTGGGGCGATACACCCTGGCAGGACGCGATGAACCTGCCGGGATCATCACACCTTGCAATCGGCAAGAGGATACTCGAACGCTACGAGTGGCACCGCTTCGAGCCGCACCAGGACTGGATCGAGTGTCAGCAGAACGGGATGTATGTTCCCGAGGCAGCGCAATACTTCGTTCCTCGTGCAGCGGGAATACCGGGCAAGGTGCGGATCATCTACACCTCGCCCGTGCTCGGCGGGCTTGCAAAGGTGATTTCCATCGAGCCCGGCGTCGCCTATCGCGCCTGCTTCCTGAACCCCAGCGACGGCTCCGAAACCAGCATCGGCCCCGTCACACCGGACGAGTCAGGCTGCTGGGCTCCACCATCTCCGCCAGGCTTCCGGGACTGGATCATCGTTCTGGAATCCTAAGCTCATCGGTGCTATAATTCCGGAAAAGAGGCGCGTTCACAGCGCGTCTGCGGACGCCTGGCCAAAACACGAAAGGATGACACAGTGGCTGCTAGAAAGATCGGCGTTACCTCAACATCGTTCAACATGCCTTTTGACCAGATGCTCCCTCTCGCAAGGGAGATGGGCATCACTGGAGTCCAGCTCTGGGGAGTCGGCGGCGAGCACGACGCGAGATCCCTCTCCAGGGACGACCGGCTGCGGCTGTTGGAGAAGATTCAGTCCGCCGGGATGGAGATATCGGCCCTCTGCGCCGAGGTCGGCGGCTTCACGCATCCCGAAAACGTCGAGGAGCACCTGGCCGCCGCGAAGGCAGTCATAGATATGGCGGTCGATATGGGCGTCTACGTCGTTTCCGGGCACGTTGGTGTCATTCCCGAGGATCACAACGATCCAGCGTGGATCTGCATGTCCAAGGCCATGACCGATTTCGGCAAGTATGCGGAGGACCGCGGCAAGGTATACGCCAGCGAGACCGGCCCCGAATCCATTGAGCTCATGCGCGAGTTCATCGAGTCCCTACCCAACAAGGCTATCAAGCTCAACTACGATCCCGCCAACCTGGTTATGAACGGCATCAACCCTGTCAAGGGCGTCCTTGTCGGCGCCGAGCTGATCGTCCACACTCACGTCAAGGACGGAGTCCGGTATGTGGATGGACGCTGCGACGAAGTGCCGGTGGGCAAGGGACAGGTGCCGTTCGGCGAGTACTTCGCGGCACTGGATGCCATCGGCTATGACGGCTATCTCACAATCGAGCGCGAAGTGGGCGACAATCGTGTCGCGGACATTCAGGGCGCGATAGAGGTCATAAGGTCGCTGTGAAGCATCGCCACCACTCCAGGAAGAGCGCCCGCCTGCCCGGGGTAGCCGCGCCAGATATCCTCAGAGAGGATTTCGACGCACTGAATGCAAAGGTGCTCTTGCGCTGCTCGGCCGAGGTGGAGCAAATCGTCCTCATGCAGTCCATCGAGGGCCATGCTCACGTGGGCCATGGCATTTTCCACGGCAAGAGGTACCCAAACACAACCGTTGACGACATCTGCCGCTCGCTCCGGCTCCACCCGCTGGATGTCAAGGAAGAGCGGCAGTTGCTTATCGATGAGGTAAAGGAATTCGCCGAGCGCGCGGTCGCGGGAGAGCCTCTTCGATTCGCTTGCAACGCCGAAGGCGAGCCCCTTATCCGGTGCGGAGCGCTCAGGTTCATAGAGATCGACCCAGCGGGCGTGCTGAGGGGCCTCTATGCGGGCGGCTTGCGCGATAGCCCCCGGGCCCGCATTCTGGCGAACGAGCGATATGGCGTCAACATGGGCTATGGCGAGTGCCACCTGATCGACCAGGGGGCGCTGCAGCGGCTTGGCCTTGATGGACACGACCTGGCAAGGAAAGCCCACGAATACGAGATAGCGGATTTCGAGGAAGCGGGGCTCTTCGCCAGAAACGGCGACGGCAATGTCGCCTACATGTTCGTGCGATTCCAGGAAGGCCCCGGCGCTTCGGATGATGCGGCGATTGTCATGGCGGGCAAGCTATGGGGCGTGTCCGCGGCCGTCGGCTCATTCCTGGCCGACGCGATCGACACGTTGGAGAAATACGTTCCCGTCTACGGAGACCAGGATTCGGTCATCAGCGAATACATACAGCCTCACACGGACCTGACAATCGACGACGCGGTGGATCTTGCCTACCTGTGCCACATCCCGCACGAGATGCAGGGCAAGCTACCAGACGATTCGCTGCGGCACTTGCTGCAGGTAGACAGAAAGCTTGACCAGTGCCCACTCGAAAGCCACTTCGCCTACCTGGCCGGCAGGCCGTATTCGGAGATGATCCTGGACCACGGCGAATGCACGAACCTGGAGTTCTACGACTACATCGATCGTAAGTTCGAGGAGTTCAAAGCCCGCCGGGGTTAGGCTCGACGCGCCACAGCACTGCATGCAAAATGGGCCACCGGATGGCGGCCCATTGATCGTTCAAGAGTCAGAGCAACTCTACTTCTTCCGTCGCATCCTCACCATCAGTCCGAAGCCGCCCATACCCGCCAGCAGCGACATATAGGCTCCGGGCTCGGGGCACGGACCGGTAGTTCTTCCGTAGATGTCCCTCGCACCAAGGCCGGCCAAATGGACCACGGCAGAATTGCACACACCATCCTCGCCAACGTTGCTTACGGCCCAAAATCCGCCGACCGTGTCACCGGGCAGAAGGCCGGGGTCGACCGGCGTCCACTTCCAGGAGGGTCCACTCGATACGGACGTATCCACTTCCCATCCAAAGGGCGTCTGGCGTGAGACGGTGGCATAGTACGGAGTCGGCCACTCGACGCGGAAACTGGTTATTCCCCTGTCGGCCAGATCCGTCAGATCTCCGACATTGAGATTGGTAACCGAATATGCATAGAGGAAACCGGGATGGTTCGTGCCCTCATCCGGATTGTTGCGGTTGAGCATGGCCATCGTGGTTGCCTGATCGTAGACAGTCTGCTGAATCTTCACGAGCAGATTGGCCGTGTTCTGCTGCAGCCATTCCGTGCTTGGGTTCATCATGGTATCCACGCTGTCGCCGACCTTGAACCAGTATGTAACGTCCTCGCTGATCACTCCCGCGAAAGACGCGACGCCGGTAAGCAGGACCAGTGCCAGCGCGGCAATCAATAGGCTGATGTGCTTCATATCCATCGGCTCCCCAGTAAAGAGTTGACCCGCATTATCACCTGCAATATTCGTGCCAGTGAGGCCGGTTGGCCCCTTTTTTGTCCTGTGGGAGGGCGGCTATGATTGCCTGCGAAAAGATTGCTGGAAAGCTTCTAAATCCTTGACCTGAAAGCAGCGCGGACTGTAGAATATATGGGCAGGGGGATAGTTGCTTCCCGGTGCATCCTCGTTAAGCCCCATCTCTAGTCATGTCGGCGAGAAAAACACGCAAATGACGTTATATCTCATAGTCACCGTCATCGTCATCGCGCTCATTTTCGACTTCCTGAACGGCTTCCATGATGCGGCGAACTCTATAGCTACCATCGTTGCGACCAAGGTGCTTTCGCCATTCCAGGCGGTGATCTGGGCAGCGTTTTTCAACTTCGTCGCCCCGATCTTCTTCGGAGTGCATGTAGCAGATACGGTAGCCAAGGTCGTCAATATGGACGTCTTCGGCGAGCAGATGCTCTACATTGCGCTGGCAGGCCTTGTGGGCGCGATCGTCTGGAACATCCTCACGTGGTATCTGGCCCTGCCCACCAGTTCGTCCCACGCGCTGATAGGCGGCCTGGCCGGATCGGGGCTGATGGGCGCGTACCTGAAGACCGGTTCGATGAAAAACGTGCTGGACTGGGACAGGATTGACATGACGGCCATGTTCATCGTGTTGTCTCCGATGATCGGCATGATCATCGGCTTCATCAACATGGTTATCGTTATGTGGCTCTTCCGGGGAGTCGCTCCCGCGAAGATCGACGGCTGGTTCAGGAAGCTGCAGTTGGTGTCGGCGGCGGCCTATAGCTGGGGCCACGGCACCAATGACGCTCAGAAGACGATGGGCGTGATCGGGCTGGCGCTCGTGACGGCGGGATATCTTCAGCGGTTGCCCAACGGTGATTTTCCCGTGCCGTTGTGGGTCAAACTCGTTTGCGCCGCGGCTATCGCGCTCGGAACTATGTGCGGCGGCTGGCGGATCGTCAAGACCATGGGCCTCGGGATCACGAAATTGAGGCCCGTCGGCGGCTTCTGCGCGGAGACAGCGGGAGCAGCAACCATCATCGGGGCATCGGTAGCCGGCATCCCCGTCAGCACCACGCACACCATCACCGGCGCAATCGTCGGAGTAGGCGCAACACATCGCCTCAGCGCAGTGAAATGGGGCGTTGCCGGCAGGATAGTCTGGGCCTGGATACTCACCATGCCGATGGCGGCTCTTGTAGCGGCCGCTATGTACTGGATCATTCATTTTTCGATACCGTAAGGCCGAAAGGCCCGTCCGCGTGTGTAAGCGGGCAGGAAGAAAGGGAGGCCGGCTGTGGGCCTGAGAATCATACCTAGGGAAGAGAAATTCTTCGAAATGTTCGTTCAGCAGGCGGAAAACGCGCTGGAGGGAGCGAAGCAGCTCAAGGATCTGCTGGAGAACTATACGGACGTCGACCAGAAGCGGCTCTTGATCGAGAAGACCGAGAGCCACGGCGACGAGATCGCCCACAAGATCCTGGAGAAGCTGAACACCACGTTCATCACACCCATGGATCGCGAGGACATCCACGCGCTCACCAGCGCCCTCGATGACATACTGGATCTCATCCATGCTACCGCTATGAGGCTCAACCTCTACAGCGTCAACACCATCACACCCGAGGCCGTGCAGTTGGCGAACATCATCCTGCGCGCGACCGAGGAGACCGCCGCGTTGGTGAGCGACCTGGACAAGATGAGCAAGCCCAAATGCATGAAGGAGCGCTGGATCGAGGTCAACAGGCTCGAAAACGAGGGCGATTCCGTCAGCAGGGCCGCTATAGCAGCGCTTTTCGAGAGGGAGACCAACCCCATCGAGGTCATCAAGTGGAAGGAGCTCTACGAGCACCTCGAAACGGCGATCGATAAGTGCGAGGACGCGGTCAACATCATCGAGGCGGTCTGCCTCAAGAACGCTTAGCAGGCGACGCCGTCGGGTTTCATCAGTGAGGGGATGACGTTTCGGTCAGCCCCTCATTTGTGTACTTACTGGGAATACCCTTGCTTTTCGGGTCAGGTTTGTAAGAAAATTGGTCCTGGCGACCTGCTCCCATGTCAACATGAGGACTCCACCCGAAACCAGGAGGTGTTCTGAAAACAATAGTTTCTTTTCATCAACTCCCACCCCCCTTAAGCCTACGAAAGAAGCGTCGGTAATACTTGCTACATTTGTGTTGGAGTTCTGACTGCCGCCTCGGAAGGAATTCGAATTACGGATGGCTAACAAGCTTGGTAGAGCTTGGTACTTAGCCGTGCTCATCATCCCCCTTCCGCTAGTCCTCGTGCATTAAGGCAGCCCTTGCCTGTGCCAACGCGGTTCGCGTTGCTCAAGAACATCAGCGTGTAATCAGAGGCTATTATGCTTGACCTTACAGACAATGAAATAAGAGACATAGTCAGATATCTGGAGGCTAGAAAGCCTTTACCTGACAAATACAGGTTCCTGCTCTTTGAGGACAAGCGTGAGGTGGAGCTTGTCTGGAATGGCAAAACCAATGACATCTGCAATGTGGTTCTTCCATTCCAGATAATCGAGCAAGTGGATGAACCACGGGCCGAAGTGGATACGAAGATGCAGCTTGGTCTGTTCGACCTGGACTCCCGTGGAAGGCAGCTAAAGGGGTGGACGAACAAACTGATATGGGGGGATAACAAGCTAATCCTGTCCAGTCTCAAGAACGGCCCCATGCGCCAAGAGATTGAGGACAATGGCGGGATTAGACTTATCTACATTGACCCTCCGTTCGATGTCGGTGCTGACTTCTCTATGAATATCGAGATTGGAGATGAGCAGTTTACCAAGCAGCCATCTGGACTGTACCCAGTAAAACGGACACTTTGTTAAGCTGCTTTGGCGGCGGCCTCGAACTCGACAGGGCTTAGGTAGCCCAGATACGAGTGCATCGGCTGCCGGTTATAGAAGACTTCGATGAACTCGAAGATCTCCCTCCTTGCCTGCTCCCTTGACTCGAACTTCGTCCTCCAGACCAGCTCTTTCTTCAGCGTCGAAAAGAAGCTTTCCGCCACGGAGTT
>JBPOHN010000131.1:0-2170 GCA_052035525.1 Armatimonadota bacterium
CATTCATAGCAATCATGGCCACTAACAGCAGAAACGATCTCATACGTATCCTCCGTGCAGTATGTGGCCAGGACTGCGTTAGTTTTGCTTTCGAGAAGCAGCGCTCTCGGCTGCGCTGCGCTCGAAAATGACGGGGGCAGCTTATCTCAGTGATGTTGCCGGTGACGACGCTTTCGTGCACCCGGCGGACTTCCGTTACTTCGGTTTCTCCGCGTTCTGCGGGATGACGATCTTGCGGAGCGGGATGGACCAAGTGTCGATCTTGGAACTCCCGTCCTCCGCCTTCAGGCTCACGTTGAATTGGCAGGTGCTGCGTCCGTCCTCGTGGACCGTGCGAGAAGCCGTGATCTTCAGATCCGAGCTGCCGGGATCGAGGAAACCCTCTATGCCCCAGGTGCGGTGCCAACCATCAGTAAACATGGCGGTGTAGTAGGCCCACTGCGCCGGGGCCAGTGTGCGCGGGTCGAGACCTTGTTCGGTGAAGATCTGGCCGGTCTGATAGTCGTTGAGCTGAGTGTAGAAGCGGCAAAATCCTCTGTTAGAACCGTATTCCCACCATGGTCCCAGGACCTGGTCCAGGAGATGATCACTGGAAATGTTCTCCTCGATCTGGTCATCGGTCAGCGAGAGCATACTGGCGTAGGTATCCACGCCTGACGATCCGTTCTTGATCAATTGATCGCGCCAGGGCTTCAACCACTCATCCGGTACCTGAGAAGAGCGTCTTCTGAACCAGTCTCTGCGGCGAATCTCGATGATGGAGCCGTGCTTCTCCCAGTTGCATCTGTATAGGTCGGCGAGTTTGTCGAGCACTGCCCGCAGTTCGCCGTCCGGTATTTGCGGATTCGCCGCAAGCACGACCGAATAGCTGTCCGATACGATGTTGAGCTGTGCAGCATCGGCGAGCGCTTTGAGCAAGGCCTGATAGACGAACCGCTGGGCCGCGCGGCCGCCGTTCGCGGTAATCTGGTCCATCATGGCCTTCCGGTCCTTCTCATTCAGGACGATGACCACTTTCTCGTGCATGCTGAGCTCGTCCGGCGGCTCAACCAGGGGATCGAACATAAGGTATGGCTCGATAACCCTTGCGTCCTCCGCCATCCCGCTGTTCTCACCCATCTGGAACTTGCCCCATTCCGTCTGTGATTCCACCGGCTGCTGCGCTATCGACAGCCGATAGGCGCCGGACGCCTTGCTGGATGGCGCATCCGGCTCCTTGAGGTCGCTGACGAAATGACTGCCGTCTGACATATAGAGCATAACGCAGCCAAAGTGAGTCAGCCGCTTCCGCTGCTCCGATTCCACCGGTGCGGATATGCACTCCATATGCAGTGTGTGCTTCGCGGGGTCGTCGGTCGCAGGGTCTGGCAGCGGCTTACGGTCGGCCCAGTGCTCGTTGCCATAGCGCAGAACATCGACGCACAGCTTCCGCGTGGTCTCGGAGAACTCATTGGCGTTGAGGATGGCCATCCTGTTGGCGCTGGTGAACATCTCCTTGAGCTTTGGCTGCTCCTCGAACATCCGGGTCGCCAGCTTCGCAAAGCCTGTTTCGGCGCTCAGACCGAGGTATGGGCTGTCTCGCTTGAGCGCTTCAAGCTCCTCACCTGATGCTTCCGCCGCTCTCGCCAGATCTTCCACGAGCGCGGTTCTTCGCCTGACCTCTTCGGTCTTGAGCGCGGCTTCAAGCCTGCTTGATTCGGCCTGGAGTTTCGCAAGAAGCCTGCGGTCGGCAAGAAGGCGGTAAGTGGGCAGCTTGTCGTCGTCGTTCCGCGTCCACTTGAACTTCATCACCCGCGCGATGGAGTTCAGGAGCTCAGCGAGGGTGACGTCTTTCGCATAGACGTTCATCCGGCGGTCGCGGACTTGCCAATCCTGCTTGCTATAGCCGGCGTTCAGCGTCACCCCGGTCTTTTTGGAGAGGTCATCGAGGATGGTCCTTATAGGCGTGTGCCAGGCCTCGTACGTTACCTTCTGAGCTACACGGGGATCAGCAACCCCGGCGTTCGGAAACGGCCGCCCGACGTTCGGGTCGACGGTGACTGCCGCAGCGTGGCAGATTTGACCATTCATAGCAATCATGGCCACTAACAGCAGAAACGATCTCATACGTATCCTCCGTGCAGTATGTGGCCAGGACTGCGTTAGTTTTGCTTTCGAGAAGCAGCGCTCT
>JBPOHN010000069.1:0-3426 GCA_052035525.1 Armatimonadota bacterium
CGCCGATGTGTTGATTTTCCTTCGAGAACTGCCAGAGAGCGCGATCCAGAACGCGCATCGTGACTCCGCAATCGCAGGCGAGGTCACGGCAGTATTGGCTATAGGAACGCCAAAAGCTGAAGCAGTAGAGGCTCGATACCTGGTCTGTCGGCAGATCCACTCCGACCGACCACAGCGCCCTGAAGTCGAGGATCGGGTAAAAGTTATCGAAACCGAAGTGCAAGATTACTGATGCTGTCGGCCAGCTTACGCCACGGAGCAGAGTTAGCACCTCGATCCGAAGTTGCTCATCTGAGCTGGACACAGCGGTCGCAGTCACCGCCCTGATGAACTCCTCGCTGTTGCTGGCGCACCGCGACTGGCTCCTCGGTGACTTCCATTCGCAGAGGGCAAGAAAGTCGGACTTGCTGAGATAACCGAATGACCTGAACCTGGGTGAGACATCGTTCTCGATGAAACCCTCCCTGGGATCCGAATAGCGGGATGCCCAGTAGGCGATATCGCTCAGGTCCAGCCGCAGAACGAAATCCATCAGAGCATCTCTTTCAGCTTCGCCAGTGATTCGTCAGGGCGGTCCATATCAAACGCAAAGATGTGATAGCCATCGTGTTGAAGCGCATCCCGTTTCGCGTTGTCCAGATCGCTAATCCACTTTACGTGGTGGACGCTGCCGTTGACCAGAACGTGAAGCCTGCCTACCTTAAAGTCGATCTCCGCCACAGGGATTCCCTCATCGGGTATTCCGTAATGCTTCTTCTCCGGTAATGCTATGCCGCCGTCGCGAATCAAGCGTAAGAACTGCCGTTCATTCTCAGCGCCCGGGCCATGCAGGGCCGCTATCATCTCTTCCCATTCAGGAGACTGTATAGGCTGCAGCTCGATTCCTCTCATCCACAGCAAGAAATCACGGATGGCCTTTCGGTCGAGAGACTCGTGCTCACGCTGATTGCGATAGTCTTTGAGGCACTCATAGCAGGAATCAGCACAGTCAGGTTCAAGATCGTTGCCTTTGTCCGAGTAGTGCACTGATTCCAGTGCGCAACCGATGACCTGATGCAGAACCTGATCGTCGAGTACCCTGGAAACTGCACCGGCGGACCCACTCGTGGCTTCATAGTAGACAATCTGTAGATTGTCGCCGCTCCCACATGCCAGTTCAAGGGCACGGATCTCGCCCGGCCCTTGCCTCAATGCAAGCGCCAACCCCTGGCCCAACGCAGTGCGCAACGTTACCCGGAACTTGTCCGTTAGCTCATCGGCTGGGGCTTCTATGCTCATCAGGAGAGCGTCATGTCGTCCACTGGCGTACAGCGCTCGGAAGGAATCATCGTTGTCCGGACTCTCATTGGTGCGGAGTTCCCACCGACCATTCTCGCCAACGCGGAAACCGGGTTGATGGAGCAGATCGGATTCTACGGCCTCGCGCTTCGTGGACGAGCCTTCCGCGTACTTGCTTCTGAAGTTCACTGTGGTTATCTCGGCTTCGCGGTGAAAAGAAAGCACGATCCTTCGTCCAGAGTCGTCCTCGAACCCCAATTGCTTTGAGGCTGGCGGTAGCCCAGCGAATTCCTCTATGCTGAAGCTGCGACTCTCCCGGATCTCCTCGGAGCGGGTTATGTAGCCCGTCCGCTTGACCCGAACGTCCGGCATTCGCATCGCAAGGAACTCTGGCCCCACGTCTTTGCCGCACGTGCATTTCGCGACTGCCGCCGCGTCCGCTTCGTGGATCTTGCCACAGCCAACGCACATAACGAACCGCCTGAGTTCTTCCTTTCCGACGCTTGCGCCGACGACCTGCCATCGGCTCTTGTGGGCGTAGCACAGCGCTAGAGGCCCAAACTCTCGCATTGCCGTGTTCGATTCCCTTGCAAAGTCGTCGTCGGGGTTAGGGAACTGCACGAAAGTATTGTCGGTGCCGAAAGCATATCCTGGAATGAAACCCTTAGCTGCAAGCCAGTTATCCAAGCTGTACGGACTCCTCTTGCTGCTGCCTTTGCGTACTCCACCTCGAACGATTGCTCTCCCACCTGAAGCGATGTCAGATCGACGCTGCACGAGGGCCGTCATCAACTCGGAGTTGTATTGTCCCGGCACTTCGATCAGTTTTGCAATCTCCTCATTGACACTGGCGTATTCATCGCTTAGCTGGCTCAGGTGGTAGTCGAACCGATCCACGAAGTCCGCTTTCCAAGCCCCGAATGCCGGTCGCAGAGCGGCCAGGTCGAGCGTTGGATCATCCAGGAAGATGCTCTGTACTGCAGCCTCTATCGCCGCCGAAACCTCTAGCATCGTGTTTGCGAAATGCTCACGCATGGATTGCTTGACCTTAAGGTCGTCGGTGGTCTTTGTCAGGGGCTCGAAGTAATCCTCGTTCGGCCCGATCAGTGGCAATTGTGCCACCTCGGAGACGAGGGCGTTTAGATGAGATCTCAGCAGCCCCTCGTTGGCCAGGTCGAACCTCGGAACAATGATCCGCCCGGCGATCATCTGCTCGGGGTGCTTGTAGAAGTGCCTGTCGTGGTGCGATTCGCCGGTGGTGCCGCAGAATGTGCACACGACTGCGCCCTGACCACGCCGCCCAGCGCGTCCCGCCCGCTGGATGTATCTGGATGGGTTTGGCGGGACGTTTCTCAGCATCACGTTCGACAGCTCGCCAATATCAATGCCGAGTTCCATTGTTGGAGTGCAGGTCAGGACGTTGAGGCTTCCTGTGTTCTCAGAGAAATCCTTCTCGCGCTGGACGCGGTCCTCGTCGCTTACCATCTGGCTGTGATCTTGGACCGTGACGGAGGGCAGCAACGCCTCCGACGCGAATAGCTCTCGGTAGTAACGCTGCCGCTCAGTATAGACGGCCAGCGGCTCCAGCCCAACAGTGCAGCGGGGATTCATGCAGCCGGTATCACTGGCCCAGCGGTAGATGCTTCCGCACTTGGTGCATCTCTTGGTGTCGTTAGCACCGCTGTAGAAAAGCCTGATGTGATCCTCGTTCAGGACGTATCCGGTTACGCTATCTCTCCCGAGGCCGAACGTCTTGACCTTCAGGAAGCCATTCTTGTTGAGGATCTCGCACGCTTCTTTGATCAGTTCGGCATGACCAAAGGATCTTGCAGACCATCGGCCCAGCCTGCTACGATCTCCGATAGAGATTGGATTGACAGTATCGGTATCTACCTTCTCAAAGGGAATGCAGGACGGTCGGTCCATTCCTCTGGGGATCAGGAATGGCTCTGGCTCAAACTCCTCCGAGCCTAGCTTATCGAACCTGCTCCAGAATCTGCCGTAGTCGGACCAGGCTTCGTGGCTATATGCCTTGTTGCGCCTGAGCTCCTCCAGCACGCCAAGCATCAGATCGTAGACCTGCTGAGGCGTCAATGACGGGAAACTGCTGGCACTCGCGTTCGCCCTTTCGCGCAACTCATCGTAACC
>JBPOHN010000036.1:0-15665 GCA_052035525.1 Armatimonadota bacterium
GAGTTCATCGAAGTCTTCTATAACCGGCAGCGGATGCACTCGTATCTGGGCTACCTAAGCCCTGTCGAGTTCGAGGCCGCCGCCAAAGCAGCTTAACAAAGTGTCCGTTTTACTGGGTACAGTCCAGCTTGATATCGAGCAGTATGCTCAAGATCAACTCAAAGAGTACATATCGCGAAAGTTTCGGGGTCATGATCTGTCGAGGCTGGTAAACGAGCTTCTGAATGCTCAGGGATACAAGACTCATCTGTCACCTGCCGGCTCGGATGGCGGAGCGGACATTCTTGCTGGTAGCGGAGCAATGGGCTTCGACCCTCCCCGGTTGTGTGTTCAGGTAAAATCCCAGGATTCGCCTGTAGATGTCAGTGTGCTCCGCGAGTTGCAGGGGATTCTCAAGAACTTTAGCGCTGAACAAGGATTGCTCGTTTCGCTCGGTGGGTTCAAAAGCAGCGTGCATTCCGAAGCCAGAAAGGTTTACTTCGAGATCAGGCTGTGGGACGCCAATGACTTGGTTCAGAACCTGCTGGACAACTATGAGAAGCTGCGGGAGGAGATACGGGCAGAACTACCTCTAAAGCGGATATGGGCGTTGGTGCTGGAGGAGACGGAGGCACGATGAACGAAGCCGGAAGGTTCGGCAGCAATGGCTGCCCGCCAGAGTGGAGAAGCGCATTATGAATAGAGGCGGTTTTTCGTGGAAACGACTGCTTGGCATATCTGCAGCCAAATCGAGGTTATCGAGGCAGATAGGGGTTCCGCTCACCAGATCGGGGAGACAACGGAAACTCGGGGCGGCGGCCGGGTGTGCAACGCCAATCGTTTCAATTGTTGTTCTGGTGGTTACCGGGTTGGCTGTTGCCTATGCGGCTTGCGCTGGAAGTCGGCATTAGTATGGCGGACGAAACTGGCGACAGAATGGCAGCGCTGTTCGCAAGGCCTGCTCGTTATGGCAAATGTGATTAGTTAGCTCGCCTACTCGCTCTAAGTGGCATGCGACCGTTAGAGTAACAATACGGAGGATGACTGTTGGCTACAATATTCGATGGATACACGAAAGCATCAGATGAGCAGATAGCAGATCAGATAGCGCTTCTGGAGACCATAACCCTTGGAAGCGTGCTGAAGCCATATGGTCAGAAAGCGCGTCTGGGGGCTGTACGTACCATTAAGAAGGTCGGTGGATTGTTCGGCAAGGGTGGCGACATCAGGGAACCTGAAGTCAAAGAGGTCCGGGATGTGGTCGAAGAGAACCGAAAGAAGCTAGATGGCATGCCACGCAACCAACTTGATGCCAAACTCCACAAGCTGCTTATGGACAGGTCTGGTTGTGCGCTCGGATCTTCCCAGGATGCTCTATCAGCCAAGGTCATCGATGAAGCCGCTGCATTGCTCAAGATCAGTCAGGACCTAACCCCAGCCCAGAAAGCTGATCGAGTATACGAGGAGTTCCATGAACGCGTGCTTGAGAATCTCCAGAAGGAACTCAAGAAGCAGAACCCTCAAGAGGCCCAGCAGATGGCACGGGAGTTGGACATCAAGCTGCACGAAATGTCGGATGAGCAACGCAAGAAGATACAAGAGATACTCAAGGTCGACAATCTAACGGGTGAGTCAATGAGGGGTGCTCTGGTCAAAGCAGGAGCACCGGCGCTGATTCTGGGAAGTGTCACCGCAGCAGGGTTCGGAGCGTTCGTGGCCCTCTCCACGATCATCCACGCTGTCTTCACAACGATTCTGGGGGTGACTCTACCGTTTGCCGCATACACTGGTGCAGGCTCCGTGCTTGCCTTTATCACCGGCCCAGTGGGCTGGCTGTTGGTCTTAGGAATCGGATCATGGCAAGTGCTTGCAGGTTCGAAGAAGATTGACCAGGAAATGCTGGCGCAGAGCGTGTGGTTCGCAGCCGGAAGCTATGGGAAGTATCTGACGCCATCCGACGAAGAGCTTCCGAGTTGGGTGCCTCAAGTCTCCAGAGCCCAGGTCGAGGAGAATGACAAGAATTACGCTGCAATGGTAGCTGAGAGAGACAGAGCCATTGCGGAAGCCAGGTCGAGTGCTGACCAGATCAAGCAACTGCAGGGCAAGATCAACCAAACAGAATCATTGTTGGAGTCAGAGAGGCGAAAGCGGCAAAACGCAGAGCAAGCCAAGACTGACCTGGAATGCAAGCAATCACAGCTTGATCAGTCGCGCGCAGCAGCCGAGAAACGCGTCCACGAGCTGGAAACGGCGCTATCCACGGCTGAAAACGTAACTGAAGAAGTCCGCGCAGAGCTGTCTCAACAACTAGAGTCAGCACAAATCGACCTTGACTCGCATATTCGAAAACTTGAGGATAACCGAAACAGGCTCAACGATCAGGAAGAGATCATCGGCCATGCCTCAGAAGAGATAACCCGCAACGAAGCGATCATCGACTCGATAAGAGCTGAAAACTCGAGACTCCAGTCCGAAAACGAGGAACACAGTCGTCGGGAAGAAAGGGCTAGAGCCAAAGCTGAGTCGGAAGAAGACAGTAGGCGCAGGCAACTGGTGGACGCGTGGGAGATTCATTTTCCTCGATTCTCCTACCAGCCACAACTACTGCGGGAAGCCGCGAAGCTCAAACACGCTGATCACTGCGCCTTGGAGAGAGTCCTGCGCGAGCTTCACGAAGCCAAGGATCCACATACGGTATCTTCAAACAGAGGCAAGCTGGAAGCCAACGGGAACGAACACGTAAGAGTTGATCTGTCTGGATCTCAATGGCGTGTAGAGTATCGGATTCTCAACAAGCCACAACAGCCAATTGAACTTGTCAGGCTCTACAAGAAAGGGCAGCACTATATGGATTAGCGGACGCGTGACAAGCACAAGGTTGTCAAGCAGATCGAGGTGTATTATTGAACTGTCAAGGTGCTCCATGCCACCCAGGCTTGCGATTCATGTTATGCATATGTTACGCGGCTGTGACGGTGTGTGATATGCGCATCCGGTTCGCGCAAAGGAATTAACCATAGAGTTGCCGAACATCATTAGTGTGCTTGCGACAGCATTCGGGCTTCGAATTGCCAGGAATCTGCGCTGATAGCGTATTAGAACAACATGAGAACCAGGAGGAACTGATATGGCCCTAATCGACGACATTGTCAATAATCATCCATTGGACATTGCTGACGATGGATTCCAGGAGCAATCACTGGACAACACTGATTCGGCAGTCCACGGCCAATCAGGCGCGATGGATGACAATGGCTCGCTGAACTCGCCCGGGCACCAACACGTGAACATTGATACTGACGGCGACGGGCAACCGGATATTCACCAATCGATGGTTGACCAGAATCACGATGGCCATGCTGACCATTTTGTCCAGTATGTTGATGTTGATCATACCGGGGATTCGCACCATCTCAGCTCAGGTGAGGACGGCTCGGTTACACATGAACATCATCCGCTGTTGGCAGATGAGCACGGAGTCAATGGTTTCTCAGGGCATGACGACATCACTCATCAGTTCGATGATGCCAATCACAACATGATACCTGATCATCTCGAGGTAGATATGAATGGCAATGGCATACCGGACCATCTTGAGGTGCAAGACTATAACCATAACATGGTTCCTGATCAGTACGAGACGGTCGATACAGACCAGAATGGCATACCTGATCAGTATGATGCCGATCTAAATCACGACGGTCTGCCAGACCATCACATACTATAGCGCGGGGCATTGAATTAATGGCAATCGAAGAAAACACCATTGTTGGGCCGGATCAGGTTGGCCCGAGTGAGTATATGGCAGACATTGGCAAGGGCGTTCTACTGGCCAATGCTAAGCTGAAACTGCTTGAAGAGTTTGTCGGAAGCACGTCCTCAGACGCTCGCCAGACCATCATGGATGAACTGGCGACTGTAATAGAGGCTCTTCGGGAGCTTGCGCGAGACCAGCAGTCCGGCAGGGCAGAGGCGCTGGCAAGCTTGGTCACGTCGCTTGAGACAACAGAGTCCAAGCTAATGGTGTCGCTTGCAGCGTCGCGTAAGGAGACAAATGATCGCATTACAGGACTGGGCCAGGCAGTAGACAGCGCAGAAGAAAATCTGGGCAAGTCCATCTCGGAAGCAGAGTCACACTTGGCAAATCAGCTTTCCGAGCATCGGCTAAAGATGGTCAACACGATCAACGAGACGCGCGAGCTCCTGCAGAAGATGGGCAAAGAACACGAATCAGCTATGATCAAGCTGCTCGATGGGTTGGAAACGAGAACCAAGAATGTAATGCGTTCGATAGAACAGTCGGTTGTTAATAAATCTGAGATGTTGGCGGCTGGGCAAGACGTTGTACGTAAGTGGCTCTTCTGGCTGACCATAGCTGTTGTCCTGCTTTCAGGAACGTCCATTGCCCTCTTGGTGGCCATTCTGATGAGAAAGTAGGATCCCAAAGTGCTTACAGATGCCTTTCCCAATACCGACAGTCGGCTATGCTCCACTTGTGCCGAATTAGGCAAGAGTCTGGGCGTAACCAGCTTTGCGTCTCTAGCTTGTCGATACCTAGATCTCCTTAAGGATCGGCAGCCGAGACTCCTCGTACTGGCTGGCTCGGAGACAAAGCACGAGGATATCTTGCGCCAGATCCGGGAAGCTTTGCCCGGCTGGCATGTAGTAACGCACGATCAGGACGAGTGTGCGTTCGCCGACGTAGGTCTTGTGCTGATAAGGGCATCAGCGCCTTTCCGCGAAGCCGAAGCACAGGTTGTATCTCGAAGCTGGAGGCGGTGTTTCACGTGGGAAGCCCTGCTCACCCACACGCGTGGTGTAGATGAGGATGATCTCGATGATGTGTCCGGTTTTGTTAGCGCTGCGTTTGCCAGACTAACCGACGGGCGTCGCCAACTCTCATCTGTCTGGACTGACTTGGGCACTTATCTGCGAAGCGTATCATCGAGCCAGCCCGGAACTCGCTTGAGATCAGTGCTGACGCTTGGAGAATTGCGCAACGCAGCAGCAGAGGTACAGGGCAAGTCCGAAATGTTGCTGGGGGAGTTGACTCAAGCGGAGAGACGGATCGTAGGCGAAGGTGAACAGAAACAGCAGGCGTTCCAAAGAACGAAAGAAGCGCTTGCCTCCCTGCTTCGGTCATTGCAGCGGGACCTCTCTGGGATTCAGGGGCGCTTTGGACTAGACTTGGCGGACGAGATTGGCAAGGCCAAGCAAGATGTCTTGTCATACGTAGATGGCGCACCGGTAGATGATTTGGGGAATGAGCTCGAGCACTTGGTCGTTGCACGTGCGGAATCAGCACTGCAGACTGTACTGGGGAAGATAGCCGAGGATATCGACACCGTGACCACTTGCGCGACTGACACGCTTCTCGCGATAAGGAGAGATGCCGGTTGCGGATTCGTAGAGATCGGAGCCGACGCCCACATCAGTCTGCTTCCTGCGGTTTCGTTTGAGGCCGCTCAACAGGAGTCTCCGGACGGTTCTCTGGCAACAAAGCTCAGAAACCGTCTTCCCAGTCTCAGTGTAGGAGTCTTGTTGGCCCACTTGGTGAACCCGGTCGTTGGAATCATCTCTGGGTTGACAATGCTCGGCCTATTCAATAACGACTTGAGTGGAAGACAGGTGCAGGCAATACGTAGGGAGCGTGCAAGTGCGGTATCAAGATATTTCAACGAATGCAGCACTCAATGCCAGGCCGAGCTGCGGAGAAGCCTTGCTCGCTTAGTTGAAGAGATCATCGGCAATGCTGAGCTTGTGTGCAGAGAAACGACTGCGGCCATTCGGGGATCAGCCGACGTGACGGCAGGAACTGATGAGATCGAGGCGATAAGGGCTAAGTGCGGCGAGTTACGCAATGGACGCGACAAGCTTACGCGGACGATTGATCTGATTGACCAGGAGATCGCCCGGCAAGATATGATGCGCCAGATGGAGGACATAGTTGGAGGGAAATAGCGCTCAATTCGAGGTATACAGACAGGCCAAGGAGCACACCCTGGATCTGCTTGGCAAGAGTCATGACTGGCTCAGTAGGGTTGGCCAGACGTGTGTTGTCAGCGACGCGGCCGATATACTTGCGCAGAACATACGCAGGGTGAACGAGGATACATTCAACCTGGTGGTCGTCGGCGAGTTCTCTTCGGGCAAGTCGTACTTTATCAATGTGTTGCTCGACAAGATAAAGAGGAAAGAGACCAAACGCGGCAAGTTCAAAGTTGTCGGAATGTTGCCTACACGACTCTCACCCACAACGAGCACGATAACGGTGCTTAGATACGGTACTCCCGAGCGAGCCGTTGTTACGTACAAGGATGGCCGGGTAGTACAGATCGCTCTTGAAGATGTCGAGGAATACCTGGCTGAAGCAGCGCATTCGGATCGATATGAAGCTGATAGCCGGTGGCTGAACAGCCTCTTCGGCAAGAAAGAGAAAGGAACGACTGTTCACCAGGTTGAGGTGTTCTGCGATGCTCCGTGGCTGCAGAATGGTGTTTGTGTCGTAGACACGCCTGGGACTGGTTCCATAATACGCGAACATGCTGCCATAACCACCTCTTACATTCCCAAAGCAGACGCGGTCTTGTTCCTATTCTCGGCGCAACCTCCAATCAACAACCAGGCAAGGCTGTTTCTAAGCCAGTGCGCGTTTCACGTGGACAGGTTCTTCTTCGTGCAGACAATGAAGGACAGTGAATACACGACAGATGGCAATGGCAGTTGGGATCCGGTAGTCGAGAACGGCAGAAGCACGATTGATGTGGCAACCGAGCAGAATGCGGCAATTCTCTCTGCGGCACTCACAAAGCCTCCTGCTATCTTCAGGATATCTTCGCGCTGGGCAGCCAACGAGAAGCTCAATCTGGTTGGCCCTGGTCTGGAGATGTCCGGATTCGTTGACTTGGTATCTTACCTTGAGGAGTTCCTGGTCCAAAATCGTGGCCTGGTCATGTTGCGTCGCCTGCTGACGCAATGCCAGGAAATGGTGGCGTCATTCGATGCTGAACTTGCGGCCCTAGAAGCGCAAGTCGGCAAGTCAGTCGCGGAGATCGAGGCGAAGCTGAAAGAGCAGGAGCCGGTTGTGCAATCTATCCTTGATCAGGCCGAGGACTTGCTGGAACTGGTGACAAACGAGTTGGACAGCGCGGTTCGTGACGTACGCGGGAGCGATAGCGAAGCATTTGCGTTTCTTCGCGATGCCGTGATACCACGTCTGCGAAGTCTGGGATTAGAACGGATGAGCAGGACAGAACTCAAGGAAGTTGGGACTAACATCGCATACTTCGTTCAGCAGGGCATGAATGCTTGGATATCTCAGAAATCGTACTCCAGTGTACGTCCGGTGTTCCGAGAACTGCGCAGAAAGATCAGGCGTGAAGGAGCGGTTCTCGAAGAATCAGTGAGGGAACTAGCTGATATATCGGGAGCCATATCAGGGGCCATATCTAAATTAGGATCACTGGATATTTCGCAGGTTACGTTACCAGACACGACCATCATAGAAACAAAGATGCAGTCGAGCGTTTCGGAGGCCGTGGCTCAGGAATCCTCCAGTGGCGGTTTCTGGAATACAGTGGTGAATGTCGCTAAGTCAGTTTGGGATTGGTTTACCGGCAGTTCATCAAGCCAGGGACAGGCAAAGCAACAGCAGCAAAAGGACCGTGTCGAAGAAGTGGTAAAAGAGTTGAACGCTGCTCTTCGCCAGTTGTCGACTGGCCTGGTGGCTTCGTACGCGGAATTCTTGGAGCAGCAGGGCAACGGCATCAAGAGTCAAATCACGATGGCAACTAACGCAGTGATACGTCAATACAACGGCTCGCTGAAGAATCTGCGGGATAAGCTGATGGAGACCCAGCACGAAACAGAGTGCCAGATTAAAGGAATCAGAAACCTCAGGCAAGAGGGATCAGATATCTTGATCCAATGCGAAGAGGCACTTGCGGGTTTTACGACTGAACAGGTGGTCGCGGCCAGACAATGAAGATAAGCGAACTTGCTGCCAAGATACTGCACACAGGCACTTCACTTCTGAATCTGTGCGATTCAAGCACAAGAAGTAGTGATGAGGCGAAGAATCTTGAGCAAGCCATGGAGCGATTGAAGTCACCCCGGCATGAGGTAGGCGTCGTAGGTCTCCAAGGTCACGGTAAGAGCACTCTCATAAACGCCCTCCTCGGTGAGTCGCTGGCCTATTCCGGTGCAGAGATTGCTCAGAATTGCGTAACCAGAATTCAGTGGGGTGAGCCGCGTTGTGAGGTTCTGACCAAAACTAGTGATGGTGGATTGCAGCGCGAGGTCCATCCAGTTACCATGCTCAAGGAGTTGGGGCGTCGTGGCGGCGTTTCGGTCGAGCCGGGATCGGAGATAGTAGCCTTTACGCAGGCCGAGTTCCTGCAGGATGGGGTGTGTCTCGTAGACACGCCGGGCGCAGACGCCGGTCTTGAGGCGGAGACGGACAATGCTACTGTCGAGGATTACCTCCGACGCGCGAATGTCGTTCTGGCCGCAGTGCTGGCACGGAAACCAGGACTTGCAGGTGTATTTGAACTGCTTGAACAGGCCGGGCGCAGCGCATCAGATGTTGTTGTCGCTTTGACAATGTCGGATTTGCTTGAGGACGAAGACGAGGTGGAGGAGGCTGTATCGGTCTCACGCCGCCAGATGCGACTGCACTTTGGATCCGATGTGCCAGTATTTGCAGTGTCCGCCCGTCGAGCCCTGAACAGCGCGTCTGATGGTACCGATGCAACACTGGAGATGAATAGGTTGAAACTGCGCTTGCGCAGATCAGCGCTAAGCGCCAGACTTGGCACCATATCGTCAGCTCTTTCCGCACTTGATGGGACTGCCGAGAAGCTTCGCACTGATTGCACCGAGACACTAAAATCGCTCGAGACGGTAGAATCGGAGTTGAATGAGGGTGTCTGCGAAGCAAGCGCGCTGTTAGCAAAACAGCACAAGACGCTTGCTGATGCAAAACTGGCAATCGAAGAGGCTGCTGATATGGCTATCGACGATGTCCAAGCATGTCTGGAAGAGGAACGCAGGATGATATGCTGGGAATTGGCCCAAGATGCCACGTCAAATCAAGCAAACAAGATGCAACAGCTAGCAGACCGTGTTGATGAGAGGCTTCAGGACATTATGGCCGAGTTCCGTAGTGACGTTGAAGAGGAACTCGGACGATCCGGCGCACCTGAGAACACCGAGGTACTGACTCAAGCACCTAAACATAATACGAGAGTAAAGGTACCCCCGCTGTCCATGGAACAGATTGCCCTCATTGTTGGGGGCATAGTGCCGCTACCTCTAACCATCTGGCAGACTATCGATAACTTCTTATCGTTAGATCAGAAACCTAGCTTTGCACAAAGCAAGCAATGGCGGCAGTCATCACAGTTTGATAGTTTCTGGCAGACCTTGACAGCCAGCGCGATAAGCTGGGCAAAGGAATACACGCAATCAATTGTCATTTCTAGCGTGAAGTGCCTTCAACACCGCAGGCAGCAGTCTGCTAGCATTAATGAATCGCTGCATCAAGAACTGCGCACCATAGAAGAGCAAGCCAGAGAAACAAGGTTCAGGTCCGAGTGCATCGTTCGGTCTATCGATGAGATGAACATACGACTGATGCCGGTACGTTCAGTGCTGCAATTACTAAGAGCTCTTGAGCCTGTAGTGTGTAGCGACGTGATAGAGATTGCCCGCGAAATGTCGGCGGAGCACCTGGATGGGTATGCGGGCTTGGTCGAGGATATCAAGAGCATACAACGATGCTTCCCTGACGCATCTGACGAAGTCCAGAGCTTCTGGTCGCATGCACATGCGGCACGTCATCTGCTGCACGATCAGGAATTCTCAGAAGCCTGCGCACAAGCTGAAATGGCGGTTGAGCTGGCGACAGGTGTTCAGCCGGACTGGCGCGAGGTCCCAGTCAAGCTCTATGCACTAGCCACTCGACATGCTAGTGGCCCTGATGCGGCACTGACGTACTTGCAGAATCAGTGCGAGCAAGATAGCCTCATAAATGAACGGATTGCGCTTGGCTTGTTGGCCGGTCGTACTGAATCAGTAAGACATACGCTTAGCAAGTGTGACAGGGAGATCTTGGATAATGCAGTGCGTTCTCTTGCTGAGTACGCTTGCTTCGCCCGCGAGGCGGATTGCCCACCTGAAATGGATACTGGGATTGGGCTTCTACATCAGTCTTCTCGAGTGCTAAAGGTTGAGGCGGACACAGACAAGATGGTGGATAGCGTGCAGTTCGATTCATCGCTTGAGCGCCACATAGCAGCGAGACTGGTCCATTGGGCCAGTCTTGAAGAAGAGGAATCACTTCTCGTGGAGCAAGCATATGGAGCTTTCGGAGCACTTGAGCATCTTCTGCCCGCATCCGCAGCCAGCCAATTAGAGTCTTGGTTGCAGTCAACGGCAGAGGCGGGTTGTTGCAGCCTATCTGCCTCCTCGTCCGCATAAATGCAGGTCGTGGTGACATAGGTGTGGATGTAGAACAGAAGCAGTATTAGCCGATGGATTCCGTTCAGCAGATAGCCGACTCCTCTGCACGGGATCGATTTTGCGCAAGGGAGAGCCGTTGACTTGGACTCGGAAGAGAAACAAGAATCAGGATGTGCTCAGCAGATCGGCTGTGTGATGATGATTGCGGCTGTCGTGATGGGACTGCTGATACCGGTGACATTCGGCATCAGCGCCATCTTTGCAATACCGCTGGCTGGGCTTGGTATCAATCTGATGGCTAATGGCGGTCGTATGGCCAGAGGGGAGCAGGGATGCCGTCAGAGTTGTCTCGGATGCTGCATACCCGGTGTCTTGGCAACTGCAGTCGCATTCACGCTTGCATATATAAGCATACTACGCTAAGAGAGGTGTCGAATAATGATCAAACCCCAGGATATCGAAATGGAGCTGGAAGAAGCAGAGGGGTATCTAACAACGGGCAGACAGGACCAGGCAAGAGCGAAGTTCAACCTCGCCCTATCGCTGCTTGTGCAACTCGCAAAGTCCGCAGACCGTGTCGGCAAGATCGGCGGGCCGATTGCCGGAATGACAGTCGCGGAACTGCTTGACGCTCTTCAGGGCGGCATAGACCATCCGTTGCTGGATGTGATATTGGGGGGCATACTCGGTTATGCTGCAGGCAAGAAGGGTTCTGCGTTATATACCGATTCGCTCTCCCCGCTCTGGGTCAGGGCTTATAATGGGCTCGGGGACGTATCACACCATTCTGGAGATGATAGTCAAGCGCGCAAGTACTATGCTACCGCTCTGAAGGCTCTGCCAGACGATCCAATCACTATGCGCAAGATTGCGGAAGTGACATAGGTGTCAAGCTGATGCTGCACGACTTCATCAAGAGCCTGGAGACGCATTACCCGGAGGCAAGGCTTGATCTTACTAGACCGGCGGCTTGCGCGTCCGAAGTCCGCGCGCGTCTGGACCACCTCTGCGTGGACTACGCTGCAGTCAGTGGGTCCATCCAGGAACTTGATGAGCAGAAAGCCTATATGCAGTACACAAGCGAACTTGCAGCAACACTTGATATCGAGCCCGAGAAGATGCGCAGGGCAGTCGAGGTTGGTATAACAGCAGCTATTGCCGGTGGGTCCACAATAGCAGTGCTGCTGGCTGACGGGACCTCGCATGCTGCTCACGCGGGCGATGTTGCTGCAGATATCGCGACTCACGGCGTGGACTGGACCGAAGCCGGTATGACGCTCGGCGTCTCTATTCTGCTATCGCTTGGCGCGGGGCTCCTATTCAGGCGTTTGAACGAAGCGAAGAGGGCTGAAGTCGAACAGCTATTGGAAAAGGCGATACTGAAAGCCCGCCTTGCCAGATCGCTTATGATTTCCGGTAAAGCAGAACTGACAAGGGAAGTGCTGATGCGCATTCGAGGATGCAGTGGTGAGTCGGAGGGAACCTGAGAATGGCCGGGCTGGGAGCACTGATCAGAACCATTCGTGGCATCACTGAGGGCCGGAAGCTGACCCGCCAGAAGGACGAACTCGGACAAATGGCGGAAGACGATGTCTTGTCGCTGGTGCCGGAGCCGTTTCGTCCGTGTGCTGAATTGCGCCTGCGAGTCGCACAGAGCGATATCGCAGTTACTGAAGTCCAGGAGCAACTCGAAAGTGCCATTGTCCGCAGTTTTGAAGACATACGAAAGGCCGGACTGAATAAGATGATGGAGCAGGCATCGGGAGAACCAGTTACTCGCGACGAGATGGTCCGGCTCATCCACACGCTGGATGAGTATGCCAGATCCGCGAATGCTGATATTGAAGCACTCGACAAAGAGACCAAGCAAATTCTTGATTCGACACAGGAGAGGTTGTCCCAGCACGATGTGAGCTTCGCCTCTTTCCAACAGCAACTCGATGAGCATTCAAATATCCTGACGGCTTTGCGTGGCCTTTCAGCTAAGGTGGATAGTGTAGAATCCCAGTTCACTTCCGCTTCAGAGAAGCTGCAAATGTCGGTGAGGCGACTGCGCTTGTGGATGATCGCGATAGGCGGGCTATCAATAGTGGAGTGCGCCTGCATCATCTATCTGTTGTTGAGGTAGGAGATGCTTGAAGACCTGCTTACGAGCCTAACTGAGAAGTATCACGAAGCTGGTCACATAGACCCGGCCATCGATCAGATGATGGACATGGGCGGGGGCTTCGGGCATCGCGTGGAGTTTGGGCACGATCTGGATGGATTCCTGAGAGCGTACGAGATGGAGGGCGCTCACGGGATGGGTAGTTGGATCGATCACATTTCCAAGGACTTCACTAGCCCGCACGGTATTCCGTTGCCATTTGCCGAGGCGCTGGTTCACCTGACACCGCTCGGCCTTGATGACGCAGTGGCCTGGCTAAGCGTGAATGCCGCGGATTTCACCGAATTGGGTGCGGAAGCCATCGTGGTCGAAGTGATAGAGCGCAAGTTTTCAGAGAACAGAAGAGCATACCATATTGCCTTGGCTACAGGTTTGACGCTGGGGTTCATTGACGATAACCCTCTGCTCATAGCATTCAGCGGGGCGAAATGGCTGATCAACGCAAAGAGCAATATGGCCTCACTCAGCCCTGATATGAGCAGAAGGATTGACAGGTCTATAGCACGTACCCTGAGCGGCTTCGAAACAGCGAGCTATTGGGCACTAGGCGGGGATGTCGCAGCGCATATGCTTCACATTGCCGACATCCTGCCGTACTTGGAACACGCTGCAGAGGGCGTTCCGGTCGCAAGTGAGGTCGTGGATATCGGTGAAGGGATGGCTGATGTCGTTGACGGGCTTGCTACTCTCGGCATGGTATTCGCGGCGCGCAGAGCGGTCAGATCGTTGTTTGGTGTCATCAACGGAGTAAGACAACGGGAGGCGGCCAGACTGGCGGACATGGTCCGGCCTCGAGTCGTGCTTGTCGACCTGCTTCAAAACGGCGCACCGCCAGCGGCACTGGTCGGAACGCTGACGGAGATGAAGGCCTTGCCATCATCATCTGGAGGCGTGTGACTAATGCCAGTGTTTGTCGGCGCGTGGATGGAACTGCTTGACCAGGTGCGGGGCGGACGACGTCTTGACCGCCACATACGCACCCTGAGGCAGTGGCTAGTTTCTGACCCAATGTCTCTGGTGCCGAAATCGCAGCGGGCGCGAGCTGAGCTGAAGTTGAGGACTGCAGAGTACTTAGCTATGATCGGACAGGACTCGGCCATTGTTTCACGGGACGACATCGAGAGACAGGAGCAACTGATAATGGATGCACGGCGACATGCGGAGGACGAGGCCAAGGATAGTTTGGAGCGCGATGAGAATCAGCTCCGAAATGAAGCAGCATCGAAGCTGGACGTAGCACGGTTGGCAGTGGACTTGCTGAGCCTCGGTCGAACGTGGTCAGAGCATTTCAACGAATGGAGCGCTTCGCAAGAAATTGCCTTGGGCGACCATCGCATGGCCACACAGGACGATGTCCGACGTCTGGAGCGAGAGATGGTAACAATGCGGACAGAGCTCACGGAGCAGATGGGCAAACTTTCGTCTTTGGTGGAGCAGCTCCTGCGTGATAAGGTTTGACCAAGTTGACCTGGATCCCCGAATATGAGATACTGAATCCTGACGCTGGTATGTCCCTCGGTGTCTTTTGGACTTGAGAGAAAACCGCCGTCACTTTTTGCGGAGGGAACATTTCCTCCACCAGTCTAGAGTCTAGTGGTTAGAAGTTAGAGGTCAGAATGCCCCGGCGCAAGCCGGGGCATTCTTTGTCTTGGCGAAGGGATGCCCATACCGCACGTGTGCTGAGCACTGTCATCTGCGGCGGAGGAAACCGCACCTGCCCCGGTGTAGTTCACCGTGAAGGGATTTGCCCACTACGGTAGGTGCCTATGGCCGACACATGCTGCACCGGAAAGACCAGGAAGCTCGCTGACGACGAGGTCTTCGAGCTGTGCGCGCATCATCTGCTTTGCGCCGTATGCGCTGCGGCCAGCGCCCAGAAGCCTCCGTGCGGAAGTGCGGTGACGGACGCGATACGGCAGGCGATACGCGGCAACCCGTTCGTGCAACTCAAGCTGACCGCTGACCTCGATCTTGCGCGTTCGCACTACCTGGACATCGATTCAGACTGCAGCGCCAACCTCCCTGAGAACTTCCACTCGCGCAGGGATGACTACGCAAGTAGAGCCAAAGACCTGGAGGTCCTCTGCAGGCTCGATATCCGCCCGAACACCGTACACCCCGCCATTGATGTGCTGCGTCTGCTGTTCCTCAAGATAGAAAGCCTCAAGGGGATATGCTACTACGACTTCGAGTCGTCTTCGGACTGGTCTGAGTGCGAGTATGCCCGGACCGACTACTACAGACAGACCCGCGAGAATGGCGGGGACAAGTGCTACTCTCTCGACGCGTGTTGGGACCTCGGAGAGGACCTGCTGGGCTGCGGGCCTTACTCGCTTCTGCCCATAAGGACGAAAGAGGAAGTGAGAAAGGCCAAGGCGGAGTCCTGCAAGAAGATCGAGCAAGCCGATAGGCTTTTCATAAGGCCGCACCACCTGATGTGTCTGATGTGCCACTATGGTCTCGGCGATCTTGAGACCCCGCTCGATGTGGACAACCTGCACGAGATACTCGTCAAGATGCACAAGAACCCGGACATTCCCGTTACGCTCAATGAGGGCTGTTGTATGGTGTGCGATCCCTGTCCCGCCTACGATCCGGACCGGCACATGTGCTTGTGGATCTATACCAGAGACCAACTGAAGGACTTGCGGGTTCTGCAGAAGCTCGGCCTCAAGCCAGGTGACACGCTCAAAGCGCGAGAGCTTATGAATCTCTTGACGGAGAGGATAGAGAGCACCAGGGAGATCTGCGGCCCGGACGTGTCGGTTCCCGGGTCCTACGTCTGGTCTCCCTGCTCAAGCTCCGAGTCAGGGAACTACGAAAAGGCAAGAAGTGCGGGGTTGTTCGAGAGCTAGCGTGAGGCTAGTTTCGACTTCGTCGCACGAAAGGATGCACCAAACGAAAGGATGCACCAGACATGAGGAATGCAGTACTACTGGTGACAGTGACGGCCGGTTTGATCTCGATCCTGGCGACAACGACGAGCGCGGCGGGAGTGGAGAAACCTATGCTGAAACCATCGGATTTTGCCATAATGCCCTGGGACACCGTTCCGCGG
>JBPOHN010000116.1:0-8964 GCA_052035525.1 Armatimonadota bacterium
GATTATTATAGCATACCGGAGAACTGAGGGGAGCTATAACGAAGTCTATCCCGTGGGAGATAACAAGTTTATTATAGCATACCGGAGAACTGAGGGGAGCTATAACATGATCTGGCTGGCAGAGACAATGGCTTAATTATAGCATACCGGAGAACTGAGGGGAGCTATAACATTTCCTCCGCACTCAGCTTCTCTGTGACGATTATAGCATACCGGAGAACTGAGGGGGCTCTACCCACCTACCACGTATCCGGCAATTCGGCTATGGAGGGTTTGGTGGTGGGTTGGAGCCCCATCTCTATGGCAACCGTCGTGCCCTCCGGGCCGGTGGCCAGGTAGACCTGATCGGCAAGCGATATCATGGCCTTGTAGCCCATTCCGAGCGATACGGAGGTAGTGTAACCCCGCGTCAGCGCCACATCCGGCAGATTGATCGCCTCCATGCCCGGCCCGTGGTCCTCGACCGGTATCAGCAGCGCCCCGTCGCGTTGGTGGACTGACACCTTCCCCTGCCCGACGTGCTTGACCACATTGGCAAGGGCCTCCCCAACGCACACAGCGAGATCGCTGACCTTGGCCTCGTCCATACCGCTCGACTCGGCTATCTGCGTGACGGCCTTGCGGACCATCGAAACCTGCTCCGGCCCCGTTATCTCATAGGTCGCCACCGGCGGCCCGATGATCTGCCGGATTTCGTCGTAGTCGCAGATGATGAGCTTCCCCTGGGTCGCAGCCTCGATCGTCTTGCGATAGAACCGCCGCTTGTCCTCCTCGGCCTGCATCAGTTCGGTAATGTCCTCGACAAGAACGCCCACCAGATCACCGGGAATGCTGAAGGCGCGGATGGCAACGCTCCTGGGCTCATCGTCCGAAGCGCCGTAGAGGAAATCGTCCAGGCTGCACGGCTCTCCTGTCCTCACCACGTCGGCAAACTGCTGAGGGACACCGTGCTGGCGCAGGTCGGGAAGCAGCTCGTCGATATACCGCCCAACCGCCTCCGCCTCACTCTTGCCCAGCCAGGCAAGCGCAGCCGGGTTTGCGGCGGTAAGCCTGAGCGTCCGATCGTCTTTGGGGTCCTCGAGGTGGTATATGTAGAGGCTGACCTGCATGTTGTGGGCAACATTGGTGAAAAGCTGCATATACTCGCGCGCCTTGTTGCGCTCGGTAACATCGAACACTATGGCAAGCAGCCTCTCCCTGCCTCCGTAGTTCAGCCGGCTGCCGTGCACTTCCACGCTGAACTTGCGGCCGTCCTTCCCGATGGCGACAACCTCGCGCTGGAACCACTCGCCCAGCGAAGTCGCATCGAACGCGGTGAGAAGATGGCAGGTCTCCGAGTCCACGATGTCGCAGTCGGTGAGGGTCACCAGTTCATCCTTCGAGTAGCCGAAAAGCTCCGCAGCCCTGGCGTTCGCGTCAGCGATCTTGCCATCCGTATCCAGCAGCAGGAACGCATCCACATTGGAGCTGAAAATCGAGCGGTAGCGCGCCTCGCTCTCCTGTATCACCTGCTGGTCGCGTATCCGGGCGCTGATGTCCAGCCCGACGCTCAGGATCTCGGCTATCTCGCCCGCGTCGTCGAATACGGGCTTGTTGGTCCACGCAATCCAGACACGCTCGCCGTTCTTGCGCATGTTCTCGTTGACGTTGGTCCCGTGGTATTCGGGGTGGGCGGTGATCTCCGCGATCATGGCCTGAAGGTCGCGGCCCGAGGTCTCCGTCTCGGGCACGATCGTGCCCAGCACGCTCCTGCCGACGATCTCCTCCTCACTGTAGCCGAAGAACGACTGAGCGAACTCATTGAAGAAATGAACGATGCCGTCACGTCCCCAGCGCAGTATGATGCTGTTGGCGTTCTGGACCAGTTCCCGGTACTTCTCCTCCGACTTCCGCAGCGCCTCCTCGGCCTCTCTGCGCTCGGTAATGTCGTTGATGATCGCCAGGATCAGCGGCTCATCCTTCAGGCTCACGAGCGCCGTAGAAAGCAGCGCGCACTTCGTCTCCCCGCGGCGAGTGATCACGCTGACCTCATAGCCATCGAGCCTGCCGCCTGTCCGCCCGATCTCTTCGAGGGCTGCGATCTGCGTGGTCCGGTCCATCAGGCCAAGCTGTATGGGCGTGCGGCCGATAGCCTCATCGCGCGGTATGCCCGTAATGTCCTCGAACCGCTGGTTGACGTCAGTGATCTCGCCGTTCAGGTTCGCCAGCGCCACGGAGAAGGGGCTGCTTTCGAACATGGTGCGATAGAGCGCCTCGCGCTCGCGCAGTTGCTCCTCGGCGTTCTTGTGCTCTGTGATGTCCTCGTAGATGCCCATCACGCCGATGATCCGTCCTTGACCGTCCCTGAGGGGCACCTTGTTCCTGCGCGTCTGCATCAGGCTGCCGTCCGGCATCGTCTGCGGGGTCTCATAGCCGAGCTTGGGCTCGCCCGTGCTCATCACCTTGAGGTCATCCCCCCGGTAGGAGGCCGCCTGCTCCTTCCAGGGCATGTCGTAATCGGTCTTGCCCGCGACGTCATCCGCCGAGTCCAGGCCGGCATCCATGGCAAAGAGATCGTTACAACCCAGGTATTTCGACTCCCTATCCTTCCAGAAGACGCGGATAGGAAGCGCATTCAGAAGAATTTCGAGCGTCCAGGCCGGTTGTGACGGGGACAATTTGCGGTTCAAGGTGCGGTCTCCTTGGCAGCGAGGCGGCGGGCAAGCGAGTACGCGGCATCCCACTTTCGGACGCCGGAGGCTATACGGCACTCACTGTTCCCGGGCCAGAGCGTTGTCATCAGCAAGTCCCTTTCCATCTGTGGACGGAGAACGGGAAGTCCTCTGCCGTATTGATTAGCGACATTATGGCTGATCCCTTCTTGAACCTATCAGCCAGAAGCATCGTTTGTAGCCACCGTCCGAGCACCCGGAGCATCCTGAGCCTGGTCGAAGGGCGCTCCGGGCGCGGGTCGGCGATGCTTCGACGAGCTCAGCATGCAAGCTAATCTGGGTTCGGGCAACAGCAAACGATGCTCCTGCCTATCCCCGGTGCGCTTCCCACAGCCGTGTTGTTAAGGTAGAATATGGCCAGGAGGATGATTATGATACCCGCTTCTCGCATGTTCGTGTTGTTGGCCTCATTCGCTCTCACGCTCGCCGCATCGTGCGCGGTGCGTTCCGCCGATACAGGAGCAACTAAGATGCAGATACCCAAACTGCCGGAGCATCCCCGGCTTCTGATGAACGCCAAGGGCATCGCCGAGATGAAGGCCCGCGTGCAGACCTGTGATTGGGCGAGGGAACACTGGAAGTCCATCCTCGCCAGGGCTGATAAGGAACTGGAGCAGAAGATCTCGCTGCCACCGCGCGGCGGCAACTGGAGTCACTGGCACGCCTGCCCTGAACACGGCTGCGCGCTTTCCACCGGCAAGCAGATCGGCGAATGGCAGTGGGAGCATAAGTGCGCCGTCGGCGGCGAAATCCTCAAAAGCGACCCAAGTGTCGCAAGCAAGGACTACGACGGCTGCCAGATCGGCCGCATTCACGGCGAATATGCCCGGACGACGCTCGTGTGCGGACTGGCCTACCGGATGACCGCGGACGTCCGCTACGCTAACAAGGCGCGCGATATCGCGCTGGCCTATGCGGAGAAGTACCTCACCTACCCCATTCACAACAACAACGGCGAGCCCAAACTCGGCGCGCGGCTCGGCTCGCAGAACCTCGACGAGGCCGTGAAGATGATCAGCATCTGCCAGGGTCTGGACTTGATCTGGGACACGCTCACCCAGGAGCAGCGCGACCTGATTGCAACTAAGCTCCTCCTGCCCACCGCTCGCGAGGTCCTGATACCTCACCCTCACGGCTTGCACAACATCCAGTGCTGGAGAAACAGCGCTATCGGACTGGTAGGGTTCCTGCTCGGTGATGAGGAACTGATCCGCTACGCAATCGAAAACCCCGGCACGGGCTTCCGCTCGCAGATGGGCGGCGTGAGCCCGGATGGCTGCTGGTTCGAGGGCGCGTGGGGTTATCACTTCTACACGATGTCCGCGATCTGGCCACTCACTGAAGCCGCCAGAAACTGCGGCATCGACATCTATTGCCCCGAGTTCAAGCGGATGTTCGAGGCGCCGCTCAGATTCACAATGCCGATAATGGCGCTGCCCGCGTTCAACGACAGCGGGCAGACCAATCTGTCGGGAGGCTCATCGGTTTACGAGATCGGCTACGCCAGGTATAAAGACCCCGTGTTCCTGGAGCTGATCACCAGATCGAACAGGCGCAACGACTTTGCTCTCTTCTACGGCGAGCCCCAACTGCCGGAAGCCGGCAAGCGCGAATGGAACAGCGCAGACTATCCCAACAGCGGCTACGCGATTCTTGCCAAAGGCGAGGGTGAGGACGCCACCTGGATGGCCTTGAAATACGGCCCCCACGGAGGCGGACACGGCCATCCCGATAAGCTCAACTTCGTGCTGTGTGCTAAGGGGAAGGTGATCGGATACGATCCAGGCACCACCCGCTACGGGCTTCCACTCCAAAAGGAATGGCACAAGACCACAATAGCGCACAACACGCTTGCCGTTGATGAGGACTCGCAGAAACCCGCCGAGGGGCGCTGCATCGAGTTCGGAAGCAGGAACGGAGTGGAATACGCCGTCTGCGAGGCCGGCGATATCTACGACGGCGTCAAGTTCACCCGGGCAGTGGCGATGCTGGACGAGAACCTGATCGTGTTCATCGATCAGGTAAACTCGGACAATGAACACACCTACGATCTGGCCTATCATCAGCGCGGCAAGTGGGCCGTGCGGACCGCGAGCCCATGGGACCCGCCGCAGAAGAGGGGCTACATGCACTTCAGGGACGCGATGTGCTGGAACGCGAACGCCGGCACGACGCTGCGATGCGACGTGAGCGAGGGCTTCTCTGTCGTGATACAGATGGCGGCAGGAGATCCCACTGAAGTGATCACGGCTACGGGGGTCGGCTCGAACCAGACGGACAGAGTGCCGGTTGTCCTTTTCCGCAGGAAAGCGAAGGAGGCCACTTACGTCTGGAGCATTTCGCTGAACGGCAAGCCGGCGAAAATCGAGCGGCTGAAGTCCGAGGCCGGGGTCGAGGTTGAGGTAACATCGGCTGCCGGAAAGAAATGGACGCTTGCCGTAAATCCCGACGCAAGCCCCGCCTTCGCGGTAGAGTAAGCTGCCAGGCCATACATTTCTCGTCATTCTGAGCAACGCGAAGAATCTGCTTTTTGTGAAGTATCACTGCGTTCAGAATGGCAGCCTGTATGTTGTTCACGCTCGTCTTGAATAGCCCGGGCTAGGCCTGTCCGCGAGGTGTTGCTCTCGCGGACAGGCTGACTCGCGGTTGCGTGCGTTAGGCCAATATTCGCAGGGCCTCTTCGGGCGTGAGAATCCCATCCAGCACCTTGCGCTTGGCATCGGCGCGCATATCGAGGAACCCCCTCGCTCTAGCGGCCTCGGCCAGCTCGGGGCCGGAAGCCCCATTGGCTATGAGAGCGCGTATCTCGGGGTCAATGGCCAGAATCTCATAGACGCCTGTGCGCATCCTGTAACCTGTGTGGCGGCAGATGTCGCATCCCCTGCCCCGCCTGATCTTGTGCTCCTTGAGGTCCCAATCGGTTATGCCGAGGAATCGTATCGCCGGATCATTCGGGTCCGCATCAATCTCCTCGCCGCAGTCCGCGCACACCTTGCGGGCCAGCCTCTGGCAGACTATGCCGACAAGGGACGCTGAGATCAGGAATGACTCAAGGCCCATGTCAAGAAGACGCGTGACTACGCCGGGCGCATCATTCGCATGAAGTTGGGACAAGACAAGGTGGCCGGTGACGGCGGCCTCGATCGCTATTTGTCCCGTCTCGCGGTCACGGATCTCCCCGACCATGATTATGTCCGGGTCCTGCCGGAGGAACGCTCGGAGCGCGGCCTGGAATGTGAGCCCGGCGCGCTTGTTGACCTGCACCTGGTTCACCCCCGGCAGCGCATACTCGACGGGGTCCTCGACCGACATCAGCTTGACCTCAGGCCTGACCAACTCCATCATCATCGAGTACAAGGTCGTAGTCTTGCCGGACCCGGTCGGGCCCGAGACGATGACCTGCCCGCTTGGCTGGTGTATCATGCGCCGGATGGACTCGATATGCTCCGGGTATAGGCCAAGCCTGTCCATGCTTACCGTAACAGACGAGCTGTCCAGAATGCGGATCACAATCCCGTCGCCGTAGACGTATGGGAGCATGCTCACTCTGAGATCGAAGTTCTTCTCGCCGCAGGTCCAGCGGATTCTGCCGTCCTGAGGAATGCTCGAGTCGGCCACGTTCAGATCGGCAAGCATCTTCAATCGCGCCAGCACGCCGTGCCGGTTGACCGGAGGAACATGCCAGGCCTCGTGCAGAACACCGTCGATGCGGTAGCGTATAATCAACGAATCGTCGCACTGCGACTCGAAGTGGATATCTGACGCGCCGTCCCCGATAGCCTTGTTTATGATCTCGTCAACGTTCTTGACAATGGCCTCATCGGAAGCTGCTTGGGTCCACACCAGCAGCCTTCTCGCCTGCTCCAGTTCGTTTCGGCAATCGGGGCATTTGGCGAGGTGCTCCTCGAGCCGTTTGCGCTTGCCGGCTTCGAGCTCGTTCTTGAGATACGCAACGAGTTCGGTGCGAGCAGAATCACAGTTCATTGGTATCCTCCTTTAGGAGAGCCCTGAGGGTGGTTACCGCGGCGAACATACGGGACTTGACCGTGCCGACCGCGATGCCCAGTACCTCGGCTATCTCAGCATATTTCATGTCCTCGAAATGCGACATTACGAAAACCAGCTTGAGGTGCTCCGGCAGAGCGGCTATCGCTCGTCGAATGCCGTGCTTGCGATATTCCTCCAGCAGATGCACCTCGGGTTCGATCCGCTCGTTCACGCGCAGGTTCTCGAACGGCCTGAAGCCATTGCGGTCCTCGTGGGCAAGCGACATCTCCTCGCCGCGCGCTTTCTTCTTCCGCGCCTGCGCCAGGTAGTAGTTCTTCGCGATCTGGAAAATGTAGGTCGAGAACTGGCCGGTCGGCTGGTAGCGGTCGCGCGCCCGGTAGAGCCGGAGGAATACCTCCTGCAGCGCGTCCTCCGCAACATCGTGGTCCCAGGTGAGCGAGAAAAGGAACCGCAGGACTGGCTTGCGATACCTGTTGTATAGCTCGTCAAAGGCGGCATAGTCGCCCTGCTTGACCAGCATCATCAGATCAGAATCCGAAAGCTCCTGCATCCTCTCCAGTCCTCGCGGGCAGCGACCATAGCGCTCACGGCCAGCAGATAATGGCGACTATAGGCAACAACAGCGGCGATCACGACCAGTCGACCAATAGCGATTACCGGCAACAACAGCAATCACTGCCAGTGACAATAGGTAGAATGCTTCCGAGGCGAAAAGGTTCGCCGGCGCTTGAGCGAGAGGGCTCTGAGAAAGAGGATCAAGCGAGTATTGACAGTCAAATCGGGGTCTGGTATACTGTTTTCACGCTCAATCGAGCGTTTTTCCATCCTGATACGTGGCCCCGTCGTCTAGCGGTCCAGGATGCATGGTTCTCAGCCATGAGATCGAGGGTTCGAATCCCTTCGGGGCTACCAAAAGTAAAGCGGAGAAACCTCTCTTTGGGGATTCTCCGCTTTTTGCTATTACATGGTGTATTAGCCGGTTTTACTCGTAGAATTGAGCTCAAATTGCCCCTTTCTACAGATGTTATGCGCACTCCATCTTGTGAACCGAGTTGCCGCCCCAAGCCCCACATTTTTGCCATTTTCTCTCTGTTCAAGGCATTATTCTCTGAATCTTGTGAACCGCAAAGGGCCGGTTCACAAGATTGGTTCTGGCAGTGCGATCAAGCGAAGAGAGCAGAAAGAAGTCGACTTGAGTCGGTCTACCTCGGCAAGCGAGTTGGCATTTACCAGCTGATCTGCTATAATCCACTTGGCGACCAGACTAGGTCGCCGAACACCCAACTTTCACCCTTCACACAAGAGCAGTAGCACCGGTCGATGGTTAGTAGTGGGGACCCGACGGAGGGCAGATAGATGGAAGATCGTTGGCTGTCGGTGAATGAGATAGCTGCCTATCTTGGCATCACCTCGGACAGCGTTTACAGATGGATAGAAAGCAAGAGTATGCCTGCTCATAGGCTCGGCAGGCTTTGGAAGTTCCGCGGGGAAGAAATAGATGAGTGGGTCAAGTCTGGCGGAGCTGACGAAAGAGATAAGGGGGAGCCCACGCAGTAACAAGTGTGGCAATTTGAGCCAATGCGATGCAGCGGTTCGTGCTGGAGGAATCCATGATTTCGCCTTACCACGCAAAGTACTATGCGCATGAGTTGACTCGACAAGCTGCAGCAGATGGTGTTGATCGCCTGTCGATGGCGCTGTTTGACGCCTCCGTGGACCTGAATCCCCACCAGATTGAAGCCGCCTTGTATGCTTTGCGGTCGCCAATCTCCAAAGGTGTCATCCTTGCCGATGAAGTCGGACTGGGCAAGACTATTGAAGCGGGCCTTGTCATATGCCAATCCTGGGCCGAACGGAAACGCAAGCTCCTGGTCATCTGTCCCGCCGCGATCCGCAAGCAGTGGAGCCTCGAGCTGGAAGAGAAGTTCAACCTCCCAACCCTCATTCTGGACAAGCGTGCATATAATGAGATATGTGTTGATGGCAACCCGAACCCGTTCGATTCCGATAAGGTGGTCATCTGTTCTATCAACTTCGCCAGCCGCTTCAAGGAAGACGTGAGGTCGGTGAAATGGGATCTGGCGATTATTGACGAAGCGCACAAGCTCAGGGGAGCTCACAGACCCAGCAACAAGATGGGACAAGCGATCAAGTGGGCGCTTTCGGATACACGGAAACTGCTGCTGACCGCAACACCACTGCAAAACTCACTCATCGAGCTTTACGGGCTTTCAACACTAATCGA
>JBPOHN010000081.1:0-2917 GCA_052035525.1 Armatimonadota bacterium
CCATCATGACGGGGAAATACTTGTTATCAACCCGAACAAAATCCCCGCTAACAGGCTCCCCGCAAGTTATCGCAAATTGACTCATTCTGCGTCATGCTGAGCTCGACTCAGCACCCATCCCTTCCCCGCTAGTCCTGAGTAGCCCGCGCAGCGGGCGTATCGAAGTACGGCATACGTCCCATGAATCCCATTCCAGGCCCCTGATCTCAGGACTGCACCCAGCCCTCAAACCAGGGGCCCGCAGTCTCCCACGGGCCCCTCTATTCCCTATTCGCTAGTCCCTATTCCTTTCTGGGCTAGTCCGCCGCCTCGACCGTCATGGTGCAGCTCGAGGCATTCGTGATCAGCCATTTCGTAGCCGATATGCAGGTCACCTTGCACATCGCGCCTATCTTATGGCTGGCGGTCGAGAAAGCCACGTTGTCGGATGTCAGGACGCCGTCCGCAATGATCTGGTTGTTGTCAGCCGTAGACCCTCCCACGATAGTCAGATTCTGGTCGACAAGCTGTGCGACGTAGAACGTAGCTCCCACAATCCCGGCAGCAGGATCTGGCAGCGTGATCGTAGTCGCGCCCGCGTATGAGCACGCGATCGTCTTGCCGAAGTCGGCGCTCGTAACCGTCCTGGCCGCAGTGGCCTCGTCAACAACCACCAAGGCGGCGAGCGTGGCGGGTGACTGGCAGTTTATGCCTTCGTCCCATCCGGCGCCCACCTTGATGGCCGTCTCTGTAGCATGGGCATCTCCCGTGATGCCGTTGATGTCGATGGCCTGGACCGTATTGCCTGATCCGGTATGATCGGCATTCGTGAGGTTGATGTCGATCACGGTGAAGTCGTCGCTGCCGTCCATGATGCCCAGGGTGCCTGTCCAGTCCCACGGGTTTGCCGAGCCTGATGCGGCGTTGACGACGGTAGAGATGAACGGCCCCTTGGCGACGTAGCCGCTAGTGCCGGCAACAAACCCCTTGCGCTGCACGACCTCGCCCGTAGCGCCAAAGCAACAGACGCAGAACGCCAGCAGCAAGGCGACGATAAGCGCGACTCTGGCCGCGCGAGTGAATCCTCTGCTCATCTTTCCGATTCCCTTTCCTCCGAGGCTCCCGCCCCGGACTCTACTGCAGTTGTCGATGCAAAGGGAGCCCACAATCGCGAGCTCCCTTCAATTCCCTAGTCGCTAGCCCCTATTACCTAATCCTGGGGCATGCTCGATCTGCCGAACGGCTGTCCCAGCGGAGCCTGGCCCTTCTGTTGATCGTCATTCTCGTCAGCAGCTTTCTCAGCCTCTGCCTCGGCGATCGCCTTGAGCTTGTCATCGCGCTTCAGCCTCTTGGTGTTGATGCCAAGTGCATCCGCGCGTTCGTCGAGCTCGGCGTTCGTCAGGTCCTCCAGAGCAATGCCCTCAGCCCCCTCTTCCGGGCTCTCTGTTCTCTGCTCTGCGCTCTTAGCTTCTCCAGGCCACTCCGCCGCACCAGCCTCAACAAACGTATTGGCCATCTCACCGGAGATATCGCTCACGATCTCCCCAGCGCGCCGGATCCTGCCGCCGATCGTCGCGTTCTTCCGTAATCTGATCATCTGCTACGTCCTTTCTGTCCCATTGGACCCACGTCTCAGGACGCTAGTTGATCTTGATCGAAGCCACCGCGACAGTCTCATCTTTGGGCTCGACAACCCAGCCCGCACGGGTCAAATCACCGGCGGTGCCGACGAGCTTCGTGCCGTCCCAATAGACTTCCTGTCCAACAGTGAATGCCTCGTCATTAGCTGCCGGCAGCTCCCACACTTCGGAAACAGCCAGCGTCCCGGACTCGCCGGCGTCGATATCGCAGGCAGCGATACCGATACGACTGCCAAGATCGACAACGTCCAGGTAGGAGATGTCGGTCTCGCCGCTATTCGTATAGGGGATGGTCTCCCCCGCAAACCTCTTTCTCGCGCTCATGTCCTAACCTTCCTGCGGCAGATCGCCTGCCGCCGCGATCACTGAATCAATTAGTTAACAGGGAGCCCGTTGCCGAGCCCCCTTCTACTCCCTGTTCCCTACTCCCTAACCCCTAGGAAGCGCCTGCGTTCAGTACCAGGCCGCGATAGTCCTTCACGGTGATGCCGTAGCGCATCACAAGCCGGAAAGCCACGCCCAGGATCTGGAAAGCGATCTGGCTCTCGATCCTAGGCTCCTGCTGGCCGTTGAGATACTCCACGCCGATCGTATCGGTCACGTTCGGGTCAGCAGCAAGCACCCACGAATTCGTATCCGTGATCTCACCGTCGCTGATCACCGTCAGTTTCCGCACGAATGCCGGGTTCGGAACGCCCGGAGTCGTGGCGGCCGGATCATTCAGCGCCGATACCAACTGCTCGGCAGGAGTCTGCACGTCAGACCCAGCAATCAGGAAAGCAGGCTGAATGTTCAGCGCCTGCAGTCCTCTGATGCCCTTCTGCGCCAACATCAGCTTCCGCCCTTCTGAAAGCGCCAACACAGTCGGAGCCGCGCCCGTCCCCACGTTGCCGTGGTGTGCGGAGTCGAAGAGCTCATGGCCATCGTAGATCACAGGGTTCGAGTTGATGAGATCATACACGTCGTGATTGATCTCTCTCTTGCTGGCGACCGTATAGGCCATCGGCATCTGAGTGATGACGTCCAGGTCATCGTTCAGGATCGCGTCCTCAGTGAGTCCCCAGCCGATAGCATAGGTGTTCAGCTTGCGGCTGATTCCCTCGTCGCTCATCTCGTCAAACTCGAACTCGCCGTTCTGCTTGACGAGCTGCGGAGCGCCCGCCTCGGAGAGCCTGAAGCCCTTAGTCTCCTTCAGGTTCGGCAGAGAGCCCGGCTTGGTCCAGTACTGGAACGTGGTAGCCGCGGCAGCGTGGCCGATCAGCATCGACGCGTTGACCGTCGTGTTCACGATCGAGAGG
>JBPOHN010000118.1:0-1641 GCA_052035525.1 Armatimonadota bacterium
GACTAGGCTGCTCCACCTCCACACAGTGTGCAGTTGGCGACTTGCCACTTGCCGGGTCCCAGATGGCCTCAGCTACCACGCATTTCGTGGTACCTAGGTCTATGCCTACCGCCCGGATGGGACGCGAGGGCAAGATGCTGCGTCCCCCGATGAGAGCCTCGATCATTGATCGTGTGGGCACGGTGTACACCTCCAAAGGGACTGACAAAGTCCGATCGAGACGCGAGATTATGTGACCATCAAGTCGTCAAGAAACTCCGATGCCGGCTTGACCCCGGTTACCAGCAGGTTGTCGCGCGCGCGTGTACAGGCGACGTAGAGCAGGTGGCGCTCAGTGTTGTACACTTCTTCCAGGTCTGCTTCGTCAGCGATGGCCTCGATGCGTTCCTGCAGCGGGATCACTTCGTCGTCGCAGGCCATTACGGCAACGGCGCGGAACTCCAGGCCTTTGGCAAGATGCATGGTGCTGACCGAGGCATATCCGCTGGTTGCTCCCAGTCTCTCATCGAGGACCCTGAACGGGATTCCTGCTTCCTCCGCGGCAGCACGGGCCCGTTCGATCTCGGCAGCCGAGCGAACGAAGATTCCGATCTCGTGGGCCGCGACTCGCTCCTCCAGTCGTTCTGCAAGCCACTGGCCGACCGTATCGATCTCCTCGTCCTGGCTGTCGAGCACTCGGATGACCGGCACAGGCCCGTTGAACACCGATATCGTGCCCCGGCGTTTCTCCAGATTGCCGTCTGCGTCAGTCAGTTCCGGATCCAGCAGTCGATCGGCCTTCATTCTTATCTGATGAGAAGTCCGGTAGTTGATGCGAAGAGCACTCGAACGTCCTCGGATGTCCACGCCCAGCGCTTTCCATGAGAATGGTTGCTGGAAAATGCGCTGGCCCAGATCCCCAGCGAAAAAGAGGCTGTTGGGCCGTCCTGCGCCGAGCGAGGCAAGGAAGCGCAGCTGTGCCACACTAACGTCCTGAGCTTCGTCCACAACTACGAATTCGAAAGGCGATGGCCTGCCCGCGAAACAAGACGCAAGTTGGCTGAAGAGCTGGGAGTAGGTAATGAGATTCTTGTCCTTCAGGCCGGCCTGAACACGGCTGAAGACCTTCCAGAGAGCAGCCCTCTGCCGCTCCGGCAGGCGCGTCTTTCGCCCCAGGCGCATGACATCTCTGTATTCCTCCCATGTTTCGAGTTGCCACGCATCAACTACATCCAGCCACTCGCTCACCAGAAAACGCAGGCTGAACCTATCCACTTCGGCCTCGCGAGTCGCCTCCAGGAGTAGTTGCTCAATGATCTCCTCGGAAACGATGTTCGGACAACCGAAGTTCAGCTCATACAGCCTATGGCCGATTGCCCTCATTGAGTGCACCTCAAGACGTTCGCCCAGATGCGGTTCATTGCTGATCAGCGATACGAGCTTTCCCTTGAGTGCGTGGGCTAGCGTATCGGAGAACGTCGTCAGTAGCACCCTCGCATCGGGGTTGCTGCGTGCAAGATACACAGCCCGGTGCAGGGCCACAACCGTCTTGCCGGTTCCAGCCGATCCCGAAACGCGAGCAGGCCCGTTGAAGGATCTCTCAACCAGCTCACGCGGAGCAGGATGAAGAAACACAGCCCACTTATCCCACGGGTAATTCAA
>JBPOHN010000071.1:0-2146 GCA_052035525.1 Armatimonadota bacterium
CGGTTACAGTGCTCAAGGCGCCATCATTCGCTGCAGAAGCTGAGGCTGTGGCAAACGAAATCGTGTCTGTGCTCACTGACATCCCGGAACCCGAAAGGCGCTTTTCCGATTTCGCCATCCTTTACAGAGCGCACAGTCATAGGGAGGAGTTCATCACGGCGCTTGAGCGGCGTCAGATTCCTTGCAAGGTCGTGAGCGGCGCAGGTCTCTTTAAGAAAGAGGAGATCAAGGACATCTGTGCACTAGTCAAGTGTGCCGCTGGCCGTGAGGACGGTGTTTCCCGTTATCGCGCGCTTTCAGTTGCAGATCCGCACATACCGCTGAGCGGCCTAAGGACACTATCCCGGTGGATGGGCGATGAGAAGTTGGACCTGAGCAGCGCGCTTGGTCAAATCGACGAATGCGCGGACATTGAAGAGGAGAGCTACGAAAGAGTTAGAAAGGCTCTGGACTATCTCGCTGGCCTTAAAGCGCTGGCACAAGACAAAACGGCAAGCGATGTATGCAGGCACATCTACGAAACAAGCCAGGTTCTGAAACAGCATCTCTACGATGACTCCGTCGACAGCCGCCAGCGTGCAGCCAATCTCGCGAAGTTCCTGCGCAAAGTTCAGGAGTTTGAAAAGGCCAGCGAAGACAAGAGCATTACCGCTTATGCGGAATATCTGGACTATCTCCTGGAGTCTGGCGCGGACGAAGAAGAAGCCGAGATCGACGATTCCAGAGACGCCGTTCAGTTGATGACGGTGCATGCGGCCAAAGGTCTAGAGTGGCCGTATGTGTTCGTCGTAAGCATGTCGAGCGCGCGTTTCCCCACAAGCAGGAAGTCGGAGGCCATCCCGTTCCCTGACGAGCTTGTGCGAGAGACCGCACCCCAGGGAGACTTTCACATCCAAGAGGAACGCAGACTTGCCTACGTCGCATTCACCCGCGCCCAGCGTAGACTGTATCTCTCCTGCATAGAGAAGAAGGGTAAGAAGCCATCCGTATTCGTGCAAGAGGTAAGTGGCGACAGTGCTGTCACGGAGAAGCTTATTCCAGAAGTGGCATTCGATCAGGAGATCGAGTCCACATCGAAGATGGCTGTTGTCGAACGCGACATCCGTCGCCAGATCATACGTGTCTTGGACGGTTCTGTTGATATCGAGATGTTGAGGCCGTACACAAAGCTTCTCGCATCCATCAGGCAGCCTAACAGCGATCCCATTCAGATACGAAGCCTTGCTGCCGATCCAGGAATCGATGCGGCATTGCGTGAGTCGATCAATAGCGCGCTCAGCGAGCAATACGTGATCTCGTCGGTTGCTGCATCGACTCCACACGAGCCGTTATATATGAGCTACAGCAGGATGTCTACATATGAAGACTGTCCGCTTGGCTATAAGTTTGCTTACGAGCTGAAGATACCGGGCAGGGCCAAGCCGTACTTCTCATTCGGCAACACGGTGCATCTGTCGCTCAAGCAGTTCTTTGAGGGGGTTCAGACCGGCAAAGAACCGTCACTCGACGATCTCAAGGCAACCTATCACGAGAACTGGCAGAACGAAGGTTACGTGATACCGAGCCAAGAGCAGAACTACCGCCGAGACGGCGAAACTGCACTTGAGGCATTCTACCGACGATTCCAGTCGGCGAAGATCGTTCCTCTGCACCTGGAATGGAAGTTCACGCTGCCGGTTGGCGCACACTTCATCACCGGATACGTGGATAGAATAGACGCATTGGGTGACGGAGTATGTGCGGTGATCGACTATAAAACAGGCAAGCCGCGCACCCAGAAAGACGTGGATGCGGATCTACAGCTCAGCATGTATGCACTCGCTGTCCGTGAATGCCTGGGGCTTCGAGCCGACCGGCTCAGCCTGCACTTCCTGCAGACAGACGAGATAATATCAACCACCCGCACAGACGTGCAGCTTTCGGAAGTGGTCGAACACGTGCTTTCTGTAGCGGAGGCGATCTCCGCCCGCAAGTTTGACCCGAACCCAGACAGCTTCAAGTGCGGTCGGTGTGACTACGCAGGAATCTGTCCGGCGATGGAGATGTAGCTATGGAGTGTATTGTCAGGAATGGATGCAGCAAATACGCACCTGCTCACTTATTTCAGGCATTTGGATGTGGATTTGCTTGGAGGTTCTTAAGCTGG
>JBPOHN010000129.1:0-7680 GCA_052035525.1 Armatimonadota bacterium
AGCATCTCCTTCCGGAATACTCCTCTCTCCATGTCATACTAGAGAGATTGGAGCATTAGCTGAGGTGGGTCAGTTTTCGACGCCGATCATGCCCTCAGATGGGTCATTATTGCATGCCGATTCACACTGATGGAGTGAGAAAGCCGACGGAAGTCTGACTGCCGCTGTCTTCCGATTGTGCCAAATGCTGCCATTTAGTCTCCTTAGCCAATACCTCAGACGCAGATGTGCTAACTGAATGCTTCGCCGTAGTCGACCATACTGAGGAGCTGTTCGCGGATATCGCTCGCCGAGGCACTCAGATCAACGGTGGCAAACCTGATTGCATGGCCTTGTATCACGACCATCTCGTCGACCATCTCTCCAACGGCAGGGTGGAGCAGAAGGCCAGCAGCGTGTTCCGCCAGCGCGTCGCCCGTTCCCTCCTGCGACCGCAGGTAAGCATAGATCTGGTAGACGTAGCCACTTCTGATCGTCTCCTCCCTATACCAGCCCTGGGTGACAAGGGAGGTGAACTTGGTGTCGATGACTATGCGCTGCCCCGCAGCGTGATTTTCCAGCACGATATCAGTTCGCATGGAGGGTAGGATACGGTCGATCCCTGGAGTCTTATGTGCAACAAGCCATCCCAGCGGTCTCCCAGCATCGACCCGCCATCCGCCTGGCGACAACACCACATTGTAGAATCCACCGATTGCTTTCTCATAAAGGCGTCTGATCCATGTGACCTCGCGATCAGGATGCAGCAGCCATTCGCGGCCGCTCGCCTCTGTCGGTAGCGCGAGATCGAACGCGAGTTTCGCTACGGCGATCATGGAACGATCATCTACGTCGTGGCGGCCGATCCGGTCGGTGCTGAGCTCAACGAGGGTGGGCCTTTCGCCGGAGACGCCGAGGAGTTTCAGGCTGTTGGCGAGTGACAGGCAACGATGTGCCAACTCAGTTCGCCGGACTACCCGCGCAATGGCAGCAAGTGCTGCCCTGGCAAACCGGTTTCGCGGTGTGTTTACTGTAAGGTCCTCAAACCGGCACGCGACCATTCCGCGAGCCAGTAGCTGATGCCGCTCGGTGGCCAGAAGATCAATGCGGCCTCGAACGCGACCCAGCACAGCTTCGCGGGGTCGGTAGCCGAAGCTCAGGTTCCGCCTCAGTCTCCGCTCAACGGTATGAGCAAGCACTTCTGCAACAAGATCGGGGATGTCGTCAGGGTTTTCCTCTATAGCAACGCTTGCGCCGCCAAGTTGCCGAAAGAGTTCGGACGCATAAAGCATCAGAAGCCATAGGTTGCGAATGGGAATCCTGCCTATGTGGCCACTCTCCACACAACTGGCGTCGCCGTCGCGGACTTCCGCCGACTCGATCATTACAGTCCCTCGATCAGACGTTGCCGAGCAGTTCGTGACCTGTCGGGAGCATCAAACCAGTACTCATCCAACATCGGCCCGATCTCTGTCTCAACAACCTGCCTGAACCACTCACGCACATCAACAATCGGTATCCCACGAGTTGGAGTCACATAGCTATGGCCGATGCGAAACTGCTGGCCTAGAGCCGCATCGGCAGCAATCTCATCGTTCAGCGCAAGGAGCCGTCTCTCGATCTCGACAAGTGCATCCAGTGCGATGCCTGGATGGCTGGTAACAACCCAGTCCCGCCAGATCTGTCCAAAGACTGGCTCCAGGTCGATGAATGCGAAGCGACGCCGCAGGGCGAGATCGACGAGTGCAAGCGAGCGATCCGCGATGTTCATAGTGCCGATGACGTAGAGGTTGTCGGGAATGTAAGTGCGCTCGCCGTCTGTTTTCCGGTAACACAGTTCGAGCGCCTCATTGGGCGTACGCTTGTCTGCCTCCAGAAGCGTCAGCATTTCCCCGAGGATTTGCGCCGGGTTGCCCCTATTAACCTCTTCAATGACGACTACGTGCGGTGCAGATGGTTCTGCGAGCGCAGCTTTGACACTCTCCATGAACGGACCATCCACTAGCGACAGCTTCCCATCTCCGGTTGGACGCCATCCGCGGACGAAGTCCTCGTAAGACAGATTTGGGTGGAACTGAACCGCTCTCAGCCTGCTGTCGTCACGTTCACCCATCAGAGCAAAACCCAAGCGTTTGGCTAGCCATGTCTTGCCCGTGCCTGGCGGCCCCTGCAGAACGAGGTTCTTCTTCATCCGAAGACGCTGGAGCATTGATAGAATCTTTGCGCGCTCGACAAAGCAGCCGTCGGAGATAATATCGTCTACGCCATAGTGTTGGATTGGAGGCGTCACCTCCACCCCGTCATCACCACCCGGCGTCTCGCCTCCACCGCCGTCGTCTTCAGGTTCTGGGATCGGGGCTGAGTCCTTATACAACCATGCCGCCAGTGAGAGTTCAGGGAACGAATGCACCGGATAGGCTTCTTCTTGAAACCTCGCCTCGAGTTTCTCCATCACTGATAGGTAGTCAGCCGAGTTGCATCGCTTCTTTGGGCCGTTGAGCGGGATTTCCTCGCCCAGCTTCCTGTTGATGTAGAGCTGAGACCTTCCATCAAGGCTAAGGAAGCTCCAGGGGCGAATCCAGTAAAGGCCCATCGTCAGGTTCCAGCCGACTCCTACTCGACCGTTGGCGTTGTCGTACGCGGCGGCGAGAGATGAGCGAGCGTCTGAGTCATCTGAGTCAGCATACCGGATGGCGGCGGCGAACACATCCCAGAGTGCCTGGATATCGTCCGGCTGCCGATCCTTCTCAAAGCTGAAATACCACGACTTCATATTGTTGAGTGTCGGTATGCCCTCGAATGATTCTGGAACAGCCGCATCTACACCAAGCAAGGTGGCCAGTTCGGCGGCTATGATCTTGCGGTTGGCATCGCTGATGCCGCGATTGAATATGCCAATCACAGTGAACGGACAGATGTCCCTGAGGGGTCCTGATGTTCCGTCTGCGTACTGGTCCTGTAGGTATGACAGCCCGTCCACGCGCCCCGCGATCTCGTATATACCGGTGAGGAGACTCGACCTGTCGCTCCTGAATGCCATCAGCCCATCGGCGACCGCCTCATAGAAGCGAGTCCACCGGAAGCGCTGGTCTCCCGTGGCAATGTCGCCGAATCGCTCTCGCCAATATGGAGCGTTGCGAAACTGATCTATGTCCTGAGCCTTGTTCTCAAAGGTGAATGCGATGAGCGCGTCTGTGGTCCACTCGCCTGGCAGTACGCGCCAGATGGTTATCCTGTGAGTGTAGAAGTACCATTCCTTTGGCGTGTCGAGCAGAGTCCAATCAACTCTTACCCTTCTGCCGTCCCCCAGGTTCTCAGTGACTATCCCCACGGCCTTGATTGCCATGACGGAAACAGTCTGGCCTCGGTTGTCGAACGGGAGGTCGTGCTTGCGAGTGTAGGATGACTTGATCGCGATCCGATCTCCAGGCTTGATGGACCTCACAAGGTCCAGATACCTGTCCTCATAGCCGTTCTCCCAGATGCCCTCCGAGAGGAATCTCTGCGTCTGGTCATCGTGACCGTTATAGATCGAGCCTACAAACCAATATGCTCGGCTTCTTGTTTCATCTGCTGTTGTGTTCACGGTCTATCCTCTCAGCGTCACTTGGAATATGGACTCCTATCCAGCAGTGCCTTGTCGGCCGGGCTGGTTCGTCCGGACTCCCGTCGCCTGGCAAACAAGCGGGCCATTGGTTACAGAGTCCAATCAGCGCAAAGCAACTCGGCCTGCTCAAGCACAGTCTGTGTCGCCTTTTCCTGCTTATCCGGAGGGTAGCCGTATTTGCGCAAAATGCGCTTGACAAGCACCCTCAATTGCGCTCGCACGTTTTCGCGGAGCGTCCAGTCAATCGTCACATTCTTGCGCACCATCTCCACCAACTCCCGGGCGATGGCTCGCAACGTCTCATCGCCGAGAACCTTCACCGCGCTGTCGTTCGTTTCGAGTGCGTCGTAGAAAGCGATCTCGTCTTCCGTCAAGCCGAGGTCTTCGCCTCGCCTGTCGGCTTCCCGCATGTATTTCGCCAAGCGGATGAGTTCCTCGATCACCTGCGCGGTCTCAATAGCTCGGTTCTGATATCGGCGCAACGACTGCTCAAGCATTTCTGCGAATGATCGGGCCTGCACGACATTTCGCTTCGAGCGTGTTTTTATCTCACCTCTAAGGAGCTTCTGCAGCAATTCCACAGCCAGATTGCGCTGCGGCATATCTCGAACTTCTGCCAGAAACTCATCGGAGAGAATGGAGATATCCGGCTTCTTAAGACCGGCTGCAGCGAAGATATCCACCACTTCGTCGGAGACCATCGCCTTGGAGATAATCTGGCGAATAGCGTGGTCAAGGTCCTCGTCTGTCCTGCGCTCCCCGGGCGCGCTCTTGGCGAACACCGCTCGGACGGCTTGGAAGAAGCCCACATCGTCGCGTATGCGCAGCGCTTCCTCATGTGGCACTGCCAAGGCGAATGCCTGAGAAAGCTCTCTCACGGCTAGCATCAGGCGGTTCTTGCCGTCTTCGTGCGCCAGGATATGTTCTTGTGCCGCTGGGAGCAGCGACAGCCGTTCGTTCGCTGTGCCCGTTGTCCAGAGTGACCAGTCAAAGCCATGGAATAATGCCGCGCAGACTTCGTGCTTTGCGAGCATCAACGCTACCGCTTCGGCCTGATCGACTACCGTGCTGCCGGAACCGCCGCTCTCAGTATAGGTCGCCAACGCTTGCTTCAGTTCGTCGGCCAGACCCAGGTAATCGACAACAAGCCCGCCCGGCTTGTCTCTGAACACGCGATTGACGCGAGCGATGGCCTGCATCAGCCCATGCCCGTGCATCGGCTTGTCCAGGTACATTGTGTGCAGGCTGGGAGCATCGAAGCCGGTGAGCCACATGTCCCGAACGATGACTATCTGGAACGGGTCCGCTGGATTCCGAAATCGCTTAGCGAGTTCTTCGCGGCGTTGTTTGTTACGAATGTGATTCTGCCATTCCAGCGGGTCCGAGGCCGAGCCGGTCATCACGACCTTCAATATGCCCTGGTCGTCACTATCGCCATGCCATTGCGGGCGCAGATCAACGAGCGCGTTATACAGCTCAACAGCGATGCGGCGGCTCATGCACACGATCATGGCCTTGCCGTCCATAGTGGCAAGGCGTTCCTCGAAATGGTCAACCAGATCGTGGGCGATCAGCTTGATACGGTTCTCCGAACCGACTACGGCTTCGAGCTGCGCCCACTTGGACTTCAGCTTCTCTTTACGCTCGATTTCCTCGCCTTCAGTTGCCTCCTCGAAGTCCGGATCGATCTTCGGCTTTTCCGACTCCTTCAGCTCTAGCTTGGCAAGGCGGCTCTCGTAGTAGATCGGGACTGTAGCTTTATCCTCCACCGCGCGTTGAATATCGTAGACACTGATATAGTCACCGAATACCGCGCGAGTGTTCGCGTCGGTCTTCTCGATGGGGGTACCGGTGAAACCGATGAACGAGGCATTAGGTAACGCGTCGTGCATGTGCCGGGCGAAGCCGTCGATGAAGTCGTACTGGCTGCGATGCGCTTCATCAGCGATCACGACGATGTTGTGCCGCTCAGAAACCGGCTCCCGGTCGCCTTCGGTTTCCGGGAAGAACTTCTGAATTGTGCTGAACACCACACCGCCGGATGCGACGGCAAGCTTCGCCCGCAAGTCGGCACGATCAGCGGCCTGCACGGGGGCTTGACGCAGCAAATCCCGGCAGCGGGCGAACGTGCCAAATAGCTGATCATCCAGATCATTGCGGTCTGTAATCACGACTACCGTGGGATTCTCCATCGCCGGGTGCAGGATCACACGACCGGCATAGAATGCCATCGTCAGACTCTTGCCCGATCCTTGAGTATGCCAGACCACACCGACGCGATGATCACCGCCTGCTTGAGCTGCCTTGACTGTGGACTCCAGCGCGGCATTCACTGCGTGGAACTGGTGATACCCCGCGATCTTCTTTACCACCTCTCCGCCGCCTGCGTCCTCGAAAAGAATGAAGTAGCGGATCAGGTCAAGGAAATGACTCTTCTCAAAGACTCCCTCAAGCAGCGCCTGCAGTTGAGTGCCTGGCGTCTCATCAAGCGCTCGCCAGGGTTTGAACCACTCTTTGCCAGCTCCAAGCGCACCAACGCGCGCCTCGAGTCCATCGGAAACCACGAGCGCGGCGTTGGTGGCGAAGAGTGCCGGAATCTGCGCCTGGTAGGTTTGAAGCTGCTGGTGAGCAGACCAGACGGTGGCGTTCTCATCGGTCGGGTTCTTCAGTTCGAGCACTGCCAGCGGCAGCCCGTTCACGAACACCACTACATCCGGCCTTCGCGTATGCTGCCCCTCGGCTACGGTGAACTGGTTGACGGCCAGCCAATCATTGTTGTCCAGTTCGTCGAAATCGATCACACGAGCCTGCGCACCGGCGATAGAGCCGTCTTGGCGGCGAAACTCCACTGTCACTCCATCTACGAGCAGGCGGTGCACAGCGCGGTTGCGCTCCACTAGCGATGGCGCATCAACATGCGTGAGCTTGCGATATGCATCTTCCAGAGCCTCACTCGACAGATCCGGGTTCAGTCGAACGAGCGCTTGACGCACGCGTCCTTCCAGAATCACGTCACGGTAGTTGGGGTCGCTGCGCTCAGCGCTTGCCATTCCCGCCGCAATGTCAGGGCCGTGGATTACCGTATAACCTAGAGCCTCAAGCCACGCGAGGGCGGCTTGTTCGACGACGGATTCGGTGAAACCACTCGTGCTCATTCTACGCTATCCCCCTCGTTGGCTCGTTCGCCATCTTCTGTCGCGTCATCGCTTTCATATTCAGTCAACAGAATACGGTATGCCTCTTGATCCACGACAAACAGAACCTCACTTGGTTGATAGGGGGGCAGCGAGAGGATTTGGATGCGTTCGCACTGATCATCAATCCATTCGTTGAACTCGGGATGGTCGCTGTAGGCGAGCGGTACAGTGCGAGGTCGTGAAAGGTCTTCGCTGTGAACGCAATATAGGAACCCAATAATGGCGTCGGCAGTCTGGGCAACCAGCAAAGCCTGAACGCCTTCCATTGCAGGACGCGGGCCGTCGCTTCCGTGTGAAGCAAAACCGAAGGCATTTCTCAACTCGCATACGCCCTGCACAGCAGTGCTCAAGCCACTGAGCGTCTGCTGCAGGCTCCTCCTTGCCCCACTTTCTCCCGCAAGGGCAGGCGGTAGAAAAGGCACTCTCAGCGATGCTTCTTTGAAGAGTTTTGGGAGGTCATCGTCCTTATCGAACGTGCCGCCGCGCTCCGTCAAGATGGTCTTGCAGGCGCTTTCGATGAGCGTCTTGGCCAGATCAAAAGCCAGCCCTGTGTTCTCGACAACAGCCGATTCAAGAGCCTTTATCTGCTCCTCGATGTGCACTAGTCCACCAGTCACGGCTGCGCGGGCCCCGGTCATCACAAAGGCTGGTTCACTGTTAGATATTGCCATCAAACACACCTCCCAACGATCCGCTCGGCATCCGGCACGAGCAATTCGCCGGAGATGAGCTTGGGCAGAAGGGCGTCGCGGATTTGGGCCAGAGTAATCGAATGATCGGCAAGCGACCTGATCCGGGAGAAAATCGGTTCCACTATCTGCCCAAAGCTGCGCGCAATCGGTTCATCAGGTGTTAGGAAAGGTATTCTGTTCAGGTTGCCTTGATTGATCTTCATCT
>JBPOHN010000064.1:0-48981 GCA_052035525.1 Armatimonadota bacterium
TAGTTCAGATTTCGAGTGCTGATCCATTCAGTGCCCCTCCTCACAGAGAAGCACATCGGCCATTTCGGTAACATTTCCAAATGAGGCATCGATTCAGTTTCGGTGACATCTATCGTGAGGCAACGCGCTTGTTTGACAACCTAGGTGGCTGTGCTTATAATCTGTTCGTAAGGCTGCGGTAGGCCTATTGCCGCCCCTAGTCCCGGGGACACAGTGTGCTGTGGATCGGCGGCCGGCGGTCCTTGGACGGGCTCAGGATGCTCCTGTGCTTGTTGTGGTCGTTCTGTGTGTCGCTCCAACTGCACCATCATTATGTAGCCGCTTCGGCAGGATTGGGACCGGCCCGAGGCGAAACGAAAGGATCCTCTGACATGGCGCAAGTCGTCCTCAAGAACCTGACCAAGACGTTCAAGAACGTCGTCGCGGTCAACAACATGAACCTCGAGATCAAAGACAAGGAGTTTCTGGTGCTCGTCGGCCCGTCGGGCTGCGGCAAGACCACGGCTCTGCGCATGATCGCGGGCCTCGAAGAAGCGACCGAAGGTGAGATCATAATCGGCGACCGGCTCGTGAATGACGTCTCGCCCAAAGACCGCGACATCGCAATGGTATTCCAGAACTACGCCCTTTACCCGCACATGAGCGTCTACGACAATATGGCGTTCGGCCTCAAGCTGCGCAAGGTGCCGAAGAAGGATATCCAGGCACGCGTGAATGAAGCCGCCGATCTGCTCGGACTCAAGGACCTTCTCCAGAGGAAGCCGAAGCAGCTTTCCGGTGGACAGCGGCAGAGAGTCGCCCTCGGACGGGCTATTGTCCGAGAGCCCGCAGTGTTCCTTATGGACGAGCCGCTTTCCAACCTCGACGCCAAGCTGCGCGTTCAGACTCGCGCCGAGCTTATCAAGCTGCACAGAAGGCTGGGCATCACCACGATCTACGTCACCCACGATCAGGTGGAAGCCATGACAATGGGCGATAGGATCGTTGTCATGAAGGACGGCGTGGTGCAGCAGGTGGACGCCCCGCTCGGGCTGTATAACCATCCAGCGAATATGTTCGTGGCAGGTTTCATCGGGACTCCGTCCATGAACTTCCTCGAAGCGAAGATCGTGAACGGCTCGGATGGTTACGCGATCGACGGTGCGTGCTTCAAGGTCAAGGCTCCGGCGGACAAGGCCGAGCTGTTGAAGGACTATGTGGGCAAGGATGTTATCTTCGGCGTGAGGCCGGAGGATGTATTCGACAAGAACCTGGCGAACATCGTCGAGGCGACGCCGGACAATCAGATGAAGGCGAAGGTGGATGTGATCGAGCCGATGGGGCCGAACGTCACGATGTATCTGAGCTGCGGCGACCACGATATCATCGCCACCATCGATGCTGAGACCAAGGCGAAGGAAAACACGGAGATCGAGCTGATCGTCGATATGGCGAAGACTCACGTGTTCGACAAGGAAACCGAGAACGCGATATACTAGGCCGTAGGTAACAGGCAATTAGACAGTAGAGGCCCCGGAGGAATCCGGGGCCTATTGATCATGGGGGCTGAGTGAGTCGAAGCATGTCCCGTCTGCCTCATAGAGTAAGGGCCGCCTGTCTCATACTCGGCGGTCTAGTGTTGCTGTTCACGGCAGCGTGCTATGTCAGAGAGCCGGATGCTTGCGCCGCGGTGACGATATGGCCGCCGTGGGCTTGGACGGTCCCAGGGGTTCTGTTGACCCTGCTGGGCTGCAGGCGTTGCAGCAGGCGCGTCATCGTGGGAATGATGTGCTTGTGGCTGACCTACCTAGTGGTTCTGTGCGAGGAGCCAAAGTCCATATTGCTCGGACCGGTGCGGAGCCGGCTCGCGTCGCGCGTCCCGCGTTCTAAGGTGCTGCGAGTAGTGTCCCTGAACTGCGCCGTCGGAAGTGTCGCCGCAGCTCGCGAGGCTGCCTCCTATCGGCCTGATGTTGTACTGCTGCAGGAGTCACCGAGCAGGCGGGACGTTGAAGCGCTCGGGCAGTCTTTGTATGGCAAGCGCGCGTGCGTCGCCTGGAGCGCCGATACCTCGGTGGTGGTTGGAGGTACCATCGTCGAGCTTGGGTCCAACCATAAGATGCCGGCGTGCGCAAATGCGTTGCGGGTGCGGTTAAAGGGCAAAGAAGTGCTGTTGATGAGTGTCAGGCTCCGTCCACCTCAGTTCGGCGCCGACTACTCCGCCTCCGGCTATTGCAGAGGACAAGCAGCGGCCCGGCGAACGCATCGCCGGGAGCTTAGTGAGGTCGCGCTCTGGCTTGAGAGGCAGGGCAGGATACCGACCGTTATAGGCGGAGATTTCAATGCTCCGGGTTGGGATGGTGCAATGAGTGAGCTGCCCAACGTGATGCATGATCCGTTCCGCGAGGCCGGAATCGGTTGTGGTAACACGGTCTTGAATGATCTACCGGTCCTGAGATTTGATCAGATATGGGTCAGCCGCGAGTTTCGCGGAATCAAGGTGAGGGCCTGCAGGACTCAGAACTCAGACCATAGGCTGGTCGTCTGCGATCTGCAGTTGACGCATTGAGGGTCCGTGTGAGATGAGGAGATGGCTATGAAGTTGGTTGGACTGATCTTGGTGATGGCTGCAGTGTGCGCGAGCACACAAGCGGCGGAGGTTGCTAGGGTGAAGGATGTGGGGCCGAGGACGGATGATGCGCAGTTCCTTGGGATGCTGAACCTTGAGTATCCGGGGTTGGAGAAGGTCAGGGCGGCGATCGAGTCGGGCGACTTGAACGTTGCCAAGCATGAACTGGCCGAGCACTTCCGAAACCGCGAAAAGCCGACGCCAGGGTTCGATTGGAAGGCGCGTCCCAAGTACAAGAAGAGGCCCGACGGCGTTGACACGAGAGAGGCGGACAGAGTGATGGATCACGACCTTGTCAGCGTGAGTCACTATCACAAATACCAAGGCGAGATCGACTGGACGCTGAACCCGATCAACTACAGGGAGTGGCCCTGGCAGCTTAGCCGGCATCATATCTGGGTGCAGCTTGCGCGCGCGTATTGGGCAACCGGTGAGGAGAAGTACGCGAAGGAGTTCGCCTACCAGATGCAGCACTGGGTGCGGAACTGCCCCGTGCCGCTTAACGACAGCGGCAACAGGAGCGAGACCTGGCGGACAATCGAGGCGGGAATACGCATGGGCCAAACGTGGCCGGAGGTGTTTTACCGGTTCCTGACTTCTCCTTCGTTCGATGATGAGGCCGTGGTGACGATGGTCAAGAGCATGGTCGAGCACGCGCAGCATCTGATGAAATGGCCGACCACGGCGAACTGGCTGACGATGGAAACCAACGGCCTGATGCACGTCGGGGTGCTGTTCCCGGAGTTCAGAGAGGCCGAGGACTGGCGCAAGACGGCAATCGAGCGTATGTATGTGGAACTCGACAAGCAGGTGTACCCGGATGGGGCGCAGATAGAGTTGGCGACGGGATATCATCAGGTTAGCCTCAACAACTTCGTCGGGCTTTGGAAGATCGCGCACGTGAACGATATCGAGATGCCCAGGGACTACGTCGCAAAGCTGCAGAAGATGTACGACTACAATCTCAACGCGTCGATGCCGAACGGTTATCTGCCGGGGCTGAACGACGCGGGCAATACGAACATCAGGGGCAGCCTGAAGCAGGCGCATGAATACTTCCCGGAGCGCAAGGACTACCAGTGGATGGCGACCAATGGCAAGGAGGGGACGAAGCCGGAGGTAGGATCGATCGCGCTGCCGTTCTCGGGACACATAATCATGCGCACCGGCTGGGACCCGGATGATCTCTACATGCTCTTTGACGCCGGGCCTTTCGGCTATGGTCATCAGCACGAGGACGCACTCAGCATCGTGCTCTATGCGTATGGGAAGTATATGCTCGTGGACCCCGGCAATTACCCGTATGATAGCTCGGATTGGCGGAAGTATGTGCTATCGACGCGCGCGCACAATACGGTTATGGTGGACGGCTGTGAGCAACACAGAAGAGGCCGTCCGCGAGAGCGGTATGTGCTCGAAAAGCCGATGGCGATCAAGTGGGCATCCAACGAGAACTGCGATTACGCCAAGAGCGTCTACGCCGACAACTACGCGAGCGACAACTCGATTAAGGTTAGGCATAGGCGAAGCGTGTTCTTCGTGAAGCCGGAGTACTGGATAGTCGTAGATACGATGACTCCAGCGGACAGGCAATCGCACAAGTACGATGGTATGTTCCACCTGGACATGAGCGGCGCGACAATCGACGAGAGGACCAAGTCGGTCAGCACTACGGATGCCAAGGGCGCGAATCTGACGATCTTCCCTATGGCGGATGGTGGGCTGAAGGTGCGTGTCGCCTCGGGTGAGAAGGAACCGATGGTGCAGGGATGGATCCGGGAAGGGGCGTATGGCTGCCGGCCTATCCCGACGCCGATATTTTCGAAGGAGCAGTCCGGCGTGACGAGGATGGCCTACGTGCTCTATCCGACGCCGGAAGGTAAGAAGTGCCCGATCGTTAAGTTGGAGCCGGTGGCGCTCGAAGGAGCGGACGGAGTTGGGCTGGCGATCGACTTAGGCGGCGGGCGCGTGGATTACTACGTGGAGTGCGATTCGGACTACGCGAGCGTGAAGTTCGGCGATTACACGGCGACCGGGCAGGTGACTTACATCCGCACGGAGAATGGCCGCGTGACTAGCTCGATACGGATGGGCGGCCGGATCGATGAGCTATCGAATACGCCGGTGAGGCACAAGTTTTAGAAGAGAAAGCAACGGAACCAACGAAGGGCTGAATCACGGAGCAGCCGAAGTGGTTCAGCGATCCAGGTGTGGGCACGGGCATTGGTCTTGGAGGTTGTATGACAAGTCGGGAGAGAGTGAAAGCCATATTCGCGGGTGAGAAGGCGGATCGGTGCGGGTTCTGGCTGGGTATGCCGCATCCGGATACGCTGCCGATCTACCTCAAGCATTTCGGTTACTCCGATGAGGAGCAGCTTCGGCAGTATCTGCAGGACGACTTGCGCTGGATATGCGCGGAGTGGCAATCGTATAAGCATCCGGAAGGCAAGCCGCTGTTCAATATGGAGCGAGTAGGGATCGCGGGCAACAGCGGGCCGGTGTTTGCGGATTGCGAGAGCCTGGACGAGGTGGAGGCCCATGAGTGGCCGAACCCGGATTATCTGGATTTTACGGAGATAGTGGACCGGCTGAAGAACGCCGGGGATGTGTATAGGGCGAGCGGCATGTGGTGCTGCTTCTTCCACATCGCGGCGGATATGTTCGGGATGGAGAACTACTTCGTGAAGATGTATACGCATCCCGAGATCGTGCACGAGGTCACGCGGCGGATATGCGAGTTCTACCTGGAGGCAAACCGGCGGTGCTTCGAGGCGGCCGGAGATGAGATCGATGCGCTGTTCTTCGGAAACGACCTGGGTACACAGCTCGACCTGCTCGTGAGTCCGGAGCAGCTCGAGGAGTTCATAATGCCGTGGACGCGGAAGTTCGTCGAGCAGGGGCACGAGCACGGGTATCAGGTGATGCACCACTGCTGCGGCGCGATTCACAAGATCATTCCTGGGTTCATCGAGGCGGGAGTTGATGCGCTGCATCCGCTGCAGGCGAAGGCGGCGAATATGGATGCGGAGACACTCGCGCGGGACTTCAAGGGCAAGATAGCGTTCCTGGGCGGGATAGATACGCAGGACCTGCTCGTGCACGGGACTCCGGAGGAGGTTCGGGCGGACGTGAGGCGCGTGAAGGAGGCTTTGGGGCCGAACCTGGTCGTCAGCCCGAGCCACGAGGCGCTGCTGCCGAACGTGCCGATTGAGAACGTGATTGCGATGGCAGAAGAAGCCAGACGAATGTAGATTGCGGAGTGCGGAGTTGACCCGGAGCGTCCTTCGACAGGCTCAGGATGCCCCGGGGTTTTGTCTATTTGGGATACCCTCTTGGGCTACCAAGTGATCTCGATCCACTTCCCTTCCGGCGAGTTGGGGTAGGTAAGAAGGGCGGTCTTCGATTCAGCGTGCCAGGCGAAGTGGATGTCGGCGCCGTCTGCTTTGGCTGATTTGGGCTCGGAGGGTAGTGCTACGCGGGTTGCGCAGGTTGTTGCCTCCGGGCCCTCGGAGTGGAACCTGATCGAGTTCGCCGTCGTTGTGACTTCCAGGACTTTCGACGCTGACGCCAGGACTTTGGATCCTGAAGCGAGTTCAGGATGACGGGCTTTGGCGAGGTCGAGCAGGAGTACGCGCGAGCCGGGGGCGAGCTCGACCGAGTTGACGACGTCGAGGGTCGGGCTGAAGAGGTCGATGAACGTGCCCTTGATCGTGCGTACCGGCAGTTCCAGTGTTTCGTCCAGGCCGGCGGCGATTACGTACGGACCGCGGCGCATCAGGATGTAGCTCGTTTCGCGCCACTTGAGATTCGCCAGCTGGCAGGCCTCGTTCGCCAGATAGGTGGCCTTGAAAGCGCCATCAGGGCAGTAGGATAACCTGGCCGGGCTGTGGGTGGAATGAATGACGGCGCCCTTGCCGACCTTGTGCGTGCCGGGCATGTCTATGCCAAGCTTTTCGAAGAGGTGCAGCCTCGGGGTGGCGTAGTTCATCGGCGGCGTGTTCCACCACTCTCTGACGGCATTGTAGGGGTCGAGGTCGTTATCGATGAAGACCAGGACCCCGCCGGCTTTGACCCACTCTGCCAGCGCGTCGTGAAGCTGCGGGCGCGGCGGTTTCATGCCCTCGTAGGTGAGGAACAGGACCTTGTAGGGATCGAGGTAGCCGGGGATGGTCACGTTCTCCAACTGAACGGGCTCGACGGGCATCCCGCGCTTGATGAGCGGCATCGCCATACCGAAGAACGAGCCGAAAGCCGCGTCGCTGCCATCGGGCTCGCCGCGCTGGAACATCATCGTGTCCGAGATCAGGATTCCCATCCCGCGCGTGCCGCAGTCCCAGGATATCTCCTTCTGGTTCATGTCGTTAAGCGTCTGGAAGACGGTCATCAACTCGGTCGCGTAGGAGGCAGGGATAGGCTCTCGATCGACCGTCTCGCCCTCTTCGAGATCGCGCAGGTTCTTCTTTGGATACTTGCCGTTGAACACGCGGCTGGGCCAGGGAGCGACCTCGTAGCGCCACACATCCGGCCATAGGAGCGAGGCGACGAGCGTGGACTCCCAGTTGATCTTGTAGTCTGCCCAGCAGAAGTTGGGGTTGTCCTCGATGGGATCGTTCAAGTACCACATCCGCTTGCCTGTGGAGCGGACGAGGTTCTGGAGTGAACCGTATTCGCAGAATGCGGACTCGAACGTGCGCTCCCGGTGCTCGCCCATGTAGTTGTTGGGCGTGCGCGAGGTGCCGGTCCAGACCTGGCCGATGTAGCCGTCGCATCCCTCGATCAGCACGAGGCTCGATTCCGGGCTGACAATGCCCCACCACGCGTAGTTGATCATCGAGTGCGTTGGCACATAGCACTTGACCTCGCGGCCGATCTGCTTGCTGTAGTCCCTGATGAACGTGAATACGTCCGTCAGCGCGCGCCGATAGAGGTAGTACTTGAGCTTGGAGGCGCGGTATTGCGCATCCGGCGAGGAGTGCGGCGGGATCCAGTCCTCCTTGTAGTAAGCCTTCCATTCGCGCTTGAACGCTTCACTGTAGCCGGCGCGCACCCAGAATTCGGGCTCTTCGAGGTGGATTGCCTCGGCTCCGGCGTCGATTGCGCGTTTGACACCGACGCAGAGATACTTGCCGTAGGTCTCCGTCGGGCACATATAGGGGACAGTAGGGCCGTGCGCGATCACATTGCCGTGCTTGTCCTTTTGGCCCGCGTCCTCATGGTTCTCGCCGTCATACTGGCCGAACAGGAAGTCCTGATAGTTGCCCCAGGCGACACCGGTCATTACATGGATCCTGTAGCCCTGGTCGCGCCAGGTCTTGATGCGGTCCGGCAGGCCGGGGTCGATGCCATAGACCATTGCAACGTCGGTCTTGATGTCTATGCGCGGCTGGTAGGCACCAGCTTCCTGGAAGCTGGTGCGCTCGAGTTTCTGTTTCGGGTCAGTTGTCACTTCATTCTCCTAAGGATAGAACACGGAAGCACGGAATCGCGGAAGCACGGAAGAGAAGGGAGAAACACGAAAACGCAAGAGAGCGGAAGGGCGAAGATTGGAAAGCCGTGTCTGCCATAGCTTAGCTCGGCTCCTCAGCCGTTCCTGTTCCGTGGTTCCGTGTGACAATCCCTTACCCGCCGATGGCTGCTTTTGTTTCTTTGTAGAAGGCTTCCAATGGCTGGCCTTCGCGTATGCTGTCTATGCCGTAGCCTCTGCACTTTTCCATGAACAGATCAAGGTTCCTAAGGTGCTCTGCCTCGTGGCCTTTGGTCTGCTTGTCCAGGATTGGCTTCATAAGTTTGACAAACTCTATCGGCATTCGGGAGAGCCTAACTCTGTCCAGGATTACGGGCGAATCCGCAACAGCAGCCTCCGCTTTGTCGAAGAGCTCCTCCGACGTGGCCATAATCTCGGGCGTCAGGTAGGCATCCTGCGGCCCGGCCCAGATGTGAGTGTGAATGTTGTCCTTTGTGACCTTGTCCTCGAGCATCTCGATGTATTCGAGTATGTACTTGCCCGCCTTGCCGTAGTAATCGTAGCAGAATGAGTTCATTACGGCGTAACCGTCGATGTCCGGGTTCCAGGATATCTTGCCCAGCAGATATGAGCGCAAGTAGCCGAGTTCGGTCCCGCCTCCGGGCGGATAGGCGCCCTCCCAGAAGATGCCTTTGACACCATATTTCTTGTAGAGCTTCGCCGTGTCCATAAGCTGCCGGAAGTCCGGGAATGGGTTCAGGTAGTTCCGGAAACTGGTGTTGTAGTGCCAGATGTAGAGCTGGTCGGTGATCTGCGACCACGCCTTGAGGTTCTCCATGAACTCCTTGTTCTGCTTCGCGTCGCAGGTTTCGTAGGGGTGCGCTTCACAGCAGAAGATCGGGCAGAGCCTGACCCGGACGTTGGGGTGCGGCTTGGTGATCTTCGGCGGCTTCTCGGTCCACTGGTACGCAAGCGTGTCGACCAGCTTGTCCGGGTAGACCTTGGAGGTCTCCGCCGCGATCGCATTCACGAACCGGAGCAACAGGCCCGAGGGACTGCCTTCTTCTTCGTCGATCGCCCTGCATGTCGCGCACTGGCAGTTGTTGTACCAGTCGTTGTGCGAGACGGAGTATATCTTCGCTTCCGGATGATCTTTCATCCAGCCCAGCACGACCCCCGTGGCCAGCTTCACAACTTCAGGGTTGGACATGCAGAGCTGGGTATGATCCCTGGTGCGCTTGCCGTTGATCTCGGAGTAGTATTCGGGGTGCGTGTCCCAGTACTTCTCCAGCGGCAGGATCGCGCCGAACGTATGAACGAACGGGTAGTAGGCGACGCATCCGCCGCGCTTCGCGTCCAACTGCGCGTGCGCGCCGTTAGTGAGGTTGCGTGACGCCCAATCCGGGTTCATCGCCTCGCGGATGTAGACTTCGCGGTATTCGAACGCGGGCTTCTCCTTGATGTCGATATCCCCGAGAGTGATGGTCCGCCTGCTCGGAATAGTGCTCGCGTCCTTGCCATACCACCGGCAGCCGAGCAAGTCCAGGAACCAGTAGACTCCGTAGAGCGTGCCGCGGAGCTTGCCTCCGGCGATGATCAGGCGATCGCCGACCGTCTTTATGACGAATCCCTCGTCGCCGAGGTCCTTCCAGTCGATCTCCACGCCCAGCGACCGGAGGGCCTGGGAATCGCCGAGGAGGATCGCTTTCGCGGGGGGCGTCGGTCCGTCAGGCGAGTAGGGGATGGTCGCCCCCGACATCTCTGTTATGAAGCGCTTGAGCTCGCTGGCCGCATAGTGCTCGGAGGTGGACGCATCCTTAGCGAGGATGATGCAGTAGCTCGAACGACCGTCTTCGACGAGGTTCACGGTAGCCCCTCCCATTGTGGTCAGCAATCCGGTCAGCAGGACTGCGATGACAGTGCAGGTTCGCATGTTGTTGCCCCTTTCCATCATTGGACTGGCATAGCGCACTGGCATTATACAACGGAGTGCGGGCTAAGGGTAGGGGTTGAGGGAAAGTGGCGCACCCGGGGCGATTCGAACGCCCGACTTCTTGCTCCGGAGGCAAGCGCTCTATCCACTGAGCTACGGGTGCGTGCTCAGAGATTATACCACTTGCCGGGTGAAGATACAAATCGGGGTGACGGGGCCGGAGTGCTGGATGGCAAATCGTGGAGTGCAAGGCCTCGGCGACTGTCATCCAACACTGGCCCTCCCCCTTGGCGTCCGCCAAGACTGCCGAAGATCTTTCGACGGGAATGGGCCAGAGCGAGTGGAAATCTCGCCATCCACCTGCAGGATGCCCCATGAATGACCATATGTCAACAGATGTTTATTTTTCTCCTGGGTGGACAAAATCGTTGACAGGCGGCCAGCCGGGGGGTAAAATGCGGTTAGGATGCTGCTTTCGGGGGTGTATGGCATGCCAAACCGTCGAGCTTTTACGCTGATCGAACTGCTGGTAGTTATTGCAATTGTTGCAATTCTGGCGGCCATCCTGTTTCCGATGTTTGCGAGGGCAAAGGAGAACGCGCGCCGGACGAACTGCGTGGGCAACTTCCGAACTATCTATCAGGCGATATGCATGTATGCCGAGAACAATCACGGCTATATGCCGATGCCTCCGCACCCGATTACAGCCGATTTCGCAGTCCAGGAGAGAGGTTTCGCCTGCCTGTGGAACTATGTGAGGAACAACAAGGTTTTCCTCTGTCCGAATGCCAAAGACGCGGGCTCGCCTGGCGCGGATCCTCTTGAGCCCGCTTATACGACTCATTATCCTGCATACTCGACGAGCGTGCGTCAGATAAAGGCGAGCTATCACTTCTGGCCGCAATCATATCAGCTCTACATAGAGAACGCGCCTCCGCCGCGCCTGGACGTAGACCTCAAGAATCGTCAGCTATGCTTGTGGGTGGGAGATGAGAAGAAGGCCGCGCGGCGGGCAGCCGTAGGCGGGCCGCTGGTGGACAACTTCCTTCACCCGCTGGCGCCAGGCACGGACAAAGCTGGCGTGCTGATGCTCAATCTCAAGGGCCAGGTGAGATTCCTGCCAATGGACGGCTATCCCTACTGATGCCTCTCTATTCGTGCGGGTTGTAGACCGCGAGGGATCCCATCCAGGAAGCGGCGCATATCGGCAGCTCCAGGTCCTTGAAGATGCCGCCATCCACGACGTATCTTGCGGCCTCCTCGGCTGATTCGGCCACGAACGGATGGCTCTTGCTCTCCACGCGGTCCATTTCGTAAGTGCAGATCACATGGCAGGAGTTCGGTTCGAGTTCGACGCTGCTGACTTCGAGACCGTCGGCGCGCACGGTGCCGATAAAGCCGATCGTATCGGTGACGACGCCCGCGATGCGTGGCGTGTTGAAATCGTCCTTCTCGTAGCCCATCTCGGTAAGCACCTGCTGCAGCGCTACGTCGGGTTGAACGCCTGCTTCGATCTTTTCGTAGATGGGATCGGTGTGGCTGCCGTTTGATACGACGACGCCCTTTGAGGAGACACGAATGCAGTTGTAGGCGATGTAGGGGTTGCGCTTCATGTCCTCGGGGTCGAGCGGCTGGATTGCTACTCCCACGTCAGCTATGCGTGCGACGCGGTTCGGAAACGACCTCGATGAAACACGATATGCGACAAATGGCTTGTCAGTCTTGCCAACGGCTACAATTCGGCCAACGTACATTGTGTCCTCCTGGGCTTGTTTCGTGGAGAGTTTAGCATTCAGCCTGATTTGGTGTCAAATCAGGCTGAAGATCAGACGCATCCGAGCGCACACGGAACCACGGAGGAAACGGCGAAGTCCCTTCCGTGGTTCAGTCCTTCCGTGATTCGGCGTTAGGATCGGTCGCCGAGCTTCTAGATCAGCTCAGTCGCCGGCGAGTTCGAGCGCCCTCATGCGGAACTCCATCGGCGGACAGCAGTAGATCACTTTCAGGCGTTCCGTGAGCCAGAGCCTGTTGCGCAGTTCCTTGACCGATTTGCTCTCAAGCGCGCAGTCTCCGAGGAGTATCACCCTGCCCTTGGTGTCGGGGTCTACTTCGGGATCTTTGCCGAAAACGATGGTCACCGGGTCGCTCGGGTCGAGCGCGTTGTTCTCCACGAGGCGGTCGATTCCGCGGCGGATGTAGTACTCGCAGCCGCGGCAGTAGTCGCCCGCGCAGACCTTGAGGCCGGGGAATCGCTTCTCGTCTATGGCGATATCGGGCAGTGCGAACACACGCTTGACTTCGGCAACCGGCGTGCCGACTACGTCGATCTTGTTGATATCGCCGACGCCGACTCCCTGCTCGTTAGCGAGCCGCGTAGTATCAACCTGCAGGTTGTCGAGGCCTATTACAGCCTCCGCGACCGCGTCCACGGCAACGATATCCTGGCCTGACAGGATGATGCCCATATCGACCGGCTTGCCCATGTCCGCGTGATCGCCTTCCAGGCCGCGAACCCCGTCGATGACGGTGAGGGCAGGCTTGTTGTAGCGGAGGATATCGACGAGCTTCTGCGGGATGTGGTGGTAGTCGTGTCCGAAGAGCTTGTCCTTGTCGGAGATCGTTCCATGGAGGTTCTTTATTCCCAGGGTTGTCAAAGTTAGGCTGTGATTCTTGAGCACCGGAACGTTGATCAGGACCTCGGCCTCGTAGATCGTGCGCGGAATGCGGGCCTCCTTGAGGACAACGGCCTCTTCACTGGTAAGATCGAGGAACTCGTCCTCCTCGAGGAAGACCATGTCGGCGCCGTTGTCGCTTGCGGCCTTGTCCATTCCGATGGCGGCGAAGCAGTCGCGGGTTGTGTTCGCGTTCTTGCGGAAGAGATTGGTAGATATGCTGCGGCCCTCGGCGACCGTGACACGGCGCGCTCCGGCGTCTTTGGCGGCACGTATAAGCGCCGCGATGACGCGGGGATCCGTGGTGATCGGCGCGGGATTGGGGCAGTACACGTTCGGTTTCAGCACGACGTGCTTGCCCTTGCACAGCGCATCGAAATCGCAGGCAAGCGCGACAGATGCCCGAACTGCTTTCTCGATAGCTTCAGCGCAATTGACGTCGGATACTCTGGATATGGCTACTTTTGGCAAGACTATGCTCCTTTGCGGGTAATGATGAAGTCAGGTGAGGCGGTGGTGAGAACCTCGACGCCGTTATCGCGGATGACGAGGGTGTCCTCGATTCCGATGACGCCGATTCCTGGCAGGGCTACTTTCGGCTCGATTGCGACGACCATGCCGGCGGCAAGCTCATCAGTCATATCCGGCGCTAGATACGGAGGTTCATCAAGCTCGGTCCCCACGCCGTGGCCTACGAACTTGACGCGCTCCGTGCCGACGCCCATGAATGTGTCGGCGTAGCCCATCGACTCGGCCATCTCGACTGCCCGGTTGTAGGGCGCTTCCCAGGGTGTGCCGGGGCGGAGCATCTTGATGATCTCTCGCTCGATTTCGACCATCGCATCGTAGGCTTTGATCACTTCATCGGACGGCTTGCCGATCGAGGCCATACGTGTCTGATCGATTATGTAGCCGTCGAGGATGAAGCCGAAGTCGAGGATGATGGGAGCGCCCTCGGGTATGGTATCGCGGCTCGCGCCGTAGGGAGCGCCCGGCGAGAGGCCCGCCCCTGCGCAGATCCCCTCGAACTTGGTGCCCGCGAGGCTGTTTGTGCCGCTGGAGCAGACTCCGAAGGGCACAGTGTCCACGCCCTCGCGCCTGCACGGAACGCACACACCGTGGCCGTTGAGGCGGAAGTAGCTTTCGATCACGGCGGTGAGTTCGAGTTCGGTTATGCCGGGTTCGAGCGCAGCGCGCACTATCTCGGGCACTTTGGCTTGTATCTCGCCCGCGCGGCGCTGGATGGCGATCTCTGCTTCCGACTTGACCATTCTGAGCAGGCGGATGTCCCAGGCGATGTCGGTTAGCTCAGCCTGAGGGAAGAGCTTCTGCAGGCGAGTTGCGGAGGCGTAGGAGAGGGTGTCGAGCGTGAGACCGGCTCTGCGGGCTTCGTTCAGGCCGCGTCGAGCGAAGATGGCTGCAAGATCCTTTCCGCCCGTGAACGGCTCGGTTCCGATGTGGAATACTTCCGCGTTGATGCGCGTGAGTCCCTTTCGCGCGAGTGCGAAGGCGTCTGCCTGCGTCGGGACCACGACGTAGAGCGGCTGGATGGAGCCTGAGTAGTAGAAGACGTCGGAGTTCTGGCTCAGGATGGCGAGGTCGATATCGTTTTTCGCCAGGTAGCCGCGCAGGACGTCAATCCGTGCATTCAGTTCTTCGGCTGCGAATAGCAAGTTGTGTTCCCCTTTCAGTGTCACGATCGGTCGGAACAGAGCGATCCTTCGACGGGCTCAGGATGCTCCGTCCCTCAGCCTGCTAGTAATGCAGGTTTGTCGCCTGGAACGGAGCGACCCTTCGACAGGCTCAGGATGCTCCGATTCCCCGGCTTGGCGTGACGGATTAGCCCATTACACAGACGACCTTGACCGTGCTGCCCTTTGGTGCAAGGGGCAGGATGTTGCCGTCGATATCCTTGCCGTCTACCGCGATCCTTGCAACGCCGTGCTGAACGTGACCTGGGTTCTGGACTTCGATCTCGTAGGTCGCGCCCCGGAAACGGCGGGAGACCTTGTAGTGGTCCCACTTGTCCGGGATGCACGGGTCCATCATCAGGCCATCGTAGGTCGGGCGGATGCCGAGGATGTAGTCTAGCCCGTCCCTGAACATCCATACCCCGGAGCCGGTCAGCCAGGAATGACTCGCCTGGCCGAATGTCGGATGATCGTCGCTGGTGACATACTCTGAATAGACATAGGGCTCCATCTTATACAGATCAGGGTCCGGGTCCGATTGCACCATCGGCATTGTCTTGCGATAGTAGTCGTAGGCCCGGTTGCCTTCCCCGATGACGCAGTTGCCGAGGATCGCCCAAGCTGCCACATGGTTGAAGATCGCTCCGTTTTCCTTCTTGCCAGGGACGCACCTGGTGGCGAGTCCGACGCCGGGGTCGACCTGTGTATAACTTGGGGATAGAATCTTCGGCCCCCTCGAAGTTATCAACAGCCTGTCTGCTGAGCTAAGTGCAAGTTTGGCGCGCTCTCCTTCAGCAACTCCCGAGATCACGGCCCAACTTTGGGCGTTCATGAAGCACTTGCCTTCCGCGTTCTTGCTCGATCCGATGACTTCTCCGTCGTCGCGGATGCCGCGGATATACCACTCTCCATCCCAGCATCGCTCGTTCAGCGCCTGCTTGATGAGGTCGTACTCGTTTCGGTATCTCGAGGCCGTTTCCTTGAGGTATGCAGTGCCGGGGCAGATCGATTGCTCGGCGATCTTGTCCAACAGCGCGGCTGTCTCTCGCAGGATGTAGCAGAGGAAGTGAGCGACCCAGATGCTCTCGCCCTTGCCCTTGCGGCCGACGTAGTCGAGCGTGTCGTTCCAGTCACCGGGGCCGAACTTGGGCAGGTGGTTTTCGGTCAACTGGGAGAGGACGTAGTCGCACGCGCGGATCACGTGGTCGAGGACATCCGATTCGCCACCATCATGGAACGGGACCACGTTGTTCAGAAAAGCCCAGTCGCCGGTCTCCTTGAGGTAGTTCATTACCGCCATCGGCAGCCAGAGCGGCGTATCGGAGTGCCCCGTTTTCTCGCCTTGCCCAGTCAGTTTGAAGTAGTTGTGGAGAGTGCTGCCGTCCTGGAACTGCTTCGAGAGCGCTTCAAGGAGGCGCTCCGCCACGTCGTTGGGCTTTGCGAGGAGCGGGCCCATCATGTCCTGCGATTGGTCTCGGATGCCTACTCCGAACAGCAGTCCGCCGTGGTAGTAGCCTGCGTTGCGGTTCATGTTGAACGTAACCCAGGACTGGCGCTCGCCCCAGACGTTGAGCATCAGGTTCATCTGAGGGTCGGGCGTTTCCACGTGGACTGGCGAGAGGTAATCATCCCACCACGCCTTCACCCGCGCTAACGCTTTGTGCGCAGCTTCCGGTGAGCGGTAGTTGGCGATGATCTCGCGCGCTCCGGGCGGCGGGATCGGCAGGCCGCCGGAATCGGACGGACGCGGCGTAACGCCCATCAGGACCACGAACTCCATGTCCTGGCCCGGTTCAAGGATTACCTCGCTCTGAAGGGCGGCGCAGGCGTCTCCGGAGGTTATGTTGGTGTTGGAGAGGAGATCGTTCTCGACGCCGATCGGGTTCGTCTCACTGCGCCACTTGCCGATGAACGCGTCCTTTAGCGTGTCCCAGGACTGTGCTTGCAGGTCGGAGGTGAAGAACACGTAGCGGTCCCAGCCCTCGTTGGGCTGCGCGACGGATACCCCGCGATTGCGGACCCAGTAGTTCTTGGTCGCGTAGATCGTGTTGTCCTCGCGGGAGAAACTGGCGAGGTTGAAGTGCTGGTCGTTTGCCTGCATGATGAGGTCCTGCAGGGCGTGGCCAAGGCACAACTCGACGTAGCTTACGATGCTGAGGCGCTTTGGTTCGCGGCTCTCGTTGCGAAGCCTGATGAGCCATATCTCCAGGTCATCGTCCTGCGGAACGAAGTAGGTGATCTCGCTGCGGACGTTTCGGTAGACCTGGCGAATGGTCTGATAGCCGAGGCCGACATGGCACTCGTAAAGGTCGGGTTTGTGGCCGGTGGGCTGCCAGGAGAGGCTCCAGATCTCGCCATCGGTGTCCTTTAGGTAAACATATCTGCCGGGGCGGTCCACCGGCAGCGAATTGTAGCGGAAGCGGGTGATGCGGCTGTCGCGCGGGTCCATCCAGTAGCTGAACCCGCCGCCGGTGTTGGAGACCAGCCCCGTGTAGCGGCCGTTGGATATGTAGTTCACCCACGGTGCGGGCGTATCCGGCCGGGTGATGATGAATTCCTTGCCGTCCGCGGAGAAGTATCCGTACTTGTCGAGAGCCATTGAAGCCTCCGATGCAGGTATGAGTGCACCGACATTTTACAACGATGTGAGTAGCAAGCTCAAGGGCAGGCCCCGGCAGGAAGTCTTGCACGCCGCGCATAAGCTATAACGAGTTTGGGCGATACTACTGGTAACGATTGAGGATTTGGCTATGCAAGACCCTTTGAACATATCCCGTGAAATATCAGGCGCGCTGAACCGCAACGAGGCGGTGGTAGCGCTGGAGTCGTCTGTGATCGCGCACGGGCTTCCGTCGCCGGTGAACGTGGAGACGGCGCTTGCGATGGAAGATGCGGTCCGCCAGGCCGGAGGCGTGCCGGCGACTGTTGGCGTGACCGAGGGCAAGATGCGGGTCGGCTTGACGCGGGAGGAAATCGAGAAGCTCGGGCAGGGCGGCGCTGCGAAGGTGGCCGTGAGGGATATTCCGTATGCAGTGCAGTCCAAGTTGTATGGTGGCACGACCGTCTCCGCGACGGCGCGGATTGCCTGTGCGGCAGGGATCAACGTGATGGCAACGGGCGGCATTGGTGGCGTCCATAGGGACAGCGCCGCCAACGACATATCGGCTGATCTGTGGGAGATGACGAGAACGCCGATAGTGATCGTATCGTCGGGGCCGAAGGCGGTGCTGGACGTGCCCGCAACCGCCGAATGGCTGGAAACGCACAGCGTGCCCGTGTATGGTTTCCAGACGGATGAGATGCCTGCCTTCTACAGCAGGTCCACCGGCATAGGCATTCCGAGCTTCGATTCCGTCAGAGCGCTCGCCGATACCATCAACTGCGCTCTCGGCGTTGTCCCGCTGCGGACTGCGGTCTTGGTGGCGGTGCCCATCCCGGAAGCGGACGAGATCGATATATCCAAGGAACTCGACGCCGCAGCGAAGGAAGCAGCCGAAAGCGGCATCCGCGGCAAGGACCTGACGCCCTGGCTGCTGAACCGCGTTGCGACTCTGACGGGTGGGAAGTCGATTGCAGCAAATACGGCGCTGCTGAAGAACAACGCGAGAGTAGCGGCGGAGTTGGCGAAGGCGCTGTTGGAGGACACACGTCCCAGAATGGGGTTTGGCGCGTAGGAAGGCTTCTAGAGCAGGAGCCGGACTTCGGCGGTCTCCCCGCGCTTGACGAGATCCTCGTTTTCCGGAATAACGATCAGGGAATTGGCCTGAGATGGATCGGCAGCGGGCTTCGCTACGTTCGTGCCGTTGTGGACGGACGTCAGAGCCCTGATATAGTGCGTTGTTCCGGGGTTCAACTTGAGCGTGGAGGCCAGGTGCGCGACTATCTTCGGGCGGTCGAGATTCCGCCTGCCCAGCAGCATCATCAGGCCGGGCCGGATGATTGCTTCAAACGCCTCGAGCGCGTATTTGTTCTCTATCGCAAACACAGGCCTGTCGAATGCGATTCCAAACCCGCAGTTTCCGGGTTCCATCTGGACCCGGTTGAAATGACGAGTCCCTACAGCGGCGATGGCTTCGAGCGATAGATCGTGCCGTTCGTGCGAGCTGATCGAGACAATGACCGCGTCGGAGCCCTCACATTGGCCGAGCGCCCTCTGAATGCCGAGGCGGCCGTCCTTCACGTGGATGAGCCTGCCCAGCTCGCATCCTGACCCAAGGACCATCCCGACCAGCGCGTAGCGTGTGGCGTTTCTGCATTCCCCCGGGTCTATGTCGCCGAAGCTGTCCACGATGTCGGCCCCGCTCGTGATGACCGATATCTTCGGTCGTCTTCTCACTGGCACCCCGTGGCATCCGAGCGCGGTGATCATCTCCATCTCACAGGCGCCGATGGGAATGCCCTCAGGGAGTACAACGCGGCCGGCGGGGCTGACGGATCCAGCGGGAATGACGTTCGCAGCCTGCATCACCTCGTCAAGTATAAAGAGCTGAGCGCCATTCTCGGGGCGGTAGGTGGAACCTAGCTCCACTACAGCATCCGCATTCTTGGGCAGGGGATCATTTCTGCGGACCCTCATGGCGGTGCCAGGCTCCAGTGCTTTTCCGCCGGGTTTGGAGCTGGAAAGCACACTGACTGCCATCGGGTTGCTGCCGGTGGCTCCCGCAGTGTCGGACGCTATCACGGCGTATCCATCTATCGCCGCGGAACCATGCGGCGGAACAGGAGACTGTGCAACGAGATCCTGAGCCAGGGTCCTGCCGAATGTGTTGACGATGCCGGCCCTTTCGATCTCCAGAGGCAGCAGGAATCTGGAGAGAATTACGCGCGCCGATCTCACGTCCACGATACCTTTGTGGGACATGTTACTCAAAGTGAAGTGCCTTCTTGAGTGTTTCCCCCTGCACGGGGCCTCGCAAGCGCTGCCACGCTCGCTTGTGTTGCAGATTAGTCGCCGGTGTCCAGCGTCTCCGCGACCTCTAGTGTCGCGTCCTCATCGATCTCCAGGGCCAGCGCCTCAACTACTTCGTGTACATCGCCTTCAGTGAGCCTGGCGCCAGACTCCGGTGACCACTCGATGGTAACGATGAACCTCTGCCTGAAGTCGCTGTTGGAGCCTAGTGAATCATCCATTCCTTGCCACCTCGGGAATCGCTTCTCCATTCATGCTATACAGGCTTTGTACCGCGCATACCTTCCTGTCTTTTGCTGGAAGGTAGAATGTTTTGAGCGCCGAGGTTCGCGAAATGGCCTGCAGCTACTTCGAGTCCCCGCGCAGGAGAGCCTTAAGAGTGTTTCTGTCGGCTGGAGTTGACGGGCGGATCGTTGCCTTCACTATCTTGTCGTTAGGCTTGATCTTCTCCACCACGTCCATGCCCTTGATGACGCGGCCGAAGTTGGTGTAGCCGGCGTCCAGGGCAGGAGTGGCCTCCAGGGTAATGTAGAAGACGCTGGTGTTGGAGTTCGGGTTGTCGGTTCGGGCTATTCCTACAGTGCCCCTGCAATGAGTAAGGCCCTTCGTAAGCTCCAAGCCCATCGGCGGAATGTCGCGTTTCGCCTGAGCAGTCTGTATGACCCAGTTCTCGACGCGGGGGAACGTGACGCCGTCGTAGAACCCTCCTTCGACCAGACTAGCGATGCGGGTGGTGGTCCTGGGGCAGTCCTTCTCGTAGAGCACGAACTCAATACATCCGCGATTCGTATTCAACACGACCACTCTGCCTGGCTGCTTTGTTGCCTGCTTCAGCTTCGGCGTGTCCGTGCCCGCAACCCCCTTCAGCGCCTGTTCTGACGGCATCTGCAGCGGTGCTCTTTGTGGAGCCGTCTGCCGGCGCGACAGAAGCCATGACACACTGCCAAGCCCAGCAAGCAGTATGAACAAAACTCCCCATAGCCTGACGTTCATTTTCGCTCCTAGACTCCTGTTCGGTCTGTTTTCATTGTGCTTTACGGGCAAGCCCAAGCGGGATGTTCCGGTATCGGGTTTCATCCGCTGCTAACGCACCTAGCATAGCAGAAGCAGCTACGCGCTATCAAGCGCAAATCCCGTACTAACGCCAGACCGATAATCCTCCGGGCTACGGAATGAGACTGATAGAGGACGAAGCAGAATCAGCCGGGGAGGTCAGAGCCATGCGTATTGCCACTATCGTACTGCTAACAGGTGTTTGTCTTGCTTGCGTGGCGCCGGTCTGCTCACAGGGCACTCCCGCGCCGACTCAACCCCCACCGTCCGCGAAACCATCCGAACCCGGCCGTCCCTATACGTCTGTGATAATTGACACCCTCGGGCTGGGACTGGATAGATGCATGAGCCCCAAGATTCGCAGGTTCAACGGCGATGAGGTGTGGGGCACCGTAAAAGTGGACCTCGAGTTTGTTGCCGATAAGGGGATTGTCGGCTACGCCAAGAGCCTGGAAGAGGCGAAGAAGAGCGATCGCTGTGGCTCCAATCCGATGATCATCAAGGCCGTAGCGCGAGGAGGAGGCAACTTCCGCTCCGATCCGGTGCTGTGTGATGCTGACGCCGATCTGCTGCTTGCCGAGAACGAGAAAGGCAAGTTCCTCGACAAGTTCAACGTGATCTTCATCAAGGACGGCGGGCTGTAAGGAGCAGCAGAGGAGAATAGCGACGGATGACGGCGCGTCCTCAGGCGGGCCGTCTTCGCGCATTACTGCTCGCGTTGACTTTCCGCAGGTCTCCTGCCATAATTCCAGCAACGCTCTTTCAGGAGGCTGCCATGGCCAGAGTTGCTGGATTCGTGCTCCTTTTTGTTGTTCTATCGGTGTCGCCGGGTGCGGGCGCCGATTCCGCGAGTGATTTCATCACAGTCAACGGCGTCTCAATCCGCCAAGATGAGTACTATAGCAAGCTTGAGCAGGTCAAAATCCAGGCAACCAGAGGCGGAAAGAGCGTCCTGATCCCCGCAGGTGAGTATGTCGTACAGCAGTGCATCACGCAATTGCTGCTCACCCAACTGGCTGAGAAGGAGAATGTTGCGCCGACTGCCGAGCAGATCGATGCCAAGATCGCTTATGCCAAGCGAGGGAACGCGAACATTGAAGCGCAACTGAAGGCGCAAGGGATATCTATCGAGGAATGGCGCCGGCAGATTGGAATGCAGCAAGCCCTGATCAACCTGATCACCAAGGGCATCGAGGTCTCCGAGGAGGACCTGAAGAAGGACTACGATACGCGGGTGAACTCGGGCTCGTTCAAGATGCCGGAAGCGTGCAATATCAGCGTCATCGCATGCGGAGATAAGGCCAGGATCGACTATGTCTATAAGCAGTTGGAGGCAGGCAAGGACTTCGCAAAGACTGCGAGAGAGCTTTCAGAGGACAAGACCACCGCGCCTGACGGTGGCAAGGTCGGCTGGATAACCTCTGATATGGCGTCCGTGCCGGAGATCGTTCGCATCACTACTTTCGGTACACCCGAAGGTAAATACAGCAAGCCCGTCTTTTTCCAGGACAAGAACGACAAGACCTGGGCTATCATAAGGGTCAACGAGAAGCGCCCCGCTGAGACGCAAAGGTTCGACGAGGTCAAAGGCCTGATCAGGGAGCAGTTGGCGCTCAAGAAGGCGAACCAGAAGGCATTCGACAAAATGGTGATGGACTTTGTCACGACGTCGGACATCAAAGTCAGCGCGGAACGGTTCAAGGACATCCCGGCAATGATCAAGAGGAACGCCACAATAGATCTGTCATTGACTCAACCGACAGGAACCGCCGGCGCTGGGAACTGACGGCTCCGGTTCGGGGACGGCAACTCGCGCCGTCTGTTAGTTGCCCCGGATCGCTCGTCAATGGTAAAATCAACTGATACTTGAAACTGGGAACCAGGTGATCAGTTGACTGAGATCAATAGCATTCTTGCCACTGATTGTGGCAGCACCACTACAAAAGCAATCCTCATCGAAAAACAAGGTGAAGAGTACCGGCTCGTGGTCAGGGGAGAGGCTCCCACCACGGTAGAAGCTCCGTTTGATGACGTTACCGTAGGAGTTGTGAACGCGGTAAGGGAAGTGGAGGAACTGGCCGGTAGACGCATCCTCGACGATACCGGACACATCATCACTCGCCAGGCTGGCGCCTCGGAAGGGGCAGATGGCGTGGACATCTACCTGTCTACTTCCAGCGCGGGCGGCGGCCTGCAGATGACGGTGGCGGGCGTCGTGAAGGCGATGAGCGCGGAGAGCGCGGAGAGGGCCGCACTCGGCGCAGGTGCGATCATCATCGACGTTATCGCCGTTGATGACGGCCGCAAGGACTACGAGAAAGTGCGCCGTATCCGTGAACTGCGCCCGGATATGATCCTTTGCTCCGGCGGGACCGATGGCGGAACCGTGAAGCATCTGGTTGAGCTTGCGGAGATGCTGGTATCGGCTGACCCGAAGCCGCGGCTGGGAATCGGGCTGAGATTGCCGGTCATCTATGCGGGCAACAAGGAAGCCCGGGAGGCGGTCAAGGAGGTGCTGGGCGATCGAGTCGATCTGAGGATAGTCGATAACCTCCGGCCGACACTCGATAGGGAGAACCTGGACCCGGCGCGCGAGGCAATCCACGAGTTGTTCCTCCAACACGTTATGCAACAGGCCCCGGGCTACGGCAAGCTGAGCGAATGGGTCAGCTCCGGGATTATGTCCACGCCGAACGCGGTGGGGAAGATCATCCAGACTGTCGCTGAGCAGATGCATATCAATGTGCTCGCGGCGGATATCGGTGGCGCGACGACCGATCTTTTTTCCGTGTTTGACGGGGTCTATAACCGCACCGTCAGCGCGAACCTGGGGATGAGTTACTCGATCTGCAATGTGCTTGCCGAGGCGGGGACGGCGAACATCAGCCGTTGGGCGCCGTTTGCAGTGGACGAGAGCAGCCTTCGGAATACGCTCAGAAACAAGATGATCCGTCCGACCACGATCCCTCAGACTCTGCGTGACCTGCGTATCGAGCAGGCCGTTTCGCGCGAGGCGTTGAGGCTCGCATTCGAGCACCACAAGACCCTGGCGCGTTCGCTCAAGGGCGTGCAGACCGTGCGCACGATGGGCGACATCATGGACCAGAAAGAAACGGGCGCCACGCTCGTGAATATGATGAAGCTTGACATGGTGATCGGCAGCGGCGGTGTCCTGAGCCACGCGCCGAGGCGTACCGAGGCGGCGTATATGATGTTGGATGCGTATCAGCCGGAGGGCGTTACGATGCTGGCCGTGGACTCCATATTTATGATGCCTCAGCTTGGCGTGCTCTCCGTGGTGCAGCCTGAGGCCGCGGCGCAGGTGTTCGAGCGGGATTGTCTGATCAAGCTCGGAAGCGTGATTGCGCCGGTCGGAAGGATTAAGCCGGGTGAGGTGGCGTGTACTCTCACCATCGACGGAGAGAGCCATTCAGTGCCGTTCGGCGCAGTCAAGCTTGTGCCACTTGCGGCGGGCGAGACGCGCGAAGTCACGATCAAGCCGGGCGGCAAAATGGACGTCGGCGCAGGCAGAGGCAGGGAGCATACAGCAACCATCGAGGGCGGTGTGGTCGGCGTGATAATCGACTGCCGCGGGAGGCCTCTTGCGCTGCCGGATGATCCGGCGGTCCGGGTCCAGAAGCTGCAGGAATGGCACGCTGCTCTAGGCTTGGAGGCACAATAGTGGGAACAGCATATACGCCCGGGCTGAAAGTCAGCGCCGGGACTATCATACGAAAGCAACGAAGACTGCCGCTCAAAGGCAATGTACTGGTGAACGCTGGCGACAGGGTCATCGCAAGTGATGTAGTCGCACGGACAGATATTCCAGGCATCATCCAGACCGTGAGGGTCGCCGAGGTACTGGGCATGGAGCCGGCGGAGGCGCTGGCGATCTTGCAGGTCAAGGAGGGCGATCAGGTTACTGCGGGGCAGGTGTTCGCGGAGACGAAGTCGTTCTTCGGGCTGATCAAGAACGAGTGCAAGACGCCTTATGCGGGGACCGTGGAGCTGATCTCGCACGCGACTGGCCATGTTGGCGTGAGGCTGCCCTCGAAGCCGATCGAGGTGACGGCCTACATCAACGGAGTGGTTTCCGAGGTGATGGACGATGAGGGCGTTGTCGTGGAGACCTACGGCGCGCTCGTCCAGGGGATTTTCGGCGTCGGCGGCGAGAGGATGGGGCGGCTTGCGGTAGCCGTCGCATCGCCTGACGCGATTCTCGATGAGGAAGCAATCAGCGACGAGCATGCAGGCGCGGTCGTCGTGGGCGGTGCCGGCGTGACAATTGGCGCGCTGCGCAAGGCAGCGAGGTTGGGCGTGCAGGGGATAGTGGTCGGTGCGGTTGTGGATACCGATCTGGTGGACTATCTCGGGCACGATATCGGGGTTGCTATCACCGGCCACGAGGATATTGCGACCACTCTGATTCTCACTGAGGGATTCGGTTCGATCGCTATGGCGGCAAGGACCTTTGAGCTGCTGAAGTCGCTCGAGGGCAAGGACGTATCGATCAATGGCGCTACTCAGATTCGGGCTGGTGTCATACGCCCCGAGATCATCGCACCCCTTGAGGCGAAGCCGGATATGGCGGAAGAGGCAGTTGGCGGTCAGATGCTCGATATCGGGACGAACATCCGCGTGATCCGCGAGCCTTACTTCGGGAAGCTCGGGACTGTGACGAAGCTTCCGCCGGAACTGGTGGAAGTGGAATCCGGAGCGGTTGTGCGAATCCTCGAAGCCAAGCTCAACGACGGTGAGACGGTCGTGGTGCCCCGCGCGAATGTGGAGATTATCGAGACGGTCTGATGTTTTGATGTTCTGATGGTTTGATGGCAGGGGCGGAGCGTGTGCTCCGCCCCCGCCGTATCGTCTAGCTCATCCCATGGCCAGACTCGGCATCTGGCGTAGGCCGAGTGGCCTGGGGTTGCCGAGGATCAGGTTGGCCATGTTGTTCCTGACCTCGATTGTGAGCGTGTTCTTGCCGGGTTGGGCGAGGTCGGTAAGGTCGAACACATAGGGCTGCCAGAGCCGCTTGCCGGCGTTGCGGCCGTTGACCCACACCTCGGCGGCGTCCCGAACATCGTGCAGGTTCAGCATCAGTGACCCGGGATTGCCGTCCACTTCGAACTCCGCCTGATACGTGACCGTCCCCGAGTAGAACGGATAGTCGACCTCCAGGTTGAACGGGTTCGGCTCGGCAGGGGCCTTGAGGGTGATCTGCTCACCTGCGAGTGTGACGCGGAAGTCGCCGACGAGGCGGAGTGGCTCGCTGAGCTTTGTGGGCGATACTACCTTGAGCACATTGTCACCGCGCTTGAGAAGACTGCCCACGAACGCGCTCACGTCGCTGATGTCCGTGAGGAATGAGTCGCGCGCGACCTCCGGGGCCGGCTTCAGGTCGATCCTCGTGCCGTTTACGTAGACCTCACACTCCGCGAAGTCCTTGTCCACCATCATCTGGATGTCGGTTTCCGAGGCGGGATCGAAACCGAGGGTGATCGTGGCCTCGTAGTCTCCGGCGAACTGAGTGAAGTCGGGCTTGTCCGCGGTCCATTGGCAGGGCATATAGCGCGGTTGGGTGCGGACGTCGATGCGGCGAGGCTGGGAGCGTCCTTCGACAGGCTCAGGATGCTCCTGGACTCCCCCTGGCCCCCCGTCTCCAATGGGCGGAGCATCTGTGGCGGCCTTTGTAGCGGTGGGAGTGTAGTCGAAGTGGTAGATCGAGGCGACGTTGAACGGGACACTGACCCGCAAGTCCGTGAGGGCGATGGGCGTAGTGTCCTCCGGCGCTGCCGAAGGCGCTTGAGCGCCGGGGACGCCGCTGACGATGAAGTAGCTCTGGTTCGGCTGGAAGCGGAGCTGCACTAGCGTCTTCTTGCCCGCCTGGCGGCCCTCCAGTTTCGTGAACGTGCCGGTTTCCTGGTCGAAGAGCGCCATTTCGGGGTAGTCCTTGATCAGCGCGGACACCTTGCGATGCTTTTCGGACCTGTTGAGTAGGAACGTGACCTTGTGACCGTCCTTCTCTCGCCTGTAGAGCATAATGTCTTCCGCGCCGCCGCCCTGGATCTGAATATCCTCGTCCAGGCTCCGTTTGAGAATCTCCACATAAGCCTCAAGCTCTTCGGATCGCACATAGGTTGCGCCGCGCATTCCGGTTGGCAGACTCTCCCGCAGCGGCTCCATCGATTTGTGGAAGAGTGCGGTCTCGACGCCTGATTTGACGATCTCGATCAGCCGCGTGATCTCGGCGCCGCGCAAGTACGGCGTGGCGGGGACGATCAGCACCTCGTAAGCTTCGTCCGCGAGCTTGATCTTCTTGTCCTCGAGCGTCGCCTGCGCGAGGGCAGGGAAATCGACAAGGTCGAAGTCGATCTGCGCCTTGATCAGCTCCAGGCAGAGCGAGTTCAGGAAGTTGTCGGTGTGGTCAAACTCAGGCGTTTTCCGGTCGCTCTCATAGCTTGCCCACAGGCCGCTGGTGGGGTACAACACCGCAACCTTGCAGAGGTGCCGCCCGCCGCAGAGCATCGATTCGAGCTGCTTCACGTATTCGCTGAAGTAGTCGAAGTCCTGCCAGTGCGGCGACTGATAGAAGAAGCTCGGCGGCGACTCCCGCTTGGTCATGCCTCCAATGGTGTGGTAGATGGCGTGCGGGATGAGCAGGTTGATCCCCAGCGCGAACTGCCAGTCTGTGACGCGCTTGAGGTTCTCATAGGTCGTATCCCAGTCCATCACGCCGAAGCTTTCGCTCATGCAGCGCGCCTTGCCGTCGAAGTGGGTCTCTGAGGAGCATATCTTGTGGCCGATGATGGAGATCCAGTTGTTGCCGAGCGTCGCCTTCTGAAGATGGTCTACGCCGGGGATGTCCATCGCGCGCATCGTGCCGAACATGTCGCCCTGGAAGCGGATCTGGTATCGGAGCGGTTCCTCGTGATTGTTGTGGCCGGTGTAGATGACTCCGTGCTCGCGGCACCAGGCTCCGAGGTTGCCGTGGTAGCGCTCGTTGAAAAGATACCCGGCGTGCTCCCAGTAATCCGCACGGAATGCGGTGCCCCGTGAGCCCGGATAGAACAGGTGCGGTATCATCTGAACGGGCGAGTAGCCGTACTTGGCCTCGAAGGTCGAGAAGTAATCAGCGGTGTAGGGCAGGTTCCAGTCATCGTACCCGACGCTGACCCAGTAGATCGATGGCTCGTCCGTGAAGATGCAGCGGATGGTCTTGCCGAACTCATCGCCGAAACGGTTGTAGTACTCGTCGTAAGTGACCTTCTTGAACTCGTTTACGGCCTCAAACGAGAGCGTGTCGATGTAGAACGGGTCGCGCTTAACGGTGCAGTTGAAGATCATCCAGGCGCCGGTCAAGGCGCGAAGGGCGTCGATGTCGTCGAGCACGCGGGTCTTTGTGATACTGTCGCCTTCGATGTTTGCGGCGATTATGTAATCACCGGGCGCGAAGGAAGACAGATCGATATCAGCGAGCGGCTTCTCCTCGACGGCCAGGTACTTGCCTTGGAACTCGGGGTTTGCTGTCACCGTCATGCCGGCGGTACCGCTGGGCCAGTTCAGTTCATCGTATATCCAGACGTACATGCCGTGCTTCTTCGCCTCTCGCAGGCACCAGCCGAATATCTGGAACCACTCGTCCGAGAGATACTCGCACTGCAGCCCGTAGCGCGGGTGCACGATCACTTCCTGCACGTCCTTGCCCGCCATCATCTCGAATTCGCGGATGATATGCCACTCTTCCACGGGTCCGTTCAAGAACCAGAACGGCACCGGCGAGGAGATCTGTTTGCTTAGGTTGTTGAGTTGCTGTGAGTTCAAGAGCTGGTGTTCCTCTCATACAGTCATCTGTTTGTGTGTCACTGGCTGACTGGCACGTTACGTAGTTCCATACCCACCGGGCTCACTCCTGCCTCCCAAGCAGGTCTACGGGCCCGTGCTGAAGAATTCCGCACTGAGGCTTAACATTCAAAATGCCAGACCCGTCAAAGAATACGAGTGACATGTCACAGAGTGGACTTCTTGCCGAAGAAGCGACACTACGTGTTTCTGAGGACAATCTGGTTGCCGCGGCACGGGGCGGCGACGTAGAGGCGTTCGGCGCTCTTTTCGAGCGTCACAAGGGCGCGGTACACGCCTTCGTACAGCGCTCCGTGGGGCGTAGAGAGGACGCGGAGGACATCGTTCAGGAGACATTCCGGCGGGCCTGGATGGCACTTCCCCGGTTCCGCGGACAATCGAGCCTGCTTACGTGGCTGTGCAGGATCGCGTGCAACCTGTGTATCGATCACGCGCGGTCGCGCAAAGTGGTGGTCGATCTAGCATGTGACATAGATATGCACTCCGACGATCTGCAGGCGTGGGACATGCGCGGCCCCGACGTCGAACACGAAGTCATCCACAGGTCGTTGATCGAATCTGCCCTGGCGTCACTCTCGCCGGCGCATCGCATGCTGGTGATTCTGTGTGACGTTCAGGGCCTTACTGGGGCGGAGGCAGCGGAGGTCATGGGCTGCTCTCTGCTTAGCGTGAGAGCAAGGCTGTTCCAGGCACGTCGAAAGCTAAGGGCGGCGCTTTCGGCGGCGATGGAAGAGGTGAATTGATATGAGGCTGAATTGCGCGTTCGTATCGCGAATACTGGGCTCGCGGGTGGCAAGTGAGCCGCTGCCGGAGTGGGTTGCAAGGCACTTGTCGCGCTGCGGTAGGTGCAGAACGGAAGCGGAAGCCTATGCCAGGCTCAGCCAGGTTCTGAATGCTAACGTGATCGCGGACGAGGAGCCTGCCCTGACGTGGCATCAACTGCGGGCGACGCTGCCGGAACGCGATGCTCAGGTGGCGAGAAGAGCGCCTGCAATCGCGATCGCGGCGGCTGCGACGGTCATAGCTGTGGCGATATGCTTCGGGTTCCTGCTGCAGAACCCAAAGCCCGAGCGGCAGACCGTGGCGGCGGACCGGCCCGTCACTCGATCGTTCGTTAAGCCTGAACCTGAACAGACCCCAGAGAAGCCGCAGGTTGCTAAGCAGCCTGAGCAGCCGGCGGAGCAGCGGCAGGTGGTGTCGCATGCCTCTCGCGTGCAGCGTCCGGCTCCCCGAATAGCCGAGCCTCGCGTGGAGCCTGCGCCGCGGGAGAGGTTACCTCTGCCGGACAACCCCAGCACTATGGCCGCCGCACCTGAAGCGCCTGAGGCTGCCGATCCGCCGGAATACACGGTAGTCGGCGCGGAAGAGCATGTGATACACGTGGTCGGAGTGGGGCCGGGAGACGATGCGATGGATTCTGATACGGGTTACGTGATTCAGACCACTGATTCTGGTGACAACGGCCAGGTGGTGTTGTTATGATCAGGAGGATTTCCGAGATGAACTGCAGGTATCTCTGCCTGTTTGTCGTTGTTCTGCTGTTAGCTTCGGTCGCCGCAGGGGCGAGCGCTCTATCGGATCTCAGCCAGGACATGGCTGCGATAGCCAAACAAGCTTCGCCCGCGGCGGTGCAGATCGACGCTGAACGGATTGCAGGCGAAAAAATGAGCTTCGGCAGCTTCAAGGTGACGCCGAAGTCGGTCACAAAGTCCGTAGGTTCAGGATTTGTCATCGACCCGAATGGTTACATCCTGACCAGCGCGGACGTCGTCTCCGGGGCCAAGACGTTCACGGTCAGATTCAGCGATGGCAGCAGGGAAGCGGCTACTCTTGTTGGATCGGACCCCATTCTGAACTGCGCCGTGCTCAAGGTGGAGAAGAAGGACCTGAAGGCGCTGGCTTTGGGAGACTCCGATTCCATGCTGCCCGGTATGCTCGTGGTGATGGTCAACAGCCAGGCGGGGATGTCAAACTCGGTATCTCTGGGAGTTGTGGCAGCGACCGGCCGTGAAGCGGGCGTGGGACTGGGACCGGTGCTTCAGATATCGGGCACAATCGGCCCGGGCGCCAGCGGTGGGGCGGTGCTGGACACCGGAGGTCGCGTGGTGGGCCTCACCTTTGCCATGTTCTCCCCCACTTCAACTGCGGCGCCCTTCAACATGCCGAGGATATTCGTCACCCCATCGGATAAGGTAGACGAGGGACCCGAAGGTCTGGCCTGGCCGGCAGACGGCCCCGGGGTGATCGGACTGAACATAAGCGCGGAGCAGGCTGAAGATGCGGCCAGGAACTCACTTGGCATTGTCGCCAGGATGGCGGATGTGCATCGGACCTCCGGCAGCAGCGGGTTCGCTATCCCGATAAACAGGGTCAAGCCGGTGATCGAGCAGCTCAAGTCTGGCAAGCCTGTCGAGCATGCGATGCTTGGGGTGCAACCGGTTCAGACGCCTGATGGCATCGTACTTAGGCCCAGCCCCGGCGGCGCTGCCGAAAAGGCGGGCGTGAAGGACGGGGATCTACTTGTGTCCGCAAACGGCCGAGTGTTCGATAGCCCGACCTCACTTGCCAGCTATGTCCTCAGCCTGCGCGTGGGGGAAACCGTGAAGCTGGTGGTCAAGCGCGATGGCAAGGAGATATCACTTTCCGTGGTAACCGTGCCCCGCACCGACACGGTCCAGCCGTCTGCCGGCAACCGCGGGCCCTTCAGAGCACCGAAGAGCTCAGAGAAAGTCTCTCTGTCACTGGACGATGCTGGCATAGCGGAGGTAGCGAAAGCTCTCTCCGAGGCATCGGGCAAGAGCGTGGTAGTCCTGAATCCGGAGTCGATCAAGGGCAAGGTGACGATACACCTGAAGTCTACCACGCTTGAATCCGCGTTGTCCTTCGTATGCGAAGCGCTGAAGTGCACCTACAAGAAGAGCGCGCAGGGCTATGTGATACAAGCGGCCAAATAAACGCCCTTCCCTCGGCTGTCAGCTATCTGACCGGGGATAGCTGACAGCCTCCTGATTATCCTCCGAATCTACTCCACCAGATACCTGTGCTCTTTCCCGTCTGTGTTGGCAAGGAAGACGAAGCCGAACTTGCCATCGTCATCGACGAACACCTGGTAGCCGTCCGTCTTTCCCGGCTGGGAGTGGTCGATCAGCTTCTTGTCGCCGTCCATGCTGTAGAGCCGTAGTGAGGAGTAGTCTTTCGCTCCGGTGATGATGATCGGGATCGCGTCCATGCCGCCGGTGACAGAGAACTCAGCCCTGCCACTGTCATCAAGAGCGATACGAGTCGGGAAGTCCGAGAGCTTCTCTCCCGCTGTGACCTTTGTCACCCTGGGAGCCTTGAGCCCGTAGTCGACCACGCACTTCTGGGCCGGTTTCCAGTCAGCGCCTTCCGAGCCGTAGGGCATCAGGACGATGTCGGCGTGGATGTAGTCGCCCTTCTTGATTTCTTTGGCATCGGCAATCGGGACCAGAAACAGCTCTGTGTTGCCGTCCTTCTTGCCGAGCAGAGATACGCCCGGCGAAACAGGCTTGCCCCCGATCATCCCGCGGAAGCTGCGTACGATAAATGCGTTCGCGCCGCGCTTGTCGGGATAGACAGTCGCCCAGCCGTTGTTGGCGGGAATCGGGGCGGCATTCACCGATAGGGTGTCATCGAGCCGGATTGAAACGACATCTGCCTCGCCAGTGGGGCCGCCGTAGGCGACATTCTTATAGCGCATTCTCTGGACCCAGCTTGCTATGTTCAGCAGCCGCATGCTGCCCGATATGCTGCCGTCCCTCAAGCTGATATCGCCCAGGAAGTCGATGCGCATGCTGATGAAGTTGCGCAGTTCGTCGAGTTGCGGAAGCTCGAAGACATCGATGTGGACCTTCGCCTTGCCATCGTCGGATAGGTAAGACATGCTCATATCAGCCCAGTTCGGGCCGGTGCTGCGGAATGTCGTCCCCGTGTACTCCACGTAGTGCCACTTACCGTTTTCGTCCTGATATCGCAGGAAGCTGTGGCCTGCCACGTTGTCGTGCTGGGGCTGGCTCGTCCACATCTCCTGGCTCATCGGCCTGAAGTCAGCGATGGACACCCCCGGAAGGCCCGCGAAAAGGAACGGCACATAGCAGGTCGTCTCCGTCACGCCGGTGGACATGTGGTAGTAGTCCATCCAGGCTCCGAGCGAGGAGAACTGCTTGAGCGGATGATTGCCCCAATTCTGGTAGAGGTGCAGGCTGGTCATCTTGCGCGACTCGCCCTTGTCCAGGTAGAGCGGGAAGATCGTCTCGGAGAACGGCGTGTCGTTTGGATTGTAGAACGGTTCCTCCTTCTCACCGGCGAAGTTCTTGCTTATCTGAACAGTGATCGGCAGAGTGCGGCCGTCCTCATCCAGCACGACACCGCATTCGACTAAGCCCGGGTGCTTGCGCGTTTCGTGCAGAATGTAGACCTTGCGCGGAAGGTTGTCGTTTCTGATCGAGAATTCGGCCACTTCGTAGTCGTTGGGATTCTTGTAGAAGTGGTAGCTGAAGCTGCCGCGGTTGTCTGTCTGCATCGTGTAGCAGCCACGGATGGGATCATAGCCCAGGTTCCTGCCCTGACTCGCGCTGATCGAGGCGCTCAACAGAGGCCGCAGCTCTGCTTCCAGAGCCGCCGATGGCTTTCCGCTTGGCAGAGGGAAGATCTCGAAGTATGCCGCCGGCTTGTCGCCTTCCTTCCAGCTTGCGTCGGCGCCTTCGTGGTTGTCCCTATGGTAGATGTAGTTGCAGACTCTGAGGGCATCCGGCGCCGCCTCTGAGGTGACGTTATCCACCTTTTTCGGCGCAGGGCAGAGTAAGGCGCATGTCCGCGCGCCGGGACTTCTCTTTACCATCCTGCAGTGGCTGGACAAAGTCTCGCAGGAGTCCCCATCGAAATCAAACACGAGCGCGGCGTCTCGCACCGTGAAAGCTCCCGTCACGTGCAGTATGACGCCGACATGCGTCTTCTCCGGATAGGAGTAGAACACCACCTCGCACTTGATCGGCGCAACCTCGCCTTTGTCGTCTGTGAGCGTTACGTCGAGCCAATGGGTCTCGATGTAGTACGGGCCGCGGCGGTAGATGTTGATGCGTGACGGGGTCTTGCTGTTGAGTGAGCTGTAGACTCTGCCGTCCGCGCCAGTCAACCTCAGATAACCGCCACCTCCCGCCAGCACATTCGAGCCGTACGGGGACAGTGTACGTATTCGCTGACCGGCCTTGGAATGCAGGGCGATGATCATCCTGTAGTTTTCCGCGGAGATATCGAGCGCCTTTCGCGTCGCGTCAGTATAGCACGCCTCGATGCGCGGCCTTGCGCTTACGTGCTGATAGCGGAAATCCGTCTTCCACATAGCCGATGCCTCCTGCGGATGAGAAGCAAGCGCGCCGGCGAGCGCGCAACAGAGGGTGACGAAGAGGAATTTCTGGTTCATACTGCACCTCACGATATAGGGAATCTTCATCACCTGGAGCCCATTTCCCTGCCAGCGGCGGGCAAGCACAAAGAACTACCAACCTGCCACACAGTGTCACGGGGAAAACATTATGTTTATCACTCTATGTTGTAGCGGGTAAACTGGTCGCGAGATAGTCTCATAATGCCTGGCTGCTACACATATCGCTGAAGGGACCAGCCACCAAGTCCCAATGCGGCGGAACGAGAAATGCCCTGCATCTATCAAGGAGGCTAGCGATGGAAGCGAGGAAGGTTTGTCTCTACTCTCTTGTTCTCGCGCTTCTACTGATGTTGCGCGCGCCAGCGCAGGCCATCATCTACGTAAGCAAGAGCGGGAACGATGCTAACGACGGGCTCACCTGGGCAACGTCGAAACTCACCATTCTGGCTGGGGTGAACGCGGCAATCGCTCAGCCAGACAAAACGGTGTGGGTGGCGGTGGGTACGCTGCCGCCACCTCCTCTTCCCGCACAGCCCGCGCCTGTCCCTTACGTGGAAAACGTGATCGTACCGGCCGGCGTTTCGGTCTACGGCGGATTCAGGGGAGACGAGCCCGAGTCATCACCTCCGTCGGATCGCGACCTCAAGACAATCGTACAGCCCCTGATCATAGCCAACCCCATATTCGAGGCGCATGCGTGCACGCTCATCGACGGGTTCATCATCGAGAACGGAAAGGCGCCCAATGGGGCCGGCATATTCTGCACAGGCGGCGTGTGCACCGTCTCAAACAACATCATACGGAACAACACCGGCCACCTCGGGGCGGGGATCCACGCGCCCGACACGACCGAAACGACGCTGTACGTAAGAGACTGCCAGTTCACGGGCAACCGCGTGACAGATTCAGCGGGCAGCCAGGCCGCGGGCGCGAGCATCTACATGATTGGCGGATCTCTCTTTGTCACGGGATCCAGCTTCGAGAATGAGACCGCGAGAATCACAACCAATGAGGCAGCTACGGCGAACGGAGGCGCGATCTATTTCGTCAATGGCACGCTGCTCAGGCTGGATAGGAGCGTCTTCAGAAACTGCATCTGTGACGGACTGATGGTCAGTACCTTGTTTGCCTTCGGCGGCGCGACGTATATAGTCGGAGCAACAACTTACATCACCAACTGCCTTTTCAGCGGGTGCGCGGCGCATGGACAGCGTGATCCGTTCTGCGCCTACGGAGGCGCGATCTTCTTCCACAACCCGGGCACGCTGTCGGCGATAAACAACACCTTCGTCAATAACGCGGTCACCCCGAATGCCGGATCAATAACCGATGCCGACAGGGCGTACGGGCAGGGCGCGGCGTTGTTCCTGACAGGCACGGGTTCTATCGCCACCATCCGGAACTGCATCATCGCCAAGTCGAGAGGCACCGCCGTGGTGAACGAAGGGTTGATCGTCAGGTTCAACCACAACCTGCTGTGGCACAACGCCGGAGGCGACATCTACGGGTTCGACTTCCCCGTCCAAAACCCGCCCTCAAGCACAGACAACAACATTATGAAGGACCCCCAGTTCCTCAAGGGTGACCCGCTCTACCACATCACCTACGGATCTTCGGCCAGGGACGCTGGTGCGAAGTCCGGCACGATATGCCTGGATATCGATGGTGAAGCACGCCCGTTCAACGGTCTGATCGATATCGGTGCGGATGAGTTTGTGGATACTGACGGTGACGGCGGGGCTGACGTGGACCCCAGAGAGCTCGATCCTCTCGCCGTGCCGCCTCCCGAAGACGACAGCGATGGTGACGGAGTCTATGATCCGTTTGACAACTGCCCCGAGCATGCCAACCCGCAGCAGATAGACTCTAACGGCGACGGTATCGGCGACGTCTGCGAAGGTATCCCTGAGGTGTTCTACGTAGATGGCAGTGTTCCTGTCAGCGGAGACGGTCTCTCCTGGGAGACTGCGTTCAAGACCATTCAGGAGGGCATAGATGCTGCCGATCTGCACAATCAGACCAATGCTGACGGCGCGAGTCCCTGGAGCGGCAGGAACCCTTATGTCTGGGTGAAGTTCGGGCCTTACCCGGAGAACATCTTGATCTGGCACGGGGTGCAGGTCTACGGAGGCTTTGCCGGTACTGAGCCGCCGCCTGCGCTGAACCCTAGCTGGTTGGCGGGCCGGCTGCCGCTGTCGAATGTAACGGAGATCGATGGCATCGGCCTTTGGTCCACGGTGGTCATGGCCCACCTGCCGCAGAGTAGGTATCTGTCCGGCGCAACAAAAGCTGCCTACGACCTGCTGGTGCCGACCATCGACGGCTTCCTGATCAACCACGGCTGGGCAGAGATCGGCGGTGGCGTAAGCGTCTACAAGGTACCCGCCAACATCTCAACGAACAGAATCAACGTAAACACGGCCACTCTTGGCGGCGGGGTATACCTCTACAAGTCTAACGGCATCGTTGGCGACGGGATTGGGCCTGGCCCGGGCAATCTTCTCACCGGCGACACCGCTATTCGCGGCAACCTGGCAATCGGTCCGCTCAGCTATGCGGGCTACGGGGGTGGCATCTACATAGAGAAAGGCTCTCCCCTGGTGTTCGCCAACGCCATTACCGGCAATAGCTCGCGCTGGGGCGGCGGGATAGCCGTCCGATCTGCAGCACCATCATTCGTACAGAATCTCATCGGCTGCCTGACAGCTCCAAACAATGCGAACGGGACAGCGGGAGACGATGGTAGAGGCGGAGGAGTCTACCTTGACCGCAAGTCCACGGCTGCATTCCAGATGAACACGATTGTCCACAACCTGGCAGCCGGTGCCACCGGTCAGGGCGGCGGGATATGGATGGATGACTCTGACTTCTACATGAATCTCACTATCAACGCATTCAACACCGCGGCGGCAGGAGAGCTGATCTGGGCCAACTCGCCCAACGCGCAGGTCGTGAACTTCCCGCTCTGCTACATCACGGAGAGCGACTTCTACCCGATAACCGCGAACAGCTTCTTTGGAATCCCTGATCCGACAATCGGCGGCCCGCCGCCGTGCGCATTGACCAACTTCGCGGTCGATCCGCTATTTGTTAAGCCGACACTTTGCAACTATAGTCTGCAGGCGGCATCGCCGCTGAGGCTGGAAACAGGCAACGTGGGAGCGTACCAGGACGTTGACCCGCCCGTGACAATCGCGGAAGCGAAGAAGCTGGAGAACGGCATCACGGTCGAGATATCAGATGCGATTGTGACTGCGGTGTTCGAGGATGGCTTCTACATCGAGGACAAGGAGCGCACCTCGGGGATCAAGGTCTTCATGCAGAGCCCGGCGGTGACGGAGGGGCAGGCTGTAACGGTCACGGGAGTCATGACCACGCTCAACGACGAGCAGCAAATCATAAACGCCAAGGTTGTGGCGATCGCGGCGGCAGGTACTTGCATTCAGCCGCTGATGCTGTCAAACAAAGCCCTGGGCTCTGGTTCTGGGCTGACCGGCGTCGCAAAGGGCACTGGTCTCGGCAATGTGGGACTGCTCGTGAAGATATGGGGTAGGGTGAAGGAAAAAGGCGCCAGCCCGCGCCCTTATCTGGTCATTGACGACGGCTCGGGCGTGGGTGTCAAGGTACTGGTGCCGTCGGCAGCCGACTTGCCCGAGGTTGGCCGGTTCATCACTGTGACCGGCATATCGGGAGTGGAGTCCAATTCCACCGGAAGAAGACGACTGCTTCGAGCAAGAAGAGCAGCCGACATATCTATCCCGCAGCAGTAGCCTCCTGCGGGGTATACAGGCGCCGGCTCGCCCGGCGTAACGCGGGGATCGTTGCCTCCGCAACAACGGTGTGGGCCGATTGGGCCCACACCGTTAGTCTTGCCAGGGCGCCGCTTGATGTATGATAGCGTCGATCCGCTTGCGGAGGTCGACTGTCTCCGAGACCGCCCACAGGACCATTTCCGCGTCCGAGGAATCCGACAACGCCCCTCTTCCCTGCAAAGCTCGTTCAGGAAGTACGTAGCCGCCGATACGGATAGATGCCCCCACTCCTGGGCGAGAGGATGCGTGTGATGGCGCCCGCCTGCACAGATGAACGTGCAGCAATCTACGGCCTGCGTCCGCCAGCGAGGTGAAAAGGCGGGCATTTCGCGTAATCGGAATGCGCGGGTAGTCAATTGCCAGCAGCTCAGCATATCTGGTCCGATAGGCCGTGCTGTGCAGGACCGCGTAGATGTAGGCGATCAGCGCGTCAGCGTCGGCGCATTCGAGCTTCACGTTCGACAGCCTGTCGCACCCATGGTAGACGCATCTGGGAAAGAGCTTCGCGCCGCCGCGGCGGAAGAGGTTCAAGTCAGCGGGCCTGTTAGTGCAGAACACCACATCCCACTCCGCTGAGCCGGTGACATTCCCCGCCCGCCCTACTGCAAGGGCGAGATTGTCCTGCAGGAGATTCGTCATGAACGGCAGCCTCGGGCGCTCCATGATCCCACGGGAGTAGTAGGCCCACCTTCGGTCGAAGGGCCGGTAAAGCACCTCCACTGCCTTGGACTGCCATTGCACGTCCGCAAGGAGTTCCCGGCGGGCACGCTCGATGTCGATGTCCCCGGCGCCGTAGTTCCCTCGAAGTTCCTCGTCAGACACAGTGCCGTCTCGCAGCGCGGCGATCCGCTCCAGGACCTCTTCGCGCGTGAAGCCGATGGCAAACCTGTCGCGTGAGGTTACGAAGCCGATCGTGCTCTCGCGGAAGATATCGAACAGCGAAGCAAACGAGTAGAACTCAGCGCGGAGGTCACTGTTCGTTGGGGTGAAGATGTGGAATGGCCGCGCCATCTCTACCTTGGACCACTGCACTTCCGGGAACGCAAGGTCTCTGAGCGTGCGCAGCTTGTCCTCGCGCGTTCCGTCGATGCTGAAGTAACGGATCGAGCAGTCCTTACTCGTAGAAGTCCTTACGAAGAACGAGATAGCCACGCCCATCTGAATCGGGAAGATGTTTTGATGCCTGCCGTCGTAGCGCTTGAGGTTGCCGTGCAGGTCGATAGCGTATATCTCGTCGAACGTGCGAGCGAGGCTCTCGCGCATGCCGCGAAAGGTGGGATTGATAAGGTAGCTGTGGTTCGTAATGAACGCCACTATCCCACGCCCGGCGCGTTCGACGTGGTGCTGTGCCATCCGGATGAACTTGACGTAGTCGTCCTGCAGCCACTTCGGGTTGCGCTCGTCGAGCCCCTGTCGGTAGTCCGCCATCATCGCAGCCAGCTTGCCCGGATTCGATGAATGCCCGGAGTATGGAGGATTGCCGAGAATCACTGGAATACGGCCGTCGAGTTCGATGTCACTCGCCGCAAGCCAGTCAGCGTTTAGCACGCGGGCATGTTTGAGCAGGCAGGAGGCGATCCTGAACGGCGCCGGCATGATCTCGAAACCGAGCATCCTTGGTCGAAACGTGGTCTGTTGTTCGATGTAGCGGAGGAACGTGCCCACCCCGCAGCAGGGGTCCACCACACAGGTATCGCCGATGCTCTGGCCAAAGGCGCGCTCCAGAATCCACTCCACGCCGCGGACCATGCAGGAGACTACCTCCGGAGGGCTGTAGTGGACGCCTCTGGCGCGAGCATTGGCTCTGTCGTGCGCGCGCAGGAATTCCTCATAGAAGTAGATGGCCGGATCCTTGCCCTCTTCCTCGTAGCTCCCGGCAACGGCATCGAGATCCACGGCATCGAGCGCGCACTCGATTGTCTTTATGGTATCTTCATCGGCAAACCCCCGCAGCAGCGGCTCGGCCCTCTCCGAATGACCCCATCTGCGCAATAGGCACGCGGAAGGGATGATCTGAGCGAGCAGGTCGCCGTGCTCTGTGCGAATGGCATCCGCCGAAGCGGCGAGTAGCATCGCAAGAGCTCTGCGCGGGTTAGTGGTCCTCATGCAAATAGGCTATCATCCTGACGAGCTTGGGTCAAGTGAAGGATCCCTCCGGCAGTAACCGCCCGGAGGGACCGTCTCACATGCCGCCAGGTCGAGCTACATCGGGATCTTCAACTGCATTGCCCTCAGCGCCCAATCGCTGCCTGGATGCTCTTCCTGCACGCGCTTGAACCCAATCAAGAGGTCATCGTCAGTGCCACTGCCCTCATATTTTGCAGGGCCGATCCAGTAGAGGTTCTCGGCATGCCTGTTGGGGTCGATCTTTGTGTATTCCAGCGCTTGCTCGAATATCTCCGCGGACTTGTCGAACTGGCCGCTGTGGTAGTACCTCAGGCCGCGTGCCATCCAGTATTCTGCGAGGAACTGCTCTGGGTTCAGCGAACCGTAGGAACGGCGGTAGTCCGTTCCGTCTGCGTCCTGATACATAGAAGCAGGAGTCCACTGAGCGTGGAACCTGAACGGTGCGGTGACGTCTTCCTTGACGTTGAACTGAACCGGGATCATGTACTGATTGATAAACCGCGACACGCGCGGGTCCGGGAAGGTGTTAGCCTCCATATACCGGCATCCGTATCACCCGGGGTTGAAGAGATCTACGAGCAGGTCCTTGTGCTGCTCCCGGGCCTCTATCCTCGCCTCTTCAAGGGAGGACCGCCATGTGACTGACTCGACCATCTCGTGCATATCCCATACCTCCTGCTCGCGCCACGATGCTACTGCCAATCTTACCCAGGTTACGATGATCTATGTCCTGAGTGGTTGCCCGAAAGCCTTCGTTATGGCATCATAGTGCAAGTTCAACGCTCGGAGGAATGTATGCTGGGAGATTTGACCAGGTATCAGAAGATAGAAAGCAGATCGGCTTCATTTGAAAACCCTACAGGGGAGCGCGGAAAGGCGGGCGCCGCCGCTTCGTATCTAGGACCAACCCGAAAAGGAGCGGCCTGGAAAGGCATTGCTGCGGGCGAAACCGTGGTACTGGCTGACATCGATGGTCCGGGAATGATCCGCCACATCTGGATGACACTGGACCTGAATCATACGATCCTGCGTGGATGCGTAATTCGTGCATACTGGGACGGTTCCGATCAGCCCTCCGTCGAGTGTCCGGTCGGGGACTTCTTCGGAATCGCTCATGGCCGCACGAATCACTTCTTCAACGTGCTGCAGGCAATGCAGGAAGGCAGCGGCCTGAACTGCTACTTCCAGATGCCTTTTGCCAGAGGCGCCAGGCTCACTTTCAGTAACGAGACCGATCAGCATCTCGGCAGCCTATACTACAGCGTGGATTACACCATCGGCGATCCGGTCGATGATGATACCCTCCGCTTCCATTCATCGTTCCGCCGCGAAAACCCGACTACAATGAAGCAGGATTTCGTCATTATGCCTCTAAGGCATGGCCGCGGCCGGTTCCTGGGCTGCGTCATCGGCGTGCGGACCAGGTCCCCGCAGTGGTGGGGTGAAGGCGAGTTCAAGGTCTATCTCGACGGCGATACTGATCTGCCGACCATCTGCGGTACCGGCACCGAGGACTATCTAGGCTCGGCGTGGGGCGTGGGCGAGCACTTTGCGCTGTATGCCGGCTGCCCGTATATCGCAATGGACCCGAACAACCGCTGGCAGTCGCTCATCAGCTTCTACCGCTTCCACGTCGCGGACCCGATCTTCTTCGCCAGAGACTGCCGCGTGGAGATGCAGCAGATCGGCGGCGGGTTTACGCCTGCGGGAGAAATCAACCTCTACGAACGTTCCGACGATTGGAGTGCCGCTGCATTCTGGTATCAGGACGCGGGAGAAGCGCTGCCACCGATGCCCTCATTCGAGGAACGCGTCAAGGACATCGACAGACGCCCGTTCGAGCAGGGCTATCAGCGGAAGGGCATCTAAGCCGACGTCTGTGAACTCAAAGGGCTCTCGGTCTCGATCATACGCAGGTTTTTGATGCGCGTACGCCTGCCTGTGTCATGGAACCCGGCCGAGAGCCAGAACTTGATCGCTGGCTCGTTGTTAACGTAGACGTTTGCCGCTAGCGTGTCGTGCCGTCCAAGGTTGGTGCAGTAATCTTTAACAAAGGTGACCACCAGCTTGCCGAATCCCCTCCTGCGATGCAGCGGCCGGATGTAGAACTCATCGATCCGATAAGCCGTCCCGATGTCCTGCATGAGGCAGAACCCTACGGGCTCGTGGTCATACAGGATCACGAAGGGGAAGCGTGTGTCGTCCTGCCAGTAGAGGTCAAAGTAGGGATAGTGACGGCAGGTCAGAGGACGCGGTTCGCCGTCATAGGCAGACAACTCCTGGCAGTACTCCTGGAAGAGCGTCCAGAGCGCATCGCGCTGGCTTTCGGGTGCAATCGATATCTCAACCACACCTGACCCTCCTTTCGCCTAAGCCGGAGTACTAACGGCTTCCACACCTACGCCAAGTATTCCTGCCTGCCCGCCCAACGCAAACGGCCCGGAGTCGCAGGACCCCGGGCCTGTTACCTTCGTGCCTGGTAGCTTCCTGCTACATCAGCCTGAACGTCTTGATCTCGAAAGGCTTGATGTCGAAGCTGAACTCGCCGTTCTTGGAGGCAACATCGCTGATTCTGTCCTCCATCAGATCAACCTCTTGGACCTTCTTGAATGGGAGATCGACCTTGACGCTCACACTGTCGCGCACGCCATGGCACTCGTAGAAGCGCAGGATCGTGCCTTCGCCTTTCTCGGCCTTCTTCACGGCCTCCAACACGACGTTCTCTGAATCGACTGCAACAAACGACTTCTCCTGCGGTATCTCGCCCGGATGAGCCTTTTCGACGACGCACCGTAGCGGGACATTCAATGCGTAGGCGTGTCGCACTGTCTGCGCGTCGATGTAGCTGCCCGAGTGCGGCAGGATCGAGTAGGTCATCACGTGTTCGCCCATGTCCGCTTCGGGATCGGGCTCCTTCGGCGCGCGCAGCAGCGAGAGCCGCATCACGTTGCCCTTGGTGTGGTGGCCGTATTTGCAGTCGTTGAGGAGACTCATGCCGAAATCGGCCTCGCTGAGGTCAGCCCACTTGTGGGCGCACACTTCGAACCGGGCGAGATCCCAGCTCGTATTCGTGTGGGTAGGGCGCTCGACGTTACCGAACTGGATTTCGTAACGCGCCTTCGTGGTGTTCACGTCCACCGGGAAGGCGACCTTGAGGAACTTGCGCGTCTCGTGCCAGTCCACCCAGGTCTGGAAGTCGATGCGCGGGATATCCGCGTAGATCACCATTTTCTGCTTGATCCTGGAATTGCCGAAGCTGCGGGTCATCTCGATCGCGCCGCTGACCGGCCCCTGCTCGACGATCTCGATCTTGTCAACGCCGGTGATGTTCTCGAACTTGTCCTCGTAGAAGAAGTCCACATCCCAGGCGTCCCAATCGAGCGGCTTGTCCTCGAAGAGTTGGATCAGGTTTGCGCTCTGGCCCTGTGGTATAACCTCTCGATCGGTGCCCTTTTCGATGATCGAGGAGATAACGCCCCTGCCGTCAAGGGTGATCTTGTAGAACTGGTTCTCCAGCAGTCTCTTCGTGACCTTGATATCAGACTTGAACCTTCCAGCGGTCTTCTTGATCAGCCGGTAGGTCGTATAGCCCATTGAAGGCACTACGGCCACGAACCGAATCTCGCCATCCACTATCTGAGAGGGGATCTCCTTACCGGACGGATCGAGCACTGCCCACCGATCGGGCGTGGAGTTCGTCCGCGCCTGTGGAAGCTTAGCGGAAGCGATGTCGGTCCTGCCCCAGGGCAGAGTGTTGAAGACGACGATTGCGCTGCCATCACCCGAGGTATCGATGCCCGCAACGAGCTGAGCAGTCGCAGCGTCAGCCATCTCCGCGCCCTTCTTGAAGATGCCGTCGTAGATGACGTCAGTATCCTCGTAGACCTGGCGGATGGAACTGCCGGGGATTACGTCATGGAACTGCTGGCAGAGGATGAGCTTCCACTGTTTTAGTAGTCCCTCGCGGGGATACTGCAGACCCAGCGGTTCCGCAACTGTGGATAGGAACTCGATGTCACGATATGCCAGTTCCGCCTTGCGATTGTTGCGCTTGTTGCGCCCCTGAGTCGTATACGTGCCGCGATGAAGCTCCAGATAGAGCTCCCCGGCCCACTCAGGGTACTCCGCCGCGCCGTCGATCTTCTTGAAGAAGTCCTTGACCTTCATCTGTCGGCAGCGCGGAAGGCCCTCCAGGTCTTTTGAGCGGTTGAGGAGTTCCAGATGCCGCCTGTCGGGTCCGCCTCCACCGTCGCCCCAGCCGTAGCTGAGAAGCGACCAATCGCACCGGTCTTTCTCGGCGAAGTTGCTCACCTGATAGCGCAGCTTGGCGGGGTCGGGATAGGCGTTGTAGTCTCCCGTCGGCGGGAAATGCGCGAGCACGCTGGTGCCATCTATGCCCTTCCAGTTGAACGTGTTGTAAGGGAACTTGTTGAACTGGCTCCAACTGATCTTGATCGTGGAGAAATACGGCACGCGGGCTTTTCGCAGTATCTGAGGCAGCGCAGCCGAGTAGCCGAACACATCGGGCAGCCAGAGAACGTTGGTTTCGATGCCGAACTCGTCCTTGAAGAAGTTCTTAGCGACCAGCACCTGCCTCACAAGCGATTCCCCGCTCGAAAGGTTGCAGTCCGCCTCGACCCACATGCTGCCCTGGATATCCCACTTGCCCGCCTTAACGGCTTTCTTGATATCCTCGTAGAGGGCAGGGTAGTTGTCCTTGGTGAACTCGTAGAGCTGCGCCTGGCTCTGCGTGAAGATGTACTCGGGATACTGCTCCATCAGGCGCAGTACGGTCGAGAACGTGCGCGAGCACTTGCGAAGGGTCTCTCTGTATGGCCACAGCCATGCGACGTCGATGTGGCTGTGCCCGTGGACTGCCACGTTGGTCGCGCTGGGCTCGGAACGCTTGCGCAGGACCGGCCGCAGGATGATGTTCGCCTTCATCGCCGAGTGGCGAAGCGACGCCTCGTCCGTATTGGTGTAGTCGAACGCGTCCACAGCCTTGTTGAGCGTGTAGACGATCTTCGCCCGTCGCGCGCTGTCCGCGGGCAGTTGCTGGGCGAGAAGAAAGAGGATTTCCAGGTTGAACCAGAACTCCTGAAGCTCAGGGTTGCGGGTGCCGATCTCGGCCTTCGAGAAGCAAACGCTGTTGCTTACCTTCGGGTCCCAGGGTTTCGCGGAGGCGGCGTCGATTACGAAGTCGAAGACCTCTCCGCCCCTGGCGTTCCTCGTGAGGAGCAGTTCCTCGTGGTGGCCGTCGATGCCCTGATAGGGCTTGCCGTCGAGGAACGCGCACGACTCGCCGCCGAAGTTGAGGTATGCCGCGACCTCCTTGCCTTTCCACTCGCTGGGGATCTTGATCTTGATCTTGAACCAGCCATTGCCGCCGTTGCCCCAGTACTCACCGACCTTGATAGGTTTCCAGCCCTTGGCTTTGAGCGCTTGATCGTATGACTCGTAGGCCTGCGTCTCGCGGTAGACGATATCGGTTATCGGCATCACGTTACTTGCGAAATACCTGCGGATCTCATCCTTGCGCCTGCCGATCTTGCGCATGATGATCTCTTGCTCTTTGGGTTGCATGTGTTCTGACCCTCTTATAAGTGCGTAATGGCCGGTCTCAGTCCCGGCCTCACCCATAGCCCCTTAGGCCCGAGCCGTGGAAGTTCCTTCGGGCTGATGTGCAAAGGAGAACGGACGCGGACTGCCGAATATTCCCGTACCAAATCGACGATCCCGGGAAATGGCTGAGGATATGGTCTATAGATCGCTTCTGATAGCCGCGCTGCTAGTTTCCGCTGCTGCGGCCTCTGCCGCTGAGCTTAAGCCCTCTTACGACCGCGAACGGCTCGCTGAGATTCGCAAGATGCTGCGTGAGGACATTCGCGCGCCAGGTTGGACGATATCCGACCGGCAGGCGTGGGAGCGGCTTGCACTTGATCCCAACTTTGCCAGCATCCCCGCCGCTGCGGAGAAGCTTCTGACGACGCCAATGCCGGAGCAGCCGGATGACCTCTATCTGGAGTACTCCCGCACCGGCAACCGAACGAACTGGCATCGAGTGGCTGTAGGCCGGCGTGGTCGCCTGACTACGCTTGTTCTTGCGGAATGCATCGAGAACAAGGGGCGTTTCATCCCGGCGCTTGAAGAGCTTATCACGGCGCTGTGCGCCGAACGCACGTGGGTGCATCCGGCACATGATGGATCGCTCGTCAATTTCGAAGGCAAGTCGGTCACCATTGATCTGACTTCCTCAGCGCTTGCATGGAACCTGGCAATGACCGATTGGCTGCTCGGCTCCAAACTGCGCCCTGAGGTACTTCAGGAGCTCCGCGCCAAAGTCAGGATACGGGTCATCAAGCCGTATTTGGACACCATCAGGGGCAAGCGCCCGGCTGAGTTCTGGGTTCGCGCCACGCACAACTGGAACCCGGTCTGTCTGGCTGGCGTCACGGGTGCGGGGCTGATCGAGCTAGATTCACCGGATGAGCGCGCGGAACTGATTGCCGCCGCGGAGGCGAACTCCAACTACTACCTTTCCGGATTCACTGAGGACGGGTATTGCAGCGAAGGCATCGGTTACTGGAGCTACGGCTTCGGGCACTTTGCCGCGCTCTCCGAGGTTGTTCGGTTCGTCACGGGCGGCGGCATCGATCTTCTCTCTCACGCGGAGGCCCGAATGCCTTCGTTGTTCGGTTTTCGCACGGAGCTATCAAACGGGATCTTTCCCGCATTCGCGGACTGCAGTGTGCATCAGAGGCCGGCCGGCGCCCTGTTGTGGCTGCTGAACAGGCGACTGGGGCTGGGTATCGACCGCTACGGGAAGCTGCCGGACGTGGGTAACCTCGGAGCATCGGGTGTCGGTGGAGGCTTTCTCTGCACCGCAATGGTCTGCGCCCAGGTCGCAGCGGAACCCATTCCCAAAGGTGGGGATGGCCGGAGTGGGGTCCTTCCCGGCGACGCGAAAGACGCAGTACGATCGTGGTTCGAGCATGCGGGCGTGCTGATCTGCCGTCCGCTGCCCGGTTCGGAGTCCACAATGGCCGTGGCGCTCAAGGGCGGCCACAACGCCGAGCATCACAATCACAACGATATCGGTTCCATTGTCGTGGTCTGCAACGGCAAGCACATGCTGATCGACCCCGGCAACGAAGTCTACACCGCGCGGACGTTCAGCAAGCAGAGGTACGAAAGCAAGCTGCTCAACTCCTACGGCCACTCCGTGCCTGTAGTTGCGGGCAAGCTCCAGCGGACCGGCGCCGACGCTCGCGCAAAGGTGCTCCGCGCTGCGTTCTCGGAGAACTCCGACTTGCTGCGGCTGGATATCGCGTCAGCCTATGATTGCCCGGAGTTGAAGAAGCTGGAGCGCAGGTTCCTCTACAGCCGCGTCGGAACTGGCGCTCTGACGGTGACCGATGAAGTGGAGTTCGCAGCTCCGCAGTCGTTCGGCACGGCGCTGATCACGATGTGCGAGGTCAAGCAGCTCGACGAAAAGACACTGCTCCTCACGAATGGCAACGAGAGGCTCAGGATCGAGATAGACTGCGGAGGCCTGCCGTTTACGATCAAGCTGGAGCAGATCAACGAAGACTCGCCGGTCAAACCGACTCGAATAGCCATAGACATTGCCACCCCGGTCACACGTGCTGCAGTCACGGCAAAGATCGCACGGCCCTAGCGTCATTGCTGGTGCTTGCGCCATTCCGAGCGTAGTCGAGGAGTCTGGTTCTACCGCCGCCGACAGCAGTAACAGGGGGGGTGGGCCGGATCAAAGCCGTTGTCGGGCGCTAGTTGGGTAGCATGCGAATGCGAGGCGAGCAGGAGTACTTGGCGGAGACGCCTGTGAACACCGACCAGCGACACAGTGGGGATTGGACTGATAGAGTCGAGGGAGCACTCTCGGTGCTTGCCGCCCCGACTCCACGTCAGCGCGCGGTCGCATCGGTGATTGTACTGCTGATCCTTGCGGCGCTGATGTGGCTGGACTGGGTAACGCAGGTCAACCTCAACCTGTCCGTAACCTACTTCGTGCCGATCACGCTTGCTGCCTGGCTGACGGCGCGCCGCTCGCTTCCCATCCTCATCGCGGCTCTTGCCACCGTGCCGTATACCTCCGATCAGGTCGGGCTTGCCGAGGCCGGACGGCAGAGCATGACCATCGCCGCCATCGACTCGGCGGTTGTTTTTGCTACGTTCGTGTTTGCCGCCGAAGCGACTTACCGCCTGCACCGTAGGTACACGGAGACAGCCGGCCTTGTCCAGCAGTTGCACGCCCGCAACGAGGAGATCGGGAAGGCCTATCGGCTGCTGGAGGAGGACCTGGGCGCGGCGGGCATTGTCCAGGCTGCAATGACGCACGCTCCTAAGCTGGATGTGGCCGGGCTGGACATCGGCACCCGAATAGAATATGCGAGGCCTGTTGGCGGGGATTTGGCTATAGTTGGGCTTGTTGATGGGCGGGTCTACGGCTGCATAGCGGACATCTCCGGCAAAGGCACACCCGCGGCGCTCTTTACCACGCTGGTCCAGCATCTGCTCGATGATGCCCTGGATCTGGGGATGCGTGGGGCTGACGTGATCGAATACATCAACGCATCCCTGCTGCAGTCGCTTCCACCTGACCGGTTCGTCACTCTGTTCTACGTGGAGATCGATCCTGGCAGCGGTTCGTTCGAATACGTCAATGCGGGCCATCCTGCCGGGCTCGTCTACAGGTCCGCCACTGATGCCATAGAGGAACTCGGACCCACTAACGCGATCCTCGGCATCAGTGAGAACGTGCCGGTGCAGACGGCATCGGGCCGGTTGGGACCCGGCGATGTGCTTCTGCTCTACACGGACGGAGCAACGGACTGCGAAACGCCGGAGGGCAAGCGCCTGGGCGATGAGCTCATCAAATCGCTGCTCAGGAAGCACGCCGCTCTAGGAGCGCAGGCTATCGCGGACGCCGTTGTGCAGGAGATCGAGGCTATCTCAGCCCCCGAATCGAGAGACGACCTGAGCATCGTATGCATGAAGGCATAGCCTACGCGCCGCCGACGACACACACAACCCCCGGTGGTTCGCACATGTCGTTGCCGATGTCGGTGTGAGCAGGCAGCAGGGAATGGAGGCTCCCTTCCCTCAACCATGAACCATAAACCCTCAACCTCCCCCCCGTCCCCGCTGTGCGTGGGTCTCCGGACCCCGCACCTGACGTGTCAGGTCAGGAAACCTTGACACAGCGGAGGCTCCCTTCCCTCAACCATGAACCATAAACCCTCGACCTCCCCACCGTCCGCCGCCATCGGGGAGATATCGTCCGGCGGTGTAGCTGGGTGCAGGCAGGTCTGTCTCGCTGCTGCGTCACGGCAGCAAGCTGGCGAAGCCACTACGGCAAGTTGTCGCGGTACTGGCGAGGGGTGTGCCGACAAGTGGTTGAACACCCCCATGTGTGTATGACGGCGGCGGT
>JBPOHN010000006.1:0-1961 GCA_052035525.1 Armatimonadota bacterium
AGAAGACCAGGCCGCGGTCTCGTCCATCACTCGGATCGGGGTTGCCAATATGCCAGCCAAGACTACCAGAGGCTGCTCAGAGCCTACGGAATGCAGGCAAGCATGAGCCGAAAAGGAAACTGCTGGGATAACGCACCCATGGAGAGCTTCTTCGGTACACTCAAGAAAGAGCTCGTGCATCATCGCAGGTATCGCACCCGCGAGGAAGCCAGGAGAGACATCTTCAACTATCTAGAGCTCTTCTACAATCGCGAGCGCCTCCATTCCAGTCTGGGTTACAATTCACCTGTCCAATACGAAAAGATGATGGCCGCTCAACGCGCGGCTTAGGGTGTCCGAAAAAACGGGGGAGGATCATCGGCCTGGCAAGGTTCTCTTCACTCCGCTTGGATACTATGGACTCTTCCGCACCATTGGAGGCAATTCATCATTGGTAGAGAACAAACCTGCAGCCCGGAAAAGTGAGGATACATTATGGTCCAGTTTGGCAATCCCAGGTCTGGCCTGGAAGCTGGCAGGACGCCCGGTGCTGCGGTGTTCGGAGCAAGCAATGGAAAGCGGAAAGGCTGTATCGAGTGGCTCTTTGGGTGCCTGCTGTTTCTTGGGGAGATTGCGGCCCAGGCGACGGGTTATCGTCTTGAGCGGGCTCGATCCAGCTGCATGTCAACGTCAGTATCAGTCATACGAGATCATAATCAGTGAGCCCCTCTAGGTGACAGAAGCTCTGCTTTTCTGCTATAATGCGCACGGCTGGCGGCTAGGCACATGTGGGTTCGGCAGTACGGATTCCACGTGTCGCAAAGCCGCTCCCCACCTGACTTCCAATGTGAGGTTACGGAGTAGTAAGAGATGGAAGACCGTTGGTTGTCCGTTAGTGAGATTTCTGAGTATCTCGGCGTTGTTCGAGAGAGCGTCTATCGCTGGCTTGCAAAGGGCAGCATGCCGGGGCACAAACTCGGCCGTCACTGGAAGTTCCGTAAGGACGAGGTCGATGAATGGGTCAGGTCCGGCGGAGCAATTGAGAAGGATATCGAGGAACCGCCAGTCGACAGTGGACAGTGAGCGCGAGCGTCTCGCCTCCGGTATGCCACCCGGTTCCACTACAAGTAGGCGGCCGCACCTTGCGCAGAGGCTGCGACTTGTCTCTAGGAGTCAACTAATATGCCGAGGATATTCGACAATATAGACGACAAACTGATGCCTGCACTGCAGACCACGCTCGGCGTTTCTGAGCGCGCGGATTTTTGCGTGGGTTACTTCAACCTACGCGGCTGGAGGCAACTGGACTCGTGCATCGATCAGTGGTCTGGCGAAGATGATAAGTGCTGTCGCCTTCTTGTCGGGATGCAGAAACTCCCTCAGGACGAGTTGCGAGATTGCCTGAGTCTAGTCTCAGAAAACCCGGCAATTGACAACCAGACTGCGGTGCGACTGAAGAAGAAGCTGGCGGAAGAGTTCCGCGATCAGATCGCGATGGGTGTTCCGACGAACGATGACGAAGCGGGCCTCAGACGACTCGCCGACCAGATACGACATCATAAGGTGAGGGTGAGGTTATTTCTGCGCCATCCGCTTCACGCGAAACTATATCTGCTATTCCGCGATGACTTCAACAACCCTATGACAGGATTTCTCGGGAGCAGCAATCTCACTCTGGCTGGCTTGTCTAACCAGGGCGAACTCAATGTCGATGTCACTGACCACGACGCGTGTCAGAAACTCGCGAAGTGGTTCGAGGATCGCTGGAACGACCGCTGGTGTCTGGACATTTCCGATGAACTGGTTCAGATCATTGACGAGAGCTGGGCTGGTGAAAAGGAGACTCCGCCGTATCACGTCTACTTGAAGATGGCCTATCACCTCTCGCAGGAAGCTCGTGCGGGTCTGTCAGAGTTTCGCATCCCACGGGAGTTCGGAGATAAGCTTTTCGATTTCCAGAAAGCCGCAGTCAAGAGCGCGGC
>JBPOHN010000092.1:0-2283 GCA_052035525.1 Armatimonadota bacterium
GTGGCCCTCTTCCTCGAAACCTTCATGAACGGCCGGCTAATCAGCCGGCCAGGGCGATCCGTGCTCCATCGAACTGAACCCTATTGATTCTCAGAGGATATCCCGAGTTCGACACCTAGTAGGCAGACAATGCGCGTAGCAGCAGGTAAACCCAGCAATGACGAGGCAGGGTTTCGGAGTCGTGTTACTACGCGCCGGGCTTGGTTTTGAACACTATTTCGTGTATTCGTTTGGGTTCTTCGATGCCCAGAGCGGTCAGAATACCCTTCTGAGCTGGGGTGATCTCAGTGCGCTGGGCAACCCGCCCGTCGGAAGACTCGACCTCAACAATGCGTATTCTGTCGAGCTGAGTTCGGATCCGGGGCCATGTGTCTCTGACCCTGGTCTCGGCTACTCTCACGAGCAGGAGCGCCAGCCAGCAGATGAGGATGTGAGCCCTTATCCTGTCGGCAAGCCTATGGTAGATAGGGCGAAGATCCAGGGTCGACTTGAGAGAACGGAAGGCATCTTCCACTTCGAGCAGCTGCTTGTAGCCTAAGGCGATGTCCTCAGGCGAAAGGGTGTCATCGGAGGTCCTGATCAAGTACTTGCCATCAAGCCGGGCGTCCTGCTTGACCCTGGTTTGATCTACACGGGGGACGCCGTCGGAGCCTAGCTTGAGGTACTTCCCGTACCTTCGACTGGCCATGAGTTCGCACACTGCCTTCGAGTGCTGCTCTCCCTTGCAGGGCTTGAGCTTCTTGAGTTCTTCCTGGAGCAACTCTAGGGTGCGCTCACGGCGGCCCCGGTCACGCTCAGCTTCCAGAGGGTTCCGCACCAGCACGTAGCGGCTTCTGGCCTCTCCGTGGCCGATGACGATTTCCTTGATCTCAACGTTGTCTCGCACTGCCTTGTATCTGCCCTGCCGGGACAGTGCCTGCTCGACTGAGTCCATCCCAGCCCGCATGCGCTCGCCTGCTATGTAGTGGCCTCCGGCCCTCTGGAGGTGCCTGAGGTTCTCCGCCGATGAGAACCCACGGTCAACCACTGTGATCACACGACCCAGCTTCCATCCTGAGAGGTCCTTCTTGACCCCGGCGATGACATCCATGTCGCTCGTGTTACCCGGCCAGATCCAGCACCTCACGGGTATGCCTTCCCTGGTGACGGCGAGCCCGATCACCGCCTGCAAGAGGTCAGGCCTATGGTCCTTGCTGTGGCCCAGCCGGCGGAGTTCTTCCTCGTCATCGGGGTCCGGCTCTACCTCGAAGTAAGTGGAAGTGGTGTCGAAGTAGAGCAGATCCACTTCGAGGTTGAGAAGGTTCGCCGTGGAGAAGAACACGGACTCCTGCACCTCATCGCCGTTGGCGATCAGGAAGTCCATTGCCCTGTAGAGCTGGTGCACTTGAACCTCAGGCAGGCCCGGGATGACTACATCGTTTTCAACCCAATCCTCGATGGCCAGCTTGCTCGCAGGGGCAAGGGCGCGGTTCGCGACCATGGCGAAGATGGCCTTCTCCATTGGAGCAGCAAACTGACGATCAACGAGCAGCCTGGCGAGCGTGGCGCGAATGCCGAGCTTCTCCCAGAGCTGCTCAAGCGCCCAAACGCCGCCCAGAGCTTTGTCGGAGTTGATGGTCACCGACCCGACGTCAAACCCCATCTGCGCAGCGACATGCTCATCAGTGGAGAGCACCCTGGCGATGCTCTGCATGAGCCGCTTCAGGGCATCCTTATCGACCAGTTCCTCTCGGCCGAAGTTGTAGATGACCTTGGCGACAGGACAACCAGTCTTCGGATCCCGCTCATTGTGGGCGAGTTGAAGGTACTTGACCACGGAGCCGTCCTTATTGGTTCGTTTGGTAGTTCTCATGTACATGCCTACATTATACCGCGTGTCTCCGAGACTTACAAGGGAGTAAGCGCCAAGACCGTGTGCCTACACGAATGCGCATTTTTGCGGTTTGCGAACCAAGAACCCAAAGCTACACGGCTTTTGGATGTCCTCGTGTGCCTCAGAACTGTCGAACTCGGGAGCGAGGCTGAGGTACAATCCGCCTCTGATGTTTGGGTTCATCGTGCTCAATCCCCCCAGCAGCTCTCGGTTCGCCTACAGTAAGGGGCAGATGACCCTTCGCCTAGCACCGGCAGGCTGAGAAGCCAAGGAGCCGGGAGGGCGAAGGGTCGCTGTCAGACGGTTGTTTAGCGCGTGCTCAGATCGGCCATGAGCTGCTTGACTGTGACCGCCGCGTCGCCAAGGAGCAAGGTGACCTTGCTGCTCGGCTTATACAGCGGGTTGTCGAC
>JBPOHN010000093.1:0-3165 GCA_052035525.1 Armatimonadota bacterium
GGGGCTTCGAGCCTACCGGCTCAGCCTACACTTCCTGCAGACAGACGAGATAATATCAACCACCCGCACAGATACACAGCTTTCGGAAGTGGTCGAGCATGTGCTTTCTGTTGCGGAAGCGATCTCCGCCCGCAAGTTTGAAGCGAACCCGGACGGCTTCAAGTGCGGACGATGTGACTACGCTGTTATATGCCCGGTCATGGAGGTCTAGCGATGAAGTGTGATCATACACGGGAATCCCATCTTTGGGTCTGCGGAAGTACCTGAGACTAGAAATAACGCAAAGGGGAAGCATATGAGAATACTATGCACAGGCGACCTCCACCTTGGTAGGTCGTCAAGCAAGGTGCTGACAACGCGCGATGGCCAGCATTCGTGTGAAAATGCCTGGGATCGGATAGTCGATCTGGCAGAGCGTGAGCACGTTAATGTGCTGGTGTTGAGCGGCGACATTGTAGACGAGAACGCTGCGTATTTCGAGACTCTAGGACCACTCGAACGAGGTATGAGGCGGCTTTCTGAATGCAAGATAGCCACCTATGTGATCGCCGGAAACCACGACTATGAAGTCTTGCCCAAGCTCGAACGGGATCTGCAAGAGTTCGATCTTCACCTGTTGGGAGCTGGTGGAGAATGGCAGCAGACTCTGCATTCCAATAACGGCGAGCCGGTATTACACCTTGTCGGTTGGTCGTTTGCGGATCGTTACGTAGACAACAATCCCATGCAATCGTTCCCTTCCTTAGCATCAAATGGCGTCCCTGTTTTGGGAATACTGCACGCCACTCTCGACAGCGCATCGTGCCGTTATGCTCCGGTACCAACTTCGGACCTGCGCCAGCGTGGAGTGGATGTGTGGGTTGTAGGGCATGTTCATGCGCCGGTGGATTGCCGCGACCGCGACTGCCCTGTGCTGAATGTTGGCTCCCCTCAGGCGATGGACCCGGGCGAGACTGGGGTGCATGGTCCATGGATCATCGAAACCGACGGGCGCAGCGTGACGAGCATTACCCAAGTTCCGCTGTCGAGCGTCTGCTACTGCCGAGAGAGCGCTGATGTGACTGAGGTTCGAGCAGAGAGCGAGTTCAAAGATTGTCTGGAGAAGGCGGTAAACGATATCATCGCCACATATCCCGAGTTCGGAGATCCTCCGGTATTCTCGTGCAGAATCACACTCAGCGGCCGCTCCAGCCTGCTTCGCGAGATAGAGGTGTGGGCCGAGAAGGTGGTTAAGAGCCAGCCTTGGAGTGGAGAGGGAGTATTCATCGATGAGATACCTCTCGATATATCCCCGGACTACGACGTGCGCGCCCTGGCCGAATCGGGTGACGCCGTGGGGATTGCGGCAGGAATACTCGCTGCAATCGAGGATGGCAAACTGGAACAAGATTACCCGGGGCTTCTGGAGAGCGTGAAGAGTGAGATTGGAGAGGTGTTTGGATCGAGGCATTATAAGCTTCTCAACACAGACGACCGTCCAACCCCGGAATGCTATATCCGCACCGAGTGCAGGCGGCTTATTGATACTCTGTTGCGCCAGAAAGGCGAGGTCTCCAATGCCTGATAGCTCCTTGGTGTTCTCAAAGATAAGGATAGACCGCATGCCCGGCTTCGTAAGAGGCGGTTTCGAGGTGACGAATCTGTGCCCTGGGATCAATGTGATCTACGGGCCGAACGCATCAGGCAAGACCACTACCGCGACTGCGATGCACTCACTTTTCTGGCCGAAGGAGGTCGCGCCACAAGGTGCGATTATCGAGGGGACTCTGGATTGCGACGGAGATGCGCTGACCATCTCTCACGAACTTGGCAAGACTGTGTTTGGAGGCGCTCCACCAGCGTTTGGCGCTGCGTCGAACCGCCACAGATATATGCTCGCTCTCCACGACCTGCTCCGTGCCGATGCCCGCGATTTCGCCGACGAGGTGCTTATCGAGGCGAGGGGTGGATACCGGATGGACGAGGCGAGGAAGATGCTCGGGTACCGACCTGACGTGACTCGTCCTGGCACTGAGCTCAAGGAGATGAATGAAGCTTTCAGTGCCGTGAGCAATGCGGAGAGGGACGCAGCTACGCTTGTCCGCAGACAGAGTCAACTCGCGCAGCTTGAGGAAGAAAAGGCTCGTGCCGAAACTGCCTCGCAGCAGGTGTCCCTCCTAGATGCTGGGATAGCGCTCGCGAATGCGCAGAACGAGAGGGGCAAGGCTGTAGAAGCCTTGGGCGACTTCCCCGAGGGCGTCGACAAGCTCAATGGCGACGAACAAGACAGGCTTGAGGATCTTGCCAATCGCATCAATAGCGCGCAAGGCAAGAAGACCAGCGCCGAGAAAGTAGTAGAGGAAGCCAATAGTGCCAGTGCAAAGTGCGCGCTCCCCGAAGGCGGCGTGGCTGGCACGGAAATCGCGGAGCTTATAGGTGAGCATGCGGAGCTTGCACGGGTGCAGGGCGAGATGCGTGAAGCCGCGAAACTGGTTGAGGCATCGGAAGTCAATGCGGCTGAGGCACTGGATCGTATAGGCAAAGATGTCGACAAAGCACTTCTCGAACGCATCGACTGCGCTGAGATCGGCAAGCTCGCAGAGTTCGCAAGAGAAGCACAGCAAGCCCGCTCCAACTTGACAGCAAGGGACCGCATGAAGTCCTGGCTCGATGCCGCATCGAGCGAACCCAACGAGACAGGGCCAGATCTGCGAAAGGGCATCGACCTGCTCAACTACTGGCTCAGTTCTAGCCAAGATGCTCCGTCAGGTCGAATGGCGATGCTCATCGCCGGGCTCTTGATCGGCGCGGGCATAGGGCTGTTCTCTACCGTCGGTATAATAGCACTTGTGTTGCCGATAATCGGGATAGCCGTCACGCTTTTTGCACGGAGGACGAAAGGAGGAACGGACAAGAGGGATTCTTACCGCAAGGAGTTTGAGCGCACCAGGATCGATGGACCAGCCGACTGGACACCAGAGCAAGTGTCGCGCCTGGTAGACTCGCTTAACGCATTGCTCGCAGAGCAGGCTCTTTCAGCGGAGAGGGCGATGGTATGGAAATCAGTGTGCGACCAGCACCACGGACTGGACGAGCAGTGGGCCAAAGTGCAGGAAGGCCGCAAATCCTTACTGGCGAGACTGGGGGTCGCATTTGGCGAGAGCGATCTGCAGAACAACTGTGAGG
>JBPOHN010000047.1:0-1914 GCA_052035525.1 Armatimonadota bacterium
CCTCGATCGGTGATGCCGGACCGGGTGGCCACGCTTGCGCGCGACCCTCCAGGTCAGGCGTCGCCCGAAATCGGTTTCAGGGTTCGCGACCACCGCAGATATCGCGGGGTCGACTGCTTGGTCGTGCCGAGCAGCACGACGACCACTGCTTGACAGCAGCGGTCTGAAGGCCCACACTTCACTCAAGCCTGTCGTCCACAGTCTCGACTGAAAGCAGCGCGCCCCGGAGTTCCAGCTCCCGGGCGCGTTGTGCCTTCTGCGCTCGAAAAGTGCCTGTCGCGCTAGTGAGCCTCCTTTAGTCGTTCCGGTCAGCGGGCCGCTTGGCCTGCCGCTCGGCGATGTCGTCGAGCGTCCTCAGCCATGAGGCCACGTCGGTCGAGCGAGCAAACCAGCCCTGTCGACCTGGAATCTTGAAAACCGGCACGGGCAGCCGGCCACTGTGAACGGCGGTTCGGAATGCCTCCGCGCTTGCGAAGCCAAGCGCGTTTCGCAGGGGTTCCCCGCACAACAGCCCGACTGCTGGGTTGGTATCCCGCACCGCCTGCCTCTCTACTTCTTCAGTTTTGCCCGCGCCCGCCACTTCAAGTTCCCGGTAGTGCCCGCTAGTTTTGCTTGCCGCAGGCTACGGTGACCCTCAGAATCTGACGAGGAAAACTTTCGATGCAGCTTTTTTTCCTTGCTTCCGCCATCGAGATGTGAAGGCAAGGGAACCTCGGAGGCCAAGTGTTCGCGCGCGCTTCAGATGTCGACCTGGCGTCAGGAAAGGCTCTGCACTTAGCTTGGTGCCCGGACGTTCGCGTCTTCTTCGACGAAACAGATGCACATAACGCACTTGCGAGACTGAGGGGTCGAGCAGTGGCGCTTCAGATCGCGGCCCTGTACCCGGAGGACACGCCTAGCAAAGTCGAGCAGCGCTTGATGGATGAGGGCCTGATGCACGCCAATGACGTGGCGAAACGTCTCGCGCGGATGGTCAGGACAGGCATGCCTGAGATCCCGCTCTTCCAATCCCCAGCGCTGGCCGTGAGCGCGACGTCTACGCCCACCGATAGCCTATTGCAGGCCCTTCCAGACAAGGTCGTGTATGCCTACGGTCGCGTCATCAGCAAACACCAAGAGTTTGTCAGCCTGCTCAACGATCCGGTTTGGCGTCTGCTTGACCCTCGCCCGATATCGGCTGGCCTGCTCACAGATTTTGCGGCGGAAGCAATCGCGCAAGGCGTTCCTGCTTCTTGGCTGTGTCGGACCGATTCTCAGGTGGACGAAGCTGATCGATACCAGTTTTTGCTCCATGCCGCGCTGTCTCCCGAAGTGGGTCGCGTTGTGGCTCTTCGCTGCGCCTTGATCGAGATGCGGTATGCGGAGGCGCTCGGCGATCTGCCTCGGTACGAGACCTGTCTTCGAGCCATTCCAGACATTCTTTCGACGCGCGTTCCCGAAAGCGTCCTTTGGGACGCCCTCACCGGTGTTCCCTGCTGCGGAACCCGCGCGGGGAAAACAGGCCCTTGGCTGCTCGCGGACGACCAAGACGCAAAGATCATGCATCTTGAACAGTACCTTCTGGCTACTTTCTCTCGCGTGATCCTGTCCCGCTGTGCCGTCGACAATCCAGAGCTAGCTGATCAGTACCTACGCAGCCGTGGACTGGAGTTGGATGGGCCGCCTCGTTTTGCATGGCGGGCCGGCATAGCGGACGCGCCTCATTTCCTGCACGGCCCTCCCCCGCCCGGTTCGTCCATGAACGCGCCCACACGCATGGAAGTACCGAACTGGAAGACGCCCAGACGCTGATTAAGTAGCCTCACGCGCTGAGTCGGAAGACTCTTGCCATCTGACCGTACCGGAGCACTGGCGGTCTCATCGGCGACTTGGTCCCCATGCCGCGGCGCAGATAGGCGGTATTCTGAAGCGCAG
>JBPOHN010000094.1:0-28775 GCA_052035525.1 Armatimonadota bacterium
AACGCGTTTGAGATGGCCTCGTGTATAGGGGTGGTAGTGCTGCATGTAGGTCGCAAGGGTACTGATCGTATCGAGGTAGGCAGATTGCTCCTGGACCCACTGTGAGTAGAAGTCACGGAGCGCGACAACAGGCAAGCCGGTGAGGACGAAACCCCAAGGTCCCACTCTCACATAGAGGTACGCGAGCATCAACGACACGACGACCAAGAGCATCTGAGCACGGACTACCGGAAGCGCCGTCTCAAGGAGGACAAGGTGCATCCGCAGCCAAATCCCGCGAATGCCGCGAACGCCGACCACGGGTTCCCGGACCGCCATCCCCAGCGCATACATCGTAACATCTATACATACCGCAACCGTTGCGAGCCCGAGGAACGGCAAGACGAAGCTCATCAACGGATCAGCCGGCATCCCGTTGATAAGGAACTGACCGCCGACTGCGGCATAGAACATGCCGGATATGCCCACCATCAGAATGAGCAGCGAATCGTAGAACGCCGATGACTCGAAAATCCTTACGAACCCCGTCCCGGCTTTCGGCTCCCATATCCGCCCCACAGCGCTAAGCACGCGGTAAAGCCTGTCCGTGCGACAGGGATTCACGGGTTCGCCTGTGGAAGCGTCGGCAGGCACCGACTTCATCAAGCGGTCTGCGCGAGCCCGGCTGAGTTTGAACGCAACACAGGCAATAGGCTCGGCAAGAAGCATGCTCGAAACGCAGACGATGATGGATGGCAGCGGACCAAGCACGCAGGCCGCGGCCCAGTGAACGGGAGGAGTCGGAGTAACTTCAGCGTTGCTGTCGCCCGCGAGGTTGACTGAGAGCAATTCAGCAAGAGTAGAGAAGGCAACAAACCAGAGGACAGCCGACCAGTGCATGGACTGGATTGGAATGACCTTCCAAGCCCAGATAGTCACCAAGGCCGCACACAGAATACAAGTCCATCGGAGGATTCTGTATGGAGACACCTGACACTGCATATTGAGGGCATTCCTACCTGGTTAGTAATGAACGCAGGCGCGGCCAAAGCCGCATGTGCAAACCCGCACAACAATGAGCCAACGGCGGGCAGTCAATCAGTCTCTAATCGATGCTCTGAACGATCAGCTCACTAGGGGGGCGGCCACTTGAAAGCCGCGCCGGCCGTGACCGTCAGCGCTGCAAGAGCCAGAAGAGCTTGGAACAGGCGACTCATGTATCTCAACCCCTTTCGGTTATGTGACTAGCCCACATCGCTCGGCGGGCTGCCTTTGAACCGCTTCGCTCGGGTTGAACGGATTACCGCTTTCTGCCTAATCGCTATCGCCGTTGGCCCAAATTGTATGTTGTCCTTACTTCTCTTGAGTCAGGCACAGTCTTCTGTTCACTGCGTCCAACGTTGCGTTCACCACACCCTTCCAAACATCCTGCTTAATAACAGCAGAGCCGGTAAGCAGCTCTTCCCCTCTGTCTCCCGCGAGGTTGACAATAACCAAAGCTACTCGCTTGCCGGCAGCGGCGACCTCTGCCACATCCTCCAGCACCAGAGCGGCGTCAGCAAGCCCGGATTCCTCGATAGCCCGAAGGGTCGCGCTGGCAATGAGCTTCATCTGGGCGTTCGGAGAGGTAGTGCCGCTTGCCGAACCTGAGAAGAGAATGCCGTCCTTGGTCAGCCTTACCGTTGCCTCTGTCCGGCTGCCGTTGAAGGCGATGGAAACATCGGAGAATTTCAGTCTGGAGTGGTCGTACTTTGCCGCCCCATCGTCTATCTGGGCGACGCTTATCTTCTTGTGATCGATGGGCACCCCCAGGCGCGCCATCACTGCAGACTCCACGTCCCGTACCACCTGCTTCGGTGATCGCGATGAGCCAGCCAGCACGTGGATCTCCGAAACACCACCATTGCTGTCGGGGACAACGCTTACGGCAATAATGCCCTTCAAGCGGCAAACGACAGATTCGATGTCGTTTGAGTTGATTTGCCGTTCTACGGCCATCTCTGTGGCCCTCCTTCCCCTTTTACTGCTCGCGGGGATCGGAGAAGCTAGCGGAAACTCGCACCCACCTGCTGGGTTAGAGCCTCCTTTACCTCGCCAAGCACCGCGTTTACTTCCTCATCAGTCAACGTCTTCTCCAGCGATCGGAAAAGCATCGAGATCGTCAGAGCAGACCGTCCCTCGCCAATCTGCTCGCCTTTGTAGACCTCGAGCAGCCTGGCATCTTCGATGACGCCCTTACCTGACGCCCTGATGATGCGCTCAAGCCTGTCGTAACTGACCTCATCCCCCACTACCACCGCTATGTGCCGGCTTAATGCCGGGTAACGAGGCAGCTGATGATACTTGAGCACCTTGGGCGCTGCATCCATCAGCGCCTGGAAATCCAGTTCATAGACATAAGCCCGTTCTCGCAGGTCAAGCGATTCACGGATTGCCGGGGCAACTTCACCCAGAATCCCCACAGGCCGCCCGCCTATCAGCACCCTTGCAGCCCGAGTTGGATGCAACAGGGGCTCCTCGACTGCCTCAAATTCGACAGATTCGATGCCAAGAGCGCCAAACAAGCTTTCCACCAGACCTTTGCACAGGAAGAAATCAGCGTCCAGAGCGTTCTCGGGCAAGTTCCAGGCGTTGTTCCAGCCGCTTCCCGCAATCGCCCCGGCAACACTGAGCTTCTCACCTATCTCTTTGTCCGTGTCCTGGTAATAGACCTTTCCGATTTCAAAAACCGAGATATCTGTAGTGCCGAACGCCTGGTTGCGCTGCAGCACTCCCAGGAGGTTAGGTATCAGTGCGGTGCGCATCGAGTCGAGATCCTCGCTAAGCGGGTTTCTCAGCTTGACGCAGCGTGAGCACTGGCCAGCCATCTCGGCGAGACTACTATCGACTATGCTGTGAGTCAGAACCTCCTGACCGCCGCACGACATCAGAATGCGGCGAAGCTTGTCCCTGAAAAGACCTTCCGGATTGTCCTTGCCCTGCAAGCTCACCTTCGGCAGCGTCATCGGCAGGTTGTCATAGCCGAAACGACGGCCAACCTCTTCTACGAGGTCGATTTCGCGGGTGATGTCCTGTCGGAACGTCGGCACAACGGAGACCAGAATGCCGTTTTCGACGGACGTGTCGATATCAAGACCGGTTAGGTAATCGGCCATGGCGGTCGAGTCGATGTTGGTGCCGAGCACGGCGTTGACCCTTTCGGGCCGCGCCTTTACCACCACAGGCTCGACGGGACGAGGCCTCACATCAACAACACTCCGAGCCACTTCGCCGTCAGCGAAATCTCGCATCAGTTCAGCGGCTCTAAGAGCAGCCAGGGCCGTTATTGACGGATCCACTGTGCGCTCGAATCGATAAGACGATTCTGTGACCATACCCAAGCGCTTTGAGGTTCGGCGTATACTTACACTATCAAAGTTCGCCGATTCTAATAAAATATCCTGCGTCTGCTCGCTAATCTCCGAGTACAGACCGCCCATTATGCCCGCGATGGCAACAGGACGCTCCGCGTCCGCGATCACGAGCATGTCAGGTTCCAGCTTGCGCTCAACTCCATCGATGGAGACGATCGCCTCTCCGGGACGGGCACGCCGAACGATTATGCGGGATCCCTTGAGAAGGCTGTAGTCGAACGCGTGCAGGGGCTGCCCGAGCTCAAGCATCACATAGTTGGTGATGTCCACGATGTTGTTAATCGGGCGCATCCCGGCGTCCGTCAGGCGCTGCTGCATCCAGCCAGGCGAGGGCTTGATCTTGACATTCCGGATCAAGACACCGACGTAACGGCCGCAGAGGTCGGGATCCTCGATGTCGATCTTGATCGCGCTCGAAGTGTCCGGACCGGTACCGTTGTTCTCAGGCTGCGGCATCTTCATCTTCGTGCTAACAAGAGGGGCGGCCTCGCGCGCGACTCCGATCATCGAAAGCCAGTCGCCGCGGTTGGGGGTGACCTTCACGTCGAAGATCGTCTCATCACCGCTCTGGGCGGTCTCCTCTACTTCCAGACCAGCCATTGTAAGGTCGTCCGCAAGCTGCTGCAAGGGGCAGTTGAAGTCCAGATATTCTTTGAGCCAGCTAATAGGCACTTTCATCTTAATTGTTCTCCGTAGTGTCCGATCCCCGTCTCGCTCAAGGCTGGGAGGAGGCCGACCACTACATATCCATAGCACAGGGCTGGATGGAAACCAGCCACTAACAGCTAGAGTTGTCTCAGGAATCTTATGTCGTTTTCCATGAAGAGCCGCAGGTCATCGATGCTGTGCTGGAGCATCGGCATTCTCTCGATTCCGAAGCCGAAAGCAAAGCCCGTGTATTCCTCGGAGTCGATCCCGGCGCCCTCAAGGACGTTGGGGTGGATCATTCCCGCCCCGGCGAGTTCAAGCCATCCGCTGCCCTTGCAGACATTGCAACCGGCTCCCTCGCAGATGGAGCACGTGACGGCAACTTCGGCACCGGGCTCTACAAATGGGAAGAAGTCGGGACGGAACCTGACTCCGGCCTTCGGCCCGAACATCTCGACGGCGAACTGGTACAACGTGCCTTTGAGGTCCGCCATCGTAATGCCATGATCGACGCAGAAGCAGTCCACCTGATGGAAAGTGTGACCGTGAGTTGCGTCGACGGCATCAACCCGATAGCACTTGCCGAGCGTGCAGACCTTGATCGGCGGCTTGCGCTTCTCCATCTGCCGATGCTGATAGGCAGTCGTGTGCGTGCGAAGGAGGCGATCGTCGGTAATGTAGAAGCTCATCTGCTCGTCTATCGCCGGATGCTCCTCCGGATAGTTCAGCGCCTCGAAGTTGTAGTGGTATGACTCGATCTCCGGGCTGTCAACGACTTCGTAGCCCAGTCGGATAAAAATGTCCTTAATCTTGGAAAGCGTCTCGACGAGGATGTGCGGCCGGCCAATGCGGTAGAAGCGGCCGGGCATTGTGACATCCACGGCCTCACGAGCCAGGGCGGCGTGCGTTTCAGATTCGGCCAGAGCAGACTTTCGGTCGGCGATCGCCGCGGAGAGTTCCTCCTTCAGATCGTTAACGGCCTGGCCGAAGTCCTTGCGCTGATCGGCCGGCAGCGAACCTATCTTTCGAAGCTGCGCCGTCAGTTCCCCCTTGCGGCCGAGATACTCGGTTTCGAGGGCGTCGAGCTCAGCACTGCTCTGGGCGGCAGCCACACGAGCCAGAGCAGCATCGCCAAGTTCCCTCAGGTTATCTTGTTCGCTCATCTTTAGCGCCTCTAAAAACACCAGCGTCCAACCGCTAGAGATCGAAATCCCGTTCAACCGCTCCTTCGACAAGATCAGGATGCTCCTTGAAAACTCAGGATACCCCTGCTAGCTCAGGAAAGGTCACAACCTCGGCGCTTCGACCTTTAGCTATTGGACGCTGGGCGAAATTGTCGTCTATTCGGGCCTCAGAACGTTCCGAGGCACCTCTTGCGTTCCTACGCGGTCGCCAACTGAGCTTTCGCTTGCTCGACGAGCTTTGCGAAAGACGCAGCGTCTGCGATTGCCATGTCAGACAGCACCTTACGGTCCAGATCGATTCCGCCCTTCCTCAGGGCCTCGATAAATCTGCCGTAGGGCATCCCGTTGGCACGGCAACCCGCGCTGATCCGCGTGATCCAAAGCCGGCGGAACTCCCTCTTCTTGTTCCGTCGGTCACGGTATGCATAGTTGCCAGACTTCATGACCTGCTCTTTAGCGGTCTTGAAGAGCCGGCTCTTTCCACCCCAATAGCCGCTCGCGGCTTTTAGCACTTTGTGGTGACGCTTGTGCGTCATAGTGCCGCGTTTTACGCGTGGCATATGTATCTCCTGCAGATGTTAGATCTTAGATTGATCTGAGGTTGCACCGATCCAGGCCCCAGGCCCAATCCGTATCAGAACCTCAAATCCAATACGAAACGATCACGGCTAGAGGCCGGGAACCAGCCTCTTGATAACTCTCTTCTCGCCACTGCTGACGCCGCTCTTCATGCTAAGGCGACGCTTGGCAGCGGCTGACTTGCGCAGCTTAAGGTGGTTCATACCCGTATTGCCACGGCGGATCTTGCCTTTGCCGGTCGATTCGAACCTCTTGGCTGCCGTCTTGCACGTCTTAAGTTTCGGCACTCTGACTACCTCTTATCCTGCTCCGTGCGGAGCCTATATCCTGCTCCCAACGGAGCCGAAAAGTCTACTTTTCAACTATGGGGGCCAGGATCATCGTCATGGTCCTGCCTTCCATACCCGCAGCTCTCTCGACCGTACCCACTGCTTCTTCCTTAACGGTCTCCGCCATGCGGTTCAACGAGTCGCGGGCGAACTCGGGATGCGTAAACTCCCTACTTCTGAAGATGACGGTCACTTTGACCTTATGACCCGCCTTCAGGAACTTGATCGCGTTCCGCAACTTGAACTGGAAGTCGTGCTCATCAATCCCAGGTCGCATTCGGATGCCCTTGATTTCGGTCATCTTCTGCTTCTTCTGAGTTTCCCTCTCGCGCTTCCCGAGTTCGTATTTATACTTCCCGTAGTCCATGATACGACACACGGGCGGGTTCGCGGTTGGCGACACCTCGATCACATCGAGGCCGCGGCTCTTGGCCATTTCGAGAGCGTCGCGGAACGGCACGATTCCGACTTGCGCGCCCATCTCGTCAATGAGACGAACTTCGCGCGCACGAATGCGCTCATTCACTCTGAGGTCTTTGGCTATCTCTGATTCACCTCTGAGAAAGATTGGCCGGCAACACGCGCCAAAGGGCGCGTCCTACCGACAAGACTTGGTTAGTATAGCGGAAACTTTAAGCCTCTGTCAACTCCTTTTTGAGTTGGCCGATCAGATCAGCCACGCTCAAAGCGCCCTTATCACCCTCAGCGCGGGACCGGACGGAGACAGCCTGGCCCTCTGCTTCCCTATCGCCCACGACAAGCATGTAGGGGATCTTGTTCATCGTGGCTTCTCGTATCTTGTAGCCGGTCTTTTCGTTACGGTCATCGACTTCGACACGGAAGCCGGCGGCCTTGAGCTGCTCGGCAACATTCTGCGCATATTCCACGTGCCTGTCTGCGATTGGGATGACCACGGCCTGCACGGGAGCCAGCCACAGCGGGAACGCCCCGGCGTAGTGCTCGATCAGCACTCCCATGAACCGCTCCATAGAACCGAGCAGCGCTCTATGGATCATTATTGGCCGATGCCGCTCATTATCCTGACCTATATAGGTGAGATCGAAGCGTTCGGGTTCGTTGAAGTCAACCTGAATGGTGCTGCACTGCCACACGCGGCCGATAGCATCCTTGATCTTGACGTCGATCTTGGGGCCATAAAAGGCCCCGCCGCCTTCGTCGATCTTGTAGGACAGCCCGGCAGCGTCGAGAGAGTCTCTGAGAGACTGCGTAGCCTGCTCCCAGACATCGTCCTCGCCGACAGAATGCTCCGGCCTCGTGGAAAGATACACCTCGTAGTCGGTGAAACCGAACTTGCGAAGCATGTAGAGCACGAAGTCCAGAACCCGTTTCGTCTCCGCGTCCAGTTGCTCGCGGGAACACATAATGTGCGCGTCGTCCTGAGTGAAGCCTCTGACTCGCATCAGGCCGTGGAGCACTCCGGAACGCTCATAGCGATACACGGTGCCAAGCTCCGCCCAGCGAATTGGCAGCTCGCGATAGCTGCGCACGCGGGACTTGTAGATCAGGAGATGGAAGGGGCAGTTCATTGGCTTGATGAGGTAAGGAACCTCATCCACTTCCATCGGCTGATACATATTCTCCGTGAAGAAATCGAGGTGGCCGCTCGTGCGCCAGAGGTCCTGGCGAGCGATGTGAGGCGTCACAACCAACTCGTAACCGTTGGCAAGGTGCTCGTCGCGCCAGCTATCCTCGATCAACTTGCGGACAAGCGCGCCTTTCGGGTGCCAGAATACAAGACCGGGGCCTGCCTCTTCCTGAAGGGAGAACAGATCGAGGTCGCGGCCAAGCCTGCGGTGATCGCGCTTCTCCGCCTCTTCGAGTATCTTCAGATAGTCCTCAAGCTCCTGCTTCGAGGCAAACGCCGTGCCATAGATGCGCTGAAGCATCTGCTTCTTCTCGTCGCCGCGCCAGTAGGCGCCGGAAGTCTTGAGCAGCTTGAATGCCTTGATCTCGCCCGCATTGTCCACATGAGGCCCGCGGCAGAGGTCGATGAAATCGCCCTCCTCGTAGATGCTGATGACCTCGCCCTCAGGCAGTTCCTGGATAAGCTCCACTTTGTAGGGCTCATCGGCGAAGAGCTTGAGCGCCTCGTCCCGCGAAACTTCCTTGCGGACGAACGGGCGCGCGGCCTTGATGATGCTCTCCATCTCCGCGGTGATCTTCTCCAAGTCCTCTGGCGTGAACGGCTCCTTCACGTCGAAGTCGTAGTAGAAGCCCTCTTCAATCGCCGGTCCGATGGCGATCTTAGTGCCGGGGAAGAGGTTCCGCACGGCGTGAGCCATCACGTGTGCCGTTGAGTGCCTCAGAGTTTCGAGATCATATTCAGCCATTTCATAGACTCCAGGTTGAGGGTTGAGGGTCTATGGTTGAGGGAAGGGAGGCCGCCACAAGCACGGCCTCTCCCTAGATCCCCAACCCTAAACTCCAAACCTAGTATCCGTTAGGATGCGTTCTGTGCCAGTTCCACGCTGTCTGTACTATCGTTTCCAAATCTGGATAGTTCGGTTTCCAGCCAAGCTCGTTTGTTATCCTGGCCGCGCTTGCGACAAGGACGGCGGGATCGCCCGGCCTGCGGTCGGTCATCATTGTGTTTATCGGTTTGCCGGTCACCTTCTCGACCATCTTCACGACTTCCATGACCGAGAAACCCTTGCCGTTGCCAAGGTTGTAGGCAGTTGTTTCCTTGCCCTTGCGAAGCGCGTCGAGGCTGAGCAGATGCGCCTGCGCCAGGTCGGTTACGTGAACGTAGTCGCGTACGCAGGTGCCGTCGGGGGTGGGCCAGTCGCCGCCGAAAATGCTGATCTTGTCGCGCTTGCCAAGCGCCACGTCGATGATGAGCGGAATCAGGTGATGCTCAGGCGTGTGGTCCTCGCCGATCAGGCCGGACGAGTCCGCGCCCGAAGCGTTGAAGTAGCGCAAGGAGATCGAGCGCAGCCCGTAGGCGTGCTCGTATTCCTTCAGGATGTGCTCCAGCATGAGCTTGGAGCGGCCGTAGGGATTGGTCGGGTTCTTGGGATGGTCCTCGGGGATCGGGACGACTTCGGGCTCACCGAAGGTGGCCGCGCTGGAGGAGAAGATCATCATCTTTACGTCGAACTCCAGCATTACCTGCAGCATGGCGAGGCTCTTGGATATGTTGTTGATGTAGTACTTCTGCGGGTCCGCGACTGACTCGCCGACCGCTGCGAAGGCGGCGAAGTGCATTACGGCGTCGATCTTGTGCGTGGAGAAAACCTGCCGGAGCAGGGCCTGGTCGCCGATGTCGCCTATCACGACTTCGCTTCCCGAGGCCGCTTCCTTGTGGCCGAAAACAAGATTGTCGAGGCAGATAACCTCCTCACCCCGGTCAACCAACTGCTTGACGCTGTGGCTGCCCACGTAGCCCAGCCCGCCTGTAACAAGAACCGCCATCCAAGTCCTCCCGAAAAAACTGGTAGAGCAATGCGCTCTACCAGTTCCTGAACCTCGGGTATTATACTCTCTCGCGCTTGCTGATGGCAAGCGAGGCGGCTGAGGCGGGTTAGTTGTGGTCAGGCTTCCAGCCCTCAGGAGTCAGGATGCCCATGTGGCCCTCGGAGTCGCCGCTGCCGATCAGGACCGGCACCTGCTTGCGCTCACCGAGCGTGGCGGCGAGGTCTACCTTGCCGCTGCGCAGAGTTCTGGCGAGGGCGTGGCGGCAGAACGTGCCCCACACGGCCCATGCGGCGTCTATGGTCCGGCGCTCGTCCTCCTCGCCTTCATCCACCATATCGTGCATGTCCTTCCAGAACTGGCCGGGGAGTTCGCGGGTCTCGTGATAGGCGAGATCGGCCTCTGCATCCCAGTCGATGTCGTCGGCCCAGTCCTCGTGAGCCTTGTATTTCTCGACGAAAGCGTCAACACCCGCCTGGCCGGAGGCGAGGCCTTGACCGGCCGGCGAGAAGGGCGGACGGCTCGCAGTCCTCCATAACGGCTTTGTTGAAAACAACTTGCAGTGTCTCGAAGTCAGGCGTTTCATCCTCCTAATGATGTCTAGCGTGACCTGCCAAAAAGGGCGAGCTTGCGCTCGCCTGGAAACAAAGCCTGCCTGGTGAATCGCCCTAACTCACCTGCATCGGCATTACTACGTAGATGTAGTCGTCCTGCCCTTGAGGCTTCATCACGGCCTGGTTGACCTCGCCGGTCAGCTCCATCTCAACCGCTTCGGTCTCTATGACCGCAAGAGCATCGAGGAGATACTTGGCACTGAAGGCCATCTTAATGTCTTCGCCCTCTTTGACGATCTCGAGTTCCTCGTGTGCCTTTCCGACGCTGCCGCTTTCGGCCGTTATCACGAGCTTGCCGTCCTCGGTCTGGATCACCGCGCGGTTGGAGTTCTCACGCGCGACGATGCTCACGCGCTTCAGGCTGGCCTCGAACTGCTCCCGCGGGATGGTGAGCTTCTTGTTATGCTCGGTCGGGATGACTTTCTCGAAGTTGGGGAATTGCCCCTCGATCAGGCGCGAGATCAGGACCGTATCGCCAACTTTGAACTTGACCTGGCTGTTGGAAATGCCTACGGAAACGGTTCCTTCGCCCTCCGGGACCACGCGGAGGACCTCGTTCATCGCCCTACCCGGCACGATCGCGTTCACAGCGCCGCGACTCTCGACGAGAGCGCAATCGAGAACGCACAGTCTGTGGGTGTCAGTTGAGACCAGTTTCAGGCCGTCTTCGGTAACCTGAAGGAGGATTCCGGTCAGGATCGCACGAGATTCGTCGATTCCGATCGCAAATGAGGTCCGTTTGATACCCTCACGCAGGACATCGCGCTCGATAGAGAAGCTGACTTCCTCGCGCACCTCCGGCAGCATCGGGAACTCCTCCGGCGGCAGACCGAGGATAGAGAAATCAGATGTGGCGGCTTTTACGCTGACGGTATTGGTATCATCGACTGAGAGCGCAACGTCCGTCTCGGGCAGCGACCCAAGCACCTCTCCCAGAACGCGGGCCGGCGCCGTCATAGAGCCCGGCTCTTGCACGTTCGCCTCAACCACGCACTCCATCCCTATCTCAAGGTCGGTTGCGGCGATGCGGATCTTGTCTTCCTCAGCAGTTATGAGCAGGTGTCCGAGAATCGGCAGCGAAGTGCGCGCACTGACGGCCCTGGCAGCAGTTTGCACACCCTCGTAGAGGTCTTTTCTCGCGCAGATAACCTTCATTGTCCCCTCCCGCATTGAAAAGAATCGGCTTAGTATAGCACAGCTTGCGGCCAGCAGTCGATAGGTAACCAGGCAGACGAAAAAAGGTCTGTGCCGTCGGAACTTGCATAGGCACTAGGTATGTCATGCGTACAAGCACAATGGCCAAACTTGGGATATAATGCAGGCGAGGTGCATGAAAATGAAGCTGCGCAGCTATGTGTTCGTCGTCGTCTTGCTCGTGTTGACGACTGCTGTTGCGACCGCGCGTCCGGCGGTCTACCGGCAGGGCGAGGTTATCGTCAAGTATCGGAAGAGCGCCGGAATGGCCGCCGCGAGCGCCGTATCGGCGGCGGTGCCAGGGGCAACTGTCCGCAAGTCCAATGAGAAGATACGGACGAGGCTGGTCAAGCTGCCGCCGGGGATAAGTGTGGACGCGGCAATCAAGCGATTTAAAGCCGACCCGCGCGTGGAATACGCCGGGCCGAACCACATTCTGCGCCTCTGCCTGGAGCCGAATGACTACTGGTTTTACTACTACTTCTATGATGAGTGGTTCGGCGTGTTCGAGTTCTACGCACAGTGGGGGCTCTACGATGCGGCCAATCCCGATGCAGGCATACAAGCGCCCGATGCGTGGGACATCACGACAGGCAGCCCGAACGTCATCATCGCTATCGTAGACACGGGCATCATGTCGTCCCATGAAGACATTTCCGGCAAGCTTGTGCCCGGCATCAACTGCCTGGATGGCGCCAATCCCAGCAACACCCAGGATGATCACGGTCACGGGACCCTCGTAGCGGGTATCGCCGCGGCCAACACCGACAACTACGTCGGCGTTGCGGGCGTGAGTTGGGGTTCTAAGCTGATGCCGATCAAAGTCATGGATGCCAATGGGATGGGCACCGAGCAGGACGCGGCAGACGGCATCGTATGGGCGGCCGACCACGGCGCACAGGTGATCAATCTGAGCCTCGGCACCTACGACGACGTGCCGGCGCTGCGAGACGCTGTGAACTACGCATGGAACCGCGGCTGCGTGGTAGTCGCGGCAAGCGGCAACAACGAATCGAGCGCTTTGTTCTATCCGGCTGCCTACGAGCGCTGCATAGCGGTCGGCGCGACAAACGAGTCGAGGCAGCGCTGCTCGCCGAGCGACTGGGGCGCTGACGAGTATGGCAATCCCCAAGGCAGCAACTACGGGAGCTACCTGGATGTGGTGGCTCCTGGCAACAACATCGTCGGGGCGTCCACGGAATACGATTGGCTGCTGGATGGCTACTACACCTTTTCGGCGGGCACATCCGCCGCATCGCCGGTTGTTGCGGGGATCGCCGCACTGGTGTTGAGTCACAACCCTACCTGGACGAACGCGCAGGTGCGGGACCAGATTGAGAACACCTGCGTTGACATCGGTGAAAGCGGTTGGGACCAGTATACAGGCTGGGGCCTGGTGAACGCGTATCACGCTCTTGCCGACCCGCCGCCGCTGCCGCTCAAGATCTCCGAACTCACTAACCTGGACAATGGCTCCAAGGTGCGGATAGAAGGCGCGGTCCTGACGAGCGCCAGCGAGATGCTGTACGACAGGTTCTACGCGGAGCAGGACAATCGAGTCTGCGGCCTGTGCCTGCTGTTCGATGAACCGCCGGCGGACCACTCCGAAGGCGAAATCGTGACGATCACGGGAAGGCTGCAGACAATCAACGGCGAGCGCACGATCAAGAACCCGGTGCTTACCTCGGCAGGAAGTCGAACACCGCTCGAGCCGGTTGCGATGACTACCAGAGCGGTTGGCGGATCGCAGTTCGGCTATCGTCCAGGGATCACCGGTGGGCAGGGCCTCAACAATGTATCGCTGCTCGTGACGGTATACGGCCGGGTCACAGCGGGGGGTTGGACCTACTTCTACATCGATGACGGATGCGGGTTGTACGATGGGTCGGGGTTCACTGGCCTGCGCATCGTGACCGACTCGATCACGCCTCCGCCAAGCGGCAGCTACGTGAAAGTAACGGGCATCGTGAGCGTGGAGCAGCCACCGAGGACAGACATCACCATCCCCGTGGTCAGGGTGCGGAAGCCGGAGGATATCGTGCGGGTGCTCTAGCCGGGGACCGTATAACGGCGTCCTTCGAATGAATTCGAGGCAACATGGTGCGAAGTCCACCTGCGTGGACCAGGAGATCACGTCCGACTTGCGTCTTGTGATCCTGAGACCCCAGGGAATCCGCTTCTCACGAAGCTCAAGAGCAGATTCCTCACTGCGTTCGGAGTGACGGGTTGCCGCAGTGACCGAACCGGGTTAGTCCTCGCTCAGGATCTTGCGGGCCCGATCGGCATCTTCGGCGCGGGTCATCAGGCGCACGCCCTGATTCATCACCGCAAACCCAACATAGAGGCTCGGGCTGACGGTGTCCATCACTACTGCCTGTATGCCGCTGGAATCAAGCCTGAGGCGAGCCATCTCCGCTTCCGAGACAAACCTGAAACGGCCCACTACTACGAGTTCACTATCCAGACAGCCCCCTTGCGGCTCCTCCTGCAGTTCGGCGACCAGTGAAAGGTCGCAGTCCGGGCAGGTTTCAGTGCCCTCGCGGTACTCGTACTTGCACTCCGGACAGAATGGCATGGCGCACCTCCTGAATGAGTCCCAAGCAGGGATTCTAGACCCGCCGAGTTCGTCCCTCCTGCTCCCTGCTTGCATCGTGCTGTGCATTGCACTAGAATTCCCATTGGGAGAAGGTGAAAAGATGGCGGATGATATTCGCCCGGACGAGGCGACGGAGTCGCTCGACTGGGCGGCCCTGAGGAACAGATATCCAGTGACATTGACCGACAGACTGGCCACGCTCCCTGCCGCGCCCGGATGCTACCTCATGAAGAACTCCAAGGATGAGGTTATCTACGTCGGCAAGGCAAAGAACCTGCGAAACCGCGTCCGAAGCTACTTCCAGAAGGGCGCCGAACTGACCCGCCAGAAGCGCCGGATGGTGTATGAGGTTACCAACCTCGACACAATTGTCACCGACAGCGAGGTTGAGGCCCTCATCCTGGAGAGCAACCTCATCAAGAAGCACCACCCGACCTACAACGTCCGCCTGCGAGATGACAAGAGCTACCCCTACATCGCAATAACACTGAGCGAGCAGTGGCCGCGTCCGTTATACCTCCGCAAGCTCAGAATGCAGCCGAAGGAGAAGGACAAGTACTACGGGCCATACACCGACACAGAAGCGGTGCGGGAGACACTCAGGCTCATCAGGCGCGTGTTCAGGGTCCCCTGCGGCTATAAGGACCCGGCGCAGTCCCGAGGCAAGGCGTGTATGTACTATCACATCAACCAGTGTACCGGGGTGTGCTGCGGCAAGATCAGCCACGAGGAGTATATGGCCGTCATCCACGACGTGATGGCCTTTCTGGAAGGCAAGCAGGAGCAGCTAGCCGAAAAGATGCTCAAGCAAATGGAACAGGCGGCCGAAGACCTGGAGTTCGAGAAGGCGGCGAAGCTGCGCGACCAGGTGCAAGCAATACAGAAGCTCATTGCCCGGCAGAAGGTGATATCCACGGCGCTCGAAGACCAGGACGTGATAGCGCTGGTGACAGACAACGGAAACACGTGCGCTGAGGTGTTCTTCGTGCGAGGCGGCAAACTCATCGGCCAGGAGCATTTCATGCTGGAGAACGCCTCCTCAGAAGACCTTGCCGAAGGCCTGGGCGAATTCGTCGAGCGCTACTACGAGAACGCGGCATCCATCCCGCGAGAAGTGCTACTGAACACGGAGATCGCGGAGATGGACATCGTAGAGGCGTGGCTGAGGCAGAAGAAGGGCACCAAAGTGGAGCTTCTGAGCCCGAAACGCGGCGAGAAGAAGAAGCTCGTGGATATGGCGCGGAAAAATGCGGAGCTTGTCCTGCAGCAGCTCAAGCTCAAGATGGCAACCGACCAGGAACGCATCCGCGAGGAACTCGGCGCGCTTCAGGAGGCGGTTCGCACACCTACCCTGCCCCGCAGGATCGAGGCTTACGATATCTCCAACATCCAGGGGTACATGACGGTCGCATCATGCGTTGTCTTCGAGGACGGACAGCCGAAGAAGTCGCATTACAGGAAGTTCAAGATTCGCACGGCCGAGGGCCAACCGGATGACTATGCCGCGATGCGCGAAGTGATCTCGCGCAGGCTCACCGGGGCACTGCGCAGAGGCGAGGCATTCGCCGAACTGCCCGATCTGATGCTCATCGACGGCGGCAAAGGTCAGCTCAACGCCGCCCTGGAGGCTATCTCCGCATCAGGCGAGCAGGTAGCCGCAATCGGCCTTGCAAAACGCAATGAAGAGATATTCCTGCCCGCGCACCCGGACCCGGTCATACTCCCGCGGAACTCGAAGGCGCTTCACCTTCTGCAGCGAATCCGTGACGAAGCGCACAGATTCGCCGTAACATATCACAGGAACCTGCGCGGGAAGACTGTGCGCGCATCAATACTGAACTCGGTGCCTGGAATCGGCCCAAAGCGGCGGCGGGCGCTGGTGAAGCATTTTGGAAGTGTCGAGAGGATCAGGACCGCCACGGTGGACGAACTGGCCGGCGCTCCTTCGATGGGAAGAGCGGCGGCGGAGGCGGTGTATGGGTTCTTTCATCCTGCCAACACGGAGGAGTAAACAATGACAAGTTACTGCGCGTTTGAGACTAAGAAGGGCTGGGTGGCGCTTGTAGGACAAGATGGCAAGCTGCGGCGATCAACGCTGCCGAAAAGGACACGCGAAGAGGCACTCGCCGCGGTTGAAGCAGGATTGCTTAGTGATGCCGTGGAAGATCGTAATGCCTTTGGCGATCTGGCAGGCAAGCTTGTTCGATATTTCGACGGCGAGCAAGTGGACTTCTCTGACGTGGAGATCGATGTCGGCGATCAGGGCCCGTTCCACGGGACGGTGCAGCTTGCGGCCCAGAAGATCCCTTACGGGCATCTTGTGACGTATCGAGACCTGGCCAGGATGGCCGGGAACGAGCGGGCTGCTCGCGCTGCTGGGACGGCTATGGCAAAGAATGAGGTGCCGATCATCGTACCCTGTCACCGGGTGGTCGCGTCGGGCGGAATCGGCGGCTTCGGGCCGGGCCTGGAGTGGAAGCGGACGCTGCTGAGGCTTGAAGGGGTGGACATTTGATGGCGAGAATCGGGCTCAGGTGGTTGGTGGGAGTCATCGCGATTCTGCTGACGGGCATACTTGCACACGCGGTCGGACTTCCGCTCGAATGGGAGCCACCCTGGAAGGTGATCATATTCGTCCCGGTCCTGACGATCCTGAACACCATTATCGGCCCGATGCTAAGGCTACTGTCGCTGCCGATCAACTGCCTTACATTCGGGCTGTTCAGCTTCGTAGTCAACGCTCTGCTGTTCGCGCTTGCCGGACGCGCAACCGGCGCGGTAATGAACGCGTGGAGCGCGCTGTTTGGGTCGGTCGTCTACGCGATCTTGAGCACGGTCTTGAGTTGGCCGATCAAGGAGAAGCGCCGTGAGTAATCAGAAGAAGCTGGTCATCATTACGGGCATGTCCGGCGCGGGCAAGTCGATGGCGGCCAACACGTTCGAAGACCTCAACTTCTACTGCATCGACAATCTCCCACCCGGCGTGCTGCCGACCGTTATCGACCTGTGGAAACCGCCCGCGGAGACTCAGAATGTAGCGATAGTGGTTGACGTGCGTGCCGGTCAGTTCTTCGATCAATTCCTGCCCGTCAGCGGCGCACTCACAAGCCATCCGGTGAAGCATTTCGGCAAGCCGATCGTGCTGTTCCTTGACGCGAGCGATTCGGAACTCGTCAAGAGATTCAAGGAGACCAGACGGAAGCATCCGCTCGTAACCGAGAAACGCAGCATTTTGGAGGCAATCGCGCTGGAACGCGAGAGGATGGCCGACCTGAAGGAAAACGCCGACAAGATCATCGACACAACGAATCTGGAGGCGGAGGGACTGCGGAGGTTGATAAGGGAGTTCTTTGGCCCCTCGCAGAGCCAGGAGAGGTTGATGATAGCGGTGGTTTCCTTCGGATTCAAGCACGGAACGCCGCTCGATGCCGATGTAGTCTTTGACGTCCGATTCCTTGCTAACCCCTTCTGGGTCCCGCGGCTCAAGAATTTGAACGGGACCCACGAGGATGTGGCACAATACGTGCTATCGGACCCCCTCACCGAGCCGCTGCTTGAGAAGCTGTTCGATCTGGTAGAATACAGCCTGCCGCAGTACATCAAAGAAGGGAAGGCATACCTAACAATTGCGATAGGCTGTACCGGAGGCAAGCACAGATCCGTAGTGGTGGCGAACGAGCTGGCGCGATTCCTAAGCTCAGCCAACTACAATGTTCGCGTGGAGCATAGAGACTTGATGCAGTCGAGAGGGGAAACCGATGCGCATTAGGGGGTTGATGAGCAATCTCAAGTGGCTCTACCCCGGTATGCGTGTGAAGCGTTGGCTTCTGCTGGTACCCGTCGGGCTGGCGGTAGCGACAACTGGCGTCGTACTGCTGGCGAATATACGCATAATCGACTTGCTCGGCACTGTGGGGACGAAAGCATTCCAGTTGTTCGGGATGCGGCTCGACGACCCCAACACGCAGATGGCGACAGGCCTCGGGCTCATCCTCCTGGGGCTGCTGCTCATCTTCATCAGCCTGAGACAGGTGGTGCGGTCCATCACGAGCGTCGTGTCGCCCGAACTGCATGGAAACCTGGCCGATGTGGTCTTCCAGCGAAGGTACCTATCGCAGGGACACAGCATAGTGGTAATAGGCGGCGGGACCGGCCTGTCCACAATGCTCCGCGGTCTGAAGCAGTATACAAGCAACCTGGTGGCCGTTGTCACAGTCACGGATGACGGCGGAAGCTCGGGCAGACTGAAGCGCGAGATGGGGGTGCTTCCGCCCGGAGACATCCGGAACTGCCTCGTCGCTCTGGCCGACGCAGAACCGCTGATGACGGAGCTATTTCAGTATCGCTTCGGCGACGGAGAGGAATGCCTGGTGGGGCACTCCTTCGGGAACCTCCTGATCACTGCGATGACGCGCATCACCGGTGATTTCGAGCGGGCCGTGAAAGAGACCAGCAACATCCTGGCTATCAGAGGACGCGTACTGCCCTCCACAATCCAGCAGGTGCGACTGCAGGCCGAGCTGACCGATGGCACCCTTCGCGAGGGCGAAACCGAGATCAGCAAGGCAACGCTGCCCATTAAGCACATTCTTCTGCACCCCTCGAATGTCAAGCCGCTCGACGAGACGATCAAGGCCATCGAGACGGCGGACTGCATTGTTCTGGGGCCCGGGAGCGTGTTTACGAGCATCGTGCCGAATCTGCTCGTGAGCGGGATCCCGGAGGCGATCGCTGCATCCGACACGGTAAAGGTCTACGTGTGCAACGTCATGACCCAACCCGGCGAGACCGACGGCTACGATGCGGCGGACCACGTCAGCGCGGTGGCCAGGCACACGGAGCACCGTGTATTCAGCCACGTGTTGATCAATCAGGAGAGGCCCGGGAAGCTGCTGCTCGAAAAGTACGCAGAATCCAACCAGGCGTTCGTCGAACCGAACAGCAACGCAATCAGAGAAATGGGCTATCGCCCGATAGTCGGCGATTTCATCAGCCAGACCGATGTCGTACGTCACGATCCCGCGAAGCTGGCGGATGCGATCGTGAAACTGATATACTAGCTAACAGCCTTCCGCACTCAGCTATCATCCAGAATCGCACTGCAGATGGCTGTGGATCAACATCTGTATGCTCGGAGGGAATGAGCAATTGCCATCGTTTGACGTGATCCTTGCGTCCGAATCGCCGCGCAGACGGGAGCTGCTGGCGCTCATCTTCAACGATTTTCGAGTCATCCCCAGCCAGTTCGATGAGTCAGAGATGCCGCCGGACTTGAAGCCGGCCGATCACGTTGTGCAGTCGGCGTTGATGAAGGCGCGTGACGTGGCAAAGGCGTATCCTGATTCGTTGGTCATCGGCGCGGATACAATTGTTGTGGTCGATGGGCAGATACTGGGCAAGCCGGAGAACCGCGAGGACGCTGCGAGGATGCTGAGGATGCATAGCGGCAGAAGCCACGAGGTGTACACAGGCGTGGCGGTGACTCGCAAGGGAATAGAGCGGGCGGGCGTAGAGTGCACGGAGGTGAACTTCGCGGAGCTTGGGGAAGAAGTGATCAACCGATACGTCGATACCGGAGAGCCGCTTGATAAGGCAGGCGCATATGCGATTCAGGGGAAGGGAGTTGTGCTCGTAGAGTCGATCCGCGGATGCTATCCCAATGTCGTCGGGCTGCCCCTGGCCAGATTGAGCAGAATGCTCAAGGAGTTCGGAGTAGAGCCACTATGCAAGTAGCTGTTGTCGATGGAATGGGCGGTGGAATAGGGGCGCAGATCGTCGGCCGGCTGAAGGCGCTGGGCATCGACGGCATGCACGTAATCGCGCTCGGGACTAACGCCAGCGCGACTTCGGCTATGGTAAAGGCGGGAGCGGATATCGGCGCGACGGGCGAGAACGCGATAGCCTACAACGCCGAAAGGGTGGAGTGCATCGCCGGGCCTGTGGGAATCGTGATTCCCAACTCGATGATGGGCGAGATATCTCCTGCGATAGCGGCGGCAGTCGCTTCGAGTCATTCGGTGAAGGTGCTGATTCCGCTGCAGCAGGCGCATGTGGAGTTCGTGGGGGTTGAGTCGAAACCGCTCAGCCAGATGCTGGAACAGCTTGCGGAACGAGTACGATCGCTCGTGAGCGAGGTTGCGGAATGATCATTCGGCGAACACATAGACGCTCTAGAGACACCAGACGATGGAACGGCTTCTGCCTTCTGCTGGCTTTGCTGTGCGTCACGGCCGTAACTGCCGGATGCGGTAGACGGGAGAGCGAGCCGGACGCCAAGATGCTTGTGGCCGTCAGCATTGCGCCATTGGCTGGTTTTGCAAGGCAGGTGGGCGGCGATCTGGTGGATGTAGAACTGCTCGTGCCGCCGGGAGCGAACCCGCACACGTATCAGCTCGAACCCGCGCAGATGGAAGCTTTGAGCAACGCCTCGGTTCTTGTGCTGAACGGATTGGGACTGGAGTACTGGGCAAGGAATGCGGTTGACGCGGCGGGTAATCCGCGGTTGATCGTAGTTAGAACGGCCGATGGGCTTGAGGTTGTCGATCATCACGATGAGGCTCACGGCGCGGAGGGTAACCCGCACGTGTGGCTCGATCCTGTGTTTGCAATACACCAGGTCGAAAAGATTCGGGACGCTTTCTCCAGGGCTGATCCGAAGCACGCTTCGGAGTATGCGGAGAACGCTAAGGCTTACATCGCAAAGTTGAGGGAACTGGACGCAGACATCAGGTCCCAGGTCCAGCAGTGGAGATCGAAGAGCTTCGTTTCCGTACATTCCACCTGGGTCTATTTTGCAGAACGATATGGGCTCAAAGAAGCAGCAACGATCGAGGAGAGTCCCGGGAAGGAGCCGTCGCCAAGGACCATCAAGAATGCAATAGATGTGGCGAGGAGGCTCAGTGCCAGAGCTGTGTTCGCCGAGCCGCAGGTGTCGGTGAAAGCTGCACAGGTTGTGGCGGAGGAAGCCGGCGCCAAGGTGCTGATGTTGGACTCGTTCGGCAAGCCGCCGGATTACAACTACATCGACATGATGCGACAGAACGTAAAGACGATGGCGGAGGCGCTTCGGTGATCGATAGATCGGCCCCTGTTGTGGAGGTAGCGGACCTGACCGTGATGCGAGGCGACCTGATGGTGCTCAATTCGGTGTCGCTGACGGTCAATAGAGGCGAGTTCGCAGCGATCGTCGGGCCGAACGGTTCAGGAAAGACTACGCTCGTAAAGGCCATTCTTGGGCTCGTCAGACCGGACAGAGGAACGATCCGCGTGTTCGGTTTGCCAGTCTATGAGCTTGGCGAGGCCCGGGCCAAGATCGGATACGTGCCGCAGATCTTCGATATCGACCTCAACTTCCCCATCACAGTATTTGAGGCCGTGCTGATGGGCACCTACGGCAGGATAGGCGCCGGCAGGCGGCCCAAACAAGAGGACAGGGAAGCCGCGCTGAGGGCCCTGGAGAAGGTGGGGGTTGCCGACCTGAAGGACCGGTCGATCGCCAGGCTGTCAAGTGGGCAGCGCCAACGGGTGTTCATTGCACGTGCGCTCGCCAACGACCCGGAACTGCTGGTGCTGGACGAGCCGACAACCGGGGTGGACGTGGCAACCACGGGAAGCCTCTACACTCTCCTGAGACAGTTGAAGGAGGAGGGCGTTACGATCGTGCTGGTGTCGCACGATATCGGAGTGGTGGCGAACTACGTAGACACGGTCGCCTGCTTGAACACCTCGCTCGTGGCTCACTGCCGTCCCGACGAAAAGGAATGCAGCGAAGCCCTTGCCCGAATGTATGGCTGTCACGCGGCATTCCTGCACCACGGCGAGGCACCGCATATAGTCGTGGAGGATCATTGATGCTGGAGACGTTCGGTTACGCCTATATGCAGCGGGCGCTCGTCGCCGGGGCGCTTATCGGCGCGTTGTGCGCTGTCATCGGTGTCTATGTGGTACTCAAGGGACTCGCTTTCATAGGAGCGGGGATCTCTCACGCGTCGTTTGGCGGCGTCGCCATCGGAGTGTATATGGGCGTCAACCCAATCTGGAGCGCGATTGTTTTCTGCGTGCTCACGGCGTGGGCGATTGGGTTTACGGCGCGGAGAAGCCACGTGAAGGAGGACACCGCCGTCGGCGTGTTCTTTGCGTCCACTATGGCGCTGGGGATACTCATCATCGGGCTCAAGCAGGGGTATCAGGTAGATCTGTTCAGCTACCTGTTTGGGAGCATTCTCGCCGTCACCGTGCAGGATGTCTGGACAACCGTGGCGATCGCTGCTCTTGTACTGGCAGCGATTATGCTGCTTTTCAAGGACCTGATGTTCGTGACGTTCGATCCAGAGATGGCCGAGGTAACCGGTGTGCCAGCGGAACGGCTTTATTTCCTGCTGATCACTATGATAGCGCTGACGGTTGTGATGTCGATCAAGGTGGTCGGAATCGTGCTTGTCTCGGCGCTTATCGTTACCCCGGCGGCGGCGGCATATCAGCTAACGGAACGATTCCGCAATATGATGGCGCTGGCAGTGGCGTTTGGTGTAGGCTCGTGCGTGGGCGGGTTGATACTGTCGGACGTGCTGCGGATCGCGTCAGGGGCAACCATCGTGCTGCTATCCACTCTGGTGTTCTTCGTGTGCGCGGCCGTATCTCCCAGGCGCAGGCGAGCAAGAACGCCCTTGCCGTAGAACAGGGGCCGTCCGGCCAGCGAAAACACGAAGAGAGAGCAGCATCTACCTCTCCACCAGGCCGCCAGTAAGCGCGGTGCGGAAGGCTTGCACTACTGTGGGATCGAACTGCGTGCCCGCACAGACTTCGAGTTCCTTCAGCGCCGATTCCTGGTCCATTGCGTCCCGCCAGGGCACGTCTGAGGTGAGTATATCGAATGCCTCAGCCACACTGATGACGCGGGAACCAACGGGGATATCCTCACCGGACAGGCCATCCGGATAGCCCCGGCCGTCGTAACGCTCATGGTGGTGCTTGATCAGCGGAGCGGCGCCTTGAAGACCGTCGATCTTTTCGAGGATGCGGATTGCGATGGTGGAGTGCCGCTTCATGACGGCGAACTCCTCGTCGGTCAGCTTGCCAAGTTTGTTAAGGATTCGGCGCGAAATTGCTACTTTGCCGATATCATGGAGGCCTGCGGCGTAGCGAAGATCAGTGCATTCATCGGGGGAGAGGCCCATCACTTTGGCGATCGCCAGGCAATAGCGAGTAACCCTTCGGCTATGGCCTTCGGCAGTCTTGTCGCGCTGGCCCGCAGCCGCGACTAAGGCCTCGACAGTCTGGTCGTAAATGCGGTGCAGACCGCTCCGATCCGTTCGCTCCACGTCCATGTGCTTCCTCCGAGTCAGCTCAGCTCGAAATGAGCCTTGCGCACTCCGCTATCTCCGTTGCTTCCTTGGCATTGACAGTGCGCATATCCAGGAGGAACACGTTCTTGGCGATCCTTCCGAAGATCGGCGGCTCGAACTCCCGGAAATGCCTAGCCAAATCTTCGGCAGATAGCTTGCTGCTCTTCAGAGCAACGGCACGGCTTTCGAGACTTTGACCGGGCAAGGAACCCCCACCCGTCTCTGACTCTGAGGTAACGACATCAACAGACAGCCCGGCGATGCCGATGGCTGCGATTTCGTCGGCGAGCGACCGGGCCTGACGGTCGATCTCCGAACACGGCCGCGCGAGCGAAGCAAGAACGGGAATGTCGCGCCAAGGGTCGCCCTCACGGTAGATGTGGAGGGTAGCTTCCAGCGCCGCCAGCGTCAGCTTATCGACGCGAAGAGCACGGGCGAGAGGATTCGACGCACACTGGTCGACGAAGGCCTTCTTTCCAACCATAATCCCCGCCTGTGACGCCCCTAGCAGCTTATCACCGCTGAACGTGACGATATCCACGCCCGCCTGCACGCTGTTCTGTACCGTCGGCTCGCGCTCGAGCCCGAACCGCGACAAATCGATGAGCGCGCCGCTGCCCAGATCGTCGACAACAGGAACGCCGGCTTTCGCCCCCAAAGCAACCAGTTCCTGCAGGGAAGCTTCCTCCACGAATCCGGATATCTGGTAGTTGCTGGGATGGCAGCGCAGGATCACGCCTGTTTGGGGCGTAATGGCTCGTTCGTAGTCCTGGATACGAGTGCGATTGGTGGTGCCCACCTCGACCATTCGAGCACCCGCGCGCGCGATGATCTCCGGCATGCGGAATGATCCGCCGATCTCGACCAACTGGCCCCGTGAGATGATCGCTTCCTTGCCCAGCGCCAGCGTGTTCACTGCGAGTATGACTGCCGCGGCGTTGTTATTGACTACAAGGGTGCTCTCCGAGCCTGTCAGGTCCTTGAGCAACTGCGACACGTGGTCCTGTCTTGAGCCTCGTCTGCCGCTGGACACGTCTATCTCCAGCGTGCAGTGCCCCATCGCGATATCCTGCACGGCTCGTTGGGCTCGCTCAGACAGCGCAGCACGACCAAGACCCGTGTGCAGGACAATGCCCGAGGCGTTGATTGCCCGGCGCAGGGAATGTCTGGTGCGGCTATCGATCAGTTCAGAGGCCCGAGACGTCAGCGACTCCACATCGGGACATCGGGAACCACGGCCGATTGCTTCTCTTGCTTCAGCCAGAGCATCCCTGAGGACCGATACGACGAAATCCCGGGAATGCGCTTGAAGCAGCCGTTGAGCTTGCTGGGAGTTCAACAGCTCGTCCACTGGGGGCAGATTTCTGTATTGGTTTGCGGCGTCGTCACTCATCTCTTCCCCAGAGGCTCAGATGCGTAGCAGTCCATATCAAGCCCCGCCGTCTGGCCACGTTCGTACCCGAAATAGGTGGCCGAAGCCGCCATTGCCGCATTGTCCGTGCAAAGCACGGGAGGAGGCATGCTGACCGCCACGCCAACCTCAGCGGCCCTGGTCCGGAACGCGGCCTGCAAAGCGCTGTTGGCGGCCACTCCGCCAGCCAGCAGCACCTGCTTCACGCCTGTCTCCTCGACCGCCTGAAAAGTGTGATCCACCAGTACGTCCACAACGGCCTGCTGGAAACTCGCGGCAACATCGGCCATCGCCACACCGTCGGGCATAGCTTGTGTGTAACGGATGACCGCTGTCTTCAGGCCGCTGAAGCTGAAATCTAACGTATCCCCTACTCTGCCCCGCGGAGAATCGACCTTGTGCGGGTCTCCTTCTCGGGCAAGCTTATCAACCAGGGGGCCTCCGGGATACCCAAGCCCCATCGCCCGCGCGCACTTGTCGAATGCCTCTCCGGCGGCATCGTCGCGCGTGCGCGCCAGGATTCGGTAGTCGCCGTGGTCGGACATCAGCACGATATCAGAGTGCCCTCCGCTGACGATGAGGCAAACCAGCGGGAAACTGATCAGAGTGCCGGTGAGGAAGTTGGCATAGATGTGAGCCTCAAGATGATGAACTGCAACCAGCGGGATGCCTGCTCCGTACGCGATTGTCTTAGCCGACGCAGCGCCAACAATCAGCGCGCCGATAAGCCCCGGCCGGTTGATCGCTCCTATGACGTCGATATCAGCCAGCGTGCAAGAGGCCTTATCCAGGGCTTCCTGCACGGTCGGCAGTATGAGCTCCACATGACGGCGCGAGGCAACTTCAGGGACTACTCCGCCGAACTTGCTGTGAATGTCGATCTGAGAGGCGATAACGTTAGAGAGGACGTCTACCCCGTCTTTGACAACCGCCGCGCTGGTTTCATCACAGCTAGTCTCGATACCGAGGACATACAACTAGTTCACTCTCCGTCGGCAGCAACGGGATCCAGGCCCAGCCGCTTCTTGAGCTCACCGAACTTGGCGCTGTAGGCAAGGCCCGAGAGGTTATCGACCCACATGACAACGGCATTCTCATGGTTATCGGTATAGTAACCGCGGCGAATCGCGGCAGGCTGGAACCCGTATTTTCTGTAGAGATTCTGCGCCACCTGATTGCTCTCACGCACTTCGAGCGTGGCGCGTTTTGCTCTCTGGCGCATTGCTTCCTCCAGTAAGGCCACCAGAACCTGCTCGCCGATCTTTTTCCCACGGTGTTTCGCCGCAACGCCGATGGTTGTGATGTGGGCCTCGTCCATGATCACCCACTCGCCGCCATAGCCCACAATCTCTGAGTCGATGCAGGCAACGATGTAGTAGGCGGAACGGTTGGCAAGCTCTGTCATATACGCGCTTTCGCGCCACGGGACGGTGAAGCACTCAAGCTCGATCACCATCACCGCAGGCACATCCTCCGGCCGCATCCGCCTCAATTCGACCCTGGTCATCGCCTGCCCGGCTCCTCCATAGTCTTCGTTGACTGCCGTAGTCTAGCACGCGGCAAGAGCCGGTGTCAATGAAAAGCCGGCGACGCGAACGGTTGGCGTGCGGCAGCAGTATGACACAATAGGCGAGCATCGCGCGGCTGTTTGACCGTGCGCGCGGCCTCATGCTACGATATGATCAGCCACACAGGCAGAGGCATTGGAGAGACCAGTTGACTATAGAGGAACAATTTCAGGCAATAAAGCGCGGGACGATAGAGATAGTCCCTGAAGATGGGCTAAGGGCGAAGCTGAAGAAATCGCAAGAGACCGGGAAGCCCCTCAAGATCAAGTTGGGCATCGATCCTACCGCGCCTGACATACACATCGGATTTGCCGTGGTTCTGCGCAAGATGCGGCAGTTCCAGGACCTCGGACATCAGGTTATTCTGATCGTGGGCGACTTCACCGCCTCGATCGGCGACCCATCAGGGAAGTCCGAGACCCGCCCGATGCTCAGCAGCGAACAGATCAGAGCAAACGCCGAGACGTTCACCAATCAGTTCTGGCTGATTCTGGACCGCGCCAAGACAACGCTGACGTTCAATGGAGACTGGCTGGGCAAGATGACGTTTGGAGACGTCGTGAGGGAGACATCCCGGGTTACCGTAGCCAGGATTCTTGAGCGGGACGATTTCCAGAAGAGGCTGGCTCAGGAACGCCCGGTCGGACTTCACGAACTGCTCTACCCCATCGCGCAGGCGCTGGATTCCGTGGAGATAGGGGCTGACGTGGAGATCGGCGGCAGCGATCAGAGGTTCAACATCCTGATGGGACGCGACCTTCAGGAAGCTAATGGCATGGAGCCGCAGGTTGGCCTGTTCATGCCGATTCTGCCTGGGCTCGACGGCGTGCAGAAGATGAGCAAGTCGCTGGGCAACTACGTGGGTGTGACGGATGAGCCCAACGATATGTTCGGCAAGCTGATGTCGATCCCCGACAACGTGATGCCCGACTACTATACGCTCTGCACCGACGTGCCTCTCGAGGAGATCGAGACCATAAAGCAGCAACTGGCATTGGGTGAGCTGCATCCGATGGACGCAAAGAAGCGCCTGGCCCGAGAGATAGTGACGATCTATCATTCGGCAGAGGCCGCGGCGGCTGCTCAGACCGAGTTCGAGCGGGTTTTCAGCTCGCGCGAGGTCCCGCAGGACATGCCTGAGGTGACGCTGCAGCCGTCGGACCTTGAAAACGGCGAAATCAGGCTTGTGAAGCTGATCACGTTGGCCGGGCTGGCTCCCTCCGGCAGCGAGGCTCGTCGCCTGATCCAATCAGGCGCGGTATCCATCGATGGGGAGAAGCTGACGGATGTGATGGCAAACGTATCACCTGCAGACGACCAGGTGCTGCGAGTGGGTAAGCTCAAGTTCGCGCGTCTGAGACTGGCCTGACGCCAGCCTGATGTGACTCAAACCACGGCGTCCACAAAACTATTCAGCTCTTCGCACGGCTGAAAGCTTTACAGCCGCTGCACATAGTGGTATACTCTTATTCGACGACGCGGGGTGGAGCAGTCTGGTAGCTCGTCGGGCTCATAACCCGAAGGTCAGAGGTTCAAATCCTCTCCCCGCTCCCAATTTTACTGTTAATCCGAACTTTGAACTCCGAAAAATCTGCAATCGGGTTGAGATGCAGGTCTACGGAGTCATTTTTTTGTACCTGAACTTCTTTTACGAGCAATCGCATAAGGTCGCTTCGTTCCTCTTCGGATGCATATTCCCATAGGGCTAAAAACTTCTGCCATACCCGCTGGACCATACCCGCTGTGGGTCTCTTGACAGTGGACTTTGCTATCTGCTCATCAAGTTCTTCCATTTGCTGAAGCAACAGGCCCTTCTCATTGGTCAGCACTTCCAGCCTGTCCACAAGGGGTTGTACGGCTTTGCCGTATCCGATTGCATTGGTAATATTAAGCACTTGCAGGTCAATCTGGCCCTTTCTCTTGCCAAGGTCTCCCCTGAGTGCTAACACCGATTCGTCTGCACCATGCCAACCTTTGCTGGAAGCGATAAATTTATGCATAACCGTGTGGTGTTCCGCCCCTCTTCTGATTTCTCGAAGGACTGCACTATGCAGGGCATCGCAGTTGATTCTTGGGGCTGGACAATGCACGGTTTTGGAGTTCTTCTTCTTGTTCAGGCACTCGTAGTAAAAGACTTGGCCGCCCTTTGCATGGCTATTGCTGTGAGCAGAATTGCAGTGTGGACAATGAACACGACCATGCAGATAGTATGTGTAGTCTTCTGCCCTTGACGCCCTGGTAAACCGCTGCTCCACTTTGTCCAGTTTCAGTTGCACTTCACCGAATAATTCCTCATCAATGATTGCCGGGTGGTGCTGCGGGTTCACCTCATCCTTCCACCTGTATTTGCCCAAGTAGAATTCTGGACTGTACCCAGTAAAACGGACACTTTGTTAAGCTGCTTTGGCGGCGGCCTCGAACTCGACAGGGCTTAGGTAGCCCAGATACGAGTGCATCCGCTGCCGGTTATAGAAGACTTCGATG
>JBPOHN010000085.1:0-2068 GCA_052035525.1 Armatimonadota bacterium
ACATCCGTGGCTACCAAGACCCTTATCGGACTCTCCGGGTCGTTGAATGCTTCCTTGACCTGCTCCCGTCGCTCTCGCGCCACTCCGCCGTACAACTGCTCGACCACCGGTGCATCATATCCTGCCTGACGAAGCCTCAGCACAAGATAGTCAAGAGTGTGCTTGTACTCGGTAAAGACGATCAGTCTCTCATCCGTGCGCAGCTTACCAGGCGTGCCGATCCGTTCGCCAATCCATTCGACGAACTTGTCCCACTTTGCGTCGGGAGCCATCTTCGTAGAAGCTGACAGACCAGCTTGGACAGCAAGCGCGTCCCACCCCAGATCGGCCAGGCACGCTGAGACTGCATCCATCTCGGGCTTAAGTCGCGCTGCGTATTTGGATAGCCAAGCTCCAGACTGGCGCACAGCGTCCTGTTCTCGCAACGCCTTCTCTTCGTCATCATTGAGTGCAGCCTGAGCTCGACTCTGCGAATGCTCAACTTCATCTATTGGGGCTTCTTCGAGGTTGAGACCTTCAACGTGCTGCCACCAGGTACAAGCGAAGGCGTACGAACTGGATAGCAGGCGCTTGGTGAGCAAGGTGAAAAGGAATTCCCCAATGCGCCGCTCGCGTCTACTGATGCCAGAGAGCAATTCTATGCCTGCCTTACGGTAGGCTCTGAGGGCACTGTAGAGCGCCTTCTCGCGTCCGGCTACAGGGATGTCAAGGCTGACCACATTCCGCTTCGTGAACCGATCAACGCCGCCTCGCTTTGGAAGTTCTGACTTGAGTCGTCGGATCATTGCGAGGTGGACTTGATCGTGGTCTGCCTGATCTAATCTTGACTTCTGTTGGAAGCGAACTGGGTCCAGGAGTTCGAGGAGCCCCGTGAACGAGACAGTATAGCCGTTGTGTGGTGTGGCGGTTAGAAAGAGCCGATGCTCGAAGTAGGTCGACAGTTGGCGCAGCATTTCGCATCGGTCGCTGTCATCACCAAACACGGATGGGGAGAGATTGTGTGCCTCGTCCACAACCAGCATCTGCCACGGCAGAAGTGCTGGATCTGCTGTAAGTCGGGTTGCTGCCGCTCGGAATGACTCTAGGATGTCCCGTTGCCGGATGTAGTCCATTGATGTGATGATGTGGGGATAAGTCGCCCACGGGTTGGAGTCGACGCCGAACTCTCTTTGCAAGCGGAATGTCGAGTCCCGGTCGATGATATGGAAGTCCAGGGAGAACTTCTCTTTCAACTCGTCTCGCCACTGTTGCTGCAAGGCTGCGGGACACACGACCATCGCTCGTCGGATCCTGCGCCGGACGAACAACTCGGACAAGACCAAACCGGCTTCGATGGTCTTGCCAAGACCCACGTCATCTGCCAGCAGAAGCGAAACACGAGGCATCAGCAGCGCTTTGAGCACCGGATGCAACTGGTAGTCCTCTATCTGAACCGCACTATGCCATGGCGACACCAGAGGCAGGCTAGCGCTTCCCCCGAGTCGATTCACAGCAGCCCATTTCGAAGCATCCAAGAACGCCTTGAATCGGTCGGGAGGATCGGGCAAAGAGCCATCGTCATGTAGGTTCGGCAATGCCACACCCGACATAACCCTCACGCCGACTTCTCTCTCCCAAATGACCATATCGGTCTCCGGATACTGCCAGCCGTCGATGTAGTCAACCTGGACGAGGTGGAGGAGTCCGCTCTCCGAGCCTTGGCCATGTGTTTCAACGTTCCTGACTGTACAAGGTCGGTTTCGCAGTATTACCAATTGTCCAGGCAGTGGCAGACCTACTTGGGTGGACACCGAACACCTCCTATGGCGGTTTTGGGGCATAGCCCGCTAAGTCGAATGTCATTGCGAAACGGCGAATGTGGCACTTCGCCGCCAGCATTTGCTCAATCCGAAGCACAGACACCTTCACGTCTTCCTAGACCGCCACGTCCTGTTCAGCACTACGGCTATGGGACGATCTTCTCGTCTGTGGTTGGTTCATTGGCTCCGCCGGATCTAACCCATTCATCGACCTCGTCCTTACGGAACTTCCAGTGACGGCCGAGCTTGTGTCCCGGCATGCTGCCCTT
>JBPOHN010000017.1:0-7786 GCA_052035525.1 Armatimonadota bacterium
GACGCCTATGCCTGTGATAATTGCCTTGGGGTACTCGCCCGGAATAAAATGCAGTAGAACGCGGTCTTGCCCCGACGCGACAACAATGAGTCGCCGCAAAGGATGTGACCAACCTTCGAACTTCTCACGCATTGCGCGATCTAGTTCGTCAAGCTCCAAGTCTCCCCTCGGGGCATCTTTCACCCTCTTGCGACAAATTCTCAATTCGCAGCACCTCTAGCCGTCGTGACACCCGTTAACGCTCTTGAATTCAAAGCTCCCGCCTCAAGAGATATGCATCTCCCATTATAGCAGCCTAAAAGGCAGTCGCTTCAACCACACTTCGTCTCTCACGCATCTCCTGCACGCAATCGGCGACCTCGGGTGGCACGACAGCCAGGTACTCGCTTCTCCGACTCCCAACAAGAGCCACTCCCTCGCCCGGACCATATTCGATGAGTCGCCGGTTGGAAATTAGGTCAAGCTTGGCCGTTCCAACGTTTGAGCGCGCCTCCACAGGAAGGGCGCTACGGGGTGGCGGTCGAAGCATGATTACATTCGTCGGCTGTTCAACCCCATACTTATACCCTGTGAATGCGTGCGAGGCTCCCTTAAAATAGGCATCAACCGACCGAGTGCACACCGTGAAAACCTCCGATGAGCTGACGAATGACTGCAGCGCGCCCGCAAGGGAGCCTTGGGCTGACTGATTGAACTGCTCGCCGAACACGGAGTACAGAGAGTCTTCAAAGCTGAAGCGCTCTTCATCGTCTAGCAAAACTATCGGCAGACACGAGGCACGCAACGCGCTAAAAGCATCATCATAGTTCCTCTCTACAGGCCATCTCCCGGTCGCACCTACAGCAGCCTCAGCGAAACTCCGAAGGTGCTCCCGAAGATCCAAGACGTAGGGCGCCGGCGGCAAGGTGACGGTGGATGCATCTAGCCATAGCGCTGGCCTGCCTGTCGCCGCGTGCAGGGTGAAGGCGATAGAAAGAAGCGTCGTTGTCTTCCCGGACTGTCCTCGATGTCCATCGACAATGACAACGCCCTCCCTGAGATCTGCCAGCAGCTGCTCGTGCCTGGTCGCATTAACTCCGACAGGGACCGACTGCCGCGACACGTTTGTTACAGCCAGCCCACGGGCGTCGGATGACGACATCCTTCCTAGTGGCCTGGGACGTCCCGCACCGACACTCCGCACAGCTGGCACCAATTCCCTTCCGCCAGACTTGGGAGGCGCCGAGAGACCCTTCGCGACCTCGAGTGTAAAAATACGACCGACGACTTGGTCTTCACCCACCAACACTCCCTCCTCAAAGGGCAGGAGCACGTATCGGCGCCGGAAGGACCGACGCAGCTGAGGCTCAAGACTCAAGTTCTCGTCCTGGCTGGCGACGACAAATATCCCCTGACCCCCCGCAGAAGCAATAACCTGAGGCAGCCGCGGGTCGCCAAGAAACGCGCTATCGCAAAGTTCGATCCGATCCAGAAGCACTAGTGTGGCAGGCGAGATCGTCCCGTCACTTGGATACGTTGCTGTCAACTGGTCGAGCAGAATGTCGAGATCGGCTCGCTCGCGCCCCGAGAAACATCTCGCGCCGCTTGGGAGCGCCACTTCGGAGAAATCAGCGCCGCCTCCTGAAACGTACACAACCGACATTCCAGCCGCTGCGCCAGCCCATGCGAACGAAAGAAGCGCAGACGTTCGGCCACTGCGTGGAGGCCCCGCCAGCAACGCACCACCTTCCGCTAGATCGAGACGCATCAATTCTTGCAATTGCTTCTCGGGGCGGTCCACCATCCCTACCGTAAACACTCCGCTATTGACAGCTGCCAGCCGTCCTTCTGATGACAGTTTATCCGCGCTCGTGAGCGAAGCCTCTAGACGTGGCTGTTCTTCCGCAGTTGGTCGCTGCCATGGCGAGTTCTGGGCCAAAACTCTCTCACGGATGGCAGAAATTAGGTCCGTCGCCTCGGACTGATCACTATCATCGGAATCGTCCGTGTTGGACTGATGCTCGACTGTCGGTCCGCCAATGGCCTGCCCGTCATCCGAGTCCGAATCCGACGTACCCGCTCCCACTAAAGATACCCCGCTGAGGCGATAGTCCGCGGCAAACGCTACATCTCCCATTCCTCTGCTCCCGGCAGTGGAATTACCCGTAATCGCGCACTGAAATGCGCGCCACTGCCCGGACTCCAAGCGCGCATACGCACGCCCATGCAGTGCCTTGGGTATACGCGAAGGCTCGTCTGCCTCTACCACAGCGTGCGCCTCGCTCTCGTCCAGCGTTCTGAGACAAATACGTGCGTGGACATTTGCCCGAACCCCCGCGTCAACCACCCCCTTCGGGCTTTGCGTCGCGAGAACGAGGTGAATGCCAAGGGAACGTCCGCGAGCTGCAATATCGAGAATAGCGTTGGCTCGTTCACGGCTGTTGTCCTGCATAAACCCTGCAAACTCATCAATGACGACTACAAGTCGAGGAAGGCGACCTCCATCCTGGCGGAACTTCTTGTATTCACCGTTATAGGGAGGTAGCCCGAGCAGCCGCTGTCGTCGCAGAATTTCAGCCCCCAAGAACTTTACAATGCGCGAGACTTCACTGGAATCCAGATTACTAACCATCCCAATGGCATGTGGCAAGGTATCGAGCTGCCGCAGAGATGCTCCGCCCTTGAAATCAACCAACAGAAACGCGACCTCCGTCGGTGCGTACCTGCTGGCGAGCGAAAGTACCAACGTTCGCAACATCTCACTCTTGCCCGACCCTGTCGTACCAGCAACGAGCATGTGGGGCCCGTCATCCACCAAGTCGATGCCGAACACGGCACGATCATCTAGGCCGAGCGCCGCTTTGAGCGCCCTATGAGCCTTGAGGCCATCTCCCGCCATGCTCGGTGCCGATGCAATATCGCTCAACAGAACTCGCTGAGGCATGCCCTCGGAGATCCGCACGCTAGACTCGTCTACTAGCGGGGCCAGCCATGAACAGATCCCCGCCGCTTGCGCGCGGTCAAGCCCCATCATTCGCAACTCAGTAGGATCTGAAAATGATTCCTCGATCAGAGATGGAAGAGCGGGTCCTACAGCTTCGGGCTCGTCATCTTTAGTGGACCGTGAGGCGAATTCAGGCATGCCGCTGTAAAGCATTGCCGAGAACCCTCCTTCGGGATGAGGTTGCACCACTTGGATTTGGCGATCAACGATGGGCGGCACGCGGCTGAGCAACCCTCCAACCCAGATGACGTGACCACGGCCTTTGCTCGCCGCCACGAACCGTTCAACGTCCCCGGAGCGCACCCCACTATTCTCGTCCACTACCAAGACGATGTGTCGCGCGTCGCGCTCGGGATCCGCGACCAGTGGCAGGCTCTCCTCAATCGCCTTACGGCACTGGTCGGCACCAGCCACCACTCTTGGTCCAGCGAATACCTCGGCGGGAGTATGCACGTGTGGCATCCACTTGATCCAATCCCAACGCTCTAGCTGGGTAGTGTCGTTCGGTAGCATCACCGCTAGCAGAACGTGAGCTGGCGAGTGCAGACTCGCAAGGCGCACGATAATCTCGCGAGCGACAGCGGCAGTCTCTTCGTCCGGGCCAACTATGGCCAGATGAGTTTCGTTCAATGACAATTCGATCTGCGCGTCCTTCAACTGGCGAAGAGCCGCGATGTCCTTACGAGACCCCGTTAAGGATAGGTCGGTTTGATATCCCGATATTGACAGGTTGCTCGGCGACCGATACATTCCTGTACCCACCGAAATATGCAGGAACTCAGGCGAGTCGAGCCGGCGAGACCACAAGAGCGGACCTCGCTCCAGCGCATCACGAGCCAGGGCCCCGATCGTTGGGTTTCGCGCGTCAATGATCCTAGCTTCTTCCAGCACCCGGAATTCAAGCACCCCGAATTCGCGAGTGAACGCGGCATCCTTGTCAGCCCACTTTTTATCTTCGAGATCAGTTCGACGCTTACGCTCACGCCAGCGAAGAACTCCCACACCGATGGCCGCGGCAGGAAACAGAAGCGAATAGACTGAGAAGTCGCGGAAGGCCAGAAGCACATACATGAGAACCATGAGCGCCTCTGACGAAAGAGACAGCCACCACGGTTCGTGATCGGGAGGATCCCCTGGCGGCGTTAGGGACTCCGCCAGCGGCGCACTGAGTGTCTCGAAGCGAACCGGTCGCGCTCGATAGTCGACACTGCCCCCACGCGGCCTTAGAGCATCGTGCTCCGCCCTATCCAGTATGCGTAGGGGGATGTCCGCAGCAACAGCCGTATCCGCTCCGGAAGTGTCACCGACCCGTATGGAAACCAGTGCACCTATAGGAGCGGTGTGACCTTCCGCTTGATCAACAGGCTGCCCGCCGACAACAAGAAGGGTGCCGTCGGGAGCTGTGAGGTTCAGATGGCAGGCAACAACCGCACCATCCGGGCCAATCACTTCTCGGACCGTCAAGACCACTCGCCCAGTGTCGCCTTGGTGCAAGATCATTCTCCGTGCCCGACCGTCACCAGCCTCGAGCGTCAACTTCAGTTCATCCGCCGGTACCGGCCACGCGAGCCCTGCCTGTATTCCTGACTCCTGAACGAGCCGGAGGCGCTCAGCGTGGCCAAGGATAGGGGCTTTTCGTTGTCCACTGGCCTCTAGCGCGCGAAGCTCGACTTCTTGGCCATCCCGCAGTTGCGCATCTCGAACCAGAGCGTTCTTGGGAAACTTGCCCAGATCGGGTTCCACAAGTGCCCAGCGCGTCCCACTATCCTCTAGGTTTGCCCATCGGACGATTGCGGCGGTCAGATCCGCGATGGTCGCGCTTTCATCCTCCACGGCTACCTGGACGTCGTCCCGCGAAACGTCGGCGACTCTAACAGCGAGCCGCAGAACCCTACTTGCCACGCTCCGCCCCTAACGAATTTCTTGCGCAAGTAGACGGCGAACAGACGACCCCAATGCCTGCGGAGTGACTTCATGACCGAGCATTTCATAGGTGTCGGTTACGTCAGTGTGATACCGCCTATTGCGATCAACGCGAAGCAGGACAACAGAGAGGCCTTTCTTGACACTCCTCTGCACCATCACAGCCGAGGTTAGGCCTGCCCAGATCTCATCACTACTGAGCCCATTTCCGCAGAGTTCCGATAGCGATGCAAGTGAGGTGGTGGGGATTGATCCCTCGAGGAACGGGTCAGCTGATTCGAGGAGGGCAATAATGTGTCTGCCCAGGTCGCCGTCAGGCATCTCCGCGAAGCGCCGGAGTACCCCCAGTCCGAGACCGTTGGTTCCCGCATCAGGTGCGCGGCGATCGGGGAATGGCCAGAGCAGTTCTATCAAGAGCTCGTCGTCATACAGGTAGGCTTCTATTTCCAACCCATACTTCACAGTACTACCGCTCCTCATTTTAGCGGGATCTCCACATAGTGCACGTTTATGCCTCGAATTAAGAGTTCGGCATTTGCGTCGCGAAAGGCCTTCAGTTGCATCTCCGTTAGTTCGGACTCCGGTAGCGCGATCACCAGCTCCCGCACGCTCACTTCATCTTCTCGGATTATTCCCTTGAACTCATCCAGGTCCATCCCGGGTCTTGGGTTTACTTCAAAGATTTTATCAAATTCATTGGCGCGGCTCGGACGGATGCTCTCACTCATATCTAGCAGACGGCTTTTCAGACCGGCGTACGACTGATATGTGGTCGCGGTAGTATCGATAGATTTCACCTGTGTAATAATGACTCGCCCATCACTCGCGTAGGTCGCGTAATCTATGGCCTTATTGTTTAGTCTGAGAGGAACAAAAGTTCCTTCCAAATTATGCGTGGAACTCCAGAGAATTGCAACCCAGTCTTCGATTTTATAGCCGCGCACGGAAGCACTGAAGCTAAAGACAGAGCCTTCACCACCCAAAATGAGGTTACGCACTTCAGGCGTTGGGAGCATTGTCTGGATGCTTGCGGAGGGCATAAGCTTCTTAAGTTGCGATCCCGCTACTCCCAGTTTGCTGTCATCAAACAGTACCGTAGACCCCAGAGCGAGCTTTCCTAAGAACTTGCTATAGTGGGCCGCATCGGAGGCTACCTCGGCGCCTTCGGCCCCAATCTTCAACGCGTCCTTCCCCACCTTGTATGCGTCCTTGCCGATGCGGCCGCCTAGTGCGACGTCACCTAGCAGCGGAACGGCGCCGACCAAGCTAAGCGCTGCGTCGCCAAATTTTCCCTCAGCGGTATACCAAATGGCGTTCGGGATGTCCGCAAAAATTCCCAACCCAGGAATCAGTCCGGCACCATCGAGGGCAAGGTGCCCGACATCGGCGCCGCTGAGGCCTGGGGTATCCGCCCCTGATTCAACCGGGGCTATCGGGCCCGGCAACGTTTTGGCTATCTGCATGATTTCGATTGCCGCATTCAATCGGGCTGTTTGCGCACGGGGCGTGTAATCGTCAGGCGTAAGTCCGTTCGGGTACTCCCGGCAAACTTTGGTCGGGTCCTGATTGTCAACGGAGATCTGATGCGCAATGTTCGCATCGGCGTCAAGGTCCGAGAGTTTATGTTCTAGGCGGCGTATCGTTTGCGCAGCCGATTTGAATGCCTGTGCTACACGGTCGAGGCGGCTCTGCAGTGTTGGCGATATCTGTACCACTGCAGCGACTACAGGATCCGACGCGGCATTGGCATTGGAGAAGCCAATAGTGCCGATTCGCGTGATCGCGGCTGATGTGGATTCCAGACTAACGGCGATATTCTCTAGGTCCGCGACATTGCCGGCCAGTATTCGCACTCCAACATCCCTCCAGTATCACTCCACGACCCTGACAGGAGGGTAACTACCGCATGCATCCTCAGTGCCCTTGAATGGAAGTTCCAGAACTCCCCTGGAGTGTGCTGCCGGAACTTCCCTGGAGCGTGATGTCGGACCTACCCTGAATTTGGGATTGAGACCCTTGTAGTTTATTGGCCGCATTTTTCATAGCCTCGTCGATGACCCAAGATTTCTGCTCAACAAAGTTCGCCAAAGTTTCAAGGTATGTCGTAGTCGAGTCGACGACAGACAGTCCAGTAGACACGAGCAGCTCAACTTGTCGAAAGGGCGGAAGTTCCGCTTCCACTCCCGGATGGAATACGGGTGCGCTTATCCTTCCCACCTTCGCCGCGAGCGCTCGGATTTCGGCAACGAGTTGTCGCTGGACATCCAGGTCGAATATTGCCGCCATGATGCGTGTTGAGGGTCGTCAGTGATTGGTAACTGAAGCACGAACTGCGTCAGCGGCCTTGTTTATTTCCGCGTCAATGTTCGTTGCTAGTTGATCGAGCATTGTGGCCAGGCTTTGCATGTGTTCCACCATACGTGCCTGCCCCTGCTTCCATTGAGTCAAGTGATCTTCGTATGCCACCTGCAGTGAGCCGGTGAACTCCGCTCGCGCCTGGCAGCGCGTGTAGAGTGATTGCATAGCGCCATCTACAACCCCGATTTCTTTTCGGAGTTGACCAGCGAGGGCTTGAGTTTCACCCGTCTTGATCGTTGAGTCAGGCATCAGATGTCCAATCTTCATGCGTTGTGGTAGTAGCCGACTGGTGCCCTGAGTATAGGTCACGAGGGTTGCCCCTTCCAGAGCGAGATCAGGTTGCCTTGACCGGAGACCCTGTCGGTCTTGGGCAGCGCGCCTGAAGCCGGTCCCTGCGGCAGCGCCACGGGCCGCTGGGCACGACAAGGGGTGGTATCAACAGGCCTGGTCAGTAGCACTTGTGGGCGTCGCGCGGGGCCCAGTTGAGTCCTTGGGCATCTCGTTGAGTTCCTCGGCGATGTC
>JBPOHN010000067.1:0-1609 GCA_052035525.1 Armatimonadota bacterium
CGTTGGGATAGTACAATTTGGCGCCAACGCAGCCGATGTCGGATTGGTTGGCCCAGAAAACCATTTCCGACAGCCATTCTGGGGTTATTACTTCCACGTCGTTGTTGATAAGGCCAATGATCTCTCCGCGGGAATGTTCGCAAGCGAAGTTGTTTATTGCCGAATAATTGAACGGAAAATCGAACGGTAGGACGCGGATTTGAGGAAATTGCCGAAGGGAGCGCAGATAGTCAAGAGTCTCTGGGTCGGTCGAGCCATTGTCGACGATGATGATCTCGTAGTTCTGATAGGTGGTCTTGTCGACGATTGAGCCTATGGCTCGCTTCAGTAGGTCACACCGGTTCCGGGTTGGTACGATCAGGCTCGCCAGCGGCTCACGGGACAGAGGCGCGGGCCGTAGGCGATAGTATGGCAAGCCGGGTATGCCTTCCACCGTGGCCGGAAGAGCGGTTCGCTCGACATGCTCTCGCAGGGCGCGCAACCCTGCGTCGAACGCGTAGTCCTTTTCCGTCTGGGCGCTCGCGGGTGAGCCCCGGATTGCCCGCCAGTGGTAGAGTACCTTGGGGATGTGCCTGACGTTCTTGAACCCCACACGCTCACAGATCCTGAGGATCAGGTCATCGTCCTGCCTGCCCTGGTAACCGGGACGCCAGCCTCCGACCGCTCGCACGGTTCCCGTCCGATGCACGGTGAGGTGGTTGAGGTAGTTCTGGGAGCGGAGCAGTTCTCGCGAGAAGTCCGGCTTGAAGTACGGATCGAACCGCGTGCCATCTTCGGATATCTTGTCTTCGTCGCTGTAGATCAGTTCGGAATCCGGATGCCGGGCAATCTCCAGTGCGACCTCAGCCAGTGCATTCGGTCGGAGGATATCGTCATGATCCAGAAGGGCCACCCAGTCTGCCGTAACGAGCTCGAGGGCCTTGTTCGAGGCGCGGCTGATGTGGCCATTCTCCGTCAGCCTAGTCCAGCGGATACGGCTGTCTTTGGCGGCATAGGCCCTGAGAAGGGGCAAGATATGCGCCGCGCTCGATCCGTCGTCCGCGATACAGAGTTGCCAGTCCTGATAGGCCTGCTTCAGGACAGTGTCGATCGCCTCGCGGAGTAATTGCTCTGGAGTATTAAAGACCGGCATGAGCACAGCAATTCGGGGCAATGTGCCTGCACGCTGCAACTCTGACCGCAGGCGTTCCAGATCGGCTGCTGTGCCACTGTCGTGCCGCTCCAGCCAAGCCGAGTAGCTGATCTGCTGACTGCTGGCGACCCGCCTGCGAATGTCTGCGGCCAGCCCACGCGGACCACCCTGTTTGAGGGAGAGCGCCGCCCAGCAAATCGCTGCGCGAAATGGCTTGCCTGTCCCGCGAAACTCTCGCGCCGCGGAGAGGAAAGCGCGGGTGTAGAACTCTGTGCGCGTGATCCGCCTGACTGTGGCGGGGCCGATCGTCAGAGTGTCATCCCCGTCTGCGGGATCCAGCCGAATTGCCTCTGCGACGTCCTGAAGTAGAAAAGGGGCCACATATAGGCCGTCTCGGCAACGGCTGAAGCGCAGGAGTGTGCTACGAGCTTCGCTGTATCCCGCACCCTCATCGACATAGAACCGCATCTCTCGGCT
>JBPOHN010000112.1:0-1505 GCA_052035525.1 Armatimonadota bacterium
ATAAAGCCTATCACCAGTGAGCCGACCAGAATGACCTGACGCATCTTCGGGGACGGGATGTACCGCATTATGACCATCACGACCAAAGCCACGAATGACGTAAACATCGCCGCCGCCAGCAGCTGCGACAGAAAGACGAGTACGTAGAAGGAGACTGGAGCGTGTGACGCCGCCCCGAACCCGACCCAGACGGGGTATAGAAACGGCAGAATAGTAATGAGATTGGTCACCAACGACATGACGAGCTTGGCGCCTACCACAGCCCCGACGGGCGCGGGTGTGCCCAGCAAGAACTTCACGGCCCCTGCCTCGTACAGTGACAGATAGACCACGGATACTCCGGTCATGAACAGCATTACGAACACGGTCAATGAGGCCGCTGACAGCAAGTTGACCCATATCAGCCTGGCAATATCAGGGTAGTCGGCCAGCGTCGCATTCATGCCGGCGGCGAACTTGAAAACTCCCCTGCCTATGAAGACGGCTATGGCCAGCAGAACAACGTATCCAGCCCAGCCTTTCAAGAGTTTCGGGATCTTACCGCGGCGGGCGCCGGTCCCCACCGACCCGTTTATCATCTGCCTTAATTCGGCCCCAAGTATGACAAGAGCTTTGTCCACTGCTATCAGCCCTCCAGATACCGAGAGACTTCCGCGTAGTCCGCGCCCCCGGTCAACTCGAGGAAGAGATCTTCCAGCGTAGCGCCTGCCGTGCCCTCCGCGCCCGGTGCAGCGCCTTTAGCCGCGGCAGCGGCGCGAAGGTCGTCCATAGTGCCCACTGTGAGGAGCTTGCCCTTTTGGATGATGCCGATCCGGTCGCACATCCGCTCGGCGATCTCGAGGACGTGGGTCGTCATGAACACGGTAACCCCCTCGTGAGCGAGCTCGCGGAGGATGTCTTTAACCATGCGGGCGCTCCTAGGGTCGAGCCCTACGGTCGGTTCGTCCATGAAAAGGATCTTGGGCTCGTGAAGCAGCGCGGCCGCGATCACGACCTTCTGCCGCATCCCGTGCGAAAAGCCTCCGGTCTGTTCACGTGTTCTGTCGCTAAGTTCGAACATCTCCAGAAGCTGCTTTGCCCGGTGTTCAGCCCTTGCTCTATCCATGCCGTAGAGGTTGGCTACAAACATGAGGAACTCCCATGCCGTCAGCTTCTCATACACATTGGGCTGGTCAGGAACGTAACCAACGATAGACTTGGCCCGCTCGGGCTCCCGCGCCACGTCAACTCCGCCCAGGCGCACAACGCCCGATGTAGGGGAAGTTATGCCGATGAGCATGTTGATCGTTGTCGTCTTCCCCGCCCCGTTCGGGCCCAGGAATCCGAAGATCTCACCCGCGTTTACCTGAAGATCCACATTATCCACGGCGAGTACATCCCCGTAGCGTTTAGTCAAACCCTGTGCAGTGATCAAAGCCATCCCTCCAATGCGTGGCAAGCCCCGGCGGCGCCGGCAGGTCCGTATAGAGTATGAGATAGCTGCGGCGGTTAGTCAACACCCCGAC
>JBPOHN010000065.1:0-53625 GCA_052035525.1 Armatimonadota bacterium
GAGTTCATCGAAGTCTTCTATAACCGGCAGCGGATGCACTCGTATCTGGGCTACCTAAGCCCTGTCGAGTTCGAGGCCGCCGCCAAAGCAGCTTAACAAAGTGTCCGTTTTACTGGGTACAGTCCACCCATCTCAATGCTTTTTCTGGAGTCATCCGTTCATCGTAGTCTTCAATGCCGGTAAAGCCACCAATTAAGCCATACTTCGCAGAAAGAATCGCAACAGACAGGTTGGTCGGCCACTCATGTTCGCGCAGATACTTGCGGAGAACCTTATATGGCGATCCATCATAGCGATCAATTGCTGGAAGAAGCCCTGGCGTTTCCCTTTTCGTTTGTGAACACCCGAGAACAAGAAGTTGTCTGCTCACTTCATTACTTTCCTACAATTAGACAGTATGCCGTCACAATGTGTCCGGCGGCCAACTCTTGTATTATACCACCCTACGCATGTACTTGCAGCTTTGGCATCATTGACTCCGAAAGCTGTCTACGAGAATCCGCGCCAAGCATTCTGGAGTCGAACCCCTCCTCGTCCACAAGATTCAGAGAAAACCCGCTAAATAGAGAGAGAATCCCGGAAAATGTGCCGTTTGGGGTCAAACCTCGACCACAGGAATCAGTTTGGATAATACCGCCAAAAACCCTGCTTCACGCTCGTAGACACGCGAATGCCCTGCCGGAGACCCAGCAGGGCAAAATCGCACAGAGAACAGTTTTATTTTGATTATTGGTCGGGGAGACAGGATTTGAACCTGCGACCCCCTGAACCCCATTCAGGTGCGCTACCAAACTGCGCTACTCCCCGACGCAAACATCAGTATACCAGAAAAGCAGACGATAGGGAAGAGCAAATCGACGCGGAAAAATCACGTCGCGGGAAAACATCACGGAGAACCGATGCGGCGAATCAGGTCAGGAACGGGTTGCTTTTTCGTTCCCGGCCTACTGTGGTTGCTGGTCCGTGGCCCGGGTAGAGGCGCGTCTCGTCCTTCAGCGTCAGGATTCTCGACCGAATCGATGAGATGAGCTCTTCGTAGGAACCACCCGGAAAGTCGGTTCTGCCGATGGAGCCGGCAAAGATCGTGTCGCCGCAAAACACCCCCTCCGCGGTAACAAAACCCAACCCGCCCCGGCTGTGGCCGGGCAGGTGCATCACCTCTATTGTCGAATCGCCCAGGCGAAGCTGGTCGCCGTCATTGAGCAAGATTGTAGGAGAAAACGCCACGAACTTGGACACGTCGTAGAACATTGCGGCGATATCAAGCCCCTGCTCGATCTGTTCGATATCCGCCGCGTGCATGGCTATCGCCGCCCGGTAGTCCCGCGCTGCCTCCCCGGCATAGAAGCAGTGGTCCGGGTGACCGTGCGTGAGCAGCACGTACTCTATGATGTAACCGATGCCTTCGGAAAGCGGAGGCTCTGATGACCCCCCTGTTCCTAGACCCAGTTCACGAATCGGGCCGCCCGGATCGATCAACGCTGATTCCAGCGTGCGCGTATCCGAAATCAGATAGCAGTTGGTTTCAAGCGGGCCGACCGAATAGGTCTGGATATCAAGCGACATCAGCACCCCTTGCGCATCACGGCCAGGTTGGCGGAATCGTAGCAATCGAGGTCGCCGGCCACACGGGAGTGAGCGGCCGCGTGCCGATGGTCGCCGCGCTCCTCGTATGCCTCGGCGATAACAACGTGATACGTCCGCTCACCGGGCTTCAGCTCAATAGCACGCCTGAAAGCCGCGATTGCGTCATCCAGATACCCCGCCTTCTGATATAGCAAGCCGAGCCTGAAGCTGTAATAGGAATCGCACGGGCTGAAGATAGTTGCCTGCTGCAGTTCGATAACCGCGTCCACGAACCTGCCCAACTGCAGGTAGAAGTCACCCAACCAGAAGTGGTAGAATGCGTCGGTCGGAGCAATCTGAACGGCCATTTCGAGCTGCGATACTGCCTCATCACGTTGTCCAATGTGCCAAAGCGCGTCGCTCAGCTTGTACCGGTAGAACGGGTTCATGGCGTTGAACTGCACGGCCTTACGGTATTCCTCGATCGCGGCCAGCCATTTGCCGAAACGCCGGTAGATCTCTGCCAGGCTATAGTGAGGTTCCGCGCGGCGAGGGCTGATCTTGAGAGCCTTGCGGTATTCGGCGACCGCCTTGATGGACATCTCGGAGTATGCGTACGCATCGCCGAGGCGAGTATGATAGCCGGGGTTGTTGGATTCGAGTTCGACGGCTTTGCGGTAGTGCAGCACAGCTTCGCGGATACGACCCTCGTTGCACAGCGCGTCTCCCAGCTCCTGCTGGTCGTAGGCCGTGAGCACGGGTTCGGGCTCACGGCGAGCGCCGTTGCCCCGCATCCTATCCTCGAACTGGTCTTCCTCCACTTCGGCGTATACTGCCTTGCCGTCCATAACTCCTACCCGCGTGTGTCCAGAAGCAGCGTTACCGGGCCATCGTTCGCTATCTCAAAAAGCATATGCGCCTGGAACCGGCCCGTCTGGACAGGCACGCCACATGCCCGAAGCATGTCCACGAATTCATTATACAGCGTTTCCGCTAGATCCGGAGCGGCCGCTTTGTCGAAACCGGGACGCCTTCCCTTACTGCAATCCCCGTAAAGAGTGAACTGAGATACGACCAGTGCTTCACCCTTGACGTCGAGCAGTGAGAGGTTCATCTTGCCGGCCTCGTCCTCAAAGATGCGCAGGTTAGCGATCTTCTCGGCGAGAAAGTTGACATCAGCAATCGTGTCCTCTTTCCCGACCCCGAGCAGTATCGCCAGGCCGTGGCCGATCCGGGATATCTCCTGCCCGGCCACTGTCACGCTCGATGAAGCTACCCTCTGAACAACTGCTCTCACCTTCTTGTACTCTTTCTCGCTCTGCGGTCTGATACCCTCTCCACCTTGAGCACATCCGCGAGGCCATCAACCTTAGCCAGCACCTGATTCAGCCTCTCGACATCGGGCACGTCCAGCGTCAGATTGATGTCCGCGGTCTTGTCAGGCTGCGACTTCACGTTAAGGGCGGTGATGTTCATCTTGGCCTCGGACAGTAGCGCGGTGATCTCATTCAGCGTCCCGATCCTGTCGAATACCTTAATCCGCACACTTGCGCCGTATCTTTCGCCATTCGACTCCGACCAGTTGATCTTGAGCAAGCGCTCAGGCTCATTGGCCTGGAACGCGACCAGGTTCGGGCAGTCCATACTGTGCAGCGCAACGCCCTTGCCCCGAGTTACGTACCCGACCACCTCTTCTCCAGGCAGCGGCATGCAGCACTTGGCGCGGGTGATGCGAAGACCCGCCAACCCGTCGAGCGATACGGACAGGGCACGCTCACCGGACGGTTTGGTAGCATCGAACACCACCGCCTCGGGCTGCGGAGCCTCGCCTCTGAGCTTATGCGCGATGCTTGCGGCCGGCATATGCCCGTTACCGATAGCCGCAAACAGATCATCTTCCGTCTGCAGGTTGATCGATTTCACTACAGCCGCCACCGCGTCACTCTTCATAAGGGCCTGGGTGTCAAGACCGAGGCGCTCAAGCTCCCTCTCGAGCATTTCCCTACCCTTGGCGGCGCTTTCGGCGTAGTGCAGCCTCCGGAAGTGGCCTCTGATCTTGTTACGAGCGTGCGATGTCTTGACGAACGTAAGCCAATCCATGCTCGGCTGGCTGTTCGAGCGTGTGATGATCTCGACTATGTCGCCGTTCTTGAACCTGTATAAGAGCGGGACAATGCGCCCATTGACCTTCGCTCCCACGCAGTGACTGCCGACGTCCGTGTGGATCCGGTAGGCAAAGTCAATGGGGGTCGAACCCGCTGGAAGGTCAATTACGTCTCCACGAGGCGTAAAGACGAACACCTGGTCCGTGAAGAGGTCATTGATGACACTGTGGAGGAACTCACCCGCGTCCTTACTGTCGGTCTGCCAGTCGAACAACTGCTGTCGGAGCCAGGACATCTTGCGCTCGAACTCGTCGCGCGAGCGCATCTGCTCCTTATACTGCCAGTGCGCCGCAATACCGAACTCCGCCACGCGGTGCATGTCCCAGGTGCGTATCTGAATCTCCAGAGGCTCGCCCCTCGGGCCGATCACCTTCGTATGGAGCGACTGGTACATGTTCGACTTGGGTTTGGCGATGTAGTCCGAGAAACGCTCCGGGATCGGCATCCAGAGGTCGTGAACAAGCCCCAAAACGTGATAGCAGTCCCCTACCCGGTCCACGATCACCCGAACAGCGGCAAGGTCATATATCTCCGAGTAATCCACGCCCTCGCGGATGATCTTCTGATAGATACTCCACAGATGCTTCGGCCGGGCCTGTATTGTAGCCTCGATGCCCTCGGTCGCCAGATGCCTCTTGATCATATCAGAGGCCTCGGCAAGCTCTTCTTCCCGCTCGCGGCGGCTTCTCTTCACCTTCTCTGAGAGCTCGGCATAAGCTTTGGGCTCCATATACTTGAAGGCCAGATCCTCAAGCGCCCATTTGAGCTTCCAGATTCCGAGGCGATGCGCAAGAGGAGCATATATCTGCATCGTCTCGTTTGCCACACGAATGCGTCGCTCCGGCGGCAGCCCGTCCAGAGTCATCATATTGTGCATGCGGTCTGCCAGCTTGATGACCATCACCCGCAGATCGCGCGCCATAGCAAGGAATATCTTGCGCAGGTTCTCCGCGCCTCGACGAAACTCCGCGCGCTTCTTCTTGGGCATCTCTTCGCGCTTGAGTTCGTCGTCTTCCTCAGGTGATATATCGAAATCCGCAAGCTTCAGCTTGGTGACGCCATCCACGAGCATCGCAACTTCGTGGCCGAACGCGGATTGTATCTCTTCGATGCTCTTGCCCTGGTCCTCGACAACATCGTGGAGCAGGCAGGCGGCAATGCTTGCCGCATCCATCTCGAGGTCGGCAAGGATCTCGGCAGCGGCAAGAGGATGGCTGATGTAGGGGTCGCCCGAAAGGCGGGTCTGGTCTTCGTGGGCTTCGGCGGCGAACTCGAACGCCCGCCGGATCAAGTCTGTATCAGCCTGCGGGTTGTAGGATCGCACCCGTTCGATGATGGTTCCGATGTCTGTCATGTTATCGAATCGCCTTGACTACCAACTGGACGGATTCGACGCCATTGTAGGTATTCAACCTAATAGCGTAACACATATCCACGCTGCTGCCAAGCTCAAGCGAGGGCTCCAGCTCACCCAATCCAAAGCCGACACACGAAATCGCCCCGCTGCCGTCGCCACTCACTCGCAGCCTCAGATGAGACCCGTCACCAATCCGCTGCCGATCGAGGACCTTCATGTTCCTGCTAAGGAACAAGGGCTCCGGGTTCCCGGCTCCGAATGGTTCCATCATAGCCACAGCGCCCGCAAGTTCACGTGATATGTCAGTCGCGGTAAGCTCCGCCTCCAGCATGACGCGAGGCGCCAGTTCCTCCGGCGGGATTGCCTCCGCTGCATACTCGTTGATCGCTTTCTCAAACGCCTCGAGGTTCGCCAGTCCGATCGACAGACCAGCGGCGGCACAGTGACCGCCATACCTGTTGAGCAGGTCATGGCAGTGCCGCAGCGCATCGAGTATGTCGAAGCACTCGGTGCTTCTTGCGGAACCGTGGCCGATTCCGCCCGCCTCGTCCCTGTTCAGGAGAATCGTGGGCCGGCAGTACTGCTCGCATATCTTGCCCGCCGCTATGCCCACCACGCCCGTGTTCCAGCCTTCACCGGATAACACTAGCACCGGCGTTGAGTCCAGGTCCTTCAACGCAACCTGCTCCAGCGCTTCCTGCATTATGCGGTTCTGCTCAGCCTTTCGATCCGCGTTGTGCCGTTCCATCTCAGCCACCAGCGCGGCGGCACAGGCCTCATCTTGTGTGAGGAGAACTTCGAGCGCTTTGGTCGCATCGTCCATGCGCCCCATCGCATTTATGCGTGGCGCAAGAACAAATGCCAGCACGTACGTGCTGAGTGGCTTTCCACCGGTGTTGACCGACTTGAGCATAGTCCGGATGCCCGTCTTGCGGCTGGAGGCGACGGCACCCAATCCATGCTTCACAAACGCCCGGTTCTCACCGACCAGCGGCACGACATCCGCAACGGTGCCGAGCGTAACAAGGTCGATGAACCTCGCCTTGAAGCTCTCCTCGTTCGCGTCCAACTTTCTGACCAGAGCTTGTGCAAGCTTATACGCCACCCCCACTCCAGCCAGCTCTGGAAAAGGATAAGCGGCGTCGTGACGCTTCGGATTCACTACGGCCAGCGCCCGAGGAAGGCTCGCGCCCTGTTCGTGATGGTCGGAGATGATCACGTCAACGCCGAGTTGGTTTGCTCTATCGACAGCCTCGATCGCATTGATGCCACAATCGCACGTGACGATCAGCTTTGCGCCCTTCGCCGCCATCTCCTCAACGGTCGCAGGCTTGAGATCATATCCTTCCTGCTTGCGATGCGGGAGGCGATATTCGACACTGGCCTTGAGCGCCCTGAGTGTGCGAACAAGGAGAGCGGCGCCCGTAACGCCATCTACATCGTAGTCTCCGTGTACGAAGACCAGCTCTCCATTGGAAACTGCCGCCCCAAGCCGGTTCACAGCCTGCTCCATGTCCGGCAGTAAAAACGGATCGTGGAGCGCCTCCAGCGATGGGGACATGAAGTCACGTGCGGACTCGGTGGTATCGATGCCGCGATTAAGGAGCAACCGAGCAACTATTGGCGAGATACCGGCGTCTCGGGCGAGACGTGCAACCGCATCTTCGTCGCATTCCATTACGATCCATTGCTCGTTCATGCTCATCGCTGGCTATAGTATAGCAAAAGCCCGCGCGGTTTCCTAGGGAAACCTGCGCGGGCCCTGATAGCACAGTCAGACGCGGCGCCTAGAACCGCTTCTTCTTTCTCCTCGGTCTGGCCGTCCTCGTGGTATCCGGCGTCTGCTCCGCAGCAGACTCGACGTCGGACTTCGAGCCGCCACCATTGGAGGGGGATATCTCCACCATCGGCCTCTCCTCGACAGCGGTGCGTCGTCCCCTCGATCTCCTGCTCTCGCCGATCCTATCCCAGAGGATCACCATCGGTGTTGCGTTGAAGAGCGTCGAGTAGACACCAATCGCCGTACCAGCAAGCAGCGTGTAGTAGAACTGCCGGAGCAGCGGACCTCCGAAGATGATCAACGCTCCCAACGTCAGCATAACCGTAAACGAGGTGTTGATCGATCTCGTCAGCGTTTCCAGAATGCTCCGGTTGGCGAGCATATCGAAGCTCTCGCCGCGCTGCCTGTGACGCAGGTTCTCGCGGATTCGGTCGAAGATAACGATCGTGTCGTGAACGCTGAACCCGATGACAGTTAGCACAGCTGTTACGAAGAGGCTGTCCGTCTCCCAACCAAGGAACTTACCCGCGATAGCGAACCAGCCGACGATAAACGCCACATCGTGAGCCAGGGCCAGGACTGCACAGGTCCCGTACTTGAACCCCGTCATAAGGCCTCCGATAGCAAAGCGGACCGTCAGATAGAGCACGATACCTACCGACGCGATAAGGATAGCCCAGAACGCCTTCGTTGTCAGTTCCCGGCTAATAGTCGGGCCCACGCTCGTTACTGACTTGAACACTGCCCTGCCGTCCGCGTCCAGGCCGAATTTCTCGTCCAGCGACGTACGGAGCTGGCTCATCTTCTTATCGAAGTCCTCGCTCTCGGAGAGCAGCTTGGTCGTGATAAACGCGGACTTGCCGCCTCCCGTAAGCTGAACCTGACTGCCCGGCGACACCTTGTCCACAACCTCGACTACTTCCGCCACACTGACTCTGCGACTGAAGCTTGCCTGGATATTGGTACCTGACGTGAACTCGATACCCGGCTTCAGCCCATCGGTAATCAGCACGATGAGGCCAGGAACGATCAGAACCGCGCTGATGGCGAAGTAGAACTTCCACCTGCCGACGATATTCCACGTGAGTCCGGGTTTCTGCAGCCATCCTGTAGTAAGGCCGTAGAGGGAAGGCTTCTGAGCCCACTCCCAGTTAACAAGCAAGTGCAAGAACGTCCTGGTTACGGTGATTGCGGTGAACATACTCACGATCACACCGATAAGGAGTGTAAACGCGAAGCTCTGAACCGTAGCCGTGCCCATCCACATGAGCAGCGCACACGTAATCGCGGTGCACATGTTGGAGTCGAAGATAGCGTTGAACGCACGGTTGAACCCGGCGTCTATAGCGGCACGCAGCGTCTTCCCGCTTCGCAGTTCTTCTTTGAGACGCTCAAAGATCAGGATGTTGGCGTCAACGGCCATACCTATCGATATGATCAAAGCCGCCATACCCGCCAGAGATATCGTAGCGCGCAGCAGGGCGAAAGACGCTATCACGAACAGCGCATACAGACACAGCGCAATGCTCGCCAGAACACCCGGCAGCCTGTAGTAGATGATCATGAACGCCAGTACCAGCAACAAACCGAAGATACCCGCAAGCAGAACTTGACGGATCGATTCCGCGCCGAGGCTCGGCTCCACAACATCCTTACCGATGACTTTGAGCGGGACCGGCAGCGCACCAAACTTCAAGAGCTCGGCGATTCTCGTAGCTTCCTTGAGGCTCTGAAAACCCTCTACGATCGCTTTCCCGTCCGTGATCGGTTCATTGATCTTCGGGGCGGTCAGCAACTGCCCGTTGTAGAAAACGCCCAGGATCTCATTTACGTGAGATCTGGTGAAATCACCAAAGATCTTCGTGCCTTCTCTGTTGAACTCGATCTCGATGATCGGCTCACCAGTGGTCGGCTTCAGAGCGGACTTGGCATTGCCGATAAGCATCGATCCGGTGAGTACCGGCTTCGCGTTCTTGCCGATGACCTCGTCGATGATCCTCTGCCTGGTCTGCAGGTTCTTTTCGCGGTTCTTCACCGCGTCCCGGCCGGTCTCCGGAAGCTCCTCGGTGCTCAGCACCTCGCCCTTCGGACCAGTGAACGTATAGACGCGCTCATCGGCACCAGAGACATCCATTTTCCACTTAGCAAGCGGATTCACTGCAGACTGGACGTCCTTCATATAGTAGAAGTCCAGCGAGGCCGTGTTCATGAGGTCTTTCAGCGCCTGGTCAGTGTCCTTGGCGCCGGGAAGCTCAACGATGAGCCTGGGCCTGTCGGCGGTAACGTTCTCGACCTGGACGATAGGCTCCGTAACGCCGGCGATACCGCCGACGCGCTTCTTCATGGTCTCGCTCATCGTGGCCATCTTGTTCTCACGGCTCTTGAGTTCCTTAGGCCAATCGTCAGGCTTCTTAGGGTCGATCTCCATCACAACCCGCAGACCACCCGCGATGTCCAATCCCCGATTGATGGGCTTGATCGCAACGATGGCTCCTGCAGCCACTACAAGCGCTATAACTAAGAGAAACAGCTTTTGGTATTTGGACACTGTGAATCCTCCAGAGCGTGACGCCCAAGACACAAGATAGGCCGGTTCGCGCTATCCTTCGCGCGACCAGCCCTGTACAAGACAGAGCTATTATATCGGCTGCACTGTCCACTGTCAACAAACGACCCGCTTCGCGTAGGGCAGATGCATCCACCTTCCGGCAAAGAGCCGACTCAACACGGAATCACGGAAGGACTAGAACCACTGAAGGGACCCTGAGAGGCCATCACCACGACTTGCCCTTCTAGGACAAGGACTCTGCCCGTTGCCTTACGTGGCTCATCGATCCGGTGGTTCCGTGTCTGCTCCTGATGCGTTTCCCGCGCCTCACATTCCCGCCGCCAATGCTCATCTGCTATAATGAGCGCAGTCCGTTTTGTGTCGTTCTGGCGCACGACGGAACAGCAAAGGAGCTCGGGCATGGAAATCCGCATTCTAGGCACCGCGGCAGCAGAGGGCTGGCCTGCAGTGTTCTGCGGCTGCGACACCTGCAACAGGGTCAGGGCAGCAGGCGGGCGCAGCGTCAGAAGCCGCGCCTCGATTCAGATCGACACTATCTACAAAATCGACCTCCCGCACGACACGTTCTCTCAGGCAGTCCGCAACGGGATCGACCTCTCCCAACTCGCGCATCTGTTCTTCACTCACTCTCACGGCGACCATTTCGATATTGCGCAGATCGGCTACTTCAAGCCTCCGTTCGGACACAATCTGAAGAACGCCCCGGTGAGAATATACGGCAATGAGACCGTCACCGGTGCCATTAGCAGCAGATTCGGCGATAGTCTCCCGATTGAACTTATTACCGTCGAGCCGTTTGTGCCCGTCAAAGCAGGCGACCTGACGTTTAGTCCGATAAAGGCGCACCACAACCCGCACGAGCTGTGCCTGAACTACACCATCGAGTCCGCCGACGCGAAGAAGGTCCTCTACGCCTCAGACACGGGCGAGTATGACCCTGAAACACTGGACTACCTCAAGCAGCAGCGGTTCGACCTGCTGATCATCGAGTGCACCCAGGGAACGCTGCCCTACCCGGCCACGAACCACATGAGCTTCGAGGCTGTTCTGAGGCTGCGAGACAATCTGGTGCAAGCCGGCGCGGCGGATGCTTCGGTAAGGACGTTCATCACGCACTTCTCGCACAATATCGGCTTGCTCCACGAGGAACTGGAGGCCATTGCCAACCCGGAAGGCGTCGAAGTCGCCTACGACGGCATCGTCTTGAACGTGTAGCTAACCACGAGCCGCAGAACGAAGCATCCGGAGCGCGTCGAAGCATCCTGAGCCTGTCGAAGCATCCTGAGCCTGTCGAATGATCGCTTCGTTGGCGTGCGAGGAACCTGCTTTTCGGCATTGCACGGAACGAAGCATCCTGAGCTTGTCGAAGGGTCGCTTCGTTCTGCGCGTGAGCAATCTGCTCTTGCGTTTACTTCACTGGAAAAGCAGATTCTTCACTACGTTCAGAATGACGAGGACTACGTTCAGAATGATGAAGTATCAGGCTTATTGAGCATCTCTGCCGCCAATGCGCCTGCCGCCGAGGCGGCGAGGAAGAACTCGGGGTCCTGGTCGAACGACCGTCCCATGCTGGACATGCGCACGCCCTTCTCCTGAAGTTCCACTATACCCGGCCTGCCTTCGAGCACGCGCACCTTGTGCCTGTAGGAGATGGCGCTGTGGGCTATCTGCTCCTGGATCACGTTCAGCTTCATCTGATCCATCACCGGAAGCACCAGCGTGCACTTCGTAAGCGCCACCAGACCCAGAGCCGTCAGCGTGTGATGGCTCAGGCCCTGATGACGCGGGCGAGGGTCCGCATAGCTGATCCTGGCAATGGCGATGGCGCTTCCCGCCAGGAGGTTGACGGCGTTGACGATCTCGCCCTGTTCGATGGCGGAGAAACCGAACTGCGTGCCTGTGCCCGCGTGGCCAGGGCCCGGGCAGATCACAGCTGCGTCGGCGCCCGCGGCCTCTTTGGCGGCGATCAGCGCCGTGTAGATGTTGATACCTTCTATGTCTCCACCGAAAGCCTGCCCGCTGGTGATGGACGCGTTGATAAGGTTTTTCTCTTTGAGTTCCGCCACCGTACGGCTGAAGGCAATAGGCAGCGCGGCGGTGTCGGTCATGATGTACGCGACCCTTGCGCGATTACCCGTAAGCCTCTTGATCGCCGCCGCAGCAGGAGCCAGTTGGCTGTGAAGCTGGCCTATCACCACAGGCATGGCTTCAAGCGACTGGAACTGCTCGATCGCCTGCCGATGCGGAGAGTCCTCTTCTTCCACGGAGAGAACCGTATGTTGCACGGGCGTATAACGCGCCTTGACTATGTGGCCGATCTGCTCAGGTTCATCCTCTGAGCATCCTGAGCACGTCGAAGGATCGCTCAGATTCGCCATCACGAAGTCGTAGCCGCCCGTGCCGAGCCCCTTGCCCACGGCAGTCGTATTCAGGAGAACTTCATCGCCGACGGAAACGGGGCCAGTAAGGCGCGTATATGCAACCGCGCGCCGAGAGACGCCTGCCACATCGACTGTGATCTCGCAGGCGCCCTCTCGCGCGGCATCTATGGACCTGACAACGCCTTTGGCGCGTGTTAACACATCAAGCCTCGAACCCCGCCGCAGTCTCGATGAGAGCGGCAACGAACTCGCACGTCTTGACAATATCCGCCACCGTGGTCTCCTCGGTGACTGAATGCGCGCCCGTATAGCCCGTTCCTATCACTAGCGCCGGGATGCCGATCGAGTTGTAGATGTTTGCGTCGCTGCCTCCGCCGCCCTCCAGGAACGCCGGCTCGATACCCAGCTTCCTGTTGGCTGCCACTGCGAGCTTGACTACCGGATCGTCCGCAGCAAAACGATAGGTAGAATACTGCCGGGTAACGCTTACTTCGGCTCTCGCGCCCATCTTTGCCGCTTCTTCCTCGAAAAGCGTCCTCATATGGCCAACTTGCCTGTCGATCTTCTCGTTGTTCCGGCTCCTTGCCTCCGCGCTGATCTTGACCAGGTCCGGCACGATATTCCGGGCCTTGCCGCCCTCGATCTTGCCTATGTTGGCGGAGGTCTCGTCGTCGATGCGGCCCAGCCTCATCTTTGAAATCGCGTTACTGGCCGCGACGATTGCGCTGATGCCTTTTTCGGGTGCAATGCCCGCATGGGCGGCAGTGCCGCGTATCTCTATCGCCAGGCAATCGTGCGTTGGCGCACTGACCGTGATTCCGCCGACAGGGCGCTCGGTATCGAACACGTAACCCATTCTGCCCTTTATCCTGGAGCGATCGAGTTCCCGCGCGCCCCGGAGTCCCTGTTCCTCGCATACGCTGAAGATCACCTGGATATCCGCGCGAGGCGCTCCGCGTTCGAGAACGTCGGCCAATCCTTCCAGCACTGCGGTGATCCCCAGCTTGTCATCCGCTCCCAGGATGGTGGACCCGTCGCTCTTGATGCTGTCGCCGTCAGTGACCACACTGGTCTTGTCCGTCGGCTCCACCGTGTCCATGTGGCAGGACAGAAAGATCGGAGTCCCCGTATCCGCAGTGCCCTTTAGATAACCGATGACGTTGCCGGCATTGCCCTCGATCTTCGTGCCGGCATCATCCTCCTCCACCTCAAAGCCCAGCGAGAGAAGCTTCGCCTTGACGTAGTCAGCAACCCCGCGCTCGCTACGGGAAGGGCTGTTGATCGCCACCAGTTCTAGGAACGTCTGTTTCGCGCGCTCGGCGTCAATCATCAAATCACCTCGTAAGGGTAACCTTGCTCAGTCCCCTCGGCCTGTCCGGGTCATACCCCCGCGAGACGGCGAGGTAGTAAGCGAGTAACTGCGCAGGTATGATGTAGGGCAGCGGGGTGAGCTCCTCGAAGATGCTGATCTGCAGCTTAAAGGGCGTCGTCGCGTAGGAAAGGATCTCATCCTCGCTGCTGATAATCGCTACTTCGGCCCTGAGTTGGCTCAGCCGCGCGGCCATCTCGACCATCGTGCCGAATGCCTTGCCTGGCGGTGCGATCAGGAAACAGGGCTCGCTCTCGTGCACCGCGGCGATCGGCCCGTGCAGGAAGTCCGCCGCAGAGTAGGCAAGCATACCTACATAGCTCGTTTCAGCCAGCTTCAATGCCGCCTCAAGAGCAGTGCAGTAGTTCAAGCCGCGCGAAATGACGTACCCGTCCTGCATGAACCGATACCGCTCTGCTTTCGCCTCGCAGTATGGAGCTATCTCCAGCACCGACTTCATCACGTCGGCGCACTCGATCAGGTGGTCCCCGGCATGCTTGGCATCATCGGCAAGCGACGAACTCAACAGGAAAAGTGCAGCAAGTGTGGATGTATACGTCTTGGTCGCGGCCACTCCCTGCTCCTGACCGGCGTGGCACTGAATGTTGTGGTCCGCTATCTGGGTCAAGGTGGAGCCGGGCACATTGGTGATCGACGCCGTGAGGGCCCCGGCCGCCTTGGATTGCCTTAGGTACTCGGCTACATCAGTCGCCTGACCGGACTGGGATATGCCGATAACGAGCACTCGGTCCATCATCAACTTGGCCGAGTACAGCGTATATATGGATGGGTCTGCAAGCCCGACAGGCAGCCCATTCTTGATCTCCAGCAGGTATTTTCCGTAGATTGCGGCGTGGTCCGATGTACCGCGCGCCGCCATGATCACGTACTTGATCTCTCTGGCTTTGATCTCCGCCGCGAGCTTGGAAACGTTCTCCTGCTCCGCGCCCGCCATCCGCTTGATGACCTCCGGCTGCTCGTGAATCTCCCTGAGCATAAACGACATTGTTCATATCCTCCTTATGCAGTCATCTTTGACTGCGAACTAACGCCTCAAGCGTGGAATTCCTCTGTGACTGCGTCGTATTCGCGCACGATCTCGGCCGAGAGCAGCGAATCCGCGGCAAGTCCGCTGATCTGCGCCAGCGCCGCGGCAGGTCCCTGCTGCCTAACCAATTCCTGCACGCGCGGGGCACTCGGGTCACCTTGCGGATCGAAGTGCAGTGCGGCGGCAATCGCTTTGAACAGACACTTCGGCTGCACGCCATACTCCAGAGCAAGCTTCGCCCCACCGACCAGTCTATCCTCCGGGCCGAGCTTGCGCATCGGGTCGCCACCCACACGGGCAACCTGATCGCCGAGCGCAATGTTCCCGAAGCGAGACAGCAGGTCCTCGATATGCGCCTGGTGCTCTTCCGCGTCGAACCCGTGCTTCGCAATCAGCGCCTTTCCGGTCTCCTCCAGCGCACCGCGGACAACCGTTACTATCTGTTCGTCCTGCATCGCTTGATAGACGAACTCGTACCCCTTCAAATACCCGAAATAGGCGGCGGCGGCATGACCGGCGTTGTGCGTGTAGAGCTTGCGGTCAACGAATGCCTGGAAGTTGTCCTCCGGCTCGATCCCCGCGATCTCCGGCCACTCGCCCTTGATGCCCGAACGCGATATCGGCAGATGTTTGTACGGCTCCACGATCACGAGAAGCGGGTCCTCCCGCTTCTGCTCTGCGGTCATCACCGGAACCATCCGCCCTACCACGCTCTCGACAAACCCTACCTTTTCGTCCAGATAGACGTGGAACTCATTGGGCAGCGCTTCTTTCACCTTGCCCTTGAGAAACGCCGCCATGTGCTGCAGGTTCTCGCAGATGATGATGTTGATCGGGGCTTCGACGCCGGCTCTGGCACGTGCCTGGATACCCGCCGCTATGGTAGGCGCGATCTTGGGGAGTACGTTCACTCCGACCGCCGTACACATCAAATCTGCGGTCCTGATCTCCTCAGCGACGACCTCAATATCAAGTCCGCTCACGGCGCGGACGTTTGTCACGGTTACGGTTTCCGGATTTGGCTGCGCGAGACGGATCGGATATGACCTGCGCTCGTTCAACAGCTTCACCACTTCCGGAACAACATCAACAAATACAACCTCGAAACCTGACTCACTGAACAACTGGCCAGTGAACCCCCGGCCGATATTACCTGCGCCAAACTGTATTGCTTTCAACTACACACCCAACTTTCAACTACGAACTTCTAACTCTCCAGTCTGAACGGCATCGGCAGGCAATCGTCGAGCGTGAGCGACTCATAGCTGCCGTCACCTCTCACTGTCACAATCTGCAGATCCTGCCCCGCGAACTCCGCCATCACCTGAAGACATGCCCCGCAGGGCCTGGGCATTTCCTTGTCCTCGACTGCGATGACGAGTGCAACGATCTGATCCTGGCTCTCAGAGATGGCTTTCCAGATCGCGACCCTCTCCGCGCAGACGGTAAGGCCGTAGGACGCGTTCTCTACGTTGCATCCTGTGTAGGCATCGCCCTTATCGGTGAACGCGACCGCTCCGACTCGATAGCCCGAGTACGGCGCATAGGCAGCACCCATCGCCTCGCGCGCAAGGGCTATCAGGTCTTCCAGTTGCGCCTTCTTCAGTGCCATTCGAGTTCTCGCCCTTTCGCGTTCTCGCAGTTCTGCTTCTACTTCATCGTCACGACGGTCACGCCGGAACCGCCCTCGCCCGTCTCGCCGAGCCTGTAGGACTTCACCCCTGGATGTTTCTTCAGGATCTCCCAAACGACCTGCCGCAAGATGCCCGCACCCTTACCGTGAACGATGCGCAGCGTCCCTGCGCCAGCGGCCATCGCATCGTCCAGATACTTCTCAACGTCGATCAGCGCTGCTTCAGCCCGCATGCCACGCACGTGTATCTCCGGGGCAAGTTCCCTGGCCTTCTCCATCGCTATCTGCGTCTGGCCGGGCTCGGATCGCACTTCCTTAGGGGCCTCACCCTTCGCTTTGCGCAGGGCTGAAACGGGCACCGTGACCCTCATCGCGCCAATAAGCACGACTACCTTGCCGTCCACGGGAGCTTCGACGATTTCCCCATCCTGGTTCACGTTGGCTATGCGGACTTTCGTTCCGGGGCTCAGGTCACTGCCCTTCGGCAGCCTTTCCTCCTCCGGTTCCCGTTCCACAACCGGTCTTGCGGACTTGTCCTCGAACTGCTCGATCAGGTTCTCCGCTTTCTTCTTCAAGTCCTGTGCGCGCTTGGAATCCTTCTTCTGCGCCGCAAGCTGTTCCAGAGTCCGGTCGAGCTTCCGCTGGTATGCATCCAGCAGTTCCTGCGCCTTCGCGCGCGCTCTTTCCTCGACCCGGCCGCGGGCCTGCTCAAGACGGTTCAACTGCTCCTCGTATCGTCGTCGGAGCGCGTCAGCATCCGAAGTGATCCTCTGTGCAGCTGCCCGCTCCTGATCGGCCGCCCTGTGGCTCTCTTCGAGCTTGCGAATGAGCTGGTCCGCTGTCTCCAGGTGGCTGGATAGGTTAGCCTTGGCCCTGGAGATGATCTCCTGATCGAGGCCCAAACGCCCCGCGATAGCAAACGCGTTGCTCGCGCCGGGGATACCGACCTTTAGCCGGTAAGTCGGCCGCAGCGTCTGTGGGTCGAACTCCACGCACGCGTTCTCGATACCCTCGTGCTGGTATGCGAACTCCTTTAGCTCACCATAGTGCGTCGTGGCAACGATTCTGGCGCCCTTCTCGAGAAGAAAACCCAGAATCGCCTTGGCCAGGGCCGCCCCCTCCGCAGGGTCTGTCCCGGCGCCTATCTCGTCCATTAGCACCAGCGTCTTAGTGTTCGCGCCGCGCGTTATCCGCACGATGTTGTTCATGTGGGACGAGAACGTGGACAGCGACTGCTCTATGCTCTGTTCGTCACCAATATCGGCGAACACCTTTTCGAAAACGCCCAGCTCCGTGCCCGGATCGGCAGGCACATGCAGGCCGCTTGCCGCCATCAGAGTAAACAGCCCGATCGTCTTGAGGCTTACCGTCTTCCCGCCCGTATTCGGACCTGTGATCAGGATCGCGTTGAACCGCTTGCCGAGAGTGACATCGATCGGCACCACCTCGCCCTCCAGCAGAGGATGGCGGCCCTTTCTGATCTCGATCTGCCCCTTATCGTTAAGCGATGGTTCAGTCGCGCCCTGCATAATGCTCAGCTTCGCACGGGCAGCGATGCAGTCGATGAGGCCGATCACGTTCAGGCTTGCGAGGATCTGATCACCCGAGGCGCCGACTTGCGCGGTCAGCTCCGCGAGCACCTTCTCGACTTCCTCACGTTCCTTCACAGTAAGCTGCCGGCGCTTGTTGCCAAGTTCAACAACGGCGGTCGGCTCCACGAATAGAGTAGCGCCGGATGCGCTGGAATCGTGCACGATGCCGGGTATCTGCCCCTTGTACTCCGCCTTGACGGGGATGCAGTAGCGGTCGCTGCGGATGGTGACAACGGGCTCTTGAATCGCCGTGCGATACTGGCTCGACTGGATGAACGAATGCATCTTCTCAGTCAGTCGCGAGTGGATCACCTTGATCTCACCTCGCACGCGCGCAAGAGCCGGGCTGGCGGAGTCCATCACTTCCCCACCCTGCGATATCGCCGCGTTGACAGCAGCCTCGATCTTCTCGAACCTACTGATTTCAGAACCGAGATCGCCGAGAATCGGATATTTCGGGCGGAGCTTGTCCAGAAACGTGGCAAGCCGCGTTGATGCGCGCAGGGTACCCGCAACGGACAGCAGTTCCTGCGGTTGAAGCATAGCCTCCAGCGACGCGCGCTCGACGTAGGGCCGGATGTCCTCGATCCCCCCGAGGGGGATATTGCCCTCGTAGTTGAGGATCGCGCGAGCCTCGCTGGTCTCCTGCTGCTTTCGCTTTGCCGTTTCGAGATCGGTAGTCGGGTACGAAAGACCGGCGACCTCTCGCCCAATCGCGCAGGCCGCCTGGTCTTGAAGCTTCGATATTACCTTCTCGAACTCAAGAACCCGAAGAGTGTGTTCCTCCATGATCTGATTGATTATAGCACTTCGGGCTCGTGATTGTCAGTTGTCGACGAGTAGTGGCGCGTCATTCCGAGGAGGAACGCGGGGAATCTGCTTTTCATCAAGCCCAAGAGCAGGTTCCTCGCTCTGCTCAGAATGACCAAACGTTAGCTACGGCTCGTTCAGGCCCTTGTACTGCACTCCTTGGCGGGGTTCGGCCATCCAATCGGCTACCGTCTCGCGCCAGGACATGTAGTGCTCGGTCTGCTTGTGTGCGGCGGCGTCTTCAGGCGATGCGTAGGCTTCATAGAGGACGAACCTGGTCGGATCGTCAGTGGACTGCAGCACGTCGAATCGGCGATTGCCTGGTTCTTTGCTTGATGCGGCCGAATTGGCGAGCGACGCCGTGATGAAATCGTCCACGTGCTCAGCCTTCACGTGGACATGGACCAGTGTTACATGCATTGCTAACCTCTCGAAGGGATCAGTCATGAGTTGTTAGTCATTAGCCCGAAATGGCCCTGCTTGAAACCTACGGCGTGATGGCGATCGTCTTTCCGTACGCCTTAGGCCCCACGTTAGCGTAGTTGTACCAGCGCTTCTCTTGAGCATCGTAGGAACTGGATTTGGACAGCCGTTCCGGCATCATGTTGACTGAAACCCACCTGACATGGCCATCACAAAACAGGACGTATGACCTGTTACCATGCACAGGCTCCGTCGAACCGATGCGGGCGTCCCTTCGAGTGAGGAACGGCGACTGAGGAGGCAAAGCTGCATTCTTTGTAGACTTGTTCGCCGGACAAGCCCACAACAACGTAGTGCCAATAGTCGCCCGCCCATCTCGCAAGCAGCCGATCCTCAATCTGAACACGGCACCCCTCCTGCAGGCCTGCCTTTAAGTCAAGTGACTGCGCACGACGCCGGGTTGTTCCTGCAGACGAACAAGAAGCCCGGAAGCTTCCGCCTCCGGGCGATCTTGTCAGAAGCAGATTCCTCGCTACGCTCGGAATGACGGGTGCCGCTAGATGTATTCGTTCAGCAGGTTCTCGATCATTTCCTGGCGGCCGCTCTGGAGCTTGGGCTCGCCGTTTGCGAGCGTGTAGGCTTCTAGCTCCTCGAATCCCGCCTTGCCGCTCTCGATGTCCGCGCCTATGCCGCTGTCCCAGCCCGCGTAACGCTGCTTCACGATCTCCGCAAGCCTGCCGTCTTGGATCATCTTCGCAGCGTTCTTCAGGCCGCGCGCAAACGCATCCATTGCGCCGATATGGGCGTGGAACAGGTCCTCGAGGTCGATCGACTGCCTGCGGACCTTTGCGTCGAAGTTGAGCCCGCCGGTGGTGAATCCGCCGCCCTTGAGGATCGTATACATCGCAAGTGTGGTGTCGTAGATATTGGTCGGGAACTGATCGGTGTCCCAGCCCAAAAGCTCATCGCCACGGTTGGCATCGACGGAACCCAGAATGCCATTGCCTACGCAGTACTCCAACTCGTGATGGAACGTGTGCCCGGCGAGCGTGGCATGGTTGGCCTCGATGTTCATCTTCAACTCATCCGCCAGGCCGTTTGCAAGCAGGAAAGCATGGCAGGCGGCAGCATCGAAGTCATACTGGTGCTTGGTAGGCTCCTTAGGCTTCGGCTCGATGTAGAGCTGCCCCGTGAAGCCGATCTTCTTCTTGTAGTCCACCGCCATATGCAAGAACTTCGCAAGGTGATCGAGTTCGCGCTTCATATCGGTGTTGAGCAGCGTGTCGTAGCCCTCACGACCGCCCCAGAAGACGTAACCCGCGCCGCCAAGCCGCTGCGTGACCTCCATCGCCTTCTTCACCTGTGCCGCAGCGTAAGCGAAGACCGCAGGAGAAGGGTTAGTGGAAGCTCCGGCCATGAAACGGCGGTTGGCGAAAGCGTTGGTTGTTCCCCACAGTAGCTTGACGCCGGTATCGTTCTGCAGCTTCTCCGCAAGGTCCACGATCTTATCCAGCCGCTTGTTGGTTTCAGCGAGATCATCAGCCTCGGGAGCGATGTCGCGGTCGTGGAAGCACCAGAAACCGACGCCGAGCTTCGTAAAGAACTCGAAAGCGGCCCGTAGGGTCGCTTCCGCAGCCTCCATAGGATCACTCGGAGCGTCCCAGGGACGGACCATCGTGCCCGGCCCGAAAGGATCGCTCCCGGTGCCCTTGAACGTATGCCAGTAGCACACCGCAAATCGAAGGTGCTCCGCCATAGACTTGCCGAGAACCTTCTCCTCCGGGTTGTAATGCTTGAATGCCAGAGGGTTCTTTGAATCAGGACCCTCGAACTTGATCTTGCTTATGCCAGGGAAAAACTCAGCCATTGATGTCTCCTAGAATTCTCAATTCTGAATGGTAAATGTTAAATGAGCCTACGGACACTAGCTTCCTGCTTGTGCTGTCTTCACGATTGCAGTCAACAGCTTGACCAGCTCATTGCAATCGCGGATTAGCGACTCGGCCAAGGGTTTCTCAACGTAGTGCGAATCACGGAGAAGCCGAAGCCAATATCTGGTTTCTCTTGCCTCTTTAGACGCGACCCCCATCTTGGCTGCGAAGTCTTTTCTCGTTGGGCCAGCTGTCGCCTCTTCGATGTTTGCCCCTATACTAGTTCCAGATCGGACAACCTGGCGTGAGACTACGTACTCTCTCTGCTCTGTCTGCAGCGCCTTCCCGAGGTCCATAATGCGCAGCGCGAAAGCGTAGCTCTTCTCCTGAACAGGATTGCTCTTTGGCACTTGTGGAGTCCCCTCATTGACCATTGAGAATTTCAACATTGAGAATTCGTCTACGTCTTCAGCATATCTGCATCCAAAATGATCGACTGATCGCGCCTGGGGCCAACTCCGACCATGCAGATCGGTCTGTCAATAAGTTCCGAGACACGCTTCACGTAGCGCTTTGCGTTCTCAGGAAGGGCACCGAACGTCTTGACCTTCGAGATATCCTCGCTCCAACCGGGGAGTTCCTCGTAGACCGGGATAGCCTTCTCTAGAGTCTCGCCGTCAGCGGGCAGCGAGTGGACCTCATGGCCGTCAATCGTGTAATGCGTGCAAATCTTCACCGTACCAAACGTGCTGAGCACGTCGAGCAGCGTGAGCGCAACGGCATCAGCACCGTTCACCATTCCGGAGTACTTCACCAGCACAGCATCGAACCAACCGCATCTTCTGGGCCGGCCCGTGGTAGTGCCGTACTCGCGACCGCGCTCGCGGATCTTCTCTCCGGTCTCGTTGTCCAGTTCGGTCGGGCAAGGCCCGGCCCCTACACGCGTCGTGTAGGCCTTGGCGACACCGATCACGCGGTCGATCATCGTGGGCGACACGCCCGTTCCAATCGTAGCGCCGCCGGCCACGCAATGCGAACTGGTCACGAAAGGATAAGTGCCGAAATCGATGTCGAGAAGCGTCGCGTGCGCGCCCTCGAAGACGATGTTAGCGCCCGATTTGGAGGCCTCGTAGAGTATCTCGCTCGTGTTGGCAACGAATGGCGCGATGATCTTCGCATAGCCGCTGTACTCATTGTATATCTCATCGAAGTCAAGCGCTTCGCTGCCATACACCTTCGTGATGATCGCGTTCTTATACTCAAGGCACTCCGCAAGGCGCCTGCGGAAACGCTCGGGATCTATCAATTCGCCGATTCGAATGCCGGTACGCGACATCTTGTCGGCATAGCAAGGGCCAATGCCCCGGCCCGTAGTACCGATCCTGTTCGCGCCTTTGCGCTCTTCTTCGAGGCTATCGAATAGCCTGTGGTAGGGCATGATCACGTGCGCGTTCGGGCTGATCTTCACCCTATCCGCGGTGATCCCCCTGCCCTTGAGGCCCTCGATCTCTCCCGTGAACACCTTTGGATCCAGGACGATTCCGTCGCATATCACCGCCGTTATGTGACTGTGAATCGCACCCACGGGCACGGTGTGGAACTTGTAGACCTGATCGCCTACGCAAACCGTATGACCGGCGTTGTTGCCGCCGTTATATCTCACCACATAGTCGGCGCTCTGAGCCAGGTAATCGACGACTTTGCCTTTAGCCTCGTCGCCCCATTGCATTCCGACCACAACGACATTTGCCATTCGATTCCTCACTTCTCCGCAGCCCTACCGCGCCACTTCCACGGCCTGCGGAGCAGCGCCGCTGCCGTACATAAAATGGGCGCCTCGCCGGACGCCGAGTAAAAAGTTAGCAGAAGAACAGCGGTCTTGTCAATCGCCCCCTCGGAAGTAGTTGAGGAAGTAGTCCACGCAGTTGGACTTCTCAGCATGTTGCCTCGATTTCATTCGAAGGGACTCAGGATGTTTCCTACTCCACCTGGTGCGTCTAAGCCTGGAGGCCGCAGCGAGGTTTGACCACCGGCGTGCGAGGATGGTATAATCTTCTGTCAGAGTGAGGGTCGGTAGCTCAGTCGGTAGAGCAGTGCCCTTTTAAGGCATTGGCCAGGGGTTCGAGTCCCCTCCGACCTACCACATCTGTCGTCGCCTACAGCAGGCTTGTGCTGAAGTACCTTTCCGCTCGATCCGGCAGCACCGTAACCACGTTCTTCGAGCCACCCAGCTTCCTGGCGATCTGCATCGCTGCCCAGACGTTTGCCCCGGATGAAGTGCCTACCAGAGCGCCCTGAAGTGAAGCCAGACTGCGGGTGGTATCGATTGCATCGCCGTCGCTAACGGTAATCACCTCATCGATCAGATCAACGTCGAGCACCGGGGGAATGAAGCCGTCCCCAATGCCCTGGATCACGTGGAACCCGGGCTCGTGTCCGAGAAGCGCCGCCGAGTTCTTCGGCTCAACCGCCGCGACGAGCACACCGGGGTTTCTCTCCTTCAGGAACCTGCCGACGCCGGTCAGAGTGCCGCCGCTGCCGATCCCGGCCACGAACGCGTCCACCTGACCGCTCATCTGCTCCCAGATCTCTGAAGCGGTGCTGAGGTAGTGAATGCGCGGATTGTTGGGGTTCTTGAACTGGCCAAGGAGGTAGGAATCCGGTGTGGCGCGATGAATCTCCTCGGCTTTGTCGCAGGCGCCTTGTATGCTTTGCTTCGCCGGGGTTTCGACGAGCTCGGCCCCGAGCGCACGGATGATCTTCTTGCGCTCATCGCTCATGTCCGAGGGCATGCAGATGACACAGCGATAGCCTTTCAGCTTCGCGACGAACGCGACTGCAATTCCGGTGTTTCCACTTGTAGCTTCGACGATAGTTGCGCCCGACGTCAATTCGCCGGATAGCTCCGCCTGCTCGACAAGGTACTTGGCAACCCTGTCCTTAACGCTGCCCGCCGGATTGAGGAATTCCGCCTTGCCGAAAACACAAGCGTCCATGTTGCACAGCCGAAGCATTGGCGTGTTGCCGACAAGGTCGATGATGTTGTCTACGCACTGAAGTTGAGCGATCACTGCCACGTGTAGCCCCCGAAGATAGTTGCTGTCGGGATATTCCTACGCGGAACCCGATACTCATGTTCCCGAAGCGGACGGCCTATTCCTCCGCAACGGCGAATGGAGCAAGCCGCGCCGCCAGGTCCGGAGGAAGCTCGACCACTAACTCTACCCCTTCGGAAGCGTAGTCCAAACTGATGACGTGGCCGCGCTCGTGGCACAGCGAAACGAGGTCGCCCCGATTGTGCGGCACCTGCGCGTGGATGCGCTTCATCAGGCGGGAGGCCGCTTTGCGGATCAGGGCCTCGAGCTGGGGCCTGCCTTCGCCGGTCAGCGCGGACATATAGCACGAGTCCTCCGTCTGCACGACCAGCTTGCGCAGCTCGTATTGGTCCTGCACGAGGTCGCTCTTGTTGAAGACCGTGATCATTGGCTTGTTTTGCACGCCCAGGTCGGCCAGCACTTCGCTCACCGCCACCGTTTGCTCTTCAACAAAGTGATGGCTCGCGTCCACGACGTGGATCAGGAAATCGGCGTCGATGACTTCCTCCAGCGTCGCGCGGAACGCCGCCACAAGATGGTGCGGGAGGTTTCGGATGAACCCTACAGTGTCGGAGAGCAGGATCGACGTGCCGTCATCAAGGTCCACCCGGCGGGTCGTAGGGTCGAGCGTGGCGAACAGCCTCGCGTGTGCCTCCACGCCCGCCGAGGTGAGCAGGTTCAGAAGGGTTGACTTGCCAGCGCTAGTGTAGCCCACCAGCGCTGCGTTCGGCACGGAAAGCTGCCTGCGGGACTTGTTCTGAATCGCCCGGTGCTTGACTACTGCCTCCAGTTCGTCCTTCAGCACCGCAATACGGTCGCGCACCCGCCTGCGATCAGTCTCAAGTTTGGTTTCACCTGGGCCTCTGGTGGCAACTCCGCCCGCGCTCGTTCCGCCGACTCGGGACATGGCTACGCCTTTACCGGACAGGCGGGGCAGCAAGTACTGAAGCTGCGCCAATTCGACCTGCAGCTTGCCCTCGCTGGTTCGCGCGCGCCGTGCGAAAATGTCGAGGATAAGCTGCGTGCGGTCAACTACCCGGACATTTGTCGTCGTTTCCAGGTTGCGCTGCTGGCTGGGGGATAAGTCCGCGCCGACGATGACTACGTTGGCCTCGGAATCCTGAACCCGGACAAAAGCATCCTCCGCATTGCCCGAACCTATGTAGTAGCGGGTGTCGGGGTACTGGCGGCGCACGTGCATTTCGTCCACCACCTGAACGTCGGCGCTCTCGGCAAGCAGACGAAGCTCCTCGGTATTTGCATCCGCTTCGCGGGCATCCCGGGGATCGGCTACCACCAGGAGCGCCTTGTCCGCCGTGTCTACTTCATATAGCTTTGCCTTGTGTTCCGTCTTAGTTCCACCTGATATTCAGCTTCGCGAGGCGCTTGACGGCTTCGGCTACCCTGTCCCCGTCTTTGTCACCAAGGACGGTTAGAGACATCCGCACGTAGCCCTCGCCGTACTCGCCGTAGCCGTTGCCGGGGATGATCAGCACGCCCGCCTCCTGAAGCACCATCTTGGCGAACTCGGCCGATGTGTAGCCCTCGGGTATCCTGGCCCAGACGTACAATGAGGCGACCGGCTTCTTGACCTTCCAGCCTATGCTATTGAGGCCATCGACGAGTATATCCCTTCGCTTCTTATATAGAGCGAGGGTGCCCTCATTTGTAACGTTCTCCAGCGCATATGCCGCGGCGAGGTCGATCGCGGGGAACTGCCGGGAGTCCAGGTTCGACTTCAGCTTGTTAAGAGCAGCTACCACGTCCTTGTTGCCGACGGCAAACCCGATTCGCCACCCGGTCATGTTGAACGACTTCGAGAGCGAATGCATCTCGATCACAACATCCTTCGCACCCTCCACCTGCAGCATGCTCGGCGCGATATAGCCGTCATAGGTTACGTCGCAGTAGGCGATGTCGCTCACCACCGCGACGTCATACTGCCGCGCGAAGCTGACAACATCCCTGTAGAAGTCCAGATCAGCCACAGCGCCGGTGGGGTTGTTGGGATAGTTCAGGAACATCAGCTTGGCAGCTTTCGCTGCGTCGGTCGGAATCGCGGTCAGATCCGGCAGGAAACCATTCTCCTCCAGCAGGGGCATCGCAACCGTATCTCCTCCCGCCATCAGCGTATTGACTTTGTACACCGTGTAGCCGGGATCAGGTACCAGGCCGATATCGCCCGGATCGATCATAGCCCAGCACACGTGCGCGAGCCCGTCCTTGCTGCCGAGCAGCAGCATTGCCTCGGAATCGGGATCGATATCGACTCCGAAGCGGCTCTTGTACCATCTCGCCACGGCCTGCAGGTACGGCGGCCATCCGGCCTCGCTCTCGTCATACCGATGCGTTTCCGGGTCCTGAGCCGCTTCACACAGCCTATCTATAATCGGCTGCGGCGTGGGTTGATCAGGATCACCTATGCTCAGGTTGATCAGATCGACCCCGTCCGCGACGGCCTTTGCCCTAAGCCTTGCTATCTCCCCAAACAGATATGGGGGTATCTTGTCCAGTCTCTTCGCTCTTTCCAATTCGCCCTCCGAATAAGCCCTCAGCTTCCAGCATTCAGCGGTCAACAGCCGCAACGATAAATTGGTCGAGCAGGACTTCAGCCGTGCTCGACCAATACTCGACAATCGATATTTGGCAAACAATCAGGACTTCATCCATCCCTTGATCGTGTCGTCGCTAATCTCGCCTTCGAACACCTCGGTTGCGGGACCTGTCATATAGAGATGGTTATCGCCCATCCACTCGATCAGCAAGTCGCCGCCAGTCAGATGCACCGTCACCTTGCGGTTCAGCCGGCCGGTTAGAACACCGGCGACTACGGACGCGCAGGAGCCGGTACCGCAGGCGAGCGTTTCCCCGGCGCCTCGTTCCCACGTCCGCTGTCGTGTTTGGGTCTTGTCGATGACCTCCACGAACTCGACGTTGGTACGCTGAGGGAAACTGGGATGGGTCTCTATCTTGGGCCCGATGTTCTCAACCGGGAAAGACTCCACGTTATCCACGAACGTCACACAGTGAGGATTACCCATCGATACGCAGGTAATCTCCATCTTCCGGCCCGCAACCTTCAGCGGCTCACCGATCACCTGGGTGTTCTCACCCTTCATCGGGATCTCCGAACGCAGCAGCTTCGGTTCGCCCATGTCGACGCGTGCGGTCTGCACCTTGCCACCTGCCGCATTGAGCTTAACGATCTTGGTCCCGCCAAGTGTTTCGATGCTCAACACCGGGTCAGTATGCATTTTCCGATCGAACACGTACTTGCCGAACGTCCGGGTTGCGTTGCCGCACATCTCAGCCTCGGAGCCATCAGGATTGATGATCCTCATCCTGAAGTTGGCTGTGCGCGAAGGCAGCACCAACACAAGCCCGTCGGCGCCCACTCCGGTGTGCCGGTCACAAATCCGGCATCCGATGGTGCTGAGGTGTTCCTCAGGTATTACTTCTTGAGCGGCGTCGACCAGGACAAAATCGTTGCCGGCGCCGTGCATCTTAACGAACCTCAAGACTTGCTATTCCTCCGCTGGTTCTTCTACTTGCGTCTCAGGAGCAGGCGGGCCGGGCGGTGGCGCCGGTCGCTCTCCTCGATCTTCCCCGCGGTCCTCACGCACAAGCACTCCACCGACGGGCCGAGCCGGCACGACGGAAGCCATGGCGTGCTTATAGACAAGCTGTGCAGGCTTGCCCGGGCTTTCGAGAATCAGCGTAAAGGCATCGAATCCCCGCACCAGCCCCTTGAGCTGAACTCCGCTTACAAGGTAAATAGTGACCGGCACGTTCTCTTTACGCACCTGATTCAGGAACAGGTCCTGCAGGTTCATTGACGGCTTGTTCATTTAGATAGCTCTCCTTTGATTGTGTCTGACACCTTCTTGGCGGTCAGGCCGGTAACGTCGATCCACTTGATCCTGCCATCAGCGCGGAACCACGTATACTGGCGCTTGGCAAACCGCCTGGTGTTCCCTTTGAGCAGGGCCACGGCTTCGTCTTTGCTGTAGTCCCCGCGGAGAAACCCTGCAATCTCTTTGTATCCCAATGCCTGCATGGAAGGCATATTGGGGTCGATGCCCCGACGCAGAAGCCCGGCGACTTCATCGATGAGCCCTGCTTCAATCATCGCATCGACACGTCTATCAATACGCATATTCAGCGTTTCACGTTCAACTGCGAGCCCGAACCATCGAGCCCCGGCATACCCCCGCCTCTTCTTCGCGTCCGCGTCGAATAGCTCGGAGGCCCGAATCCCGCCCAGTTCGCATATTTCTATCGCGCGAATGACGCGCTTCAGATTGTTGGGATGAATGCGATCGGCCGATACGGGGTCGAGTTCCCGTAAGCGAGCATGCACGTGCTCCTTACCGTACAGGCGCGCTTCCTCGGCCAGCTTTTCTCTGAGCGCGTCGTCGCGCTCCGGAATATCAAGGTTCAGCCCGTCGATAGCAGCCCTGACGTACAAGCCGCTCCCGCCGACCACGATCGCGGGCGGATTCCTGGCTAGAATATCGTCGATAGCCGCTTTCGCCAAACGTTGGAATTCGCCCACACTGAACGGGTCGGATGGGTCCACGACGTCTATCAGATGAAAACGCGCTCGCGCCTGTTCTTCCGGCGTAGGTTTGGCGGTGCCGATGTCCATCCCCTTGTAGACGGCCATCGAGTCCGCCGACACGATCTCTCCGCCAATATCAAAAGCCAACTCCACCGCTGCCGCCGTCTTGCCGGCCGCCGTGGGGCCTACGATGACTATGACGTTGTCAGTTTGGCCTGCGCGCCCCTCTGCTACCATTAGTCGATAGAGTATAGCACAACATGACCGACGAAGGAATAGCGGCTGCAACTGCTCGGCGGCTAGCAGTCGTCTTGCCCTGCGCTGTGCGGTTGGGCTAGAATAGGGGCACTACATTACGCAAAGGAAGAGCGATGTCGTCTTACGTGCTACCCGACGGGGTCAAAGTCCCTATCAACACCTATCATACCATCATCGTTGGAGCAGGCGCGGCTGGAATGAACTGCGCGGTGCACTTGTACGAATTCATGCAGGAGCAGGGAATCGAACATCCCGAGGAGCGCATCGCCATAGTCACCGCCGGCAAGCACCTCGGCGCTTCGCGCATGAGCGGCTCGGACAAGCAGACCTACTACAAGCTCGGCACAAGCCCCACCGTCGCCGATTCAGCAATGGACTTCGCAAAGACCCTGACAGCCTTTGGGTGCTGCCACGGAGACGTTGCCCTCGCGGAGGGCGAAAGCGCGCTGCGAGAGTTCTATCATCTGGTACAGGCAGGTGTTCCGTTCCCCCACGATCCTGAGGGCGCGTATATCGGCTACAAGACCGACCACGATCCCTACGAGAGGGCGACGTCGGCGGGTCCGAAGACGTCCAAGTATATGAGCGAATGCCTTCAGAAGCAGACGGATCGCTATGGAATCCGCATCTTCGACCGGCACGAGCTTGTGCACTTAATAAAGAATGACGAAGGACGCATCATCGGAATCATCACAATCGACCAGCAATCCCTGGACGACCCGAGCTTCGGGCTGACCGTATTCCTCTTCGAGAACCTCGTCCTCGCCGCAGGTGGGCCCGGAGAGCTATACGAGGTGAGCGTATATCCGCAAGGACAGACAGGAATCCACGGACTGGCCCTTGCCGCGGGTCTCAAGGCACACAACCTGACTGAATCGCAGTTCGGCCTCGCATCAACCAAGTTCCGCTGGAATGTATCGGGCACATACATGCAGGTCGTTCCGCGCATCTTCTCGACTGACGCCGAAGGCAACGACCAGCGGGAATTCCTGACACCGCATTTCGATTCGACCGCTAGGATGGCCACCAACATATTCCTCAAGGGCTACCAGTGGCCGTTCGACCCGCAGCGAATACAGAACCAGCAGTCCTCGCTGATCGACGTACTGGTCTACTACGAAACGCAGGTATTGGGCCGCCGCGTGTTCATGGACTTCACCCGCAACCCAATCCCCGGCACGGGCAAGGAGAAGTTCAATCTTGCCGATATGGACGAGGAGGCTTACGTCTACCTCAAACGCAATCTAGCGCTGCAGGATACGCCTATTGAGCGCCTCGAACACATGAACCCTCTCGCTATCGACATCTACTCCGAGAACGGGATAGACATACGTACGGAGCCGCTCGAAATCAACGTCTGCGCGCAGCATCACAACGGCGGTTTCGTGGTGGACAAGTGGTGGCAATCAAACATCCCGCACACGTTCGTGATCGGCGAGATGGCGGGAACGCATGGAGTGAAACGCCCGGGCGGCTCGGCTCTGAACGCGGGCCAGGCAGGCGGCCTCCGTGCCGCCGAGTACATCACTCACGCGTATCCCCTTGCGATGCCGGCAGCCGAAGTCTGCGAGCGCGCGGCTGAGCAGATATCCAGCGTCTACCAGAAGATGATCGACCTGACTGGGAGTTCGCATGGCGTTGCTCCTCAGGAGGCAATATCGGCAATCCAGCGAAGCATGTCGCTCTATGGAGGTCACGTCAGGCGGCTGGATGCGGCCCGGGCTGCCGTCGCGGAGGCAAGGCAGCTATACCAGCAGCTTCGAAGCGGCGGGATCAAGCTCGGGAAGCGCAAGGATATCGTGCTTGCCCTTCGTGCCGAGCACCTTGCCCTCGCCCAGGTCGCCTTCCTCGAGGCGATCGTCGAGTATATCGAGTCCGGCGGCGGAAGCAGAGGATCGTTTATGGTCCTGAACGACGACGGCGACGTTATCTCGCCCGATCTCGTGGATCCCGCTACAGGCCGCCCCTACGCGTTCGTGCCTGAAAACGAGGAACTCAGGCAGACGATTGGCGAGGCGGAGATAGATTCAGTGGAGAAAGGCACATTCATGTTCAAGAGAGTGCCGGTCCGGCCGATCCCCGTTCGAGATGATGCATTTGAGCTGGCTTGGACGGCGTATCGAACGGGTGAGGTCTATAGAAAGTGACCCTGAGCTGTCGCGGACAACATATGAGGTGTGCACGATGAGTAGAATCCTTGCTCTGCTGCTCTGTATGGTAGTGATCCTCTGCTGCCAACTGACCGCGCATTGTGACATGAAAGCCGCCCAGGAAAAGGCTGATATGCTCGGCCGGATATGCTCATACGAGGTCACTGAGTGGCGGGTCAAGGTCGGCGAAGTCGAGAACGGGCAGGATCCGAAGCTCGATGACTCCGGCTGGGATAGGCATACAGGAAGCGCCTTCATTTGGGGCGAACAGCCCGCGGCATGGCTGCGCACCCGGGTGACGATCCCTCGTGATGTGAGCGGGATAAACGTGACCGGAAGCAAGGTCACGTTCCGATGCGGCGTCGACGACGACGGCACTCTCTATGTGAACGGCGCCAAGGTCCAGGACTTTCATTGGGATCAGGGAACCGCAGTTCTGGCGGAGCGCGCGGAGCCGGGACAGACCTTCGACATAGCGATCCGCAACACAAACGGCCCGGTGCATGGCCGGCTGCTGATGGCCAGGTTGGAGTTCTCCGCGCTTGCACCCATCGTTGAGGCTACCAATGAGTACCTGGCGAAGTTCAACTACGCACGCGACATCCTGACAGCGCTCGGTGACGACGCCAAAGCCAAACATGAGCAGTGCCTGGTCAGATCTATGAATACCGTCGATCTCGAGGCAGCATCGAAGAACGTGGAGGAGTATACTGCATCACTCGAAGCTGCTGCGTCAGAGTTGGAACCCATCAACAAGCTTGTTCGGGACATCAAGATCGACCTCGTGGGCCACGCGCACATAGATATGAACTGGCTGTGGCTCTGGCCGGAGACGCTCGAAGTATGCAGGAACACTTTCAACTCCGTCAGCCAGTTGATGGATGAGTTCCCCGGCTTCAAGTTCTCGCAGAGCCAGCCCGCCGTGTGTGCCGCGATGAAAGAGACCGCGCCGGAGGTCTACGCCAAGATCAAGGAACGCGTGAAACGCGGGCAGTGGGATACCACAACCGCGACCACATGGACCGAAGGCGACGAGAACATGTCCAGCGGCGAGTCCATTGTTCGCTCGATCCTCTACGGCAAGCGGTTCATGAAGAAGGAGTTCGGCATAGAGTCCGATATGGGCTGGGAGCCGGATACGTTCGGCCATGTCGCCACGATGCCGCAGATACTTGCAAAAAGCGGGATCAAGTACTACTACTTCATGCGCTGCGATAACGGACACCCGCTGTTTTGGTGGGAATCTCCGGATGGATCGAGAGTGCTCGCCTACTGCTACGGACCGTACAACAAGGGCCTCGATGCGAGCGTTGGTGCCGAGGCTATCCGTTTCGGCAAGCAAGCCAAGGTCGATCGCTACATGCATGTCTACGGTGTGGGCGATCACGGCGGCGGGCCTACACGCGAAATGCTCAACAACGCAAAGGAACTGAGCGCCCGTACGGACTTCCCGCAAATGCGGTTCAGCACGCCGCGCGAGTACTTCCAAAGCGTTCTTGAAAGCAAGCCGGACCTGCCCGTCTGGAGGAGCGACCTCAATACGATCTTCCAGGGCTGCTACACTTCTCACGCGGACGTGAAGCGCTGGAACCGCGAGTGCGAGAACCTGCTACCTACCGCCGAGGCGTTCACCGTCATAGCTAACAGCGTGGCAGGCGTTGACTACCCGAAGGATGACTTCGAGCAGTCCTGGCGAAAGACGTGCTTCAACCAGTTCCACGACATCCTCTGCGGCACGGCGATACACGGCTCCTATGAGTATTCGGCGAACCTGCGCAACGAGGTGATTGCTCAGGGTGAAGCGCAGCTCGACAAGTGCATGGAGGCCCTGATCTCTCGCATCAAGACGACCGGCAAAGGCATTCCCGTAGTTGTCTTCAACCCTCTTTCTTGGGCGCGCACCGATAGAGTGGAGATCGCTTCGCCAATCCGATCGGGTCCCGACGAGATCATCACCATAACCGATGCGGCGGGCAAGCAGAGTCCGGGGCAGATAGTAAACGGCAAGCTCGTGTTCACGGCGCGAAACGTGCCTGCTATGGGCTACAAGGTGTTCTGGGTAACGCAGCAGCAGCCTGCCTCCTCGGCAGGTGTGAAAGCCGACCGCACCACTCTAGAAAACCAGTATTTCAGGGTCAGCGTCGAGCCCGCGGCCGGTGCTATCACCTCGATCTACGACAAGCTCAACCAGCGGGAGACGCTGCCTCCAGGCTCCAGGTCGGCGGTCCTGCAGATACGCAATCAGCGCAATACCAACGCGTGGGAGATCGGTCAGACCGTATCCACAGACGAAGTGCCCGGCAAGGCAAGGCTGTCCCTGTCAGGCCCCGCGAAGTCAACAATCACCGTGGAAAGCACGTACGCCGACTCGAAGATCACGCAGGAGATCACCCTCTACGACAGCGTGCCGCGAATCGACATCTACACCGTCGCCGACTGGCAGGAATTCAGCGGAGGTGGCAGGCTGGCCCCGCTCCTGAAGCAAGGCTTCGCGGTGGACCCGACCGACGCCGAGTTCTGCGTAGACATACCGTTCGGCAGCATCACACGCAAGATGGATGGCTCGGAAGTGCCGACCCAGAAGTGGGTGGATGTTTCCGGCCCCGAGTACGGCCTGAGTATCCTCAATGATTGCAAGTACGGCGTCGATGTCAAGGACGGCATGATCTGGATGTCGCTTCTATCGTCACCGGCGGATCCGGATCCGCGTCCAGATCAGGGGAAGCGGGAGTGGACGCTGTCGATCTATCCGCACAAGTATTCCTGGCGGCGCGCCGGTACCACCCGACGCGCGTTTGAAATCAACCAACCGCTCATCGGCAGAACTGCCGCGCCACACGACGGTGTGCTGCCTGTCGAGGGCTCCTATCTGTCAATCTCAGCGGTCAATGTGATTGTAACGGCGCTCAAACAGGCCGAAGACGACAGATCGCTCATACTTCGGTTCTATGAAAGTGACGGACGTCCAACCAAGGCCACTATCAAGCCTGGCTTCCCTGTCAAAGCGTATCAGGAGTGCGATTTGATGGAACAGCCTATCGGCGAGCAAGTGGCCATTCAGGATGGCGCGTTCACGGTTGATGTCGGCAACAACGAGATCAAGACGTATAGGCTGATCTTCTGATCAGGTTCGGGGAGTAGACGCTTGGCAACTTCACGCAGGTTAGGTTTCGTTTCTGTTCTTCTGGCTTTGGCGTGCTGCATGGTCGCGCCGGCTTCGACTGCTGCCGGGCCAAAGGCAGCCGATGTGAAGCCAAACGTGTGGCTCGTCGGGCATGCGAATGTCGACCTCGCCTGCCTCAGGCCGAAGTCCGAAGCACTCGACACCTTGAACAGCACCTTCGGCACGATCTGCGGCTTGATGGACGAGTATCCGTTCGTGCTGTCACAAGGTCAGGCCGCGCTATACGAGGAGACGAAACGCTCCTGGCCGGAGGTGTATGCTCAGATCAAGGAGCGCGCTCGACGTGGGCAGTGGGATGTCTCCACCGCAAGCGCCTGGAGCGATAGTGACCTAAATCTGGCTTCGGGTGAGTCAATCGTTCGTTCTATCCTCCTCGCCAAGCGGTTCATCAAGCAGGAGTTCGGCATCGAGCCTGCAGTCGCCTGGCATCCCGATACTATCGGGCACCCGTGGACACTGCCCCAAATCCTCTCGAAGAGCGGGATCAAGTACTACTATGGTACCGGGCCGTGGCCACCGCTGTTTCGGTGGCAGTCGCCTGACGGCTCCCGCGTTCTCGCATACAGCCAGGCACATCGCTCCACCCTCAAACCCGACGAACTCGGTGCAGACGCTGCCGGCTTCTGCAACCGATCCGGCGTCAGTGACTACATGCGCGTCTACGGCGTAGCTGATGGCCAGGCGAAAGCCTCTCTTGAAGCAGCGATGAGCCTCAAAGATCGCCCCGGCTATGGCGACGTGCGTTTCAGCTCCGCCGTGGACTACTTCGAAAAGATACCGATGTCCGGCCGCGGTTTCCCGGTCATAAGCACTGAACTGAACCCGGTCCTTTCGGGCAGCTTCACGTCAAACGCGGATATCAAGCGCTACAACCGCGAGTGCGAGAACAACCTGGCTTCTGCTGAAGCGCTGGCGTCTATCGCCTCGGCGCACGGCGCCGCCTATCCCGCCGCCGACTTCACCGCATCGTGGAAAAAGACCTGCTTCAACCAGTCCCGGGACATTCTGGCGGGCACGGCTAGTCAGGCAGCATACGATTACGCAAAACAGCTCCGCAACGAGGTTGTCGGTCAGACTACGTCTGCTCTGACTGCATCCGTGGAGACGCTGGCGGCTCAGATCAACACGAGAGGCGGAGGCATTCCAATAGTCGTGTTCAATCCCCTGGCCTGGACGCGTACGGACTACGTGACTGTTACCTCGCCCTTCGCAAACGAGAGCACGGAGGTCAAAATCGTCGATCCTGATGGCCGCGTGTTCGCGGGCCGGAGCCTCGGCAATCAACTGACGTTCACCGCGAGGGATGTGCCCGCTATGGGTTACAAAGTCTTCTGGGTGAGCCGGGCCGCCAGGCAGTTCGGGAGCAATGTTGCCATCAACGGCACCGTGGCTGAAAACCAGTTCTTCAGGGTAAATGTCCACCCGGACTATGGCGTCATCACCGGCATCTATGACAAGGTGAACAAACGCAGTGTCACTATTCCCAACCAATACACGGGCCTTCTACAGATACTGCTTGAGGACTCGCGCAGCATGTCCGCTTGGAACCTGGGGCACTTCAAGGGCAAGAAGACCCTGATGGACGAAAGCGAGTTGGTAAGGATCGATACCGGTCCGGCCAAAGTCACGCTGCAATATGACCACCGATACGGCAATTCGATTTTCACGCAGGAACTGACTCTCTACGACGCGGTTCCGCGGATCGACATCAAGCTCGCAGCCGACTGGAGAGAACCCTGGGTCAAGGACAAGACCACACCCATGCTTAAGATCGCCTTTGTGTCGAACCTGAAAAACCCGAAGGCGACGTTCGAGATACCGTTCGGGAGCATAGCACGGCCAAAGAACGGCCAGGAAGTGGTGGGGCAGAAGTGGGCGGACCTAAGCGACGCGGACTATGGCGTCAGCATCCTGAACGATTGCAAGTACGGCTTCGACGCCAGCGGCAACATGCTTCGGATGTCGCTTCTGCGGACGCCGAACGGGCCTGACCATCAAGCCGACCTGGGCCTGCACGAAATGACGTTCTCGATCTACCCGCACAAAGGCGACTGGCGAGCAGCAGGAACCGTTCGCAGGGCCTACGAGCTGAACCAGCCGCTGATCGCCACCGTCGCCACATCTCACGATGGAACGCTCCCTCGCAGCAAGTCGTTCGTGTCCGTGTCGGCTCCCAATCTCGTTGTAACCGCGCTGAAGCAGGCGGAAGACGGCGACGGTATGATCCTCCGGCTCTATGAGACTAACGGCCAGGCGTGCGACGCAAGAGTGCGACTCGGACTTCCCGCACGGACGTACGTTGAGACGGACTTGATGGAAAACCCGATCGGCCAGCCGCGCCCGATCGACGGCGGCGAGTTTTCCGTGAAAGCCGGCAAGTATGAGATCAAGACCTACAAGATCATGAACTGAATCGAGGTTTGCTTTGGGCTATCTATATCTTGTCTGCTCCACGGCGCTGGTGACGGTCTGGGCGCTGTGCTACAAGGTCGCGGTCAGGCGCGGCTGCGAACTGCGGTCCGTCAACCTGTGGGTGTACATTTCGTCCGGGGCGATAATGCTCGTCTACTTCATCCTCACCGGCCACAGGATGAACACGCTTGCTGCCGTGCTGGGCTTCTTCACTGGCCTGAGCTGCTACTTTGCCACGCTCACGTTCTTTTACCACATCCGCACGGGTGTGCTGGCGGTTTCGTGGACCGTGATCGGCCTGGCGGTCTCGTTTCCTGTCGCCGCCTCCATCCTTATATGGGGTGAAGAACCGTCCATCAGGCAGATCGTAGGGCTCGCTCTCATTCCGGTAGCGGTCATCCTCTGCAATCCCGGCCGTGCCAAGGCGGAGGCAAAATGAGCCTACTCCTTCTTCTGGCAGCATTTCTTCTTACGGGTTTCAACTCGATATCGAATAAAGCTATCGGACCGCTCGGCCTCGATGAGTATATGCCTCTGTACGGCCTTGGATTTTGGGGGACTGGCGTTCTGCTCGGTCTCATCACCAAGGCTGTCACGAAATACGAGGTGCGTAAGCGAGACGCCGCCGTCGGCATCACCATGGGGCTGTCGGGCGCAGTAGCGATGGTCTTGCTGCTTGTCGCACTGCGCACCGTGCCGGGCTTCATCGCGTTTCCGGTGCGAAGCTGCGGCAACACAACCCTGACGGCGATAGTATCCTACCTAGCGTGGAAAGAGCACGTTACCCGCAAGCAGTGGGCGGGCATCGCCTGCGGGCTTCTCGCTATCTATCTGATAATGCCCTCGCACTAACCCAGCAACTCCGTTCATGCTGAACTCGTTTCAGCATCGAGACGATGAGACACCCGTACAAGGTACGGGGCGAACGATGGAGGAAATTCGTCCGCCCCGTGCTGTTTCCCGGACGGGATTGCTAGGACTGAGCCTCTCGGCCCTGAATTGTCATTTGGGATCCGTGCTGCGTTGACAGTCCGTTGTCTTGTTCGCAGCTTCCGCGTGCACCACAGCACGGATCGCTGGGGGAAACCGTCGCGCTACCTGTCCCTGTTCTCTGTGTCCAGATAACCACCCCAGGCGCGCGCACCTGTTCTATACCCCGCTCATCCGTGAACACAACCATTAGCTGATGGGATGTTATGGATTGTGGTGGATGTGGGTATAGCGTGCTGGCATAATGTGCATCGGCGTGGTATGGGGTGGGATAAACTGATGTTTCGCGGGTGCTATATACACAGCGTAGACGACAAGAGCCGGATTTGCCTGCCGGCCAAATTGCGCAGGCGCGTCTCGGATCGCGTGTTTCTTACCAAGGGACTCGAGGGATGCCTCTGGCTCCTTACCGAGGACCAGTGGAACTTGGTCCGCGAAAAAGCGAGTTCGTCCGCCTCGATCCAGCGTTTCTTCCTTGCATCCGGTCGCGAGTGCTCGCCGGGGCCACGAGGACGCATTGCTTTGCCGGTGGACCTCCGAAACCACTCCAGCATCAAGCCTGGCGAGGAGATAGCGATCGTAGGATTGGGCAGCAGAATAGAGATCTGGAGTCTGGCCCGATGGGAGGCCATTAGCTCGCAGATTGCCCCGCAGCGAATCCGGGAGGAACTGCCTGAGTTCTTCTCCACGGAACCCACACAAGGCAATCAGGAGTGCCGCGTGCGGCCATCGGCAGCGCGAAAATCTTGACAGCCGGCGAGCACAATGTTACCCTCATCCAAGCTCTGCACCGTGCGGTTGAATGGTGATCTGATGCAACTCCGATGGTTCCTGTCGATTGGCCTCCTGCTTTCGCTGTCTCTCGCGCTTTGCCCTGCCCAGGCCGGCGCGGAGCTTGCGATCCGCGTGGGACTGACCAGGAGTTTCAGAGGAACCAGGCAGATCACCGCGACGGCATCTAGCCGATACAGCATTCTGAAGACAGGATCTTCTCAGAAGCTCGCCACTTTCGAGGCTGGTACGCCGGCCACTATTCAGCTAGACGGCTCACAGCTCTCTATATCTACTGCATCGGGCACGCCCATCCCTGCGGGAACCTCCGTTACGATAGTGCCGGGCGATCCTGCGTCAACGATCGATATTGAGCCGCCGGGACTGCCGAACAAGCGTTACAGGGGCAAGATCGAGATATCCGTCCAGCCGACGGGGATGCTGGTCATCAACGTGCTGGACATCGAGGACTACCTGCCGGGAGTGCTGGTTGGCGAAATGCCCTCCAGCTTTCCCGAAGAAGCCCTCAAGTCACAGGCCGTTGCTGCGCGATGCTACACCCTGTGCGCCCGAAATAAGCACGCCACGGCCGGCTTCAACCTCTGTGATGGCAGCCATTGCCAGGTATATGACGGCTGCCTCCGCGAGACGCCTAAGCTAGTGAGCGCCGTTTCAGCGACGAAAGGCCAGATACTGAACTACAAGGGCAAGATCGCAAGCATCATGTACCACGGTGACTCCGGAGGAGTCACGCAGTCCTACTCCGATGCATATCCAAGCGGCAGCTACCCTTACCTCTGCAGCGTCACTGAGCCGGCCGGAGTGCCCTACTCCACCTGGGAGAAATCGTACAAACCTGCCGACCTCGCGGCCAAGCTCGTGGCCTTCGGCATCAAAGACGCCGAGGGACTGCAGAGTATCGCCGTCACAAAGACCGCTGCGTCCGGCCGTGTGCTTGAACTGACAATCAAGGGTGGCAAGGCGCCTGTTGTTATGAGCGCGTCCAGGCTCCGCACTACACTTGGCGCAAGCACCATCAAGAGCACCCTGTTCACGATCGCAACCGACGCCGACGGCACCATAACGTTCAAGGGCAGAGGCCACGGCCACGGCGTCGGAATGAGCCAGGTTGGAGCAAAGGCTCTCGCTATGGCGCCGTTCAACTACACGTACGAGCAGATTCTGAAGCACTACTTCCCCGGCACCACCCTCTGCGCCGCCGCTGACTTGATCGAGCCACCTAAGCCAAATGCGGCGCGCGCCCGGTCCGCGCCGTCAACACCCGCAGCGCAGGCAGCCGCACCGGCCTCCACGCAGCTCGGTGTCCGCCTCCAGGAGCCCCGGCTGCGTCAATAGCCGGCCGGCAGGAGGAACCACAACCGGCTTCATTACGTCAACTGTAGATAGCAGGGCAAGCCACATGGTAGAATGTTGTAACCTGCACTGAGGCGACCATTGTTGATACGCGCATCAACAGTTCTCATAGCAATCCTCACCGCGTTCGCGTTCCTCTCTGGTTCGCCTGCTCGCTGCGGCACCACTGAACGGGCACAGATGTTGTCCGCGCTCATGACGTCGCCTACCCGCGCCACTGCCGCAAAGATCAAGTCGAATACCGCCGACTTAACAGCGCTCACTCTCGATCTCATCGTCTACCGCTGGTGCGTGCGCACGGCTAAGAATGCCCCTCCGGACATCACGAGGATCGACGACGTAATCTCCGCTGCTTCCTCTGAGCTGAACGACCCATTGATCAGGTGGGCACTCGATACGTTCGCCGTCTCAGGAGCCGTCCCTACAGGGCTGGCTCCTCCCAGCGGTGACCGCGCTCCGATGCTCTCTGAGTTGAAGAGGCAGTATAGCATGTGGGCCGTGGACTACCGTCAGACGTCGCCCATCCAATCGATGAATGCGCTTGTCGTCGTGCTGGGCAACGCGCAGAGTCTTGGCCTTCAACTCACGGGGGCTCTGACGCGGAAGGCGCTCGGCAACCTCTATCACAGGGACATGGCTCGTTACAGGGAGGCGGAGGAGCGTTACGAGACTGCAGGCGGCATCTTCTCGGCCTACAACCTCCGAGAGTCAGCCGCACTGCTCTACAACGACTATGGCACGTTGTGCCTGGAGATGGCCCGATATATCGCGGCGACTGAAAAGTTCAGTGCCTCGGCGGCACACTGGGTCCTGCTCACCAAGCAGTCCCCCAATAACAGCCGCTACAGGGGAATGGCAGGCCGCATGTACATCAAAGCCGGGCAGGCGCAGAGCGCCACGGGGGACAGCCTCAACGCGCAAAGGCTGCTAAGAAGCGGCATCGCCGAACTGCGCAACGAGGCTGTGATGACGAAGTCATACACGGAGCTTATCAGGAACCTGATCATCGTTTCGGGCTTCTACCACGCCCAGGAGGATCTGCCGAAGTCGATAGACCAGCTTCAGCAGGCAGCGAAGGCGGCGGCTCAGTACGAGGACGATCCCAAGCTCATAGCCCAGATCCACCAACTGCTGGCTACCGACTATCGCGCGATGAACCAGCCCGCTAAGGCCAACGAAGAAGCGGCGAAAGCACGCAGAGTGCTTGAGGACGCGGCGGCTGCAGGCACAGCCGCGTCCACCAAACTCGCCTCCTCCGCTAACTTGCCCGCCGGTTCACTCGCGCAGTTGGAACTGGCAGCGAAACGGGGGGCGGTAGCACTGCAGGAACTGAAGCGATACCCTGAAGCAGCCGCGATTCTGCAGCAGCTGCTGGCGACGCAGAAGCAAGTGGGCACGATAGAAGAACAGATAGAGACTCTTCAGGCGCTGGCTGCTGTTATGGACCTGCAGAACAAGCCGCTGGAGTCCCTCAATGCGCGGCTGGATGCGACACGCCTCGCAACTAAAGTGAACAAGAAGACTCTGGCAGCAGATATCGTTGGCGACATGGTGTCCGCGTTCATCCAGATAGGCGACCTGGACAACGCCCTCGAAGCCCTTACCGAACTCGACCCTATTGTCCAGCAGTCCGGCAATCTACGTAAGCTCGCTGACGTCCGCGAAGGCAGAGGGGAACTGCTGGCCAGCCACAACCGAAACGAAGACGCTGTTGTTGACTACCGCAGGGCGCTCGACATCTATGCGACCCAAGTCGGCGACCCCTGGTCCGCCGGGCGTGTCTCGCAGAAACTGGCATCCGCGCTGACGAAGCTTGGCAAGAACGAGGAAGCACAATCGGAGCTTGAGTTCGCTCTGAAGTCTATCGAAGACAGATACGCCGAGGAGAACATCGATCCTAACACTGACCTTGAGCGCAGCCGCCTTGTATTGGGGATCTACAAAGAACTCGTCACTCTTTACGTCACTGCTGACAAGACTGACAAAGCTGCGAGTCTGATCGCCGGCGCTCAGAGGTTCACGTGGTTCAAGGACCTGGTTTCGCAACTCAAGAACTCCGAGAACTCCAGGGTCGCGGCCTTCGCCAATACCGCCAATCTCATATCTGTCGCACCCGACCCCAGCGATCTTCCGCCGGAGACGCCCGCCACGGCCAAGTTGCTGGCGGACAATTGGGCCGATTTCTCCACCAGGTGCATGGCCCTTCGGGAGCAGGACCCCAGGCGGTATAACGCGCTGCCTATCAACCCCCTGGAGGTCTATAAGTCTCGGAACGAGCTTCCGAAAAGGGTCCTCATCGTCGAGTATCTGTGCTCGGACTATGCCACTTTCGCGTTTGTGTGCGGCAACGGCGTATCCAGAATTTGGGAGCTTGGCATATCGAGCAAGGCCGTGGACGCCATAGCAACCACGCTCAGCAGGCGGATGAAGGCCTGCGAACTCCGACTCGCCTCGGGACGGCCTCTTCCCAAGATAACAGACTGGCAGGAGGAATCTTTCGTAAAGACCCGCGAGCCGCTCATTTCGCTGTATGCAAAACTGGTAGGGCCGATATCGCAGGACCTGGGGCGCGACAACACGCTGATGTTTGCTCTTCCCGCCGAGTTGGTGGGTACGCCTATGCATGCTCTTATCTCCTCTGTACAGGGGAATGTGCCACGGTTCCTGATACAGGACTATCAAATCGGCTACCTCGGTCAGGGAATGCTGAATGACCTTATCAGCAGGGACAGCCGGCCCATCGACAGCAGTTCCGATCGCCTGGCAATCTTCGCCGATCCGGCGGGCAACCTACCCGGCGCGAGACAGGAAGCCGCGATGATCAAGGACGACCTGTACTACGAAAGCAGCGCCTACGTCGGCAAAAACGCTACGGTCGCGGCTTTTCTCAAGGAGTGTGACCGGGCGGCGATCCTGCACATAGCGGTGCACTATAAGATCGATCCCGACCCCGCCAAATTTGTGCTCCAACTGGCGCCGGACGCTAACTCCAACGGTGAAATAACCGTCCAGCAGTTGTCTGCCATAACCAATCCTCACCTGCAGTTGGTCGTGCTGTCCGCCTGCGAATCAGCGGCCTCCACTGATCCTCTCAAGTCGGGCGCGTCATCCGCGGCAGAGGTGTTCTCGCTCGCGGGCGCCAGATCCGTTCTTGGCGGGCTGTGGAAGGTGACCGACGCCCCGGCATCTAAGCTGATGGGCGACTTCTACAGAACGCTGGTCAGAGGAAGGTCCAGAACGGAGTCCATCCAGCGCGCGCAGATCGCAATGATAGAGGCAAAGGAGTATGCCCATCCGTTCTATTGGGCCTGCTTCGCGCTCTACGGGAACCCATCCTAGGGGAGGTCTTCCATTCCTATTGCCGCGACTGCCCCCTCCTTGCTGAAGCCAGAACTGCTCCCCTCCGTGCTGAAGCCAGGAGTGCTCCCCTCCGTGCTGAAGCCAGGGGTGCTCCCCTCCTTACTAAGGAGGGGCTGGGGGAGGTTCCCTCACGGAACGAAGCTCCTGGCCAAACTATTCCCGAATTCCGGCTCGCTGTGGTAGCATGTAGTCCGATGGACGCTCAGCAACTACTTCAGGCTTATCTAAGCACGCCCGGAAGCGCGGGCGATAGATACTGGGAGCCGCTCTCCAACGTCGTGACCGAGCTTGTGCACAAGTCGGCAGCCAAGCGCGAGACCGCTGATTTGGAAGACTTCGAGGAGGACTGCGTCCTCGCCATCTGGACCAGGATCAGCGGCCTCAAGTCGGGAGAGATGGAAGGCAGCATCGATAACCTCGAGGCTTTCGTCCGCAGAGCAGTCCACAACCGCTACTGCGACGCAATCCGCCGAAAAAGGCCCACCTGGTACAACCTAAAGCTTGAACTGCTGGAACTCTTCTCCGGCAAATCCAACATCGAAGGCTTCGCTCTGTGGCAGAGCCCGGAAAGTGGAGCCCGTCTGTGCGGGTTCAAGGACTGGGAGGGACGCCCGGCGACGGGAGCTGGACGAGTACGCGAACTGACCGATAACGCGGCCGGCTTCCAGACCAAGTTCCTGCATAACCGCGATCCTAAGGAATTGCCAACCTACGAACTGGCGGCGGCGGTGCTTGACTTCTGCGGGGCTCCTGTTGACGTCGACTCCCTTACGAGTTGCATCGCCGAACTGACCCAGATCTACATCGCTGAGCCTCTTTCCATTGACGCTCAACCCGACGCCGATGACGATGCAGGCGCGCCGGTGGATTGGCTGATCTCTCCAGATGTCGAGGTCGAGAAGCAAGTAGTAGATGCGGAGTGGTTTGGGCACGTCATTGACTGGTTCTGGCGCGAATTTGTCGATCTTTCTCTCAAGCAGCGCAAGGCCCTGCTCTACGGAATGGCAGGAGATCAGGTCATGGCGCTCGTCACCGCAGTCGGAATGGCGGAAATCGCAAAATCGCTGGAGATGACCCCGGAGCAGTTTGCGTCTCTTATTAGTGGGTTACCGAAACCCGATGTGGAGACCGCGACGGAGTTGGACATTCCGCCCCGTGCGGTACCCAGTGTAAGGTTCAAGGCCTGGGGCAGAATCAGAAGAAGGACTAAGAAATCTTCGCTAATTGTCGATGATGAATAGAGGGCAATACGGCAGCGCTGCCTGCGTCTTGAATCAGCGAAGGTCGTGTTCAAAATGAGTTGCACAGAGCGCACACAGATCGAAGAGTTCGTAAAGGGAAAGCTGACCGCTCAGCAGATGCTTGAGGTGGACTCGCACATCCGCGAGTGCGCGGATTGCAGGAAGCTTGCGAAAAGCCTTTCCGCTCGCGTGGAACTGGCGTCGGCTGTCACCGGCGCGTCTGATTGCCCCGAGTATGAAGAGCTGAGCGCGTATGTCGACCGCAGCCTCGATGCCGCTCGGACGGCTGCTGTGCGAGCCCACGCCAACCTGTGCGAGTACTGCTCGGCTGATCTGGACAGAATCACCGAACTCCGCTCTCATGCCGCGCTAAGAGACACCGTGACCGTAATGCCTGGCGCAAGCAGGCGCGTCAAGCGCGGCTTCTTCGGATACTGGCGGCAGGCGCTTGTCGTGACATCGGTCGCCGGACTCATCGCAGCGGCATTCGTCTTCAGCGACTTCGGCGGCACACCAACCGAGAAACCAACACCATCGCAGACCGCCGCGAAGCCTCCGGTCAGCAGCCCGATTAGCGAACCGGAAGCATCCAGGACCGAACCGTCGCCCGTGCCTGCGCCGCCTAAGCCTTCGCAGGTTGCTGCCAAGCCGCAGCCCGTGCCCCAGAAGGTGGCCGTGAAGCCCGAACCCGCGCCGATGGTGACTCCACCTGCCGTTCTCAAGGACGGACGGTACTCCGTTGTGCGCAAGGATGGCAGTCTCGTTCTGGCAAAGACTGACGGAAGCAGCGTTGGATCAGGACTCAGCGGCCGCATAGCAGCCAGAATCGATGAGAAACTTCGTACGGGTAGAGTCAAGCTTCCCGAGCCGGTTAGGATGGCTATTGCAACATTCACGATGCGCTCGGACGCGGAGGAGTATCAGCCACAACCCGCTGCTCCGAAGCCAGTTAGCCCGATAGGCCGCATTGTGATGAGTACTCAGCCCACTTTCCAGTGGTCTCCAGTTGACCTGGCGGAGGCGTATAGGGTTCAGGTCTACGACGAGTCCGGAGACGTGGTGGCCGAGCAGATAACCACGAATACCAGCCTGAAGCTCTCTACTCCTCTCACCCGAGACACGGCTTACACATGGCGTGTAGCAGTGCGGTTCGGTGAAATGGATTCCTGGACAAGGTCTGCGCTGTCTCCTTTCTACGTGCTTCCTCAGCAGGACTATGACTATGTGAACCAGGTTAGGTCCCAACTGCCGGGTTCGCATCTGGCAATCGGCGCAGCCTACGAGTCCGTGGGACTGTATGCGGAAGCCGCCAACGAGTACCGTATCCTGCGGCGACAGAACCCGAACTCCAAGCTTGCCGGGGATTTGCTCGACGGCGTGGCCAAGCACTAGCCAGCCCAAGCAGGAAGTCCGTAACCCCCAATCCGCCAGGCGTCATTATCCTCCTCAACAGGAAGGATATCAACACGCCTGTGCTTGATCACATGGTATGTAGATGCTTCTATGTGATAGTTGGGAGATTGGTTCATGCTACGTGATCTACTTCTGCTTGCTCTACTTCTGATCGCAGCCTGCTCGGTGACCACTGCTCAAACCGGGGAAGGAAACCCCACGCTGCCGCCGCTTACCGTCGTGCCGGGGCTGATGCCCTACACCACCGAGACTGAAGGTGAACTCCTGATAACTGCGTCTGACGAGTTCAGCGGCAAAAGCCTCACTGTGGACGTCTCTATCGGCAGCAGGCAACTGGCGTCGAAGCGCAAGGTCGAGGCCGGAGTTCGAGCATCGATTCCGCTAAAACTGAGCGATCTTGCAATAGGCGACAATGCCGTCACGTGCAAGCTTATGTGCAATGGTCAGGAGCTTGCCGCCGCAAAGGGCAACGTGATCCGACTCGCGCACAAGCCCAACGTGGTGAAGATCGACCACCGCACAAATAGCATGATCGCCGACGGGCGGCCTTTCCTGCCCGTAGGATTCTACTGCGATGACAACTTCGGGACGTTGGCCGAAGAGGAAAGCCTCTACGGGTTCAACATGATCTCCCCCTACTGGAGCCGCCCTGCTGTGCGCACTCCTGAGGAACTGACTAAGGTCAAGGACTTGATGGACCGCTGCGCCTCCGTCGGCGTGAAGGTCGTCTATCACATCGAGCGCGCTTGTATCAACCTCAAGGGGAAGGAACTGGAGGATGTGATCAGGCCCGAGATAGAGATGTTCCGTGACCACCCCGCTCTTCTCGCCTGGTATATTGCGGACGAGCCCGAGTATCACAGCGTCACGGCCGAGCAGCTTCAGGATGTATACCAGATGGTCAAGAAGCTCGACCCCTGGCATCCCATAGGAGTGTGCATCGCCGATCTCAGGCACATGCCGAAGTTCACGCCGTCCATGGACTTCATTATGTCAGACGCCTACCCTATTCCGCATCTTCCCGTGACTCGCGTCGCCGACTCCATGGACCGCGCCCGCAAGGGCACGAACAACAGCATGCCCGTATGGGATATCCCGCAGGTCTTCGGTGGAGGTGAGTTCTGGTTCCGTGAGCCCACGGCCAAAGAGGTCCGCGTGATGACATATCTGGCGCTGATCCACGGCGCGACAGGTATCGAGAACTTCGTCCGACGCCCTCCGCTCGGCAACCCGAACTCGCTCGTGCTCTGGAACGAGTGCCGCAATCTGGCTATGGAGATCTCGCAGCTCGCGCCGGCGATCCTCTCCGGCGACCCCGCGCCTAAGATCTCCTCGAACAACCCGACCGTTCGGGCAAGGGCTTTCATCGACCGCGGCGTGATGTTCATCCTGGCTGCAAATACGGTAGTCCAGCCCACCACCGTGGAACTCACCATCGAGGGCGGGTACAGCGGTAAGGCGAACGTCTACTTCGAGCGCCGTGATGTGGACGTGAAGTCGGGCGTGTTAAGCGACATCATCGACGGGTTCGGCACACGCGTTTATGCGATTCCCATCGGCCCGATGCCGAAGGAGACGCTCCAGCCCAACCCCGAAAACCTGGTCTTCAACTATAGCTGCGAGGAGATCGTCAGCCCCGGCACCGTCTCCAACTGCTACGGCTCTCGCAACGGGCATCCGTTCGCCAACATGATGCTCGATCCGTTTGAGAGCGTGCACGGGCGGCATTCCGTACGTATGACCGTGCCCGGCGACAGACAGAGCATCGGCATCATTCCCACGCTCAAGAGAACGCCGGAGACCGAATTGGTCGAGCTTAGCGGCAGAATCCCCGGCTACTGGTATACCTACAAGACCGGCGACGAGCTGACTATCTCCGTCTGGGCCAAGGGCAACCGGCCCGGCCTGGTGATGAGGCTGTCCGACATCTGCCTGGAGGGATTCCCCAAGGAGTTCACTCTGACGACCGAATGGCAGCGCTACGAGGTAACGGCGAAGGTCACACGCGACCGCAGGTATCCGGGGCTGTCCTTCAACTTGATGAGCAAGGGCACTGCGTGGCTGGATATGTTTGAGGTCACGTGCGTTCGTCCTCCGCAGCCGCCGTCATCGAAGTAGCGGATTCAGAAAACGGGGCAAGAGATGCGTCTTGAGTTGTGTCTGTTCGCAGTTGTGATGCTTCTACTCCTGAGCTTGCCCAAGTCCGGGCAGGCTCAGGACAAGTCGCCTGGCCTGCAGCTTGATGCTATACCGCCGGGCTACTCCCTGTATGCATACGACGACTGCGGCATTGCCGAGCGTCAGCCGCATGTGGATATGACTGACGCATATATGTGGACGTTCAATACGTCCGACACCGATGCGGACCTCAAGTCACGCTCCGCGGTGTTCAGCTACAAGCAACTACGCTTCAACTTTAACGACCTCGACCCAAAGCGTGACTATGTCCTTGCATTGACCTACGCGAGCGATCACGTCTACAAGCGCGTGCAGAGCCTTTGGGCGGATGGCATTGAACTCCACGGGCCGATGCCGCTGCCGCACGCCAAGGCGATAAGAACGATCGTCAAGATGCCCTCGGAAGTAACGCAGGACGGAAAGATGGCACTCGTCATAAAGATCCACGGCGAGGTCAACGCCACTGCGTCTATCGTCGAGCTTTGGGCCACGGGTGAGCCTGTGGACCCGGTCCGCTTCCACGCTGTTGCCGGCGTGCCTGGAGGTCTCGCGGGCAGACTGGTCGATCTCGCCTATGGTGGGATCAGAGACGCCCGAGTAAGGCTTCTCGCTCAGGATGATAGGAAGCTGCTTGGCGAAGCCGTCACAGACGATGAAGGCTCCTTCAGCTTCGAGGACAGACTCTGGAGCAAGAGCAGAGCGGGCAGTGACTTGCTCCTTACGACGAGCGTCCAGGACAAGGAGATCAGCATGCAGGTGAAGCTGTCCGATGTCAGTCTCGAACCGATCCGCTACAGACCGCTGCCAAGCAAGGTCGGTGGGCTCAAGAAGCACGAGATCAGTATCGACGGGACATGGAAGCTGAATGTATCCCCAGGTCCAACATTCTTGCAGGAGCCGCTCACAGGCAAGGAGTGGGCAGACTTCACGGTACCGGGCCAGTGGAAGCAGCAGGGCTTCGAGATTCCGCAGGACAAAGCCGTGGCTATGGCGAGGGAATTCACGATCCCGAAGAAGTGGGAGGGGTATCGGATAATCCTGCGCTTCGACGCAATCCACGCTGGCACGAACTACTGGCTCAACGGCAAGAAGCTCGGCTACAGCGAGAACCTCTTCACGCCGGTCGAGTGGGATATCACCGATCAGGCGATGCCGGGAAAGAAGAACCGGCTGGATCTGGAGATGAAAGTCGAGACCGTATCGGAGAAGCTTTCGTACTCCTCGGGATATGCGTTCCACAGCCTTGGAGGGATAGATCGCTCGGTCCGTCTCTTCGCGCTTCCCAGGGTGAACATCAGGGACCTGCGCATCCTTACCGACCTCGACAGTCTCTACAAGAACGCGGAGATCAAGCTGAGCGCGACCATCGAGAACTCAAGCGATCAGGAAACGGTAAACGACGTAGCTATGCACCTCTCGCTGGTTGGCCCGGATGGCAAGCCGGCCCTGATATCGACGCAGAAGCTTGCCGCAGGACCCGTCAAGAAGGGGCCGAATGAGGTCAAAGCGTCCATTGCCGTCTCAGACCCGCTCAAATGGACCGCGGAAACGCCCAGTCTCTACAGGTTCGCACTCGAACTGAAGCAGGGTGAGAACGTTCTGCAGCGCATCGAGCGCAGCATCGGGTTCCGCAAAATCGAGATCAGGGGCAGCCTGCTCTACGTGAACGGCAAGGTCGTGAAGTTCGCGGGGGCCTGCCATCACGAGCACGACCCGCTTACCGGCCGCGCCGATACCGCGAAACACGCCGAGGAGGACGTCAAGCTCGCCCGGGATATCAACCTGAACTACCTCCGTACCGCGCACTACCCGCCTACAGAGGAGTTCCTTGATGCCTGCGACAGACTGGGAATGTACGTCGAGTGCGAGGCCCCGTTCTGCTGGGTACCCGCAACGGACGACCTCTATGACTTGCCGAAGGTCATGGCGCCGACGTCCGCAATGATCGACTGCTGCCACACGCACCCGAGCATAGTCGTCTGGTCGGTCGCCAATGAGTCCCCATTCAACAGGTATTTCGAGTATTCCAACAAGGTGATCAAGGAACTCGACCCGACCAGGCCGACCACGTTCAACAACCCCGACCCGAAGCGGATATGCGATATCTCGAACGTCCACTACCCGCTGATGCCGTACGACGAGGTGATGAAGGAGGACCCTCGCCCGATGTTTCTGGGCGAGTACTGGTTCCCGGTGTGCCACGAACAGACGGACGTGATGATCAACCCCGGCCTGCGCGAGCTTTGGGGACACGGGCATGCCGATCCTGACTCGGAGTTCGGCAAGCTGTGCGCGAAGAGCTTCGAGCCGCGGCTGCTGATGCCCGGCACGGACCCCGGCGCATGGACCCACATCTACAAGTCGAAGCGCGTTATCGGAGGCGCGATCTGGGCACTGATAGATGAGCCGTTCTACTTCAAGGATGGCACTCACTGCGGTTACGCCTGGGTGCACGGGTTCTGGGGGCTCTACGATGGCTGGCGCCGACCGAAGCCCGAGGCATGGCTCGCAAAGATGATATTCTCGCCGGTGTGGTTCCCGGAGCGAGAGCTGGACTTCCGGCCCGGCCAGGAATCGGTAACCGTGCCTGTGGAGAACCGCTACTCGTTCACCGATTTCGACGATCTGAGGTTCTCGTATGGGATCAATGGGGGCAAACGGGCAATCAAGGTGCATTTGCCTCCGGGCAGGACGGGCGCGATTACGCTGCCTGTCCCGCAAGGCACGAAAGAAGGCGATAGGCTGACTATCCGCGTCACCAGGGGCGATGCGTTGGTTACCGTCTACGACGTCACCCTCGGCAAGAAGCAACAGGCTGCGGTTCCCCGGCCTGCAGGCGGCGCTCCTGATTGGACGGATGACCGCAAGGCAATCCTGATCGAGGGTAACGGCTACTCACTCGCAATCGACCGCAGGACAGGACAGATCGATGCGTCCAACCCCAAGCACAAGACAGCGATCAAGTCCTACCCTGCCCTGCACGTCACCAGGCACGACTACGGCGATCTGAACGGCCCGAAGTCGCCGCCGTATGCGGTCTTCCCGGACGCGAAGACCCGCGTTGTGGAGGATATCTCCGTGAGCGAGAAGGGCAACGCGCTGGAGATCAGGATCAAGGACCGCTATGATGGGTTCTCCGGCAGCGTAACGTGGCTGATCGACAGAGACGGCCTCAGCACCGTGACCTCCGACTACACCTACTCCGGCGAGGAGATGGACTACCGCGAGGTGGGCGTTGCGATGATGATCAGGCCGGAGTGCGATGAACTGAAATGGAAGCGATGGTCGGAGTGGGGCGATGTGTTCCCCAAGGACTCCATCAGCCGCACGACCGGCGCGGCCAAGGCCCGCCGGTCGAAGAACCTGCCTGATGTGCCGGAGATAACGCCGCCTACCTGGACCTGGGCGCTGGACCAGACGGAGATGGGCACAAACGACTTCCGCTCCGCTAAGTTCAACATCTACAACGCCTCGCTTGTCGCGCCTGACGGGTCCGGGGTGGAGGCGCTCTCGGATGCGAAGGCGCACGTGAGGGCGTGCCTGGTTCCTGAGGGCGTCAAGATGCACGTGCTGAGCGAGTGCCCGCTGGGGCCGTTCAAGCTCAAGGCCGGGGATAGGATCACGGGCGAGTTCACACTCAGGCTGCTCGGAGGCAGGAGATGATGCTGCAGGCCGCGATGGCGATTATGATGTGCGCAATCCTTGCGACCGCCGCCGCCGCCATCACAGGGTCGGGGGGTACCGGCGAGCTGGCGCGTGTCGGGAAGGTTATCACCTACCCTGCGCCTGAAGGCGAGCCCGCCTCGGCTGACTATGAGGTCAAGGTCAACGGCAAGCCGGTGTTCTGCTACACCTCGTTCCGGTATGACACGGACTCCAAGCAGACGATATCCGGCAGGCCGGTGTCGCCGCTCAGCTTCTGCTACTTCGATCAGGATGGGCCGGTGACGGTCGAAATCCGCTTCCTCGATGGCCTCAAGAAGGCAGGGATCGACACCTCGAAGGTGATTGTGAGGCCGCTTGCGAGAGGTATCGAACCGAAGGTCAAGGACGGCAAGATCACGTTCACGCTCGACAAACCGGGGCAGTTGTCTATCGAGCCGGGTGGGTCGCTCACGCACGCGTTGCACGTGTTCTCGAACCCGCCGGAGAAGGAAATCCCCGACCCCAAAGACCCGAATGTGCTCTATTTCGGGCCGGGCTACCACGAGCTCGGCGAAACGCAGCTCAAGTCCGGCCAGACCGTGTATGTGGCCGGCGGCGCTATCGTCAGCCTCAAGGTTCGGCCGAAAGAGAGCTTCGGCAAGGAGGCCGAGCACGACGCTTACGGAGTAAAGGTCTACTGGGCGCCGGGGATGATAGGCGCGACCTGGCAGAAGAACATCACCCTGCGCGGGAGAGGCATCCTGTGCGGGCGGAAGGCGATAGAGGCCGGCCAGCGAGGGTATCTGGCGAAGTTCGAGCGAGTGGATAACCTCAAGGTGGAGGGCATCATCATCCGCGATTGCTCGGTCTGGTCGCTGCACGCCTGCAACTGCAACAATGTCAGCGTTAAGAACGTCAAGGTGGTCGGCTACTACGTGAACAACGACGGCATCTGCATGGGCGGCAGCTCGGATGCCGTGGTCGAGGACTGCTTCAGCCACAACGCGGACGATTCGCTGGAGATCAAGGTCTGGATCCCGCAGAAGAACGTCACGTTCCGGAACTGCATCGTCTGGAACGACATCGGCGGCAGCTTCGGCCTGATGCACGAATGCGGCGCCACGCTGGAGAACGTGCTCTACAAGGACTGCACGGTGCTTCACTCGACCGACGACGCCTCGGTCTGCCCGGTGGTCGGAGTCAAGCTCTCCGGCCCTGGCTGCATCAAGAACATCCGGTTCGAGGACATCGTGATCGAGGACGTAAGCTCCCCGAGACGCGCGTCGCTGAAGCTCATCAACAACTGGGACGAGTGGCACATGAACCTCCCCACAAAGCCCGATTCCCCTCACGAACTCCTTAACCCGCCGAAGCGCGAGCAGCCCAGCGGGAGCATCACGAACGTCACGTTCAAGAACATCAAGGTCCTCAACTGCCGCAACGAGGACGTGGTGCTGATCGCGGAGAACGAGAAAAGCCCGATCAGCGGCATCACGTTCGAGAACGTCACGATTAACGGCAGGAAGCTCGTCCCCAACGATCCGAGGATCAAGAAGAACGCCTGGGTCAGTGACGTGACGGTCAGAGAGTAGAGAAGCGTCGCCAGGGCATGTTGTGTTAACGATTTCACGGCTCGATGCGACTAATGGATATAAAGCCGGAGTATCCGGACCGGAGGACTGACGATGGGCAAAATCACGTGTTGGATACTGCTTTGCCTTCTGCTTCTGGCAACTCCCGCATTCCCGTGGGCGATGGCATACGAGCCTGGAAAGCCGCTGCAATCCAAGGGTTGGCCGGAGGGCCTCAACGCCGCTCTCGAGAGCCGCAGGTGGACCGCCGCCTATTGGTGCAACGGCTTCAGCTACTTCTACTACACCGGCGACGCCGCGGCGATCAACAAGTTCCTGCCCAAGGACAAGTGCAGCCGCTCAGAGGACCCCGCCTCCGCATCGCCGCACTCCAAATGAACTCAAGGCAACTTGCTGCGAAGCCCACCTGTCTGACGGCAGGCATTAATCAACCGCCGCCGTCATACACACATGGGGGTGTTCAACCGCTTGTCGGCGATGGCGAGGTCGAGGGTTAGGGGGTTATGGTTGAGGGAAGGGAGCCTCCATTGCCTGTGGTGTATCGGGAACAAGATTTCCGAAACGCCAAAGGAGTTCAGCATGACGTGTCGCTCAATCGTGTGGATGCTGAATCAAGTTCAGCATGACGGGTTCGGTCCGCCGCCGCCATCGGGGTAATCTTGTCTTGCGGCAGGTGAGGGGATGGTGGTTGTTGTCATTCCGAGCGCAGCCGAGGAATCTGCTTTTGACGTGCTTGCCGATAAGCGGATTTCTCGACTCCGCTATGCTCCGCTCGAAATGACGTTGTTGTGCTGCTGTTCTCCACGCCACACCGACAGACGACATTAACCTATAGGG
>JBPOHN010000117.1:0-3220 GCA_052035525.1 Armatimonadota bacterium
GTGCCGCGCACGGCGAGACCGCGATGCACGCAGTAGGTGCGCACATTCCTTTTGTGACAATTGCGTTCTCTGCGTATCGCAACATCCGCCAGATGATTGAGGACGGAAAACCAATAGAAGCAGCTACCAGCCATTTCGTGAAAGAGAGCGTAGCGAAGGGGACTGGTGTTGTGCTTGGGGCCAAAGCGCTCGCATTGCTGGGAACTGCCATAGCGCCGGGCGCAGGGACTGCCGTTGGAGCCGTCCTCGGAGCGATATTTGGTGGGTTGGGCGGCGGCGCGATCGGTAGATGGTGGAAGAGCCTTCCTCTGAAGGCAGCGATGGAGTCACTGGAAAGCGCTATTGACGCATTCGGGCGCAGTTTCGTACATCAGCTAGAGGAGATCAAGCACTACACAGAAGCTCCTCTGGCACGACTCCGCGAAGCCGAACAGCGTCTGACAGACGAGCTGTCGCGCAGGACCAAGCGCTTGACGTACATCATCTGGCCTGACCCATACACAGTAATGCTGGGCTGCTCTAGGAAGCACGCACGGAAGAACGTGAGAGGGATGGAGCGACGGCTCGCGAGCGTAAGACACATACTAGACCGTGCACTTCACTTCAACGAGTGGAAGCCATTGGGCCTGCTGATGGTGACTGAACCTAACATTCGGGAAGTCATCGGGTACCAAGAACGCCTATACGCGGATGTGTGCACCGCCCGAGAGAACGTGTACGTCCAGCGACGGCACCTCAATCCGAAGTTCAAGAGGCCCAACACGATTCAGTCCCCAGATGAAGTGGCACATCAATAGACTCATCCGTTCGAAGCTTGCCGAAAAAGAAAACCAGCAGATCAGTAACCGCTGAAACGGTGGTTGTCCCGGAACGTGCGAATCAAAGACAGAAACAGAGCAACAACCATCATGTCCTTCAAAAGCACTCTGAACGCCGGTTCCTCACATTCCGCACGAACGAGCACCAGTGCTTGGCGATGTCCGAGACGGGGGAGATGGCGTAGCTGCGGGGACCGATCAGGGAGTCCATGTTTTCCCGAAGCTGCTCGGGGGCCTCGTGGTAGGCTTCATAGTCGGCCTGCTGCATAATGAACATGCAGAACATCCCGAGGTCCCGAAGCCCGGTGCGCCACTCGATGAAGTCGGTCCGATCAGATGGCATCCCGTCATGAATCATCACGATCTGCTTTAGGCTCTCGGGTCTTGATGAGAGTTCCTTCGCGGCATCCCGAATGGTGGGCATCACTCTGGTCAGCGTTTCCGCCTGTACTCCAGCCAGCTTCGCCAGCACTTGCGGACCGTGCTCGTCGAATGCCTTGATATGCACCTGACCTTCCAGCGCCCATATCGAAAGTGGGATCTGAAGCGTCTCGCACGCCATCGTGATCGCCATAGACATAACGCGCAGCTCTTCCTGTACATCCTCCATTGAGCCTGAGCGGTCAATGATCAGGGTCAGTGCCATCTCTGGAGCAGCGATGCCTCGGAAATGCTGCGCGGCAAAAGGCTTGGCTGAATCCCTGACGAAGTAGCGGGCTTTGAACCTGCCTGGATATTGACTGGAACCGGAAACGGCGCGAGGGCTCTCTGCCTTGAGATCCCTAATGATCTCCGCCGCTATCGGAGCCGCGATGGGCAGATAATGCATATACGGTGAAGCGACAATGTCGGAGTAACCCCGCCCACGGTGCGGCTTCGCCTTAGCGACGGTTACGCAGTCATCAGAGCCTCGGGGTACCAGAGTGCTCAGATCCTCAGACACCTGCGCAGCGGTCTCGTCAACGAGCTGCTCGATGTCGTCCACGCCGTCCTGCGAATCGGGAGGGCAGGATGGCTGGTCGCCGCCCGAGTGTGTGGCGTCAGGAGCGTCGTCGGACTCCGTGGGTGCACTGCCGGTGGAAACGCGTACACGAGTATTTTCGGTCGAATCAGGGTCGGTTGAGTCATCCTCGTGAACGTCATCCGTGGCTTCAGGTTTCTCTCCATTGCCTGCTTCCGCTGGCTCCAGGGAGTCGGATTCTGCGGGATCATCCCCCGCGCTGCCTTTGTCAGACGTCTCTGACTCATCCTCAGCGCCTAGAGGATTCGGTAGCGGCTTGTTTCCATCTGAACCTGACATCCCGGACTGCATCCTGCTCATCACATTTTCGGTCTCTTTGAGCGCCGACGAGTCCTGCTGCTTAGCCTTGTCCAGCCCGGCGATCTTCACGATCTTGCGAGCCAGGCGCAGCACTTCATCGCAGTCTGCCGCATACAGCGCCTGACGAGCAAGACGAAACACGTTGGTCCATGTCTTTGCCGCCGCGCCGTCCAGCGCCGGAATACTCGCGCCAAGTCTCCATCGCAGGAGGAGGCTCAGCACCGAGTAGGCGTCATCGAGGGTCAGGTCGGTGAACTTCGGAAGCTGACTTGCGGCGATCCTGTTCACGAACTCGAAGAGCGTCTTGCTAACATGGCTCATCCCGGAGCCGATCTTCTCGATCCTGGCATCCTCAAGCAGGTTGAGCACCACCTTGAGGTTGGCATCTTCCGATGCCGACATCACGACCCTAGGATCGCTGTAGAGCACATGCAGCGCCTCGTGGCCGGTGATGGCTCGACTGATCAGGAAGTTCGCCTCATCGAGCTTCGGGCCGGACAGCCCCATCTTCTCTAGCACATCAGAGAAGAGGTTGGGGTTAATCAGGATCTGCTTGTTCGTAAAGTCACAGGTGCCAGTTTGGGTGGCGGGATCGAGGATGACCCGGTAGGGCCTGCCCCGCGTGAGGGCATAGGAGCGACCTTGAAGCCGCTCGGTTACTGTGTGCCAATCATACCAGTGCAATGGGATCAGCTCCTTTCTTGGGGTTCCGACATTTGGAGTAATATCAAACTGGCTGCGACTCAAGAGCTCGGCATTGACAATGTCAGTGCAGCCTGCTAGCCAGCATCGGCTGAGAACCAGTAACTAGCTCTTGAACACATCTCTCCAATTCTCAGAGATGTTGTCTGTCAGCACAGCCTCGCCAGCCTGATCGAATCCACCGCGTTCGGAGCGTTCAAGGGCGATGTCGAAGATCACATCTCGAGCTGTCTCCAAGACAAGTTGGTCCGTGATTTCAGCTCCGTTAAGCTTCAGCCAAGAGAGCTCCTCTGCCCATTTCAACAGGGTGTCTGGGTCGATGGGAGCCTTGAGCTGGGCGAGCTGGAAACGGGTGTCAGCCGCGACTTTGACCAGAACC
>JBPOHN010000091.1:0-1711 GCA_052035525.1 Armatimonadota bacterium
CTTGCGATCCCCCGCCCACCTAAGAGCGAACAGCAGGAGATTATCTCGATTCTTGCGGCGCTTGACGAGCGGAGACGCCTTGCCCAAGCCTGTGTCAATAGCTGAGTGTAAATTCGCTGGCGACTCCAGAGGTCGGGTCTAAAATGCAGTTACCTGAGCGGAGGGTACGGCAACGCTGGGAAGCGACCGGAGCGCCGACTCAGGGGCCGGAATGACGGGGCGGCCAACGAGCCGCCCCGTGCTGCAACATTCTGGCGCAAAAGCGTTAAATCCCGGGAGCGCGAGGGCAGCGCCCTCGCATCGAGAAAAGCCCTTTTCCTCATTGGCTCGCCGCCATGGTCACGACCTTCGCCGCAGTCTCTTCGACGGGCGCATCGTCGAAGGTCAGATACGCTTTGTCGTCGGTGAGCCAGTCTTCATGAATTTCCACCAGCAGCATGCCGATCAGCCGTAAGCAGGCGCCGCGGTGCGGAAAGATGCCGACGACGCGCGTGCGACGGCGGATCTCGAGATTCAATCGCTCGATCGGGTTCGTCGAGCTGACTCGCACCCGGTGCGCCGTTGGATAGTGCAGGTAACTCAGCACATCATCGAGGCCGGCCTCGAAAATCTCCATGGCTTTGCCATAGCGATTCTGAAATTGCCGAACCACCTCGGCCGCCTTTGCTCTCGCGCTCTTTTCGTCGCGCTGCACGAATACCGCCTTCATGGCCTCGCTCACTTCCGCCTGGCTGCGCTTCGGAACCTGCACCAGCACGTTGCGGTAGAAATGCACTTTGCAGCGCTGCCACTCGGCTTTCAACACCTTCCGCACCGCGTTCTTTAGTCCGCCGTGCGCATCGGAAATCACGAGTTGCACGCCGCTCAACCCACGTTCCTTCAACGTTTTAAAGAACTGCGTCCAGCCTTCCTCGGTCTCCGTCGGGATCACGTCCAATCCCAGCACTTCCCGCCGCCCTTGCGGATTTACACCTGTGGCGATGACTACGGCCATTGACTCCACCCGCTCGTCCTCGCGCACCTTCTCGTAAACCGCGTCCACCCACACGTACCGGCTCTCGCCCAGCCGCCGTTCCCGGAACTGCTGCACCTTGTCGTCCAGCCCCGCGCACAGCTGGCTCACCTGGCCCGCCGATACACCGGCAATGCCCAACTCGGCCAGCACGTTCTCGATCTTTCGTGTGCTGACGCCCTGCACCACTGCCTCCTGAATCACGCTGATCAACGCCTGCTCGCTGCGTTTGCGGTGCTCGATGAAGCTGGGCACATAGCCGCCCTCTCGCACCTTCGGCACCTTCAGCTTCAGCGAGCCCAGCCGTGTATCCCATCGGCGTTCCCGGTGTCCATTGCGATATCCCGTGCGTTCCTCGCTGCGCTGGTGCGGCTCCGCCCCGATCTTGGCGGTTACCTCCGCCTCCATCACGAAGTCGGTGATCATCTCCGCCATTGCCCGAATCGGGTCCTCCGCTTTCGCTGCAGCCTCCACGAGCTTGTCTGCCAGCTCGTCGCGATCTATCCTATCCTTGGCCATCCGTTGTCATGCTCCTTTCGTGAAAGTTCTGAATACTTCCACTGGAGCCAGCAGCGGATGGCCCTTGTCAAGACCCTAATTTACACTCAGGATTTTACGTGGCCTAAGAGCGAGCCCAACTCGAAAATTTTTTCGAGAATCGGCGAAGTAATGTAGTAGGGCAGATTGCCGGCCACGGAA
>JBPOHN010000135.1:0-36017 GCA_052035525.1 Armatimonadota bacterium
AGTTCAGATTTCGAGTGCTGGTCCATTCAGTGCCCCTCCTCACAGAGAAGCACATCGGCCATTTCGGTAACATTTCCAAATGAGGCATCGATTCAGTTTCGGTGACATCTATCGTGAGGCAACGCGAGGGGTTGCGGGTTGGGTTCAACATGTGGCATCATAAGGATGAGGTAAATCGACCTGTAACGGTCTGATATCCTGAGGGGAGGAAGCGACAATGGTAAAAGGACGACTTGGGGCACGGCTACTGGAGCTAGCTGGCGTCACACTTTCAATCGTGGTGATCTCCAGCAAGCGCGCCGATGCTTATATCGACCCTGGGACCGGGAGCTACGTGCTTCAAGCCGCGGCAGCAGGATTGCTCGCGGCTGCCTTTGTCTTCAAGAACACCCTGCGCAGCATCAAGGATGCTGTATGCAAGCGCTTCGCCAAGAGAGCAAGAGATGCCTAGCGAAATAGTCTCAGGCTCCTTTCGCGATCCCAGCGGATTCGTTTTCCGCCACAACGGAAGCGTGTATCGGCAGGTCAATCAGTGCTACAAGGACGACTATGATCTCCTGATGAAGTCGGGCCTCTACGAAGACCTGGTGACCGCCGGCCTACTAATACCCCATGAAGAAGTGACTGGAGTTCCGTCTCCCTGTGAGACTGGCGCGTACAAGGTGCTCAAACCCGAGATGATCCGGTTCATCTCGTACCCCTATGAGTGGTGCTTTGGGCAGTTCAAGGACGCTGCGCTGACTACTCTTGCGGTGCAGAGAACAGCGCTCAAGTACGGTATGACTCTGAAAGACTGCAGTGCCTACAACATTCAGTTCCACAAAGGTAGACCAGTCTTCATAGATACGCTCTCCTTTACCAAGCACGTCCAAGGGGCTCCGTGGACCCCGTACAAGCAGTTCTGTCAGCACTTCTACGGCGTCCTCGCAATGATCAGCTATACCGATCCCCGGCTGCGCAGGCTTACCAGGTTGTACATGGATGGGGTCCCGTTGGACCTCGTGAGTTCCGTCCTGCCCTACCGCACCAAGTTTGTGTTCCCTATGCTGCTGCACATCCACTTGCACGCAAAGACTCAGGTTAGGTACGCCAACAGGCCGATCGGGCAGGCCAACTTCAGACAATCAATGAGCGTGAACAGCCTGATGGGGCTTCTCGACAGCCTTGAGGATGGCGTCAGGCGGCTCACGTGGAAACCGGTGGGAACTGAGTGGGCTGATTACTACAACGATGACAGCTATACGCCGGGAGGCAGGGAGCATAAGCAACGATTGATCAGCGAATACGTGGCAACGGTTTGTCCCGCGACTGTCTGGGATATGGGAGCCAACACCGGTTTTCATAGTAGGGTAGCCAGCGAGTTCGGCGCGGAGACTGTGGCGTTTGACGTTGATCCGGCAGCCGTGGAGATGAACTACCAGCAAACGGTAAGGGACAATGAAACCAACATCCTACCTCTTTTGCTCGATCTGACTAATCCGAGCCCGAGCTTGGGTTGGGACAACGATGAACGGTTGTCTCTTGCAGATCGTGGACCAGCAGACCTCGCGATGGCGCTGGCACTCATACACCATCTGGCCATTTCCAACAACGTGCCTCTTCAGCGTGTGGCAACATTCTTCAGTAGGATCTGCCGGTCACTTATCATTGAGTTCGTGCCCAAAGCAGACCACAAGGTACGGAAGCTGCTGGCAACTCGAGACGACGTGTTCCCAGGCTATGCGCAAGATGGTTTTGAGGAGGAGTTCTCCAACTTGTTCGAGATCGAGCGCTCAGACAAGATCAAGGACTCAGACAGGGTGCTCTATCTGATGCGGCGGAGGTAGGAATATGACGGCAGAGGCAACGGGCAAGAAGAGATCACAGAGGATCATAGCATATCATCCGTTCCTCTTCTCGGTATACCCGGTCCTATTCCTGTTTGCCCGCAACATTGATGAACTCGGAATTGCCGATCTGGTAAGACCCATCATAGCTGTCGTCGTGTTGGCATTTGTGACGCTCACTCTTACACACATCGTGGTAGGGAGACGGGAAAAGGCCAGCTTGATCGCGTCCGTGCTCCTGCTGATGGTCTTCATGTACGGGCACGTGCTGGAAGGTGTTAGAGGCAAGACTCTCGCCGGTTATGTGGTAGGTAAGGGTGCTGTCATCATGCCTCTGTGGGTGCTCACGACTGTCGCTGTGGTAGTTTTTGTCTGGCGAGCCAAGGACGAGCTGTTGGCCGTCAGCAGACTTGCCAACTCACTCAGTCTCTTGCTAGTGATTCTCCAGTTGTCACAGATCTGCGTTGCTTACGCAAAGCCGGGCCGGAGCACATCCTATCTCTGGAATCACTACGTCGAACGGTCGTTATCGGGCACAGGCGCACTGAGGCTGGCGGACAACAACGAGATGCCAGACATCTACTACATTGTTTTGGATGAATACGCACGAGAGGACGCCATTCGAACATACTTTGGATATGACAACTCTAGCTTCGTGGATTTCCTCAGCAAGAAGGGCTTCTACGTAGCTGACGGCAGCACCAGCAACTACATCACAACATATTCGTCCCTCTCGTCTTCGCTGAATCTTGACCATATTTCTCGCCTCGCAGAGGACGCCGGGGTCGTTGTGAATCAAAGGCTGTACGGGTGTATGATTCAGGACGCGCGAGTCATTCATCTGCTCAAACGTGCCGGCTATAAGTTCGTGTTCTTCCCGTCGGGCTTCTGCATGACGAATCGCAATCCGAACGCCGACGTCACGATGGCTGGATCGGGCCTTAGGCTCAGCGAGTTCGAGAGGGTTCTCTTCGACACGACGATGGCGCGACACCTGAACCCGGCTTACCGCAACTATAGGGACAACATCCTGTATGCCTTTGAGGCACTGCCCAGAGTAGCTGAGATGAAAGAACCCACGTTCACGTTTGCCCACATCACTATGCCCCACAGGCCGTATTTGTTCGATCGACAAGGGAAGCCATTGCCTACTAGATTCGTCCACAAGACGGCCATGACTAAGGATGAATACACCGATCTCTACTTGGGCCAGCTTGTTTATCTCAACCAGCGGATGCGCACGGTGATCACTGATATCCTGGCTAAGTCTGATACCCCACCGATCATCATCGTCCAGGGAGACCACGGGATGAAAATGAGCGTGGAAGGAGGCGCTTCTCCTTCTGACGAACTCAAGAAGTGCATACTAAATGCCTATTACCTGCCGAGGGACGGCAAGAAGCTGCTGTATTCCACCATTAGCCCTGTGAACACTTTTCGAATCGTGTTCAACCTCTATCTCGGCGGGGACTTCGATCTGGTTGACGATCATTCGTACAAAGGCGTGATGAAGGGTGGGAAGGCTGTGTTCAGGCGCATACCCTGAAGCTTACAACCCCACGATGGAAGCCAGATGGAGACTAAGCCTACGATGAGCGAAGCCCATGGTCAGACCCAAGTCGACCCCAGAAACTTGCTCAACGAGTTGACCAATCGCCAATGGATGATGGAAACAAAGAGCGTTTGGTTCAGCCGACCGCCGCAGCGTGATGAGCTGAAGGCCCAGCATCCGGCCACTTTCGCCGAATCGGACATCATCCGCCTCATCGAGTTCTTCACAAGACCAGGGATGACGGTATTGGACCCGTTCCTCGGCAGCGGCTCGACCCTCGTTGCGTGCGCGCAATGCGGCAGGGCCGGCGTGGGGATCGAACTGGTCGAGCACTGGGCGGAAGTGTCCCGCCAGCGCATCGCTAACTGCAGAGTCGATTCGCCGTCAACATCAGGCCGCGAAGCCGGAGCCCCACCTTCGACACCGTCCACGGTCGCACAACAGGTACTGCATGGCGATGCCAGAGAGGTCCTGCCTACGCTCCCCGACGACTCATTCGACTTTGTCGTCACCAGCCCCCCTTACTGGAGCATTCTGCTCAAGGATTGGGATCACAAAGTCAAAGCAGAGCGCAAGTCCAAAGGCCTCCAGACCCGCTATAGCGACCAGGCAGACGACCTGGGGAACACACCATCGTACGAGGACTTCCTGAACGAGCTTGGTAAGGTCTTCGCTGAGTGCCGGCGAGTGCTCGTGCCGAAGCGCTATATGTGCGTCGTGGTATCTGACTTCAGGCACGGCTCCGAGTTCATCGCCTATCATTCCGACATCAGCCGCGTTATGACTTCCGCAGGTTTCACCCTGGAGGGCATAACGATACTCGTTCAGGACTCGAAGAACCTATATCCCTACGGCGTGCCGTTTGCGTTCGTCTCGAACATACACCACCAGTACATTCTGACGTTTCGGAAGAACGGCTGCGAGATGGAGGACACGTCAGGCGAAAAGCGCTCCAGAGGCTAGGCTTCGCAGCCTACGGCGCCGCCGGCGGCGACCTTGCGCTTTATCCGACCTAGGGCATTATCGATCGACTTCGTATTGCATTCAAGGTCCAGCGCGATCTCCCGGTAGGACTTCCCCAGATGGTAGCGCTTCAGCACTTCCCACTCGAACCGCGACAGCAGCGTTCGCAGAGCTTCGCGCAGCGCCCGGATGTTCTCTCTGCGGATCAGTATCTCCTCGGGATCCAGTTCAGCATCTGAGACCAGCACCTCTGCGAGGTTAAAGTCTGAGTCGTTTTCCTCCACGCAATACTCGAGTGAGATGGCCGTGTTGAGAGGGGTCTGCTTGAGCCTGGTTGCGGTCTTGATGGCGGTTATGACGTGGCGCTCGATGCAGATGCGAGCAAACGAGAGGAAAGAGATATCCTTGTCGTCCGAGTAGTCCATGACCGACTGCCAGAGGCCTATCATGCCGATCTGCAGCAGGTCTTCTTTCTCGGCGCCCATGAGGAAATATGAGCGTATCTTCGTGCGCACCAAGCTGCGATACTTGTAGAGCATGTATTCGGCCGCACGCAGATCACCGGCCTGTGCCAATCTGGCAAGCGTCTGGTCGCTCAGGCGGTCGAATTGCGTATCGCCGAAGTTCTTTCTCACTCTCATCTCTTCCTCCGGGGAAGCACAGGTCTGCTTCGTTTCCACCGGGAAACCTGGACAGCCGCTGGGGGCCGCTTGCATTCAACTCGGGTGATAGGGGATGTTAAAGAAGATGCTTGTTTCTTGTATTATACAGCACAGTTTGCGCCGTGGCAATGGTATTTCTACTGGGCATTTCTACTGGGCATTCCGCCGGGAGCAGCCGGTGAAATATGAGGCGAAGCGTCTGCCGGCAAATCATTCCTCGACAGCCGCTTCGCCTCCCTTCGGTTCGATCTTCGTTGAACCAGTGCAACTGCTAGATAAGCGTCTCACTCATTCTGGCCAGTTCCTCAAATCGCAGGTCAGCGCCGAGCACTCCGATGCAGTTCCCCTCCTGATCCAGCAGCGGGGCTGAGACTGTAACGCACAACGCGCCCGTTATCCGCGACTTGTAGAAATCCGTTATGAAGACGCCGCCCTCATCAATCGCACCGCTGAACCAGTCTCTATCAGAGAAGTCCTCGTGCAGTCCGAACGTGCCGAACTTCTCCTTGTACTCGGGCTGAGTGATGTTGTGCGTGATCTTCTTTCCAGACCTGTCGGTCACGTAGATAAACTGAATGAAGAGGTGACGGTGTACTGCATCCTCCAGCACCGGCTCCATTCGGGTATCGACCATACTGCGGACATCCGGATTGGCCGCCAGCTTCTCGATGATCTTTTCCGAGAGATCCAGCGCGTGATCGCGGAGCCGGTCGAAATCGCTCTTGAAGTATTCCGGCAGATGCATTCGCGCCTGCATCAGCATCTCTTCGTCCGAAATGGATGTGACCCTTCCCTGCGCGTACTGCTCTTTCACCCAGTTGTAGATCCCTGCAAGGCCGGCGTGCCGTTTGTCCAAAGCGGACTCCGGCTTCAGTCCCAGATAGCTGTTCACCCAGTGCGCAACACCGGCAATGCCCGACTTGTCCGTCACGTTGACCCTGGCGGGCCTGTTGAGGATCTTATCGGTATCGAAGATGTTGTAGATCTCCTCGTTCTTGAGCATTCCATCGGCATGGATACCAGCCGAGGTAACATTGAAGTTGGTCCCGATGAACGGATAGCCGCCTGGAATATCGACGCCGATCTCTGACTTGAAGAACTCGGCGATCTCCGTGATGACTCTCGTGTCGAGCCCGTTGGTGTCGCCGCGCAGAGAGATGTAGTCCATAACGGCGCCTTCGAGCGGAGGGTTGCCGGTTCGCTCTCCGAAACCGAGCAGGGAGCAATTCGCGCCCGCGCAGCCGTAGAGCCACGCGGTGGTAGCATTGATGTTCACCTTGTGGAAATCGTTGTGCCCGTGCCATTCCAGCCAGTCGTTCGGCACACCGCACTCATGCACCATCGTGTGGATCATCTTCGGTATGCTTCGAGGCAGAGCGGCTTCGGCATAGGGAAGACCGTAACCCATAGTGTCGCATAGTCGAATCTTGATCACTTTTCCGGAATCCTGGGCAATGTCCATCAGTTTCTGAACATACGGAATGATAAACCCGTCGAAGTCCGCGCGGGTTATATCCTCAAGGTGGCATCTCACCGCGTCCAGCCCCGAATCAAGCGCGGTCGTGACGAGGTCCACATACATGTCGAGAATCTGCTTGCGAGTCTTCTTGAACTTGAGGAAGATGTGGTAGTCCGAGGCTGAAGTCAGGATTCCGGTCTCCTTGAGTCCCATCTCCTTGACAAGCTGGAAGTCATCCTTGTTTGCCCGAATCCACCCCGTGACCTCCGGGAACTTCAGGCCAAGCTCCTGACACTTCCGAACAGCTTCCTTGTCCTTATCACTGTAGAGGAAGAACTCGGTTGCTCTAATAACGCCGTTGGGGCCGCCCAGTCTTGAGAGCATCTCATACAGCCGCACGATATGCTCGACTTTATATGGCGGTCGCGCCTGCTGCCCATCGCGGAAGGTAGTGTCCGTGATGAAGAGGTCCCGGGCCGGTTCCATCGGGACACTCCTACCGTCAAAAAGCGCCCGCGGTACTTCCTGATAGGGAAACATCTCCCGCAGCAGATTGGGCTCCGCCACGTCCTGGACCTCGCGTTTCACTACGGGCTGCAACAGCCCCCAATTGCGATCCTTAGAAATCATTGTCCAGCGATGCTCCTTTCCCCAAAATGTGGGTATAGATGAGCGGTCAGCGCTCAGCAAGTAGCGACCAATCTGCCATCTGGAGCAACTCCAGCAGTCCAGGCAACGGCTCATCCAGAAATAGTATAACAGAAAAGCGGCAGTTGGTTCAGCAAACGCGTGGCAATCGGTGGCGGGCAACACCGTCTGTGTGTATCACGTCGCGCGCCAGGCGCGAGCTTACAGGGCAGATGAGGGGCGAGACCAGGTCGGTCAGGCGTAGGCAATAAATCCTGAAAGGATGAAGACCATGCGCAGACTCCCTTCTTCGTGTGCCGTCGGCGGACTTGTCCTGGGGCTCGTTATCGCTCTTCTGGCCCCGGCAATGGCCGCCACCAAACCGCAAGCCTCAAAACCCGCTACCGCAAAGCCCGGGATGCTCACCGCCATCGGCGAAGGCGCAATGCCTACCGTGGAGGAGCAGCCCAACCGTGCGAAAGCCTATCTGCAAGCCAAAGGCTACGCGCAGGCGCAGGCTGTGGCCAACCTGATTCAGCAATTGCGCGGAACGTCGATCAACTACTCCGCGACGGGCAAGAACTACACCCTTGAGGCGAAACTCAGCCAGGAAATCCAGGGGATGATCGATCACGTCAGGGTGAAATCCGAGCGGCGAGTCCAGATCGGCAAGGATACGGTTGTCCAGGTCGAAGTAGAGGCGCCAATGCCCGCCCTGGAGACTACGACCGCGACCGCGGCCAAACCCGGGACGAAAGGCTCTGGTCCGTCGTGGCTGGTGGCGTCGTCCGTCCCGGTGGCTCCACCGAGCAAGTTTCGAAAAGCCAAAGAAGCCGCCTATACATCAGTCATCATCGATACGTTGGGGCTGGGCGTGGCGCGGTCGATGTCACCGAAGATCCTGCGGCAAGACGGCACCGAAGTCTGGGGCACCGTCAAGGTGGACTATGGTTTTCTCGCCGACCACGGCATAGTGGCCTACGCGCGCACTATGGGTGAGGCCTACGCGAACTCGCGGGCGGGTGACAACCCCCTAGTCCTGCGCGCGGTCAAGCGCGGCCCGTCCCCGTTCAAGTGTGACGCGGTGCTCTCTGACCACGATGCCGACTACCTCATCGCGGAGAACCACCGGGCCGGGTTCCTAAAGGACTACCGACTCATATTTCTGGTGGATGCCAGCCGCTAGATAACTGCTCGAAGATGCTTGTCTACTGGTGTTGCAAGCCTCCAGTGTGAGGACCTGGCCGCCGATAATCTAGGACTGGTCATGTCTGCCAATCGGAGGCCCGCCAGAGATGCAACACGCCGAGCTTTCTATAGCAATTGATGAGTTAATAGGTGTGCCCAAAGTCACACTCAGTGGCTGTATGGATAGTTGGCACGATCAGGCCGTATCCGGGATTCTGGCCGGTTTCCGCGACCAGGGGACGACATCGCTCGTACTGGACCTGGCTAGGCTGAGCTTTCAGGGGCTGCACGGCGCTGCGTCGATAGTCAGCGCTCTGAAGGCGCTCGGCCCTGAGATCTGTGTTCACGTCGTCACGTCCAATATCTCAGGCAAGATGCTGAGGAATGCCGACCTGGGACCCTCGGTCCGGCTGTACGCCTCTACTGATGAGATTGCCGACTACATGTCCCCATCCGCTGAGGACCTCACCTCGCGTTGGATGCCGCGGAACTCGCAAGACAACGAGCTTCCGATGGCCGCGTAGCCATTCCCGCCCTTGAAGGCACTTCACCTGTAAGACTTACTGGATTTTCCGGCCCCGCTAGAACTATTGCGGGGCCTTTGCGTATCTAGTATGGAATCTATATGTAGCCATGCTTGACCTGCACAAATTGTGGATATGATAATGTTATGCCGGCTCAGGTTCTTCGCAAGATATGCAGGTTCAAGGCCGGACACAGTTTTGGGGAGCATGGCGAGGGGTACCCTCACTATCGGGGGTACTGTCTCGGAGGTACGCAAATGGGATTTCGGGACATGGACCTTAACGACGACGTAAGAGCCCGGCTGCGCAGAGACGGTGAGCTGTCGGGTTTCAGAATAGATGTTGACGTGAGAAACGGCATTGTGTACCTGAAAGGGAACGTGTCTGCACGTGCCAGAGAACAGGCGATGCAGTTGGCTCAGGGAGTAAGCGCCATCGTCGTCGACCAGATGACTGTGGCGTAGCTCACTTCGGGAGAATAAGGAACACTGTGAGGGCGGGCTTGTGCCCGCCTTTGCCTTGTACCCGGCACGTGAGCAAGCCTGCGGATCGTCAGTGTCAGCACGGGAAGCAGCGGTACATCCGCATGTGCAGCAGCGAGCCTGCAAGCGCCCACATGCCCGACGTCACGTAGTCACCCAGGATCAGCCCCAAGAAGAACGGCAGTGCCGCCCTATAGCCCTTGATGCCCGCATACTTCGTGATGATGACCTTGCATAGCCACGCGATCAGGAACGGACACCACAGCCAGTACATCGTGTTCGTATTAGCTAGCACATAGCCCGCCGGATGGAATGGGAACCAGATGAACTTGCTGCGCATGAAGCTGAGGAAGAACACCATGGCCGAGCCGAACAGCATTGCCATAATGCCGGCGGGATCGAATCTCGACGGATTCCTGATGTAGTTGGTGACTATATCGAACGGCGCTCTGCCCATGTGCGTGCGCCACGGCTCCGTCTTGGCCGTGCCCGCTCCATACGTATACCAAACCTTCAGGCACGCGAGGAAGCCCACCGCTATACCCATCACAATAGCGCCGAGAAGCACCAGCGTCATCACCCGCTGCCGGATCCTCACCGTCTGCGCCATCTTCATGCTTTCTACCTGCACCGCCATCGGACAGCAGCGCATCTCAAGGCTGAACCAGTGGAAATATGCAAGCGCCACCAGGTTTTGCCTGCTGAACATCCCCGTACCGATCGGCTGCACTATCGTGTTCAGCGCATTGCTGTCCGGCCCAAAGACCCAGGCAGGCCCGGCTTCCGCGCGCAGGCGGGTTATCGTTGTAGCAAAGACGAGGTAGATGCCGAGATAGGCCGCGGCCACTAGCGGCGACATTCCTACAGCCACGCAGAAGGCGATCATGGCCATGAACCCGACAGCGAGGCCCACCACGGCCGTGCTATAGCCCAGGGGCTGGTCCGAGTCATCGACCGCGCCCTCCCTCCGCAGGGCACTCGAGAAGACTTCTCTCAAGTGATTACGCGAGAGATACACGGTCACAATCGCTATGGCGATGAACGCACCCGCCCCCTGCTGAGGAAGATAGGGCGGCGCAGTCCAGGTACCGCCAGATCCCTGCCAGCCGATCGCTGCGGCCAACACGTTCTCCGCCTTCGTCAGCAGGTAGAAGAACCACAGTGAGAAGCTGACATCCACGCTCAGCATGAAGCCCAGCCCTATGGCCAAAGGGTAGAACGTCGTGGGGAAGTAGCCGATTGAGTTCCACGGCGGCTGGACAAACAGCGGCTGGAGGTCGTGGGCCGTCAACTGCACGTGTGGCACGTTGGGATACAGATAGTTGAGGCTGTTCATGGTCTCCAACGCCGCGGCGACTGCGAAGCCGGTCCACATGACCCTGTTGCGGAAGAAACCGCTGGACTCGTCTGTCATCTCGAGCGGAAGCTGCACGATCGGAAACGTGAGACGTTCTCGTTCGGTCCACTGCTTCAGGAAGATCGAGTTGATGCAGAACATGCACACCAGCATGCAGAAAAGGAACCCGCTCCAATAGATGACCGGCATCAGCCAGGCCGACCAGGGTATCGGCTGCCCGCCTTTGTAGAACCCGTCGATAGCCCACAGCTTAGGCATTATCCACTGCGGAACGCCCCGGAACATTTCATTCCATCTGTTATCGGGAGTCGCGTAGTGGGGCACGGCCCCCATGCTGGTACATACGAACTGCAGCATTCCCATGCCCGAGAGGATGACGGAGACGGTGAGCATGGCGTATATGGTTATCAGCTCGCTCCGGGCAAGTGCCCATCTCGCTCTGACGCGCCTGATACCGCAGTTTATGATCAGAATGGCGACGAGGATGATGATAGGCGGCATCATCAGGGACGTGGAAGTCAAATCGGTCTGGGAGATCACATCCCCATAGACACCCCAGAAGACACCCGGGATGATAGCCAGGAACCCGATGATGACGGCACGTAAGGTTATGCCACTATGGATCTTCTCCGGATGCGGCTCCGGCTCGTGGTTCTGGAGTTCCTCGCGTAGATCGACGGCCATTCGTTCCTAGACTAGCGCCCCGTGGGTTCTGAGATTCGTGAGAAGACGGGCGACATCAACATCCCGCACCGCACTGCCCTCATCGAGCGATTGTGCGGCGGCGGCGCCTGCGGCCTCCCCCATAGCTACGCACGCCGGCATGATCCGAATCGCCCCGTGACCTGCCTGAGTGCTCGATACGCATCTTCCGGCTACAAGCACATTGTCCAGGCCCTTTGGCAGCAGGCAGCGGAAGGGAATCTCATACCAATCGCCAGGAGGAGCGTTGTTCGGCCCCTTGACTCTGCCTTCTTCCTTCGTGTAGCCATCTCCTTTGCCTGAATGAACATCCACGGGATAGGCGAGCCTGCAGATCGCGTCGTCGAACTTCCGCGCCTGGATCACATCTTTCTCGCTGAACACGTAGTCGCCGTCAATTCTCCTGGTCTCGCGGACGCCGACATGGTCTGCGCTGCGAATGAGATAGGCGTCCGCAAAGCCCGGCACGTATTTTCTGACAAACCCCACAATCGACATCATCTGCCGGCGGCACTCTATCTCGGCCCTGGTCAGGTCCTCCGCATTGGTCCCGTCCACATTGCCAACGTGAGTAGTGTTGAACACGACCTCGCCCTTCCGGGGCCGGCCGATGTAGAATATGAGATCACCGGGCGCATGGTACTCGCCCTTCGCGCGCGCCTCGGCGATGAGATCGTAGTAGCCTGCAACCGAGACCGTGCCATTGGCCAGTTCAGCAGGACCAGCGGTCGGCGGGAGCTTAGGGAAACGCATCTGGTCGGGGTGGTCGCGCACATAGGTCATCGCGGCCTCCACATCCACCCCTGCCATATCGAACATCAGCGTCACGGCCTGCTGCAAACCGTTCGCGTCGCCGCTCTGGAATGCGGCCCCGAGCGACACCACCGCATCCCCATCGCCGCTGCAGTCGATCAGCCGATCGCAGAAGAACTCCTCCTCGCCGCTCTTTGATCGAGTGCGAACCACTATCGTCCCATCGTCCGCGTATTCAGCAGCGTCAAACGCAGTATGCAGCCGAAGTCGAACGCCCGCCTCCAGCAGCATCTCCTGCAGCACGAACTTCATGTCTTCCGGATTAAAGGAGTTTCCGAGCAATCCGCCGCGGCCATTCAAACGAGCCCGGATCTCATCGTAGAGCCCGCCGATCAGCGGCTTTCCGTCCGACGTCTTGTGACTCATGAACGGGTTCACCAACGCTGCCGTGGCCCAGCCACCGGGATAACCGCAGCGCTCGATCAGCAGCGCCTCCCTGCCGCCTCTCGCCGCAGCCAGTGCCGTCGCGCAGCCCGCCATTCCGCCGCCAATGACGATGATCTCGCTTCTCTGCATACCCTCCTCCGCAGCTTGCGTCGTCTCCAAGCGTTTCAACTCATCAATAGTAGCGCCAAATCCGGCCAATGAAAAGAGGCGGGCCCGATTTGGGCCCGCCTCTGAGTTTGCATACAACCGACCACTGGTCGGCCTCAGGCAACAACCTAGAACGTGTCGTAGTTGTTGCTTGGATCGATAAACTTAGTGGTGCTGGTTGTGATCGCTGTCTTCTGCACGTAAGCTGATCCGGTAGCGGCGTCAACCCACGTGTTGTAGACGAACGGATGGAACGAACTGGCCAAGCTGGTGAAGTTCGTATTCGTAACCGGAGACGTCGCGGGCACCGAGGCAGCGCAGTTCGGAACTACCACTGTCTCAACATGCGTATCGAGGAACGACATATTGAGCTGAACACCCGCCTTGATGCCGCTCTGATCGCCAAAGTGCCAGCCCTTATACTCCATGAATGCCACTTGGTCGCTCTCGTATCCGTAGTCGCCCATCTTCTGCTTCTTAATGGCGGTGTTGGTCCAAGCGAAGTCATTGGCCCACTTATACCAGTAAGAGCTAAGGGTATTGGAGTCGTATGGCGTATCGACTGAGTCGGAAGGGCAGAAGATGATATCTTGACTTTTCATATGGTCGTAGAGATACTGCGGCCACGATTGGCGCAGTACCGGCTGCCCGGCGCTAGGGGCACTGGGCGGATAAGTACCAACAGGGCAGGCCTTCGCGCAGAAAGCGGCCGAGTCCGTGGCAGTGATACCCGAGGACGGCATGGTACCGTCGTAGTCATCGGCATACATCTTCAGTGCCTGTGCGCACTGCTTTATGTTGTTCTGGCATTTCGCCTTTCGAGCAGCTTCTCTCGCCCTCGCAAAGACAGGGAACAGGATAGCCGCGAGAATGGCGATGATCGCAATGACAACCAGAAGCTCGATCAGGGTAAAGCCACTCTTTCGTCTTGCTAACATGGAACTTCCTCCTTATTACTTGCACCTGTAGTGCATGCAAACTGCTTGTGTGCAAAACTGAAAAACGGATAAATGAAGCCTTTGCGCCCCTGGCGCGCTGTCCTCACCTCCTCACTCACAAGATAGGGCAACCTACGGCGATATCGCAATGGTCTTCCGCGCTGCGGGCGGACCACTAGTCACGAAGTTCCACCACTGCGAATCCGTTGAGTCGTATTCCGGCGAAGCAGGCATCATTGCGAGAGCCACGAATCTCACGTGACCATCAGCAAACAGAATATGCGACCCGTCGCCGTGGATCTTGCCCTGAGAAGGCATCGTGAACGCAAACTGACCATCACCGGAGCGCATAAACGCATGGCCGTTGGGCATGGTCGGCTCCTGGGTGGTGGCGTTGAGCAACGGTCTCAGAACCGAGTTCACGTGCCAGTCCATTTCGCGGGCGAGCATCAGCCTGTCGGATCCCTTGATGATGCCCTCAGGCTGCTCGCACAGGAACGAATTCATACAATAAGTCACGTAGGATGTCGCGGGTACGTTCGTACCCTGTGTGGGCTTTCTGGATGTCGCGGACTTGCATACCCAAGCGCCGCTGTCGACCTTGCCATCGCCCAGGTCCGACGGCGGTTCCATATACGGGTACAGCCCCTCAACCCAGGTCAGGTTGATACCCTTGTTCTGCGCCGCAGGCAGATCAGCCGCCGGCCTCAAGTTGACCAACGTCGCCTTCGCCCCTACCGCGCCGTTGCTTGCGATGGTTCGGTTAGTCGGATAGGTATCCTTCCAATCCTGCAGGTACATCTTGAACGCGCTGCCTAGCTGCTTCATGTTCGACTGGCAGTTGGATTTCTGAGCGGCCGCTCTTGCTTTGGCAAAGACCGGGAACAGGATTGCCGCCAGAATGGCTATGATCGCGATAACGACCAACAGCTCGATTAGCGTAAAACCTCTGCGACCTTTCATTTTGTCTCTCCTCATATCATTCTACAGGGTCGAAAATGCACTGCATTTTCGAGGTCATGGGCTCGCATGGATAGTAGTAACGAAATAATGCGTTGGTGAGCTTCCCCCTACCTCTGTAACACCACCCTTTCCCACTGTGATTCGTTGGCGAAAAGCCGATTTCCGCCCACCTGCGTAACTGCTGAGCCTGCTGTGTCCTATGCTAACACCTGGCCGGGAGACCTGTCAACGACCAATCTGACACAGCATTAGCCCGGCTCCTGGTGGGCGCGGGACCCATGATCCCTGGTTTCTAGACAGTGCCGGCCGCCCGGATGTTCCCGAATTCAGCGAAAAAACCTGGCAGGCACATCTCGTTTCTTTTCATAGTCGTCTCGCCTCACTCGCTGCCTGTGTGGTACAATATGCCCGTGAACCAGACAGAAGCAACTCTAAGAGCAATAAAGGATAGAATCGCGTCTGTAATGGGCACGCTTGAGGAGACGGCGTCAGATCCGGCGCGCAAGGAAAACCACCGCCGGCTGCGTGAGGCCGCAGCCCAGCTCCACCAGTGTGCGGACGAGGTTCAGAACGTGATGATGCGGATCAGACCGCGGGCATCGTGACGGAATCCCATCGCAGGGCGGCAAGAGGTGCCTCGAACGCGGTTCTACGATCCCGATGTTCGCATGTTCCGGCTCTGCCGGGTTAGGAGATCTCTATTGGACATAAAGGAAATAGCGGAAAACCTGCGTGGCGTGCTCGATGCCACCAACAGGGTACGAGAGGACGCGCTGCAGATGTCGCGCGAGGTGATTCGGCTGTCGGCAAACTCCATTCGTGCAAGCCACCGCGAGGACTTCGACGAAGCTTGCGAGTTGAAAGCCCAAGCGCGCAAGAAGGTAGATGAGACAAAGCAGATGCTGCGTGACAAGCTGGAGATCTACTACACCGGCTACGTTCAGGACGCTCAGAAGGAGTACGCCGAGTCCGAGCTGACCTACGCGATCATCCGCGAAATGCCGTTTCCCTCGCAGACCGAACTTGGCGTGGAGGCCGCTGCCTATCTCAACGGCCTGGCGGAGGCCATCGGCGAGAGCCGCAGGCACGTGCTCGACGTCATGCGCAGCGGCGACATGGAGCGGGCTGAGCGCATCCTGCGGATAATGGACGATGTATACTACATCCTTATTACATTCGATTATCCGGATGCCGTGACGCAGGGACTGAGACGACAGACGGACATGGTCCGCGGAGTACTGGAACGCACCAGGGGCGATCTGACGCTCTTGCAGGAACAGCACCGACTCGAAGATCAACAGCGCAAGCTGCAGGAGTCCATCGAGACTGCTGTCCAGCAACTGGGGAAGGAACGCTAGACCAGCAATCTCGCCGCGGCCGGTTTCCACCCGACCCTACGCAGTCGTAGTGGCCGGGCCTCAGTCCCGGCCCCTGTCCGAGATGGAGATCGGGCACTACGAGCTATCCTGTCATCCTGAGCGTAGGCAGTCATCCTGAGCACAACCGGTCATCCTGAACTCGTTTCAGGATCCACCAAACCTGCACATGCACGAGGTCATCGAAAAGCTCAAGAGCGCGACCGAGGGCAGCAAGTACGAGGGACGCTTATACCTCGTCGGCGGAATCGTTCGCGACAGGCGCCTCGCCCTTCCGCCTGACGAAGACATCGACATTGTGCTCGAAGGCGAGGCCGCCGAGCTAGCGGCATTCCTCTTCAAGCGTAACGTCGCGGACTTTCCCCCGGTCACGTATCCCCGTTTCGGCACGGCGATGGTCGTTATCGACGGCAAACAAGTCGAGCTTGTAGGGGCTCGCAAGGAGTCCTATGACCCTACCAGCCGCAAACCCTCAACACAACGCGGCTCGCTGCTGGACGACGTCCTGCGGCGCGATTTCACCATCAACACCCTCCTCGAAAACCTCCACACCGGCCAGGTGCTCGACCTAACGGGCAAGGCTCTAGCCGACATCCGCGATGGCATAATCCGCACGCCCAGGGATCCCGTTGTCACCTTCGACGACGATCCGCTTCGCATGCTCCGTGCGATCCGGTTTGCTTCGAGGCTGGGTTTCACAATAGAGGACTCCACACTCTCCGCGATCCGCAACCGCGCCTCCCGGCTCTCCATCGTTAGCGCGGAGCGCATCCGTGCCGAGTTCGTCAAGATCCTGATGAGCCCGAACGCCGCCCAGGGGTTGGAGATGCTCCGCGAGACGGGGCTTCTGGCGGAGTTTGCGCCGGAACTCGATCGGATGCACGGGGTCTCCCAGAACATTTACCACATCTATGACGTCTGGACGCACAGCCTCAAAACACTTGAGTTGATTCCTGTCGAATCGGGTATGATTCTAAGGCTGGCCGCTCTGCTCCACGACGTCGGAAAAGTGGAGACGAAGACTACCGACGAACAGGGGGCAGTCCACTTCTACCGCCACGAGGTGATCGGAGCGGATATCGCGCGCCGGCTGATGCAGAGGCTGAAGTTCTCCAACTCAGAGGTGGGTGAGGTCGCATTTCTAATCTCAATGCATCTGCGAGTTGGGGAATACGATAAACGGTGGACTGACGCTGCTGTGCGCAGGCTGATCAGAGACGCGGGCGACCGTCTGGACGATCTGGTCCTGTTGACGGCGGCGGACAGAGCGGCGGCGAATCCGGCCATAAATCACCTCGATCTCGTCGCGTTTGCGGATCACGTGGAACGCGTAAAGGCGGGGTTGTCGGGGCACCAGATACGAAGTCCACTGAATGGACGCGAGATAATCGAGCTGTTGGGCATCCAGCCCGGCCCTGTAGTAGGCGCGATAAAGGAGTTTCTGGAAGGCCAGATTGTGGAAGGCAATTTGCTTCCCGGTGACAAATCTGGCGCAACTGAGCTGGTGTTGCGCGAATATAGACCGACATCTGAATAAAGAGGCGCTCAACAAGTCCAAAGGTGTCTGATTCTCAATTGACACCCCATGGGTCTCGTGATATACTCCGGGTAGAGCTAGTTCCCTCGAAATAACCGGCAGTACCCAGAGTCAGGAGCCCCGCGGTCAACGGTCTCTCGCAGTATCTTGAGTATACCTCTGGCTTTGCCGATTATTGTATCGTGTGCTACTACAGGCAGAGCGGGGGAGGTGAATCCGGTTGCTGATCGAACAGGGACAAAGGCAAACCCTATCCCAGAAAATCGACCCGAAGCTCATCATGGCGAACAGCATTCTCCAGCTGACGTCAATGGAACTGCAGCAGGTGGTCGAGCAGGAGCTTGCCGAGAACCCTGCGTTGGAGGTCCCCGAGGACGATCCGTGCGAGAACTGCGACCAGCCCAAGACCCTCTGCATCGATTGCCCGTTCCGCAAGCAGACCGTTTCCACCGATGACCAGGACCTGAGCGTCTACGAGCTGGAACAGCCAATCGATTTCGCCGCGGACGCCGAGGACAGTGAGGGTGACTTCATATCCAACATCCGCGCAGAAATCACCCTGCACGATCACCTGATCGCCCTGCTCAGGGCTGCGTTGTCCAGTTCGCATTGGGAGATCGGCGAGTATATCATATCCAACATCAACGATTCCGGCTATCTGGATGGCACTATAGAAGAGCTGGCCCACGAAATGGGCAAGGACATAGACGAAGTGGCGGATGTCCTTGCGGTCATCCAGACGTTCGACCCTCCCGGAGTCGGCGCCAGGGACCTCCGCGAATGCCTGAAGCTCCAACTGGAGCGACTGGCTGAAGACGAGAGAGGAAACCCCGTGGCGTTGGCGATGGTCAGGGACTTCTGGCAGGAGATGCTCGCCGGCAAGATCGGCCGCATCGCTCGAAGGCTCCGCGTCAGCGCCAAGGACGTGCTGGCGGCTATCGAGTTCGTCAAGAAGCAGCTCAACCCCTACCCGGGCAACAGCTTCCGGCCGCCCTATCAGAACGATGCGGACGACTACAGCGCATCGGTAAGGCCGGACGTGATCGTTCGCAGAAGCGCCGCGGGTTACGAGATCGAGGTCGTCGGAAACGATCAGTATGTCCTCAACATAAACTCCAGCTACCGCCGCATGTACGAAGACATCAGGAACGGCGGGGCGAAGAACTACTCCAAAGAGGACAGAAAGCACATCACTGAGTTCGTCGAGCGCGCGGACCTGTTTATCAAGAACATCAACCAGCGCAGGCGAACGCTGCGCCTGATCACGAAATCGATCGTCGAGTACCAGCAGGGCTATCTGGAAACCAGTGCCAAGGCGTTCCTTCGCCCGCTCACTCGGACCCGCATCGCCAAGAGCATCAAGATGCACGAGTCCACCGTCAGCCGCGCGACCGCCAACAAATACGTTCAGCTTCCGAGCCAGGAAGTAGTGCCCTTCGACTTTTTCTTCGATGGGTCGGTTTCTGTCAAGGACATGATCTGTGACCTTATCGCAAGCGAAGACAAGGCGTCTCCGCTGAGCGACCAGCAGATCGCGGAAATCCTTCAGTCTCGCGGCCTCAACGTAGCCCGCCGCACCGTCGTAAAGTACCGCGAAGCGCAAAAGATCCTCTCTTCCCGCCAGCGCAGAAGATAGTGCCAACCTGCGCGTTCTGCTCTATAATAGCCTGACAGTGACACGTCTGGTCCAACCCCCCGTCTAATACTCGTAGTCGGAGCGTGTGAGACGGCGTGTACATAAGGTAAAGATTATCGTGAGCGACCCGGATAGTGGAGGGACAGATGAGAGTAGCAGTTCTAGCCATCATTGCTTGCTTCCTGGCGGCCAGCGCCGCCGCAGCGGCCGACGGGCCCAGGATTACCCTGAATGCAGATGCCCTGGCGCTGAAAGATGCGACCGAGGAGGTGGCAAAACAAGCCGGCATTTCCATAGTACTTGATCCCAATGCAAAGGGGACCATCACTGCCAGTTTGACCAACGCGGAAGTGGGACAGGTGCTAGATGTCATCACCAAGACAAACGGCCTGACATGGAAAAAGCTTCAGTTCGCAAGGAAGGCGGACGACAAGGTAGGCCTGGATCAGCTAAAGTCCGGAATTCTCGCCCTCGCTTCGATGCCGCTCACGGGCCTGGCGGTGGAGGACCCGGCCAGCAAGACGAGCGCCCTGTTCGCCAAGGATATCCCGTCGGCGCCTGACACGTCCAAAGTCGCCCTTCCGGAAGGCCATACCTGGACTACGGTCTATGTCGTCCTTGCCCCGGAAGCGCCAACCAGCACATCGCCCCAGACGGACAAAGCCAGGAGCCTGGCCCAGACTCAAGCCCAGGCAATCACCGAGATGGCCCGCATGAATCAGAACGACCGACAGGCCATCTACAGGGATCAGTGGACCGCAGCAATGAGGCTGACCCCTGAAGCTCGACAGGCAATGCTGAGGGATCAGATGTCGGCGATTCGCGCCCTTGACCCACAGACGCGCAGCCAACTGCTCAGGGATATGAGCGCCGCGATGCGCAGTTCGTTTGGAGCGACAATCAGGCAGGACCGCAGCAGCAGATCGAGACGCAGCCGTTAGCATGACCGCTGTTTCCGTCGAGAAGTGGCACAAAAAAGGCCGGCTATCTGATGGCCGGCCTTGATCTTCTTTGGTTCGAAAGAGACTAGCGAGTAGTCCACGTCAGCATCGTGATCGGACCCGGTGTCCATACGCCTTCGGCCATTGACAGGAAGTCCTCTATCTTGGCCCACAGATTGGACAGATATCGACGCAGCCCTCCGGCGCCAGAAGCCGGATCTGAGGGTTGGCCGCCGCTGTCGAAGAAAAAGCGCAAGTCCCGATACAGACGCACCTTCGCTTCCTCCGGCAGATCACGCGCCCTCTCCACCCGATGCATCCTCAGGTACTTCTCAATAATCTTAGAGGCCCGGTTCGCCACGCTCTGCGGAACTTCCGGAGCCTCGGGAAACAGCTTCTTCATAGCACATGCCTGAGCCGGCTACACAACCGACAGGTCGCTGACCAGGCTCACTTTCTGCTCAGGGCACAGCGTCATAGGCCGCAGTTCTCTGCCCTGCAGCTTGGACTCGAAGTCCAGATGCTTATCTATGACCTCGGCGGCTCTCTCGGATTTCTCCACGAGCGCATCCCAGTCTTCGGCTACCGGCAACGGGAAGTCGGTCAGTTCGCCTCGGTCAGTCTGCGATAGCGTAAAGCGGTCCAATTCCCGCATCAAAATCACCTCTTTCGCGTGTGAAGGTGCCAACATCTATTTACCATTGGCCATTGATTGCTAAACGACTCAGCAGGGCCGTTGCCAAGCCTTCCGCCCGCTGGTCCGGCAGGAATTCAGCGCCGGGCAGGGAAGAATAAGCTGACAGCACTCCACGAGGGACAAAGATGACTAAGCTTACCTGCTTCGACGGCGTTGGCTGCATCGGCGGCAACAAGATCCTGCTGGAGGATGGCGAGTCCAGGCTCTTCTTTGACTTCGGCCGCAACTTCGGTGCGGAAGCGCTGTACTACGAGGAGTTCATCAAGCCCAAGAACGCCGCAGGTCTCTACGAGCACGTGCAGATGGGCTTCCTGCCGCCGTTTCGTGACCTCTACCGCGATGACATGATCTCCGGGCTGTGCGATCCGTGGCTGGGTATAGATGCGGGCGAGATCGGCGAGGTGGGCGGAGTCCTGGTCTCGCACGCGCACGTGGATCACATAGGTTCGATCCACCACCTGCGGCCTGATATTCCCATCTACGCATCCCCAATGACGGCAGCCGTGTCCCGCGCTCTTCAGGATACGGGCAAGAGCGCATCCGACGCCGAATATTGCTACTACGTCTGCCGGACAGAGAAAGAAGGCGGAGAACTCGCTACGCCTCATTGGAAGGCCCACCCCTACCTTGGACGCAAGTACTACCTCACCGGGGATTCACAGACTCCCGAGTTCTGTCAGATGTGGGATCACAGCCCCGGGGCCAGAGAACTGGACGCTTTGGCCTGCGAACCCGCGTTAGCCTGCGCGGGCCTCAACATCCGCAGCTTCCCCGTCGATCACTCCGTCTATGGGGCAACAGCCTGGGCCGTAGAAACAAGCGCAGGGTGGGTGGTCTATTCAGGCGACGTCAGGCTCCACGGCACTTATGCCGACTACACGAAGCGCTTTGCGGAGGAGGCTGCCAAACTGCAGCCCGTCGCGCTCATCATAGAAGGCACCCGCATTGAATCAGAAAGCGATCACACGGAAGCCACTGTGAAGGACGCCTGCCTAGACGTGGTCAGGGAATGCACGGGATTCGTTGTCGCCGATTTCGGGCCGCGCAATGTAGAGCGATTGATCTCCTTCCTCGATATCGCGCGCGAGACCGGTCGGGAACTGGCGATACTGCCGAAGGACGCCTATCTGATTGAAGCGATGGGACGAGCGGGAGGCACCCAGACCGTGCCGCCAGTTGACAGCCCGGGCATCCGGATCTACTGCGAGTACTCCGGCGGCGGCAGCAAATGGCAGGATCAGATTCTTAGCAGCTATCCTCATCTGTGCATAACACCGGAGCAGCTCAGCGCCAATCAGGACAGGTTCATCTGCTGCCTCAGTTTCTGGGACGTCAACGAGCTGCCTTACATACGACCCGTACCTGGCTCCATCTGGATATCCTCCAACTGCGAGGCGTTCAACGAGGAAATGCAGATAGACGAACGGCGCCTGCGCAACTGGCTCGATAGGTTCGGCTTGCGCTTTGTTGGAGGCGATACAGGTCACAACAGCCCATTCCACGTTTCGGGGCACGCATCGGGGTCTGACCTGATGGAGATCGTGCGCACGATTCGGCCAAAGAACCTGATCCCGGTCCACACAGAGCGCCCCGATATCTACGTCGCACGTGTCGGCGATGTATGCAACGTATGCATTCCTGAAAAGGGCCGGGAGACTACGTTGTAGCTGTCTTTGCCCACCCGTACAATTACCTGTTTTGTGGCGAAAAGGCGAGAAGACGTTCAGGTTTCTATTGACAGCCCCATGCCTACACGCTATAACGCATGTGGTGTAATGGCAGGCTGCGCGTGTAGGAGCCATCGGAGCCTCCCGAACGCTCGTGCACGCTTCAGCATTCTGCGCGTTCTGGCAGGATGACCCGGAAGCCCAGGGAAGGATTTCGCGCGGGAAGGGCTAGAGTAGTGTTTCCACTGGCGAGGGAATCAGCCGCACTAGCAGTCGTCAGCATTCTATCCGTAGTGCTGGTGTCTCTTGCCGCCTCGGGAGTCCTCGCGGCCACAGGCCCGCAGAACGTGCTCGTGGTCGTCAATATGCACAGCAGCGTGTCGCGCGACATAGCCAGCTACTACATGACCGCGCGCGGCATCCCCGCCACTAACCTGTGCAAGATCAACTGTTCGACTAATGAGGTTATCAGCCGCGCTGAGTGCGAAACGAACATCATCGCCCCGATTCGCGCATTTCTGTCCAACAACCCCTCCGTCTCCGATCGTATTGACTACATAGTGATAACCAAAGGCACGCCTCTAGCGGCGGACTACGGATTCAGCACCGGCCCCCTCTCAGTCACGAGCATTCTTACGTGTTTGGATGAGCCCGACAGAACAAGCTACCTCTACAATCCCTACGGCCCGGTTTTGGGGCCCGCCACCCCGACCGCGTTCTCGCACAAACTTGATCTGGGCGGAAAGCATCTGTATCTTGTTACGCGATTGGACGCTTATACGGTGCAGGAGGTCCACGAGATGATCGACCGCAGTCTCGCGGCGTCGCCTCACGGACCGATCCTGCTGGACGCGACCTCCGGAAGCGGCGTGCTCGACACCAGGCTTGCCGACGCCAACAGCTTTCTGACCTCGATCGGCATTCCAACTATATACGACAAGACTTCAGCTTTCTTGGGCAACTACAGCGGCCTGATGGGCTATTTCAGTTGGGGCAGCAATGATGGCTCGTACACGCATGAGGCCTACACAAGCAACACCTTCGTGCCGGGATCGATAGCGGACACTTTTGTTTCCAGCAGCGGACGCACGTTCAACCCGACCACTGGCGGACAGTCTCTGGTGGCCGATCTCATAACTCAGGGCGCTTGCGGCGTGAACGGGTATGTCTCTGAACCTTACCAGGCTTACTCTACCTATCCAAAGGTCCTGTTCGATAGGTACACGAGCGGCTTCAACCTCGCCGAGAGCTTCTATGCCGCCACGCCATTGCTGTTCTGGAAATCCGTAGTCATTGGCGATCCGCTGATGGCGCCGTATGCCACCGCTCCCACTGTCACACTTGAGCTTCCCGCCATGCCTCTGACGGGCGTCGCCACCATGAAAGCAACGGCTACTGATCCAGACGGCATTGCCCACGTTTCGTTCTACTTTGACGGGGACTTCATAGGGACAGTGCACCAGCCACCATACACAGTTACGGTCGACACCACCGCCTACGCGGTCGGCATCCACAAGGTCAAGGCGATAGCGGTTGATGCGAGCCCTGTGGCAACGGAAGGCTCTACCACTCTTCCGGCAGTGGTCTACAACGAGGTTTCCACGCTTCGTGTTATATCGGATGCTTTCGAAAACGAGGACAGTCAGACAGTGCGCACCCTGCCAAAGGTGGTCACGGCGGGAACCGCCGATTTGGGCGGAGAGGAGTTCTACATCGGAGAGAGTGACGGCTCGTGTGGCATCAAGGTGGCGTCGCAGGCGCTTGTGGAGGAGGGCGACCTCGTGGTGCTGACGGGTTTCCTGAACACGATTGACGGGGAACGCACGCTGCAGGCCGACGAGGTCGAGATTCAGCCAGACAAGGGCACCTTACCGAGACCGGTGGCCATGCATAACCGGGTGCTCGGCGGAGCCGCTGTCAGCCCGCAGACTCAGGGCATCACGAAGGGCAGAGGCGCGCGGAACATAGGCTTGCTCGTAACGATCTGGGGCAAGGTCATTTATGTCGGAGGCTCCGACGAAGACTACTTCCGCATCGACGACGGTAGCCGCTGGAAAGACACTTCAGGACACACAGGAATCAAGGTCAAGTGCCGCGACCTGGCGAAGCCTGCGTTGGGCGCCCGCGTGATGGTCACAGGCATCAGCAGTTGCGAGGATCTGAACGGCTATGTGGCCCCGGTTCTTAAGGTCCGGAAGCAATCGGATATCAGGAAGTCACCCTGACGATTGATCGGGCTGGTAATAATACCGGTTTTCTCGAGTATGGCCATAAGTAGCCCTGCTGCTCTTGACAGGCAGGCATCGCCTGAGTAAACTGCTGAGCATATAGTGTGGGAATCATACAGCCGTAGGCGTGGTGCAAGCTATACAGCAGATTCCCCACAGGTAAAGCACCATCCACAACGCCGGCCGCAATGCCACATGCCCGTCGTTGCAAACTAAGGAGGAGAAGGATCGTGACTTTGTCTCGCGTTTCCGCAATTGCAGCCCTGCTGGTACTCGTGCTGGCCGCGTCGGCTTCCGCCGTTCAGGTCGCATATGATGAGAGCTACCTCGTGGGTGACCTGGCGGGAGACAACGGCCTCGCCTGCCATGCTCTCGTCGACCTGACTGACGGCATCTACACATATACATACACCCTGATCTACACCGCGGGCGTCGGCGGCATCCACGTCTTTGATGTTGAAAACCCGAACGGCACCTGGTACTTCGATGCCACCGGCACCGGGTTCACCGCTCCGGCAGACGGCAACAGCCTTTGGCTGGAGTGGCTCGGTGGTGAGATGAACGTCGGAGAGACTCGCACGTTCAGCTACAAGTCCTATGCTGCTCCGATGGAGATCGAGGTCTGGACCTACGTCATCGATGGTGGAACCTCGGCGGTCGGGACTACGCTCGGCATGGGAGCTTACATCCCCGAGCCCAGCAGCCTTATTGCATTTGCATTCGGGGCTGCCGGACTGGTGCCGATTGTGATCAGACGTCGAAAGTAGATAGTTGCGTTGCGGTGCCGCTGGACAAGGGGATGTCCTAGCGGCTCCGGGTGCATAGCCGAATGGGTTGTGCAAGCCGCAGTCTTCCATCCGTGCAGGATGCACCTCTAAGGAGGCTGGTATGAGGAGACATACTCGATACGCTCTAGCGTCCGTGCTGGTCCTGGTGTTTGTCGTAGGGCTGGCGGGTGCTGGTTGGGCTGTCCCCAACCCTTACGTGAGCACTGTGTCCCGCGCCGCGCCGATGGCATACTCGAATGAGTTGACCGCAGTGGTTACTCAGATCGAGGGCGGGTGGCACTATGAGTACACGCTCGTATACGCTGCGTCTGCCAACGGCGGGAAACTGGCGAGCTTCAGCATCGCAAACATCCACAACCTGGCGTTTTCGAATCAGGGAAGCAGTGATCCCAGCTTCCAGGCGGCCCCGAGCACCAACTCCGTGCTGTGGACCTCCGGTACCGTCCCTGTAGGCACCACTGTTAAGTTCTGGTTCGACTCGGTCTACTCGTATGGGCTTGTGAATGTGACACTGTCGGGCGGGCTGCCCTCCAGCGGACAGACACTGGGCATGGTGCCCGTTCCGGAGCCGGCGAGTATCATAGCAATAGCCTTCGGGATGATTGGCGCGCTTCCGCTGATGAGGCGCAAGAGATAGCTTTTCGTCCTGATGTTGCGGTTCTTTCAGGCTGGGGCATAAGCCCCGGCCTTTTCCCGTACCTTCAGCATCCCTGCGGACGACCTTGACCGACGCCGGTTGGCTACCTATAATCATGTTATCGACGCGGAGGCGTGGCCGAGTGGTTTAAGGCGGTGGTCTTGAAAACCATTGGGCGAAAGCCCCAGGGGTTCGAATCCTCTCGCCTCCGCCATTTCACCCCACGCAGCATCTTCTCGAACAGCCTCTTCTTTGCTACAATAGTCACCAAGTCCGTGCAGTTCGGAGGTGGAACGTGTCTCGCCCCAACACCAGAAACTGGATCAGATACGCTATCGTGTTGTTAATAGTCGTAGCAGCGGCCTACACTGCTGTCGCGGCTGTACAGGATGCCCTCAACCCTGCCATTATGGGCAAGGACTGGCCCGACCAGTACGCCTCCTTCCGCAAGACCGCGGTTGACACGGAATCCACACCGTACGCCGGCTCCAAGCCGTTCGATAGGCTGGAGCGCTACCCCATACTCAAGCGGCTCTACGCACCCTACCCGTTCAGCATCGAGTATAAAGAGGACCGCGGGCATTACTACGGCCTGATCGATCAGAAGAACTCCCTGCGCGTGACCACCAGGAACCAACCCGGCGCCTGCGCCAACTGCCACGCGTCGGAAGCCCCCGCTCTTGCGCAGCAGATGGGATGGGAGAAGTTCAACGGCACCCCGTATAGCGAGATCAAGGACAAGCTCCACCACGGCACCACCTGCGCAGATTGCCACGACCCGGAGACACTCGAGCTGCGGATCTCCCGGCAGGCGCTCAAGAACGCGATGGCCGCGCGAGGCGTCGATCTATCAAAAGCCAGCCGCCAGCAGATGAGGAGCTATGTCTGCGCGCAGTGCCACGTCGAGTATTTCTTCAAGGGCGACAACAAGGTACTGACGTTCCCCTGGAAAACGGCGCTGACGGTGGACAACATCGAATCGTACTACGACGAGGCCGGGTTCTCCGATTGGAAACACGCGGAAACGGGCGCGGCAATGATCAAGATGCAGCATCCCGACTTCGAGATGTGGAGCACCGGGATCCACGCCAAGTCCGGGGTCGCGTGCGCGGACTGCCACATGCCCACGGCCAAGAAAGATGGTTCATCGTACACCGATCACTGGATTCGGAGCCCGCTGCTTGCCGGGATGAAGTCCTGCAAGACTTGCCATGCGAGAAGCGAAAAGGACCTGAAGACACGTGTTGCGCTCATTCAAGACCGCACCGCTGAATTGCTGAGAGCCACTGAGACCGCCCTCGGTGACGCGATCGACGCGATAGTCGCCGCACAGAAATCCGGGGCATCCGACGCTGAGCTTGCAAGGGCGAGGCAGTTGCACCGGTCGGCACAGCTCAGGTGGGACTTCGTGGCATCCGAAAACAGCACCGGATTCCACAGCTCGCAGGAATCCGCCCGAATTCTGGCCACCGCCATAGACCGCGCAAGACAGGCCGAGCTCGCGGCCGTGCGGCAGACGAAATAACACAAGAAAAAGAACGCCAGACCGGTTGACAAGCCCGTCGGCAGCCAATACAATTACCCAAACTACAAAGCGCCTTTAACCTAGTCCTGTGAGGCTGGCAAGGTGGAAGTCAATAGGGTCTGCACGTACGTGCGTACGAGTGCACATTCAAGCCTTCTTGCCACATCCAGGCAGGAAGGCTTTTCGTTTTTGGGTTGCAGGTTCCAGGAGTTGTGGCTATGCCGGGCTTTCAACTTGCAACTTCTCAACTCTCAACTTCGACCGGAGGTCAATGATGACTGATGAAGCAACGAAGGTGATGGACGAGCACGAGATCCGGCGTGCTCTAAAGCGTATCGCTCACGAGATTGTCGAGCGCAACAAAGGCGCGGAGAACCTCGTGATCATTGGCGTGCAGAGCCGCGGTGTGCCTATGGCGCAGAGGCTCGCGAAGCTGATCTCGGAGATCGAGGGCGTTCAGATTCCGATGGGAAGCCTGAATGTTGCCCTCTACCGCGATGACTATGCAACCCGTGCGGCAAAGACCATCAGCGCCAGCGAGGTTCCTTTTGATGTCACGAACAAGAACGTGATTCTCGTGGATGAGGTTCTCTATACTGGAAGAACCACGCGGGCAGCGCTGGATGCGATTATGGACCTCGGACGGCCGGCTGTGATTCAGCTTGCCGTTTTGGTCGATCGAGGCCACAGAGAACTGCCCGTTCGCGCGGATTACGTCGGCAAGAACCTGCCGACCGCTCAGCGCGAGCAGGTCGAGGTCCAATGGGTCGAGACCAAGGGCCAGGATGCGGTGATGATAGCAAAGTAGGTTAGGCGATTATGCAACTCCAACGCAAAGATATACTGGGCCTGCAGGAAATGACTCCGGCTGAGATTCGGCTGATACTCGATCAGGCCGGCTCCCTCAAGGAGATTCTCTCCAGGCCGATCAAGAAAGTCCCAACCCTGCGCGGCAAGTCCATTTGCACGCTGTTCTATGAGAACTCGACACGCACTCGAACCAGCTTCGAACTTGCCGCCAAGATCATGAGCGCCGACACCACCAGCATCTCGGTCGCGGGATCGGCAATCAACAAGGGCGAAAGCTTCAAAGACACGCTGCTCACGCTGGAGGCGATGGGCGTGGATCTCTTCGTGATCCGGCACGCCGCCAGCGGCTCGCCGCACTTCGCAAGCCAAGTCGTGAAGTCGCACGTGGTCAACGCCGGCGACGGTATGCACGAGCACCCGACTCAGGGCCTGCTGGATATGCTCACGATCCAGGAGAACAAGGGCGGCTTCGAGGGCCTGAAAGTCGTGATCGTCGGCGACATCATGCACAGCCGCGTGGCGCGCTCCAACATCTGGGGCCTGAGCAAGATGGGCGCGGAGGTGCGGGTCTGCGGCCCGAGCACGCTGCTTCCAACCGAGATCGAGAAGCTGCCGGTCACGCCGTATACGAACCTTGACGAAGCCCTGGACGCCGCGGACGTCGTGAACGTGCTGAGGATCCAACTCGAGCGGATGGACCGCGGGTTCTTCCCGAGCGTGCGCGAATACAGCAAGTTCTTCGGGATCAGCAAGGACAGGTTGCGCAAGTGCAAGCCGGACGTGCTCGTGATGCATCCCGGCCCGATGAACCGGGGCGTCGAAATCTCGCCCGACGTGGCGGACGGAGAGTTCGCGGTGATAACGGATCAGGTGACAAACGGAGTCGCGGTCAGAATGGCGATTCTTTATCTTTTGCTCGGAGGTGGCGCGAATGTGGCTGCTGCTTAAGAACGGCAGGATTATCGACCCGTCGCAGGGGATCGACCAGACCGGCGATCTGCTGATAGAGGACGGCCGCATTGCGGGCATCGGCCGTCCAGCGCCGGGAGAGCCGGATTCGGAAATCCGGCCCAGTGGAACTCCCCTCCTTACGAAGGAGGGGTCGGGGGAGGTTCTGGACTGCACCGGCCTCGTGATCGCGCCGGGGCTTATCGATATGCACGTCCACCTGCGCGAGCCGGGCTACGAGCACAAGGAGACGATAGCGACCGGTGCTAGAGCCGCCGCCGCGGGCGGGTTCACGACGATAGTCGGTATGCCCAACACCAAGCCCGCGATTGATAATAGAGCGGTGGTCGAATATGTCACCAACGAGGGCAAGCGCGCGGATGTGCACGTCCTCACGACCGGCGCGGCGACCAAGGGCAACGACGGCGCTGAGATGTCGGAGATCGGCGACATGATCGACGCCGGCGCGGTCGCTATTTCCGACGACGCATTCCCTGTCCAGAGCGCCGATCTGATGCGGCGGGTGATGGAGTACTCGCGGATGTTCGATGTGCCGCTTCTCGCACACTGCGAGGACAAGACGCTGACGCAGGACGCGGTGATGAACGAGGGGATCAACTCGACGATCCTCGGCCTCAGACCATGGCCGCGGCAGGCTGAGGAGATAATGGTGACCCGGAACATCATGCTCTCCGAACTCACCGGCTGCAGGCTGCACATCCAGCACGTCAGCACGGCGGGCTCGGTCGAGGCGATCCGCCAGGCGAAAGCAAAGGGCGTCAAGGTCACCTGCGAAACCTGCCCGCAGTATTTTTCGCTTACCGATGCCGCTCTCTCGACCTACGACACGAACGCAAAGATGAATCCGCCGCTGCGGACGGATGCAGACGTTGAGGCGATCAAGGCGGGGCTCAAGGACGGCACGATCGACGCGATTGCGACCGATCACGCGCCGCACTCGCTCGAGGACAAGCAGGTCGAACTGCAATACGCGGCGTTCGGCATAGTCGGCCTCGAAACCGCGCTGCCGCTGGTGATAACGAACCTGGTCAAGCCGGGCGTGGTATCACTTAGCGAAGCGATTGCAAAGATGACCAAGGCACCCAGCAGCATCCTGAGCTCGTCGAAGGATCGCTGCGGCGCCGGAACCCTCGCCGAAGGCGCGATAGCCGACGTCACGGTGATCGACCCTGATGCGAAGGTCACGGTCAAATCAGCCGAGTTCAAGTCAATGGCTCGCAACACGCCATTTGAGGGCCTGGAACTGACTGGCAAGGCCGTCAAGACAATCGTTGCCGGAAGGGTGGTGAACGAATGAGCGCTCTCTACGAAAGCATCTTCGCCGCCGGATGCGTGAAGTTCGGAGGGTTCAAGTTGAAAAGCGGCATTATGTCGCCGGTGTATTGCGATCTGCGGATGCTGGTGTCGGCGCCGGCGGTGCTGGCAGAGATCGGCCAGGCACTCGGGGAAAAGGCGAAGGAGATCGGCTGCGACCGGATCGCGGGGATACCCTACGGAGGCGTCCCGATAGCGGTCGCGGCGAGCATCGCCAGCGGGATCCCGATGATCTATCCGCGCAAGGAAGTGAAAGACCACGGCACCAAGCAGGCCATCGAGGGCATCCACAACGCAGGCGAAAAGGTGCTTGTGATAGACGATCTGGTCACCTCTGGCCTGAGTTTTGCTGAAGCCGTCGAGCCGCTCAAGGCCGCCGGGCTGATCGTAGAGGACGTGCTGGTGATCCTCGACCGCGAGCAGGGCGGCGCGAAAGTGATCGAGAAAGCAGGCTACAAGCTGCACTCGCTCGGCAGGCTCTCGGAGATGGTTCAGGTGCTTGTTATCGCCGGCAAGATCGAGCCTGAGATGAAGACAAGAGTCGCGGAGTTCATAGCGGCGAATCAGTTCTCCTAACCTTCCAGCATTCGAACGGGAGTTGTTGATTGAAAGCTATACTACTACTTGCCGACGGAACCACATTCGAGGGTGAGTCGATCGGCGCCTCGGGCACTACGATCGGCGAGGCGGTGTTTGCTACCGCGATGACGGGCTATCAGGAGATGCTCACGGACCCGTCGTTCGCCGGGCAGCTTCTGACGCTCACCTACCCGCTCGTCGGCAACTACGGTGTCAACCCCGAGGATGTAGAATCGAGCAAGATACAGGTCGAGGGGTTCATCGTCCGCGAGCTCTGCGAGAAGCCAAGCAACTGGCGGTCCAGCTTCACCCTGCGGGAATATCTCACGCAGAGCGGCACGGTCGCGCTACAGGGGATCGACACCCGCGCGCTCACTCGGCACCTCCGCGTTGCGGGCGTAATGATGGGCGCGATATCGACCGAACTCACCCGCGCCGAGCTAAAGAACACGCTCGACAGCGCGCCCTACTACGGCAATCTGAACTTCGTCGAGCGCGTATCGACCAAAGAAGCCTACGAATGGAGCGGCGATGAGTGCAGTAGGCTCGATGACTGCCTTGAGCCCAAGTGCCACATCGCGCTGATCGATCTCGGCATCAAACGCAACATCGCGCGATGCCTGGCCAGGCAGGGCTGCAGAGTCACGATACTGCCGTGCAGCGCGACCGCGGACGAGGTGATGCGCGTGAACCCGGACGGAGTAGTGTTCTCGCCCGGCCCCGGCGACCCTACCCGCCTGACCGATACCGTCGCAACGATGAAGGCAATGATCGGCAGGAAGCCGATTCTCGGGATCTGCCTCGGGCACCAGATGTTCGGAATGGCGATGGGCGGCGACATCATCAAGCTCAAGTTCGGCCACCGCGGCGCGAACCATCCGGTCAAGAACATCATCACCGGCAAGGTCAGCATCACGTCGCAGAACCACGGCTACGCGGTCGATCCGGCTAACCTCTCGGACGATGCCGAGGTCACGCGGGTGAACCTGCACGACGGCACGGTCGAAGGCCTGCGGCACAAGCACCTGCCGATATTCTCGATCCAGTATCACCCCGAGGCCTCTGCAGGCCCGATGGACGAGGGGTATTTGTTCGAGGAGTTTGTTAGCTCAGTTTTGAGTTGTAAGTGTTGAGTTTTAGTTTAGCCGCAGCGGAGGGCTGAGTGATCAGGTTTTGGCCACAAACGAAGTCTCGGACGTGGCACACGCATCTTAGCAGGCACCAGTGTGCGGATAGGTTGACCGGCACGCGGGAACTGATATGCATTGGCCGCAGCGATGACTCGTTCAGCTTGCGCAGAAGGAAGATCTGGGGCTACCACAACGGCTTCATGCCTGTCTTCTTCGGCAAGCTTGGCGACGCTCCCGGGGGAGGAACACGGATCGAGGGCTACTTCTCCGTGATTCTCTTCACCAGAATCGCCGCCAGCATCATGTACTTGATGTCTGCAGCAATGGCCATCTTTGCAGCTATTGGAGCAGCAACGGATTCAGAGCCAGGAGCACGCCTCCTTGCCACACTCACCGGATTGGCCGTGGGCATCGGAACTGGCATCGGCACAGCCGGGGTGTTGTGGCTGTTCTTCAGATTTGCCTGGTGGATAGACAGCGGCGACATGCAGTTCATCATCAAGTTCTTTGAGAATAGTCTGGAAGCGACGGAGCAGCCGATGGAGCAGGTGAACTGACTTGGGCTATTTGCTCTGGTTCATATTCCTGACCTTTTTGGATGTGCTCTTCTGGATATTCGCCGGGGCCGTGCTGAGAACATGGCCGGGATTGCTGGCCGGACTCGCGGCAGGCATAGCCCTGTGGCTATGCGATCTGCCTGTGTGGCCGTGGCCGATAGTAACATGCCTTATCGTATGGACGGTCGTCGGAACGGCGTGGGCGTGCAAGCGGCCCGCGCCTCCTCGGAAAACCTGGCGTCGCAAGAGCTGGTAGCTGAAAGCTGACAGCTTCCCTAACTGATAGCTGACAACCTGGAGTAGGAATTGCCAAAGCGTGTTGATCTAAGGAAAGTAATGGTGGTTGGGAGTGGGCCGATTATTATCGGCCAGGCGGCGGAGTTCGACTATGCCGGGACGCAGGCGTGCACTGCCCTGCGCGAGGAGGGAATCTCCGTCGTCCTCATCAACTCCAACCCCGCGACGATCATGACCGATATCGAGATCGCGGACAAGGTCTACATTGAACCGATTAACGTCGAGTTCGCTACCCGCGTGATCGAGCAGGAGCGGCCCGACGGTCTGCTGCCAACCCTGGGCGGACAGACCGGCCTGAACCTCGCAGTGGAGCTTGCCAACGCCGGCGTGCTGGACAAGTATAACGTCCGGCTCCTCGGCACCCCGCTGGATTCCATTCAACACGCTGAAGACCGAGACTTGTTCCGCTCGCTGATGAAAGAGATCGGCGAGCCCGTGCCCGAGAGCTGGATCGTCCAGACCCGCGAGGAACTGGAAGCGATACTCGATGAGAACCCGCCCTGGCCGCTGATCGTCCGGCCGGCCTACACCCTCGGCGGGACCGGCGGCGGTGTTGCGCATACGCCCGAGGAAATGATGGAGATCGGGCTGCGCGGGCTCAAGCTGTCGCTCAAAAGCCAGGTCATGATCGAGCGCTGCCTGCTGGGCTGGAAGGAAGTCGAGTACGAGGTGATGCGCGACGCGAACGATACGTGCATCCAGATCTGCTCGATGGAAAACTTCGACCCGATGGGCGTCCACACCGGCGACTCTATCGTCGTCGCCCCGATGCAGACCCTCACGGACAAAGAGTTCCAGATGCTGCGGACCGCCTCGCTCAAGATCATCCGCGCGCTCAAAATCGAGGGCGGCTGCAACGTCCAGCTCGCAATGAACCCCAACGGCTTCGAATACTACGTGATCGAGGTCAACCCGAGGGTGAGCCGCTCCTCCGCTCTCGCGTCCAAGGCTACCGGCTACCCGATTGCGCGGGTGGCGTCGAAGATCGCCGTCGGCCTTCATCTCGATGAGATATCCAACGCCGTCACCGGCAAGACCAAGGCCGCTTTTGAGCCGAGCATAGACTACGTCGTCGCCAAAATCCCGCGGTGGCCGTTCGACAAGTTCTACCAGGCTGACCGCACCGTCGGCACGCAGATGAAGGCGACCGGCGAGGTCATGTCGATCGACCGCACCTTCGAGGCCGCGATCATGAAGGCCGTGCGGTCGCTTGAGATAGGCCTGCACTGGCTGCGGCTCAAGAATGCCGACGAAGTCACCGACGAGGAGATCGAGCGGGGCCTCACTAAGGCGACCGACGAGCGCCTGTTCCTCGTGGCTGAAGCGCTGCGCCGTGGCAAGCCGGTCGAGTGGATCGCCGGGCTATCGAGAGTAGATCCCTGGTTCCTGAACAAGATCAAGAACATCGTGGACATGGAGCGCGAGCTTCAGCAAGAGGCCGAGGACTTCAAAGCGCTTACCTCTGGTCAGATCGCCACGCGCCCGGAGGCAATTGACCTCCTCCGGCGCGCGAAGCGGATGCGGTTCCCGGACAAGGTAATCGCGCATCTAACGGGCTGCCTTGAAAATCAGCTCAGGTTCATCGAGAAGAAGCTCGGAATGCTGCCGGTCTACAAGATGGTGGACACCTGCGCCGCCGAGTTCGAGGCAGAAACGCCGTATTTCTACTCATGTGACGAACGCGAGGACGAAACAGGGACAAGCGAAGAGCGAAGAGTGGAGAGCGAAGAGCACGGAAGGGAAGCCCCTTCTCTCCACTCTCCATTCTCGGACTCTCCACTTCCCAAAGCAATCGTCATCGGTTCCGGCCCTATCCGCATCGGCCAGGGAGTCGAGTTCGACTACTGCTCTGTTCACTCCGCCTGGGCGCTGCGAGAGGCGGGTTATGAGTCGATTATCATCAACAACAACCCCGAAACCGTCTCCACCGACTTCGACACGTCCGACAGGCTCTATTTCGAGCCGCTCACCGTCGAGGATGTGCTGAACGTCATCGAATACGAGAAGCCGGACGGCGTGATCCTGCAGTTCGGCGGGCAGACGGCGATCAATCTCGCCAAGCCGCTGCACGCGATGGGCGTGCCGATTTTCGGAAGCGACTTCAAATCAATTGACATCGCCGAGGACAGGGACAAGTTCGAGCGCATCCTGAACGAGCTTGGCATTCCGAAACCGGCTGGCCGGGCAATATTCGGCGTGGATGCGGCTGTGCAGGTCGCAAGCGAGATAGGCTATCCGGTGCTCGTGCGGCCCAGCTACGTGCTCGGAGGCCGGGCGATGGAGATAGTCTACACCGAGGCCGAACTCAAGCAGTATATGAAGCACGCGGTGGACATCAGTCCCGACCCTGACGCGCCGATCCTCGTGGACAAATACGTGATGGGCAAGGAAGTCGAGGTGGATGTGATCGCCGACGGCGTCGACTGCCTGATCCCCGTCATCATGGAGCACATCGAGCGCGCCGGAGTGCATTCCGGCGACAGCATGGCCGTATGCCCTCCGCAGACTCTCTCGCAGGAGATTATCGACCAGGTCGTTTCGCACGCGATGAAGCTTGCGAAGGCGCTGGAGGTCCGCGGCCTGATGAACTGCCAGTTCGTCGTTGACGGCGGCGAGGTGCAGGTGATAGAGGTCAACCCGCGCGCCAGCCGCACGGTGCCGTATCTCTCCAAGATCACGGGCGTGCCTATGATCCATGTGGCCACGAACGTCGTCCTCGGAAAGTCGCTCAAGGAGCAG
>JBPOHN010000033.1:0-4286 GCA_052035525.1 Armatimonadota bacterium
GTTGGCGTTCAACCGGGAGAACATGAAAGACGGCATCGTCTTAGTGGCACGGCCGGAGAACTAGACCGCGTAAGGCTTGGCACATTACGTGAACCGCTTTGACGTGTTGTGCAATGGCGGCGTCCGCTCGATCTATCTGTGCGGGCGAGGAAGCCACACCGCAGCCGTCAGGGCATTGTCTCGGATGCTGAAGCGCGACTCACGCGTCGCCTCAGTTGACGTTGCTGAGTACGTCGTGGATGGTGGTGGACGGCAGCGGAGTCCAGTCAAGGTCGGTTGCGTGCGGGTAACGATCAAGTAGTATGCTCTCAATCGGGCAAGATAGCTGACGCATGTAGTCGCAATAAGTGCTCTACATTGACTGGAGCCCTGCTAGGTAGTACAATTCCTAGGCACTTATTGACAAGTGCCGAGGGTTTGTACAAGACCGATGAGCGACACAAGAATCGAACAAGCACTGGAGTTGATGCGGGAGAAGGGCGTGGTCAGGCCGCGTGATCTGGCCGCGCTAGGCATTCGCCGCGATTGCCTGGCGGATATGTGCAGGCGCGGGTTGGCGGAACGGATCGGCAGAGGCCTCTATTCGGCAACGGATGCCGAGATAACGCAGCACCGCAGCCTCGTAGAAACGGCAAAACGTGTACCGCAAGGTGTCGTGTGCCTGCTCTCAGCGCTTCGCTATCACGAACTTACGACCCAGAACCCGCACCAGGTGTGGCTGGCAGTTGACCGCAAGGGCTGGCTCCCTGAAGTGGATCTCCCATACGTCCGGTTCGTTCGCTTCTCTGGACCTGCCCTGCAGTACGGGGTGGAAGAGCACGAGATCGAGGGCGTGCAGGTCAAGGTCTATAGCCCGGCAAAGACGGTAGCCGACTGCTTCAAGTATCGGAACAAGATCGGGCTCGATGTCGCTCTTGAGGCGCTTCGAGATTGCTGGCGGCAGAGAAAAGCGACGATGGATCAGCTTTGGGAAGCCGCCGCTGTCTGCCGCGTAGGCACGGTGATCCGCCCTTATCTGGAGTCGCTGGTATGAGCGGAGACCGCACCAGCGATCTGCAGACCGAGATACGCCGCAGCCTGAGGAAGCGGGCGGCTGAAACCGGCGAGAACATGACGTTTGTTCTCGAACGCTTCGCTTCGCAGCGGCTGCTGTATCGACTGAGCATCTCAGAGCACCGAAACAGCTTTGTCTTGAAAGGCGCTGTCCTACTAACGATATGGTCGGACACGCCGTACCGAGCGACCCGTGACATAGATTTGCTGGGCTGGGGCGAGGACTCGGCTGCCCGTCTGGAGAGCGTTTTCCGAGACCTATGCCGGATTGAGATAGAGGATGGGCTGCTGTTTGACCCAGAATCTGTACGGGTTGAGGAGATTCGCGAGAACCAGGAGTACGGCGGACAGCGAGTGAAGCTCCGCGCATACCTTGGTAGGGCTTGGGTTGTTGTTCAGGTAGACGTGGGCTTCGGCGACGCAATCACGCCCGAGGCGATAGAGGCTGAGTGCCCGAGCTTGCTGGACTTCCCACCGGCAGTGTTGAGGGCATATCCTCGGGAGACGGTTGTCGCGGAAAAGACGGAAGCAATGGTCCGGCTCGGACTTGCCAACGGCAGGATGAAAGACTTCTCGGACCTGCACTACCTTGCAGCCGAGTTTGCATTCGACGGTGGGCTCCTGTGCGACGCGGTGAAGGCGACATTCACCAGGCGACGGACAGCATTGCCGGAAGGCGTTCCGGTCGCGCTGACAGAGCACTATTACAACGATAGCGCGGTCAGGAGCCGCTGGGTCGCATTCCTCGAGAACGCCCAGCTGAGCAAGGAAACTAGCCTGCAAGACGTGTGCGCATATCTGCAGGGGTTTCTCGTTCCAGTCCTGGAGACAGTCGCATTGGGCACGGACTTCGATCAAGCCTGGAGTCATGGCGGGCCGTGGAAGAGCAAGAATAGCTGAGATAGAGAAAGAGGAGTCAGAAGCAGTTCCGGGTCTGACGAGCATATTGAGGAGACCGGTTCATGAACCCTTTCAGCATCCTGGAGAGCGTGCAAAGCGAGTATCGGAAATACATCGAGAGCTTCCAACTCATAGATGAGGAGAGAAGCGGCGATGTCCTTCCTGTTCTTGAGGACGCCATCGACAATGGCGATCTGCTCTGGAAAGAACCGTACATCCAGGTCAATCGACGATGGAAGAAGGGCGGGTCGCTAACAGGCCTCATAGCCGACGGCACGCTGCAGCCGGACTGCGCGAAGGTGTTCTACCGCGACGAGAGCGATCCGTCCAGCACTCCGATTGACCTGCACATCCATCAGCTCCAGAGCATCCGCGCTGCGGGGGCAGACAAGAACTTCCTAGTCAGCACAGGCACCAGCTCTGGCAAGAGCTTCTGTTTCTTCATTCCAATTGTCAACGAATGCCTGAAGCTCAAAGGCACGCGGGGCATCAAGGCGATTGTCGTCTACCCGATGAACGCCCTCGCGAACAGCCAGTACTGGAACATGGCGCGACGGCTCCAAGGGACCGGGGTCAAGATCGGCAAGTTGACCGGCCAGACGGAACGCACGGACAAGGAAGCTCTGGACGCCTACCGCAAGCTGATCGGGCGCGAGGAGCCGTTCGACAGCGAGATTCTGTCTCGCGACGCGATGTTCGAAGAGCCGCCGGACATCCTGATCACGAACTACAAGATGCTGGAGTATATGCTCATCCGTCCTAAGGATCGGGCTATGCTCAATCCGGAGTGGGCGGATGCGCTGCGCTATATCGTGCTTGATGAGGCCCACACCTATGAGGGCCGCCGTGGGGCAGATGTCGCGATGCTGGTGCGCCGGGTCAAGCGCAGAATGAAGGCGCGGGGGCGCGTCCGATGCATTGCCACCTCGGCCACGATTGTCAAGAACGATGATCCCGAGAAGGCGTTGACTGAGATCAGCTTGTTCTTTGAGCAGCTGTTCGGCGAGAAGCTGGGCGAGTATATCACAGAGGAAGAGGAAGAGCTTAGTCCGCCCCTGTATCCGATCTCACCGGGCACACCATCCGACCTGGCACTGATCAGGTCGTTCGCGACAGATGGCAGTGCCGCGACCTGGGCACTCGCCGAGGCCGTGTTCGGCAGATCGCTTGCGGAGACAGAGAAGAATCCGCTATCGCTGCAGACTCTGATCGAAGGCTTCCAAGGTTACCACTTCCTGGTAGATGCACTAAAGGAAAGACCGAAGCAGCTGACGGAATTGACCGAGGAATTCATCAAGCAGTACCCTGGTTTCACCGCTGACCAGGCGCGGTTCTGCATCCTCGGCGTGCTGAACCTCGGAACTGTCGAGAGCGACGGTCGGCAGTTGGTGCCGTTCCGCCTCCACGGGTTCTTCCAGTCCGGGGCAAAGATATATCGGTGTCTGCGGTGTCGGCACCTATCGCTAAAGGGCGAGTCCGTCTGTCCGGAATGCGCTAAGAAGAAGATCACTTCACTCATGTTCCCGCTGCACTTCTGCCGGAGTTGCGGCGCGGAGCTGATGGGGATGACTTGGAATGCCCAGGAACTCCGCCCTTGGGATATGGAAGCGGATCCCGGCGACCAGTTGGACAACGCCGGGTATTTCGTCCCGCTTGCCGATGGGTCGGAGTGGAATCAGATTCAGCAGTTCATGCCAGACGAATGGCTGAAGAAGGATGGAACCCCGAAGAAAGGGAAAGAGCGCCACGTTCCCCTCGGGGCGGCTATCGACCTAGATGCCAATACCTTCCACGAGATCAGGTCGAGCAACGACGAGATCGGGATCACCGGCGTGGCCAGCTATTTCCCTCTCAAGATGTGCCCGGCCTGTGGAGTCTTGCGCACTGAGAAGATGCGAGAGAACACGAAGCTCAGTTACGGCACCAGGATAGGAAGATCGACTGCTCTCAACGTGCTGACGCTTGCGATGCTAAGCGCCAAGCCTGACCCGGTGAAGCCGAAGTCGCTCGTTTTCTGCGACGTTCGGCAAGACGCGGCTCTGCAGGCTGGCAATCTCGATGATTGGTACTCGCACATCCTCTTCCGTTATCTGTTGTACCGGACGCTGGGGTCTTCCCCTGACAAGGGCTGGGATGTCCGTGAGGCTGCTGAACGGCTATACGTCGATATGCAGTCGAGGGGCTTCTTTGATGAGCATCTGCCAGGAGTCGATCTGTCGTCTTCAGCGATGCAGAAAGCGCTGCTGGGCTATCTGCAGTACTGCCTGCTTGAGGATCTGGCGATCTCGCGCTGGTATACCGACGTGAATCTGGAAGAAGTAGGGCTGATGCAC